>JAFTDW010000006.1 GCA_017454015.1 Bacteroidales bacterium | reverse complement strand
TGCCGAGCCAAAGCCACGCCGCGAACGAAGCAAGCAGCGTGGCGCAGAGTGAGAGCAGTGAGAGCTTGCTCACACTGCCGAGCCAAAGCCACGCCGCGAACGAAGCAAGCAGCGTGGCGCAGAGTGAGAGCTTGCACTCACTGCCGAACCAAAGCCACGCCGCAAACGAAGCAAGCAGCGTGGCGCAGAGTGAGAGCTACTCGTGATAACGCGATAACGAAAAAACAATAAAACAAGTCCCCCAAAAAACGACAAATAACAAGCCAATGAAACGCATTGCATTCAGCATCATCACCATTGCAGTCTTGAGCCTGCTGGCCGTCGGCTGCGCAAAAAAAGAACAACGCCATGAACAACCCCTTCTTCTCCGAATGGGACACGCCCTACGGCATCCCCGACTTCCAGAAAATAAAACCCGAACACTACCTCCCCGCCATGAAAGAGGGCATGAAGCTGCAGAAAGCCGAGATCAACGAGATAGTGAAATCCAAGGAGGCTCCCACCTTCGAGAACACCATCGTGGCCTACGAGCGCAGCGGTGCCATGCTCGACAGGGTTACCATGGTCTTCTTCAACCTCATGGAGAGCAACAACAGCGACGAGCTTGAGGCCATAGCCAACGAAGCCATGCCGCTGCTCACCGCCCACGGCGACGACATAGCCCTCAATGCAGGCCTCTTTGAGCGTGTGGCGCAGGTATACAGCCAGCGCGACACCCTCGGCCTCGAACCCGAGGATATGCGCCTGCTCGAAGAGACCTACAAGTCGTTTGTGCGCAACGGCGCCAACGTGCCGCAGGAGCAGCAGCAACGCTTCCGCGACATCAACACGCAGATAGCATCCCTCTCGCTGCGCTTTGGCAACAACGTGCTCAAAGCCTCCAACGAATACCGCCTGGTGCTCGACGAGAACCAGCTCGACGGCCTGACACCCGCCCAGATAGAGGCAGCCCGCGAGGCAGCCGACGAGAGCGACGACACCAAAGGCAAGTACGTCATCACCCTCCATAACCCCAGCCTTCTGCCGTTCCTCACCAACAGCACCAACCGTGAACTGCGGCAACAGATATGGGAAGCCTACAGCCAACGCTGCACCTCGGGCAAATACGACAACCGCCAGATCATCGACAGCCTCGTCAACCTGCGCCTTGAACGCGCCAAGATCCTCGGCTTCGACAACCACGCCGCCTATGTGCTCGACGACTGCATGGCCAAGACGCCGCAAGCCGTATACGACTGCCTCAACCAGCTGTGGACTCCCGCCCTCAACAAAGCCAAAGCCGAATGCCGCGAATACGAGCAGATGCTGCGTGCCGACGGCTACGACGCCCTGCAGCCCTGGGACTGGCGCTACTACAGCGAGAAGCTGCGCAAGCAACGCTACGCTCTTGACGACGACACCATACGCCAGTACCTGCCTCTGGAGCGTGTGCGCCAGGGCGCTTTCGACGTGGCCACCAAGCTCTACGGCATCACCTTCCGCGAGAACGGCAGCCTGCCCAACTACGACCCCGAGGCAACGGCTTATGAGGTGCTCGACGGCGACACCGTGATAGCCATACTCTACATGGACTTCTTCCCGCGTGCCAGCAAACGCAGCGGCGCATGGATGACCAACTTCCGCGAGCAGTATGTGGACAGCAAGGGCAACAACGTGATACCCATCATACAGATAGTGTGCAACTTCTCCAAGCCTTCGGGCGGCAAGCCGGCGCTCCTCGACTTCGACGAGGCAGAGACCCTCTTCCATGAGTTTGGCCACAGCCTCCACGGGATGCTCAGCCGCTGCCATTACAAGTCGCTCTCGGGCACCAACGTGCCGCGCGACTTCGTGGAGCTCCCCTCGCAGGTCATGGAGAACTGGTGCCGCCACCCGCAGGTAATCAAGGAGTATGCACGCCACTACGCCACCGGAGAGCCCATACCCAACAAACTCATCGACAAGATCATCGCCGCCCAGACCTACGGCCAGGGATTCGTCAACACCGAGCTTCTTGCCGCCTCACTGCTCGACATGGACTACCACACCATCAACGAGCCGCGCCATATAGAGCTGCCCCAGTTTGAGGATGACGACATGGCACGCATAGGCCTCATACCGCAGATCATCTCGCGCTACCGCAGCACCTACTTCCAGCACATCTTCAGCGGCGGCTACTCGGCAGGCTACTACAGCTACACCTGGACAGCCATCCTCGATGCCGACGCCTTCGAGGCGTTCCGCGAGAGCGGCGACCTCTACAACCCGGTGCTGGCCCGCAAGTTCCGCCACATCCTCGAGAGCGGAAACACCAGCGACCTCATGGAGCTCTACCGCCAGTTCCGAGGCAAAGACCCCTCGGTGCAGCCGCTGCTCCGCAACCGCGGCCTAATATAAAAAAGGCAGCGCCTAATTTGGGCGCTGCTTTTTTTGTGTACAGTGGCAGAATAGACCTGTCTACTTCAGGTTTATGAAAGGCACCGAGTTGCCAAGCATATAGTGGGGCAGTTCGCCGTTCCACTTCTGCACAGCCTCGTACTCCACGAGCTTGGGGTTGCGCTCCAGTGCGTTGGCCTTGATACGCATAGCCTCGGCCTCCGCCTCGGCGGCTATCTTGGTCTGCTTGGCCTTCTCCTCCACCTGTATGGTGACGTTCTTTGCCTTGAGGGCTGCCTGCTCCGCCACCTGCTTGTCCTTGATGGCTTTCTCAAAGTCGTCGTCGAAATCAATGTCGACAAGCTGGAACTGGATATTGGTGAAGTAGTTGGCATCGAGTATCTGCTGTAGGTGCGTCTCTATCTCGCGCCGCACGTCGTCGCGGTTCTCCACTATCTCGGTGGCGGCGAAGTTGCCAAAACTCTCTTTCATGGCCGAGCGGATAAAGGGCACCACGATGCGGTTGTGGTAGTCGTCGCCGACATTCTTCATGAGTTTGCTGACGTTTTCGCGCACAAGGTCGTAGTTGATGGTATACTCCACCTCCGAGGTCTGCACGTCGCGCGTGTAGCTGTTCTCCTTGCCGTCGAACTTCTTCTGCTGGATGTTGACCTTCTTGACGGTCTGTATGAACGGTATCTTCATGTGGAGGCCGTCCTCTATGACGTTGTCGCTCATCTTGCCGAAGGTGCTGAGCACGCCGCGCTGCGTGGACTTGATGGTGTAGAACGACGAGCTGAGAAGTATGAATACAAACAATGCTGCGATGCCCCATGTGAGGTAACGCTTTATCATCTTCTTTTTCTCGTTCAAATCAATGTTGTACATGGTGTTGTGTCTATTTTTATTGGTTCTTGGTTGATTCTTTTACTTTATGCGTTATTACGAGACATCGGGCCGTGCGCTCAGATCTCGGCAATCACGTCGCCTGCGAGCTTGTTGGCCTCCGCCTCGGTGGGTGCCTCGCTGTATATTCGGATGATAGGCTCTGTGTTGCTCTTGCGCAGGTGTACCCATCCGCGCTCGAAATCTATCTTCACGCCGTCGACAGTGTTCACGCTGCAGCCCGCCGTTGCCTTGTATTTCGCCGCCACGCGTGCAAGGATGGCGTCGACATCCATGCCCGGAGTGAGGTCTTTGCGGTTCTTGGATATGACATAGCGCGGATAGCTGTCGCGCAACGCACTGGCTTTCTTGCCGCTGTGAGCCAGATGCGACAGGAAGAGGGCCACGCCCACAAGGGCGTCGCGGCCGTAGTGCAGGGCGGGGTAGATGACGCCGCCGTTGCCCTCGCCGCCTATCACCGCATTGGTCTCTTTCATGAGGGCCACCACGTTGACTTCACCCACCGCCGAGGCGGCATAGCTGCAGCCCTCGCGGCTCTGCGTCACGTCGCGCAATGCACGCGACGACGAGAGGTTGGAGACAGTGTTGCCCGGCGTGTGGCCCAGCACATAGTCGGCCACGCTCACCAGCGTGTACTCCTCGCCGAACATGGAGCCGTCCTCACAGATAAGGGCAAGACGGTCCACGTCGGGGTCCACCACCACGCCGAGGTCGCAGTGCTCGGCAGGCACTATGGCGGCTATAGCCTCCAAATTCTGGGGTATCGGCTCGGGGTTGTGGGCGAAACAGCCCGTGGGGTCGCAGTTGAGCTCCACCACATGCTGAACACCCAACGCCTTGAGCAGCCTCGGTATAGCCAGGCCGCCTGTGGAGTTGACAGCGTCGACGGCCACCCGGAAATTGGCTTTCCGTATGGCGTCGCAGTCCACGAGCGAGAGGCTCAGTACCGACTCGATATGGCGGTCAATGCTGTTGTCGACATACGACACATGGCCAAGCTCGTCGACACCGGCATACTCTATGTTGTCGCTCTCGGCAAGGCGCAGCACCTCGTTGCCCTCATCGGCATTGATAAACTCGCCGTTGGCGTTGAGGAGCTTGAGGGCGTTCCAGTGCTTGGGGTTATGGCTGGCGGTGATGATGATGCCGCCGTCGGCGCCGCGGTCGGTCACGGTGACCTCCACGGTGGGAGTGGTGGAGAAGCCAGTCTCTATCACATCGACCCCCATACCCATGAGGGTGCCTGTGACGAGGCGGTCGACCATCTCGCCCGACAGGCGCGCGTCGCGCCCCACCACGAGTTTGAGACGCCCCTCCGGCTTGCGCCGACGCAGGAAAGAAGCAAAAGCGGTGGTGAAACGCACCACGTCGAGAGGACTCAGTCCTTCGCCCGCCACACCCCCTATGGTGCCGCGGATACCTGAAATTGACTTGATAAGACTCATAGCTTTGTTTATCGTTTATTGTCGTTCAATCAAAGTTTAAGAGCGTTTTAAACAGCTTTCAAACCGTTACTATCACAATGCAAAAATACATTTTTTTTTCGTCATGTGATGCTTTTTTTATATATTTGCTTTTTAAAAGCGTCCACACCCCTGCGAGTATACTTTTGTATATCAGGGATGTGCGACATATTTAATGCAACAACCACATTGTAAATTCTCACTTAGTATGCATATTGCAATAGCAGGAAACATCGGCTCTGGCAAGACCACGCTCACAAAATTACTGTCGAAACACTACGGCTACCGCGCCCTTTTTGAGAGCACCGACAACAACCCCTACATCAACAGTTTCTACGAGGACATGCGGCGCTGGTCGTTCAACCTGCAGATCTACTTCCTCCACACCCGCATACGCCAGATGATGGAGATAAAGGACTCCGGTGCCGACTTTGTGCAAGACCGCACCATCTATGAGGACGCCTACATCTTTGCCCCCAACCTGCACGCCATGGGGCTTCTCAACACCCGCGACTTCGAGAACTACCAGCAGCTCTTTGAGCTCCTCTCGCTGTTTATCAAGGCTCCCGACCTGCTCATCTACCTGCGCGGCGACGTGCCGTCGCTCATACGGCAGATACAGCGGCGCGGCCGCGAATACGAGAACGCCATACGCCTCGACTACCTCACCAACCTCAACAACCGCTACGAGAAATGGATTGAAGGCTACGACAAGGGGCGCCTCCTTGTGGTCGACATCAACGACTGCAACTTTGCCGACAACCCCGAAGACCTCGGCGTGGTCATCAACAAAATCGACGCTGAATTCAACGGACTGTTCTGATAGCCTACCAATAGCACCTCACCCATGGCCAACGCCCTCGGCATAATACCCGCACGCTACGCCTCGACAAGGTTTCCCGGCAAACCCCTTGCCGACATCGAAGGCCGTCCCATGATACAATGGGTCTACGAAGGCGCCGTGGGCACCCACCTGCTCGACCGCGTGATAGTGGCCACCGACGACCGCCGCATTGCCGACACCGTGCAAGCTTTTGGCGGCGAAGTGGCGCTCACCTCCGCCAACCACCGCTCGGGCACCGACAGGGCCGCCGAGGTGGCAAGGAGCATCGACGGCTCACGCTACGACGTCATAGTCAACATACAAGGCGACGAACCCGCCGTCAACAGCGCACAGCTGCAAGCGCTGCTCGCCCTGTTCAACAACCCCGGCACCGAAATAGGCACCCTGTGCAAACGTATAGACACCGCCGAGGAGCTCATCTCGCCCAACGTGGTGAAGGTGGTGCGCGACAGCCAAGGCCGCGCCCTATACTTCAGCCGCTACCCCATACCCTACTGCCGCGATAACACCCTGCTGCAACAAAAACTCAGCGACGGCGTGTACATGAAACACATAGGCATCTACGCCTACCGCCCCGACACACTGAGAAAGGTGGCAGCCATGCAGCCGTCGTCCCTCGAACTTGCCGAAAGCCTCGAACAACTGCGTTGGCTACAGGCCGGCATCAACATTTACACTGCCGAGACCGACACCGAAAACATCTCCATAGACACCCCACAGGACCTGCACGACTTCATAAAGACACTGCACCCTTAGCCTACAAAAACAGAGAGAACCATATCAAGCCCCATACAACCCAATAGAAACCCTATCAAACCCCATACAACAGCCATGAATATTACCGACCACATTGCATCCTACATCCAGCAAGGCCATTCCCTCGAAATACCGGGGGTGGGAACGCTCTCACTCTCGCATGTCAAAGCCCACTACGACGAGGCCTCGCAGACCTACTACCCTGCCAGCGAGGACATTGTATATTCACCCGCCACGGGCAACGGCAACGGCATAGTGCGCTACATAGCCGAGAAAGAGTGTGTGGGTCTTGTCACCGGCGAGCAGATGTGGAAAAACTACACCGCAGCCATCCATTCGCAAATAGAGAAGGAGGGCTTTATCCACCTCAAAGGCATAGGCACACTGCGCCCCAACGACGACGGCTACGAGTTTGTATCGGAAGCCAACCTCTCGTCGGGCCGCATAAAACAGCCCATTGCCGGTGTGCGGCAGTTCACCCCCTCGCGCGACGCCGAGAACCCGTTCATGGCATTCAACAGGCCCATCCAGCCCATAGAGCCGGAGCCTGAACCTGAACCTGAACCCGAACCCGAACCCATGCCCGAGCCGGAGCCGGAGCCCGCTCCAGAACCCGAACCGGTACCGGAGCCACTGGCTGCGGACACCAACGAGACACCGGAGACCGCCAGTGTGCAACCCGAACCCACACCAGAGCCGGAACCGGAACCCATACCAGAACCGGAGCCCGAACCCAAATCCGAACCGGAGCCGGAACCCATGCCGGAGCCGGAAGCCATGCCAGAGCCCACGCCGCTGGCTGCTGAAATCAATGAGACACCAGAGACTGCCGACATGCAACCGGAACCCGCCGGCAACGCCTCGTCAATAGTTATCACCGACACCCCGACCGACAGCGAGGACGAGGACGACTACGACGACAGCGACGAGGACGAGACCGAAAACACTGGCAACGACAATGACAGCGACGAAGCTGTCACGGAGAAGAAGAAACGCCGCAAATGCCGCTGGTGGCTGTGGCTTATCATAATACTGCTTGTGCTCCTGCTTGGATGCGTGGCGGCCTACTTCGTGCTACCCGACAGCAACAGCCTGAAGCAATCGGCCAACGGCATTATCGGCAAGGTGTTCCCCTCCATGCAGAAAAAGGCACAGGCACCCGACCTCGACATTGAGTCGATGCTCTCCAACACCGAGGGCAACGCCGGCGCCAGCGAGGCCCACGAAGGCTACGCCGACATCTTCGGCATGGCAAGCCTCTACACTTTCAGCACCAACACTCTCGAATACAGCCACGACGAGATAAGCGACGCCTGCTCCGACGTGGAGCGCACCATGTCGAGCTATGTGCAGCAGTTCCTCAAGGAGCAGCGCTACAGCAAAGCCTATCCTTATATGATGCGCGAAATAAATGATTACGCGCGCACGCGCTTTGACATACTCCTCGACGGCACAGGCTTTGCACCAGACCGCCTGGCGTTCTACAACGACTTTATCCACGACTACTGCTACAACTACCTCAAATCGGTCAAGAGCCGCCGCAGCCAGGCCCAGGTGGTGGGCGAGCTGCTCGACGCCACAATGCTCCGCGACCTGCTCGACAACGTGCTCAGCCGCGAAGACATAGAGGCCGACCAAGTCGCCGCACGTCCCAAACAGCCCGTCGAGCCGGCTGGCCCCCGCGTGCCGGTATACAAGCACAGCAAACAGGGCTTCGACGTGATAGCAGGTTTCTACATCAACTACCAGTTTGCCGAAGACCTCGCCTTCAACCTGCGCAACCAAGGGTGCGACGCATACATCATCGACCTTAACAAACTCTACTATGTGAGCCTTGGCAGCGCACCCACACGCACCGCCGCCGACAAACTCTACAACCACCTCAAGAGCTGGTACTCCGGCGACATGAGCATCAAGAGTTTCTAACCAACAATTATGCCAAAGCACAAGCTACAGCGGTTTCAGGAGAACCTGACGTTCGGCAACCTCTTCCAAGTGTCGTACAGCACACTGCAGGAGGAGGGCTTTGCCCTGCGCGGCAACTGGCGTTCCTACTTTGGCAACGACAACCCTATATGCCTCGAGCTGGGCTGCGGCAAAGGCGACTACACCGTGGCTCTCGCCACGGCGCACCCCGAATGCAACTACATTGGCGTGGACATCAAAGGTGCGCGGCTATGGCGCGGCGCCAAGACGGCCACCGAGCGCCAGATGCCCAACGTGGCTTTTATCCGCACACGCATAGAGCTCATACAAGGCTTCTTTGGACCCGACGAGGTGAGCCGTATCTGGATAACCTTCCCGGATCCGCAGCCCACGAAAGAAGCCAAACGCCTCACCTCGCCCCAGTTTCTCAACCGCTACCTTACTTTCCTAAAAACAGGCAGCCACATACACCTCAAGACCGACTCGCAGGAGCTCTACGAGTACACCCTCCACGAAGTGCTCACACCCAACGGCGCCACAGTACACGCCAGCACCAACGACCTCTACAACTCCGGCATGGCGGGCGAAGCAACACTTATACAGACCTTCTACGAGACCATGTGGCTTGCACAAGGCAAACCCATCACCTACCTCGAATTCAGCCTGCAACCATCACCACTACCCATCATCAAGAAGAATAAACAATCAACAAATTAAACAATAAATAACTCTAATCATTATGTCAGGACACAACAAATGGTCAAAGATTAAACGCGCCAAAGGCGCTGCCGACGCAAAACGCTCAAAACAGTACTCCAAAATCTTGAAAGAGGTGGCGGTAGCCGTCCGCGAGGGCGGTCCCGACCCCGACAGCAACCCCCGTCTGCGCCTCCTCGTCCAGAACGCCCGCGGCTGCAATATGCCCAAGGACACACTGCTGCGTGCCATCAACAAAGCTTCCGACAAGGACGCCGCCCAGATGCAGGAGTTGACGTTCGAATGCCACGTCAACCACGGCATAGCCCTCTTCATAGAATGCCTCTCCGACAACAACATGCGTACCGTGGCCAACATCCGTTCCATCATGAACAAGTTTGGCGGCACCATGGAGACCAACGGCAGCCTCAGCTTCCTGTTCGACCGCAAGGGTGTCTTTGTCATTCCACGCAAACCCGACATGAATGTCGAAGAGATGGAGATGACCCTTATCGACGGCGGCCTCGAAGAGATGGAAGTCGACGACGAATACATCACCCTCTACACCGCCTACGAGGATTTTGGCGCCATGGTCAAGATGCTCGAGGAGATGAAGATAGAGTGCGAGAGCGCCGAGCTGCAACGCATACCCAACGCCACACGCTCCATCGACGAAGAGTCGATGCGCAAAGTGCTTAAAGTAATCAACATGCTGGAAGAGGACGACGATGTCACCAACGTCTTCCACGACATGGAGATACCCGACGACTTCGAAGAAGATGAGTAAACTATATCTTGTGCCGACCCCTGTGGGCAACCTTGGCGACATGACCTATCGCGCCGTCGAGGTGCTCTCAGGGGTTGACCTTATACTTGCCGAAGACACCCGCACCTCTGCCGTTCTGATGCAACACTACGGCATAAGCGCCCCTATGCAGTCCTACCATATCTACAACGAACACCGCACACTGCAACACATAATAGACCAACTGCTTGCCGGCACCACCATAGCTCTTGTCACCGACGCCGGCACCCCCACCATAAGCGACCCGGGCTTCCTCATAGCCCGCGAAGCCATAGCCAACGGCATCGAGGTGGAATGCCTGCCCGGTGCCACAGCTTTTGTGCCAGCACTGGCACAGAGCGGGCTGCCCTCCGACCGCTTTGTGTTCGAGGGCTTCCTGCCTCACCCCAAGGGGCGCATGAGCCGCCTCAAAAGCCTCGCAGCCGAACAGCGCACCATGATATTCTACGAGTCGCCCTTCCGCATAGCCAAGACAGTGGAACAGATGGGCGAAGTGTTCGGAACCGAACGGCGCGCCTCGCTCTCGCGCGAGATAAGCAAACTCCACGCCGAGACCCTCCGCGGCACCCTCGGCGAACTGGCACAGACCCTCGCAAGCCACCCAGTGAAAGGCGAGATAGTGCTTATTGTGGAAGGAGCCAGATAGCCATAGCCACGAAAACTCATGACAACGTGATAAAAAACAAAATCATCAAATAAAATGAAAAAACTGTTCTTTGCCACCTTAACCGTGGCACTCATCGCTTTTGCAGCCTGCCAGAAAGAGGAGCCTGCCGACGACACTCCCGTAGTCCCCCCTATCGACAACCCCGACACACCGGACGATCCCGACACTCCCGACAACCCGGCCGACACCACTTCACATGAGACCGTCACGACGCTCGCCAACACGCTGTGGCACGCCGCCGACAGCACCACCATCCCTTTTGTCAACATAGAGTTGATCTACAGCAGCGACATACTGTTTGAGACCGACGCCACCGGCACCCTCGATGTCGAGGCCAACCTGCTGCCGGCACCGCAGCACCACAACTTCACCTACACCTTCGACGGCGTTGACGGCATCTGCAAAGCCATAGTCAACGGCGAGGAGCAGACCGCCGACTTCCACATGATAGACTCCACCCACATGCGAGTGGCCGTCGACCCCGCCTTTTTCAACGACACCACCGGCATGCTGCAAAGCTACACCGGCGGCCGCCCCGTGAACCTCACCTACACGAAACAATAACCAAAGACATGAAACGTAAAGCCATATTACTGCTGCTCGCCGCCGCACTCTCCCTCGGAGCCGCGGGCTGCGCCAAGGAGAAGCCGTGCCGCTGCGCCGTGACACACTCTGCCGACATACGCCTTGTAACCATCAAGCACGGCAGTTGCAACAACATCCACTTCGTGCGCTACGACCGCAACGCCACCACTCTGGACATACTGGACACTGTGTTCTGCACCGACTTCGATTTCACCCAAAAAGAAGAATAGCCATGCGCAAGACCACCAACAACCGCAAGCTTGCCACTCTCGCTGTGGCTATCGTCGCCCTGGCGTCACTGGCCGCCACCTCGTGCACCAAAGAGAAGAAATGCCGCTGCACCTACGACGACACGTCGGATCCTACCTATGTCTATGTCGACCCAACGTTCAGCTGCTCCAAGGTAACCCAGCTGGGCTACGATGTCATGGGCGACATACGCATCAGGGAAGTAACCTGCACCAGAGTGAAGAAAAATGACCTCGACTCCGACTACAGATAATCTGTCGCCGCGGCAGCGGTGGCTGCCTTTCGCGGTGAAGATGCTCCTGGGCGTGGTCTTCGCGGCATCGGCTGTCGCCAAGATGCTCTCCATAGACAGTTTCGAGATCTACGTCTACAGCCTGGGCTGGTTCCCTCTCCCCGCCGCCCTCATCCTGTCGCGTCTTGTCATAGCCATAGAGCTGCTCCTCGCCATAGGACTGCTCAGCAACCTATGCGCACGCCTCACCACCATAAGCACCCTGCTGGCACTTACAGGCTTCTCCCTGTTCCTCGCCATTGTGGCACTCTCCGGCCGCACCGACAACTGCCACTGCTTCGGCGAGCTGGTCGACATCAACCCCGTGCGCTCCCTCGCCAAGAACGCCATACTTATCCTTATGACCCTTGTGGCCATGCGCACACGCCAGTGGAACTGGCGCCCTTTCCCCTGGCTCTGGCCCTTGGTGGTTGCCGCGCCCATAGCAACGGTGTTCATCGTATCGCCACCCGACAACTGGCTGTTCCATACCGTAGACGAGCCCTACAACAAACCCATGTTCACCCGCCATGTGGAGGAGCCCGACGGACTGCTTCACCTTGCACCGTCCAACAGCCCAAGGATACTCGCATTCTACAGCCCCGGGTGCCACTTCTGCCGCCTGGCAGCGACAAAGATAGGCACCATGCAGCAACGCCACGACATTGACAGCTCACTCTTCGTCAACATATTCCCCCAAGCCGAGCCGTCGCGCTATGACGACTTCTTTGCCGAGACACTCTCGCCGAGATACCGCCAGCTCAACATACCCCCCGACACCTTTCTGCACCTCACCTACGGCATGTTCCCCCTGATAATGCTTATGCAGGGCGACTCAGTCCACGCCACCTACAACTACCGCACCATCAACGAACAAGAAATAATAGGTTTTTTGAGCAGATAAATATCTATACACCATGTCATCTCTCCGAAAACTCTTCTCCGACTCTGTCATCTATGGTCTCAGCAGCATAGTGGGCAAGTTTCTCAACTACCTGCTGGTGCCGCTCTACACCTATAAGATAGCCGCCGCGAGCGGCGGCTACGGCGTCATCACCAACATCTACGCCTACACCGCCCTGCTGCAGGTCATCCTCACCTTCGGCATGGAGACCACCTTCTTCTACTATGCCAACAAGCTGCGGCGCGAAGCCGTCGACGAGGAGGCGGGGCGCCGCGCCGCCGGACGGGTGTTCACCACCTCGCTGGTGGCGGTGACTGCCGTGTCGGCGCTCTTCATGGCCTTGGTGCTGCTGCTCAACGGCGCCATAGCCCCAGCCTTGGGCTATCAGGCACACCCCGAATACATACAGGTGATGGCCGCCGTGGTCTCCATCGACGCCATACAGGCCATCCTCTTCGCCCTGTTGCGTCTGCAAGGCCGCGCCTGGAAGTTCGCAGCCCTCAAGCTCTCCTTCATCATAGCCAACATAGGGCTCAACCTCTTTGTCTTCCTGCTGGCTCCCCAGATGGCCGCCGACCCCGCCTTCGACTGGCTCATGGGATGGTACGACCCGGCCGACCAGATAGGCTATGTCTTTAAGATCAACCTTATCTGCACCACCACCGTCACCCTCGCCTTCATCCCCGAACTGCGACAGCTGCGCTATGGCTTCGACGCCAAGCTGCTGCGCCCCATGCTTCGCTACGCATGGCCGTTGCTGCTGCTCGGCATCGTGGGCATACTCAACCAAGTGGCCGACAAGATTATCTACCGATTCCTTGTGCCCGGCCCCGAAGGAGAGGTGCAGCTCGGCATCTACGGCGCCTGCATCAAGATAGCCATGATAATGGCCATGATAACACAGGCATTCCGCTACG
This sequence comes from Bacteroidales bacterium, assembly GCA_017454015.1. Classification (GTDB taxonomy): domain Bacteria; phylum Bacteroidota; class Bacteroidia; order Bacteroidales; family P3; genus Colimorpha. Next base: position 78,121 of record JAFTDW010000006.1, on the reverse strand, counting down.
CCTACGAACCCTTTGTGTTCGGTGCCGGCAAGGATGCCAAGAGCAAGGAGACACAGGCGCAGGTAATGAAATACTTCGTCATCTTCACCCTGCTGGCCTTCCTTGCCGTGACAGGCTACCTCGACCTGCTTAAATACGTCATCGACAGCGACTACTGGCAAGGGTTGCGTGCCGTGCCCATAGTCATGGCTGCCGAGATACTCATGGGCATATACTTCAACCTCTCGTTCTGGTACAAGCTCAACGAGGAGACCTGGTGGGGGGCCATCTTCTCCACTGTGGGGTGCCTCGCCCTGCTCGCGGTCAACATCATCTTCGTGCCGCGCATCGGCTACATGGCGTGTGCATGGGGCGGCGTGGCAGGCTATGGCGTGTGTGTGCTGCTCTCCTATTTTGTAGGCCGCAGGCGCAACCCTGTGCCCTACCCTCTCAAGTCCATAGGCGGCTACGTGCTGCTCACCGCGGCACTCTACACAGTGTCCGAGATTCTTGACCCGCAGACCCTCGTATGGCAGCTGGTGCTCGGCACCGCCCTGCTGCTGGTCTACGTGGCGGTGGTGGTCCTCTGCGAGCGCGACCTGACGGCACCTCTGTTGAAGAGGCTGCACCTCGTCCCTGTAGCACTCCTCTGCATTGTCGCGGCGACACTGGCCTCCTGCTCCAAGCAGTGCCGCTGCTACCGCTACGACGGTGTCGTGGAGGTCTACAGCAAAGAGGAGCTCGACCAGCGCGGCACCCACTGCACAGCTCTCGAGAGCGAGAACCGCGGCCTAAAATACTCCCTCTGCGAGTACTCCTACTGGGATTAGCCCGCAACAGGCTATGCAACGTTTTCGTTAAGCAAGAGCAGTGGAAGCTTGCTTACACTGCCGCAGCCAGAAAACGACTCATGAAACGATTCATGAAACGCCAGTGGCAGTTCAATAGCTAAGCGCAAAGTGGCGCTCAGCACCCTCATCATCAATAGCACGGCAAGCATAACCCTCTGCTGTTGAAGAGAGTAAACAATCCTTCTTATAACAATACATTTTTTTATGGAAAATTTGCATTTTCCATAAAAAAAACGTAACTTTGCGGTATCAAAAATTCGGGCAAACATATCGCAAAAACAACATATAGTCCTAATAATAAATAATATACATTAATCAATCAGCAATATTACATGTTATGAAAAAAGCAATTATTATCACAGCCATCCTATGCGGCACATTTTTCGCCCATTGCCCAAACCGAAAGATATGCCATAGAAAGTTATCCAAGCAATGTAATTAGGACCATAATACGGCAATATGACAACACTCAATTTGTTGGTTATGCAGAGACCACTAATGGCAATTACTTTTTCTTGTCGGATATTAATATGACAATACTTTACAAATTTGATATGCCAACCGGTTATTATGTAAACGACTTTGAAATATACAGGCATGACACCGTTATTATGTGTGGCTACTACATGTCCAACACACAAGATGGGTTTATCGGTTGCTTTGGAATATATCAGGCGTTTTTCTTATCGTATCCTATTTTCTTGGCGAACAATTTCTTGGCAAGTACCTCCAACCAGACAGTACCCGTAAGAGAATTCAAAGAAGTGGAGGTATATGAAAAGCCTGTTATGCAAGGGACAAAAACATCGGCTGTGGCCGTCGGAATTTTAGGAGGAAATACAGGTGGCTCCTGCGTGTTAGAGACCATTATCGACATGTCGACTTTCACACCTATATGGGCATACTCATCGGGAACATCGGGTGAGTATTCTGAAGAAATGAACCAAATAACTATTACCAACAACTATATTGTTACCGGGGGTACTATGTTCAATGATTATGACGCAGTCAAAATGAGGGTATTCATGAAAACGAGTGCCCCAGACATCTTCTCTTACACGTCATACGGAACAAACGGATACGATGATGTCTACTACTTTCCATCCAACAATGTTCCCCAATATGCTAATGCATTCCCCGTCATTTCTAACAATTGGCAAATGACATGGACAGTTAACAACGAAGTTGCCTTGGCCTCCTTTTGGCAGTATGGGTATCCTCCTAATTATACAACATACGAGGGCGTTCTGCTCCATGTTTATGACATCACAGATATGCTGACAATACCGAATGTGGCACCGCTTCACACTCTGATTAATTACGACAAAACAAACATAATCTCTCGCATAAAAGACATAAGGTACAATAGACAAAGTCAAGCCTTGTACTTATTGATGGATATAGACAGCCAAAACCTCACCTACGAAAGTATTACTGCCGAAATTCCATACCCGCCCACACCTGGCACCTTTCAGTTTCACTACCTCTCTGGTATTACACGAGACCATCTCGACAACTTCGACTTCGACCAAAACTATATCTCATCAGGATACCGTGGCGGGTCATTGGACCTCGCATTATACACAGTTCCCGTTGGATTTGTTCCAACTTGCAGCAAAACGGACTTTGCTTCGGCATTTCCCACCGAAGATTTCAACGCCAAAATGCATACTTATCCATTAGCCATTTACCGCGGCAACACCCAACCCATAACTTTTACACCTTATGTCGAGGAAATAAAACTCTCAATAAAATGTGAAGAAAAATACTAAAACATATACAAACATGAAAAAAATATTGCTTGCCATATTTCTTCTTGCCGCTGTTGGCGCATCGGCTCAGATGTATACTCTACAGCGTGGACAGCGCGAGTCCACGTTCTATTACTACGGGCGGAATTGGATTGACTACTGCCATAGCGGAACAGAAATGGGAGTCCACTTGTGGAATATTTGTTCTCCAACATATTTAAGATTCTTCGAGACCTCTCGTCCGCTAAAATCATTGGCATAGCAGGCTGTTGCAGTGACAAATATGCCGACTGGATACGAAGACAAAATTACACTTCTAGTTGGAACTTTCGCGACACTGTAAACCGTGTACCCGAATATTTCCAGCTCTACAAAGCCACTTCGTCCGACCCCGTACTGCTTGCCGAGACACGTTGGGACACGGCTCACCCACGCTACCAATGGCCTTTCTGGGGTAACTATCGTGACGTAAGAGACACATTCGGACCCGGAAGACATTGGAGACAATCCTTGGACACAATGCTACTTTATGAAGCATTTTTCGACAAACCGATTACCGTCACCGACTCATTCTTTGTCGGTGGAACATCATATAACAACACTTTCTATTACAATGAAAACACTGGACATTATGAAGGTCTCGAACACCCTTATACCTCATACTTGCTCATGTACATGGAAGGGGGCGAAGCGGAAGGACCGTGCCACTCATGCCCAATGACTCCACACGAAAATATGACAGTTAGATACCACACACAACAATATGTCAGGACTTTTGAAATAGATGGTTGGCTTGACGCATACGATACCAACTGGGTAATAAACCAGTGCTGCAATCCGAAAACGTGCAGCTGGCCTGTCTTTTTTCCCATCATCGACACCACCGGCATGGGGCTTGACGGCTTCCAATGGGCCGAAGGGTACGGCTGCACCACGGTGCAGACTTTCCACCTGCTCTACGTGGAGGGACAAAAGGCCTACCTCTCTTGGAGCGCCAACAGCGACGCACTCTTCTACGAGGTCTCCTACGGCCTCGCCGACATTGTGGGCAACTCCCCTGAACTGGGCACCAAGCTGCGCCTCAACACCTCCATGGTGTGCCTCGACAGCCTCGAACCAGGCCGCCGCTATGTGGCCTTTGTCCGAGCCCACTGCGCCGAAAACGCCAAAAGCCTCTGGACCGAGGGTGAGGCCTTTCAGGCCTTAGCCTCGGGCAACATCATAGAGGACTCTCCGGCAAGCCGTTTCACAGCGGTAATGCCCAACCCCACCTCGTCGCAAGCCTCGGTGGTGTGCAGCTTCTCTATCAACAAGATTGAGATATACACCGCCACGGGACAACTCGTGAAGACTGTAAAGGTCTCCGCCAACACCGCCTCTCTCAACCTCTCCGACCTCCCCGCAGGCACCTACATCCTCCGCATACAGACCTCCGCAGGCGACGTGGCAAAGAAACTACAAAAACTATAGCAACAGCCATGCCACAGGCCATAAGTGACGCGGGGGTGTCTCAAAGGTCTCCCTCATTTATTATCTATTGGCATCCAGCCAATCAAGCAATTTTACGGTTTTCACATAAGACTATATGAATGCAAAAAAAACACTTTTATTTAATAGAATAAATTCGCATTTTTTACGAGTAATCAACTGCATTGAAAACACTATATACACGCTTATTATTGTGGAAAATAACATTTTGCGAATCATAAACCCCGCCTGAAATTGGTTCTCATTCACATGCCATGCATGATTTTGTTAAAAAAAACAAAAAAATGCAGATGGAGATTATTTTATGTAAATTTGTAATGCGAATTTGTAAATTGAGTTTGTTATTTTTTGATTAAAAGCCAAATATTTACACCATTGTCCGTATTAAATTTTTGTTGGCACAATGAGCCACTCTATATTTGTAGAGTATGACTACAACAAAAAAAATCACTATAGAAATAAAAAACCTAAGTAATGTTAAAAAAATAAGTTGGGACTGAATTGCCCCGGAGGGGCAAGCTCTCAATAACTGAAGTCATGAGCTCCCGTAAAAATAAAAACATGGATAGCGAATAGCACCTATGAAATAAAAACATGGACAGCGAATAACCCCGCACGCAGTGTGGGGCAGCAAGACAGAAAACAACATGCGCCCCGGAGTGAAGAAATGCCAGTGGCATTTCGATAGCGCAGCGGAGAAAAGGCACTCTCAATTTCCCAAGTTATTATTTGCATATCACTAAAAAAATAAATAGTTATGAAGAAATTTATTACCTTAATCTGTCTGCTATATTTATGCAGGGCCTTGCCTATTTGTGCACAATACACCAGTGATCACTATTCCTATCCGAGTGAATTCGTCCAAGATGTAATAGTGCGTAACTACAATAATGTAGATGAGATTGTCTTTGGATATAACGAAGACTTTAGCGTTGTTCATATCAATCCGCCGTTCCCTGGCGAATGTAGGACCACGATTTACAGGCGGTCAATGTCAAATAATGTGTTGGCCAAGATGGCAGTATTACCCAACGCATACCGTGTTTATGATGTTCAGTTTATTACAATAGAAGATACAACAGGCAAGCCAACCGACTTATGTGTGTTTTGTGGTACAAGACGTTTGTATGACGATATTCTCCCACCAACAAGGAACTTTGACTCGATTGGTTTTGTTGGTTTTTTCTATCTGGATTGTTCTATAGTGGGTGCTTTTACTGATTCCGTGTATCTTAGAGATGTAGAAGGTGCAAAACATCTTACCAAGTTGATTGCCTACACCGAACAAAATCCGTACTATATAACAAACGGGACATGTACAAGTAGATACATAACAAATGTTGTTTTGGATGTGATAGGATTGCCAAAAAACAATGTAAATAGATCCTCTTGCTTTGCAAGGGTTAAATTTTATCCTGATTGCTCTGGCGGAATCCGGTGGGATAATAATATAAGGACACCCAGCGTGAATTCGACAGAAAAGTTGGTTGACATAACAGGAACTGTTGATTCAATAATAACTGTTTCCGCTTTTAATGGTGATTCAAATACAATATGGCTAAGACATAATAGAAAAGAATCCTATTTTTATTATGGCGGAATGCAATTGTCTAATAAAATATACCCATTCTATTTAAACACGATATCTGTCAATGGGACCACATTACCAAATCCCCAAACAACATATTTCCAAAAGCCATTAAGAATATGCGCATTCAGTATGGAAAGTGGTATATTGTCTTTTATAGCAAAAAACGGAACAACATCGCAGAATCTAGGGTTATTCTCTTATGTGTTGAGATTAGGCAATACGCCTAATGCAATAATGGGGGCGCAGAATACCGCAGCAACTATGCTGATTGATGTTAGTAGGTATACATCCCCTTGGGCATCTGTATCATTGACCTTGAATGCAAGTTCTCAATACTATATTCCGACTATAGAATGGGGAACCAATCCATTATCGAATAACTTCCCATTATTTGCCTTAACATATACCGTAGGTTCCCTTAAATCAATAGATACATATATCGGTGCATATGGTGTAAACCAGTTCCTTCACATCGGGAGTTCGGAAGTTAATAGCAACGATGAACTAAGTCTGTTACGTCACAAATATTTTAATGCACTGCAATATCCTGATTGTTTTTATACAAACGTTGTCAATATACCAAACGCCAGCATTGAATGCACAGCTATATATGGTTATAATTATGGCATTTGGAATAGGTATCCACATAACCCTATTGCGTATCCAGTTACTTCAATATTAATTAATCAAGTTCCTGTTACCAATATAACCATATGTTCCGAATGATTACGGATAGTGATATTATAACAATTAAAAACCAATAATACAAAATAGCCATGAAATCATATCACAAATTTTGTCTATTGTTATTCTTGTTGACGGCGTTAACTGCTGACATAAATGCGCAGGTGAATCCAAATAACACTTATTCTGACACTATAACCGACCGGCACCGCAGGTATTATTATGGGGAATCATGGTTTGACACATGTAGCTGTTACCTTGACACAAACTCGAATTTTACTGACTGCTGCGATGGAATGTCAGAAATACACGACCCCATCAGTTGGGGGCAAGGCACTCTTATTTTTAAACGGATGTACACCAAAGAGCCACTGAAGATAAAAGGTCTCACTGCTCTTGTCTTTAATTATTCCGATAGACCTGTTTCTAACGACACAATCCGTTTGCCTGAATATCTATATCTATATCAAAAAGGTATTTTCCCCAGTCTTATAGGGTGGTCCGATACAGTTTCTGGCGCTATGATTTTGCTTGATTCGATACGATGGGACACTGTGCATAACCCACATGTAATGCGCTTCAGCATGCATCCAAACAGCAACCAGTATTTGTCGATAGAAGCGTATGATGTGTATTTTGACAAACCGGTAACCGTCGACTCTGTATTCTACATAGGTGGAACGGCTAACAGCAATGTTATAGACCCTGAGCGACAAAATGCTTATCTTTATAGACCCACCCACTACGCCTCAAGAGAAAGCGCTGGTGGCTGTTGCCAACCTACAGATTGGGCACTGGAAAAAATCACTGTTGGCAATAGAGTTGTTTGGGGCAATTACCATTATCCCAATGTCTATGGCTTTTATCTGCCTATAGTCGACAACGACTCTCTCTCGGTGGTTGCGGCTAACGGTATGCAAGGCCATACCCTCGGGGCGGGGTACCATCCACACGGGCACACCATAGAGTTCAGCGCAGTGCCCAACGAGGGTTTTGCCTTCAGCCACTGGAGCGATGGTGACACCAACAACCCACGCCAAGTGCTGCTAATGCAAGACACCACTTTCGTGGCCTATTTCGATTCTCTGGACACGCCCAATGCAATTGCACAACCCGCTGATGCGCAGGAACCTCTGCTGACGGTGTCGCCCAACCCCACGCGCACAGAACTTAACGTGGGGTGTGAAAAGGCTATGACCTCGATAACGCTTAGCGACGCCTCGGGCCGCACAGTGCTACAGCTGTCGCCCAACGCCAAGACGGCGACATTCAGCGTGTCGCACCTGCCCGCAGGCGTGTACCTACTCTCGGTGCGTACACACAAAGAGACCCTACTGCGCAAGGTCGTCGTGGAGTGACAGGACGACTCACGCGTACCAGTATAGATGGGAGAGATACAATATACCCTATTACCTTCCAACCTTATGACCTGTAGACCTAAAACCTGTAAACGAATAACAAGAGATGTGGAAGACTCGGACAGCAAATAAAAATGTTCTGTATGCAGCGGCCATGCTCATTGCACTAAGCCAGTGCGGCGGGCTTATGGCTCAACAGGTGAGCTACCGCTGCGGCTTTGAGACACTGGGAGAGGCATTCGGGTGGATGATGGAGAACGGCAGTGAACCCAACAGATGGTGCATAGGCACAGGAGCATCCCGAAACGGTTCATACGGACTTTATGTGTCGGGAACGTCAGGAAGGGACAACTCCTACGTTTCGGACTCGAGCATTGTGTATGCCTACTACGATTTCACGACGCAGGGCGGCATCTGCAACGTATCGTTCGACTACGGCTTGTGCGGATACCAATTCTCGGACTGTATGCTTGCCTATCTGGCACCGGTCCCCCAGACACCTCTTGTTGCAGGACGTTTTCCCAACGACTGGTCACTGGACAGTGGTCCGTTGCCAACTCCACCAAACGAATGGATCGACCTGTGGAGGGGGGAGATAAATTTTGCCGAAACGAGGCAAGACACCGGTGCCATTGACTGGCGACACGCGGACAAGGAGTGCAATATTGCAGGTGGCTCGTACCGCCTTATTTTTATATGGCTCAACAATGCCGACACTGCTGCTCGATGGGCGGCCTGCGTGGACAATGTGTCGATAGAGGTACACAACTGCCAACGGCCTGGCACTATAACGTTTGATTCGATAACGGACACGAGCTGCAGGGTTTCTTGGGCGCGGCAAGGCACAGCGAGGCATTGGATAGTGGAATATGGCGAGGGGAGTCTTGAGACAGATACAGGCACCGTGGTACGCACATCAACGCCACACATTACTATTGCCGGACTGGGCGGCGACACGCGCTACACGGTGTGTGTAAGGTCGGAATGTAGCAGTGTCACTTCTATGAGCGTGTGCGACACGTTTCACACTATATGCTCCCCCTTGACCAGCAGCGACCTGCCATTCATTGCCAGTTTCGGCGACGGTGTCACAGGCATACCCGGAGGCTCGCTAGTGTCGTGTTGTACCTTGAACCGCCGACTGCGCCCAAACACCGACAGCGCAACATTCAGGCACGGATTCATAAAAATGGAAAGCAGCCAAAGCCTGAGGCTGCCACGGTACAATGGTGACTTGTCGCAACTCATGCTTACATTCAAAGCCTTGAATGACAATTTTTTGGAAGAAGGTATTATAGCTGTGGGCGTGATTGACAATTATCACAACCTAAACTCGTTCAGACATATTGCCACCCTCTCCATCGATGCCAACGACAGGGAGTGGCACACATTCAGAGTAGGTTTCAGCGGATACCATGGCAGCGGATATGTTGTTATCAAGTCGGGCAACACCAACTATATTGACGATGTGGTTCTGGAGGTTGTGCCCGAATGCCCCCCCGTTACGCAGCTGAGAGCGGCAAAGCTTGGCACGACCTCGGCACTGCTCACATGGGACATGATGCCAGGTGCCGGCATAGCCGCAGATTATTACCACATAACCTGTGAGGACAGCCACCAAAGCAACACCGTTACGACGACCGACATGCACCTGTTGCTCGACTCGCTGCAACCTGGCGAGGACTATCTTGTGCAGATTACTCCCGACTGCAACGGGCTGTATGGTCCTGTCGACACGGTGATGCTCAAGCCTCTGTGCCTGCGTGGAGGCAAAACAGAATGGGACGACGGAGCGATAGTTGCATGGGTGAGCAACGTACCCTCTGTGCCTATTCACCCCGGATGGGACAACTCGATTACACAAACCATATACACTCGCGACGAGCTTTACCACATGGGCGTTGCACCGGGCAACTTGTATGCCTGCGCTTTCAGGTGGTATCCTTATATATTTGCCGTTATGCCATACCCCCGAGGCAAGATCATATCAATATATCTCGACACCACATCGCGCATGGCCTACCAAGGCAGCGCTGACAACAGGAGATGGATTCCTATAGACACAACAAAACGCTATTGCAAGAAGACGCATAGATGGGATGCGATGGGTGAGGAACGCTTTGATTTCAGCACCCCTTTCTATTGGGACGGACAGTCGAATATAGTGATGTCGGTAATGATGGCCGAGCCGACGATGGCGGCAGGCACCATTACCCGGTTCTACTCGCCCTACGTGCCGATGCGCGACACGGTGTCGCTGGTTGTCTTCCGCGACTCGCTACGCTACGGCGAGAACATAAATCCCGACACCTGCCGCGGACGCCGCAGCCGCCTGAGTATACGCCCAGACATAGTGTTTTATGGTGACTGCGACAGTGCCGGTATCTGCGGCAAGCCGGTGCTGTATGTAGACAGTGCCTTTGCCACCACCGTGCTTGTCAGATGGTCGCACGGGACGGGTGAAACGGCATGGAGACTCGAACACTGCGACACCTCGGGAGTATGGATTGTTGACGATTCAGCAACCACGGCGCAACGCCATCTCTACACAGGATTGAACGCCGACGTGGAGTACCGTTTCCGGATTACGGCGCTGTGCGACGACTCGACGCACCGGAGGCGCAGCGACACCGTGACAGTCAAAACCAGTTGCCACCCCGCAGGGTTGCCGCTGCACGAGAATTTCGAGACATGGAGACAAGGCAACAGCCATGCGCAGTTTCAAGACTGCTGGCACAGATACGACGATGTACACGACCCCGGACGCCACTACATCTATGTGTCGTCACGACAAACCCTTAGCGGACATGCCTATTCTGGCAACCAGTCGCTGTGCCTATCGTCGCCAAGACTGAATATGTCGTACCTTGTACTGCCTGCCGTGGATGCCGACGTGAGCGAGCTGCATCTTTCGTTCAACCTGCTGCGCATCGACACATTGTTTGCCATGGCGAAGCGAGGCGGTGCCAAGTCGCTGGCAGAGGTGATGGTAGGCGTGATGAGCGACCCCGACAACTATGCCACCTTCACACCGGTGCAGACGGTGTCGGTAACCAGGGTAGGCGAATGGGAGCAGATAGACGTGCCTTTCTCATCTTATATCGGCAGCGGGCATTATGTGGCTCTCGCAACCCCACGGCAGGGCGCGATAGAAGCTTATATCGACGACATAGAGCTGGACTACTACAACCCATGCCCACGCCACAAGCGCCTAAAGGTGACCGAACTGACATCTAACTCGGTTACCCTCAAGTGGCTCAATGGGCAAGGCGGAGGCACGGCACTTGTAGAGTACGGTCCCGGGGGCTTCGCACCCGGTAATGGCACCACACTACAGACCACGGCTGACAGCATTACAATAGCCGGTCTCACAACCGGCACCACCTACGACTTCTATGTGAGGCGGCTATGCGGCACGGGAGACACCTCGCGCCTTACAGGCCCTGTCAGCGCAATCACTGGCGAGTGGCACATGCACACGTCGGCGACAGACACACTGCGTATCTGCGACGTCATGCTCTACGACGACGGGGGGCCCAGCCTCGACTACAGTTTTCTACAACACTCCACCCTGACACTGCTGCCCCTAGCCAACGGCACCTACGTGTCGCTGAGCGGCACGGGCAAGGTTCACGCATACATAGACTCGATGGCAATATACGATGGCATGAGCACGGCGGACTCCTGCATATTCCACTCCAACTCAAGAAGCGATTTCAACGTAGGTCCATTCACGGCTACGAACCCCAACGGTGCACTGACCATAAGTTTTGTATCAGACGGTTTATACCACAGTTACGGGTTCGAGCTTCATGCCACGTGCCTCGACACAATGCCGCCTGCGTGCCCCGCGCCCACAGGCCTCGCTGTGGGTGACACCACATGGGCCACGGCTACGCTGCGGTGGAGCGACACTGGACTGTTCGACTATCGCTTCAAGGCCGCAGGGTCCACAGCATGGCCGTTGCCCAGACGCGACACGGCGACAGCCTATTACGAGCAAGGACTCCGCAGCGTGACAGCCTACGAATGGCAGGTGCGCCGCGTGTGCCGCCACAACCTCAGCGATTGGGCAACCGCCACATTCACCACACCAGAGGCACCATGCCGCCGCCCCGGAGATCCAACGGTGACAGACACCGGCACACACTCCGCCACGGTACACTGGCAGGCCTACGACGGCGAGAGCCGCTGGCAGCTGTTGCAGATGGGGTATGTTCGCAAGGACACCGTGGTAGGCCGTCCACCGGCCACTCTGAGTGGACTCGCAGCCAATGCCAACTACTGTGTGGCCCTGCGCCTGATATGCGACGACTCCAGTGTCAGCGAGTGGAGCGACACGGTGTGCTTCAGCACGCTGCCAGACACCAACTCCGGACTGATAGCCCCTGAGACGGAGAACGACAGGCTGACGATGCTTGTATACCCAAACCCTGCCAACAGCAATGCTGACGCAACGGTGGTTGTAACAGGAGCGTGCGGCGACGTGCAACTATCACTCTTTTCTGTGACGGGCCAGGCTCTGCGCCGCTTCAGCAAGCATTGTCAGGACGGTTGCACTATGCAGTTCAATCTGGACGGCGTGCCGAGAGGTACATACTTCATAAAAGTAAACACCGAAAACAAGACGGCAGTGGGCAAGCTGGTAGTAATGTAATCCACATTGCTGGACTGTGCCACGCACGTCCAGCATTTTTTGTAACTCGCTATTGGTCTGTGGAGCAGCCTGCGGCTTCCGCGCAGGTTGCTTTCTATTTGCGGCAGCTCGGCGAGAGGTACGTAGGTTTCCACGAAGCGACACCAGACTGAGGATGTGGAGCTTGAGGCAATAAACATAGCCACTCTATCGCGGATAGCAAGAGAGCGGCTGCAATAATAAAACGCTGTTCTATTAAACGGGGGTGTCTCAAAACTTTTGAGACACCCCCGCGCTATTCGCAGCCTAAGCTGTCATTGAGCATAGCAGCAGCGCTACCGCACTATGTTCATCTCGTCGATGAGGTTCTGTGCACCGGCAAACTTGTCGATGACAAAGAGCATGTAGCGGCTGTCGAGACAGATGCAGCGCTGCAGGTTGGTCTCGAAGTTGATGTCGCCCGACATAGCTTCGCCATTGCCGTCGAAAGCCAGGCCGATGAGGCATCCGTCGGCGCTGATGACCGGAGAGCCGCTGTTGCCACCGGTGATGTCGTTGGTGGTGAGGAAGCAGGTGGGAAGCTCGCCTTTGGGGTTGGCATACTGGCCGAAGTCATGGGCTTTGTAAAGCTCTTTAAGACGCGCAGGGACGTTGAACTCGTCGTCGCGCGGGTTCTCCTTCTCCATGACACCGCGCAGGGTAGTGTAGAATGAGTAGCTCACAGCGTCGCGCGGGTCGTAGGGACGCACGTTGCCGTAGGTGAAACGTATGGTGGAGTTGGCGTCGGGGCAGAGCAGTTTCTTGCCTTGGTTGATCTGCATGATGCCGTCGACAAAGTCGCGCTGGCCGCGCTCAAGGTTGTCGTTCTGCTGGCTGGGTATCGACTCATAAATCTGGCGGTAAGCCTCGTAGGCACCCTTGCCGGCCTGATAGAGCGGGTCGCTCTCAAGCCTTTTGGCATCGGGTTTTTGCATGAAAGCCTCGAAGGAGGCCTGCGTGGCGAAGACGGAACGGGAGAAGACGTAGCTGGCATACTGCTTGAAGTCGCCTTTGTACTTGGTGTGGGCATCCTCGAGGAACTTGGGGCAGTAGCGCGACTCTATATGGCTGTAGACATAGCTGCACATAGAGGAGAATATCTCACGCTCGGTCTCCATGTCGTAGTCCTTGTAGAAAGTCATGCCGCGCTTGCGTGTTTTCTCGATGGCGTTGAGGCGGTCATCCTCGTCGACACCTTTCTTAAGATATGGCAGCAGGTTGTAGCCGAGCTTGAAGGACTGGAAGGGCAGCTCGGTGCCCGAGAGCAGACCCTCGGCGATGTAGGTCATTGCCGTCTGGTGAGGTGCGCGGTACTCGTAGGCCTCGCGCAGCAGGTCGAGGGCGCGAGTGTATTTGGGGTCTTTGTCCTTGGCCCACTCAAGGTACTGTGCCTCTATGTCCTGTTTCACCTTCATGATGCCGAGGTTGGTGAGGGCTTTGTTCTGCTCGTTGGAATATTTCCAGTAGTTGGAGCAGGAGGCATATTTGGAGGCATACTTGATACGCACAGCGCGCGAAGCCGACATCTGTTTCTTGAGCACGCGGATTTTGACGCTGCGGACGCGATAGACTATGGTGTTGTTGATGTCCATAGTCTCCTTAAGCCCGTAGGAGGTGAGGAAGCGGTCTGTGGTGCCGGGGAAGCCCATCACCATAGCGAAATCCTCGGCATGGAGGTCGCGTATGCTCACGGGCAGCGAGTGCTTGGGCTTGAGGGGTATGTTGTCCTTGCTGTACTCCGCCGGCGAGCCGTCGGGGGCTGTGTAGATACGGAAGAGCGAGAAGTCGCAGGTGTGGCGCGGCCACGACCAGTTGTCGGTGTCACCGCCAAACTTGCCCATCGACGAGGGAGGAGCACCCACCAGGCGCACATCCTTGTAGATGATATGGATGAAGAGGAAGAACTGGTTGCCGTTGAACATAGGCTTCACGCGTGCGGCGTAGCCTGTCTTGGCAGCAGCCTCGGAGGCTATCTCTTTGGAGAGGCGCTCAATGGCCTTGGCACGGTCGCCCTCCGACATGTCGTCGCTCAGACCTTTCTGTATACGGTCGGTGACATCCTCCATGCGCACCAGGATGGAGGCGGTGAGACCCGGGTTGGGCAATTCCTGGTCTTTGCTGTAAGCCCAGAAGCCGTCGCGCAGGTAGTCGTGCTCCACCGTGGAATGCTCCTGCAGCTTGCCATAGCCGCAGTGGTGGTTGGTCGACATGAGACCCTGTGTGCTGATAATCTCGCCGGTGCAGAAGTGGCTGAACGGCGAACCCTCGTTGCCGAGACCCACAATGGCATCCTTGAGGCAGTTCTGGTTGATGGAATAGATATCCTCGGGGCTGAGCTTGAGGCCTGCCTTCTGCATGTCGGCGTAGTTGCGGCCCAGCAGGGAGAGGAGCCACATACCCTCGTCGGCGCGTGCCGGCACTGCGGCAACGGCCATCAACAGCAGTGCCGCCAGTATTGTACGAATTTTCATAGCTTGGTGTTGTTTTTTATTGTTTTATAATTATTTTATTACGACACATACAACTACAATACAGCCACTTAAAAGCAACCGCACTGCAAATATGCAATATGCAAATTTACATAAAAATCACCAATTAAACGCAATCACGTGGGTGACCACTAAAAATTAATTTTTAAAACAAACATAACGTATTTAACGTTTATTTGTCAAACCTAAACATTAATATCCGTTAATTGTTAGTGTAATTATTTATTAATGACTTAATTAACGGCAATTATATGTCAAAAGTTTCTATTGGGCGAAGAAGTCGCTGATCCATGAGCGGTTGTTGATGCGGTCGAGGCGAGTGCCGCAGTGCTTGCAGTATATGGCGTCGGCATCAAACTCGTCGTGTCCGCAGTGGGGGCAGTGCGACACTGGCTCGAGCGTTCCGCCGTGTGGCTGCTCGCCGATGGACTCGGGGGCCTGCGTTTCCTGCACGGTCTCCTCGCCGGCGTCGTCTTCCTTTTTGTAATCCCGTTGCTCGGCAGCCTCGGCGCGCGCCTTGCCGCTCTTGGCCTCGTTGTGGGCGTTGACCACCTCGCCAGTCACTATGCCAGTAGGCACCGCTATGATGGAGTAGCCGAGCAACATCACCACCATGGAGATAAACTGACCCACAGGCGTGACGGGCGATATGTCGCCGTAGCCCACGGTGGTGAGTGTGACGACAGCCCAGTAGACACCGAGGGGGATGCTTGTGATGTTGGGGTTCTTGCCCTCCTCTATAGTGTAGACTATGGCACCGAGAATGACAGCGGTGATAAACACGAAGAGCATAAATATCAACGTCTTGTACATGCTGCGACGCAGAGCGGAGAGTATGCGTCCGCTCTCGTCGATGAACCGTTGCAGCTTGAGGATGCGGAAAAGGCGCAGCAGACGCAACAGGCGCAGCACAGAGAGGGTCTGCGTGGCCGACACAAAAATGCTGAGATAGACGGGAAAGATGGAGAGGAAATCGATGATGCCGTAAAAGGAGAAGATATACTTCCACGGATAGCGGAGACAGTATATACGGAGGTAGTATTCAAAGGTGAAGACTATGGTGCAGCACCATTCGAGGATACGGAGAACCAGGCCTATGTTGTCGTGCAGCTTGGGAACGCTGTCGAGTATTATAAGCAGCAGGTTAAAACCTATCAGGCCGAGTAGCCAGAGGTCGAACTTGCGCCCCTCCGGGGAGTCGGACTTGAAAATGATTGTGTAGATGTCCTTGCGCGTAAGACCTCGGTGGCGCTTGGGAAGAAGCAGCCCGAAGAGTATGGCATGGAGAACATTGCCCAGTATGGTGAAAAGTTTTATAACCAACTGCCCCATTTTATTGGAGGCAAGCCATTTGTTGATATTGCGACCGGTATTATTGCTATCCATCTTATTGCTATTTAATCGCTATCATTTATCATTCCAACCCTTTAACCTTAAAACCCTCAAACCTTTTAACCTTCCAACCCTCAAACCCCTTTCTTCCTCTCATATACCACTGTAGCGGAATGGGAGGCAAACAACCTGCGAGCCATATCCATAACCTCGTCGTGGGTAACGGCAAGCAGGCGCTTGGGCTCGGTATTGATCAGCGAGGTGTCGCCGAGGGAAGCGCACTGGCAGAGCGCGACAGCCCTGTCGAGGGCTTTGTAATGCTGCAGCAACAGGTTGGCCTCGAACTTGTTCTTGACCTTCTGCAGTGTAACTTCGTCGAGAGGTCTGTCTACAAAATGGAGCAGCGCATTGTGCAGTTCGCGCTCGGCGGTGGCATGGTCTTTGTCATCCGACACCTTGCCGTATACAAGCAGCATCCCTCTGTCGGCGTCGGCGGTGACACAGCAGTCAATCTCGGAGAAACAAGCCGACTGTCGCACAAGACGCTCGTGCAGGTAGGAGGAGGTGCCGGAGGCGAGTATGTCGCTCAGCAGGTCGCACGCCACGAAGTGAGGGTGCAGCCGCTCAGGGGTGAGAAAAGCCATGTATACGGCATCCGACGGGTAGTCGCGACACAGCACCAGGCGGCGGTCCTCGGCCATGTCGGGCTCCACGGGCAGGTGGCGCACGGGGCGCGCTGCCGGGGCTATGGGCGCAAAGAGTTCATGCACCAGCGCGGTTGCCTCGACGGGGTCGAAATTGCCGGCAATGGCGAGTATGGCGTTATTGGGGCGGTAGTAGGTGTCGTAGAAACTGCGCACTTGCCCGAGGGTGGCGTTCTGCACATGGGCTATGTCGCGCCCTATGGGGCACCAGCGGTACGGATGCACAGTGTAGGCAAGGGCGCGCAGCCGCAGCCAGGCGTCGCCGTAGGGCTGGTTGATGTAGCGCTGGGTGTACTCCTCGGTAACCACCTGACGCTGCACGTCGAGGTTATGCTGCGACACGTCGAGGTTGCGCATACGGTCGGCCTCAAGGGCCAACGCCTGTGGCAGGGCCTGAGCCGGCACGGTGATATAGTAGTCGGTATAATCGTTGCCCGTGAAGGCATTGGACTCGCCGCCAAGGCTGTTGACAACGGTGTCGTAAGAGGGGTTGTCGGGGGTGCCGCTGAACATAAGGTGCTCAAAAAGGTGTGCAAAGCCCGTGAGGTCAGGGTCCTCGTCGCGCGAGCCCACATCATACAGCAGGTTGACGGAGACAAGCGGCGTGGTGACGTCGCGGTGCAATATCAATCGCAAGCCGTTGTCGAGACAGTGTTCGGTGTATTCAAGCATAGGTGAATATAATTAACGCAACAAATAGTTTTTTTTATCTGTCAGCACACAATTTTTTTTTTTAAATATAGTTTTTAAATAATCATAAATCCAACATCAAACAATAGCCACCATCCATAAAAACCCCATAACCATTAAACCTTATAACCTTTAAACCCTCTAAAACAATAACCATGAGCAAAAGAAGCCTTTCAGTGTTGTGGATAATGATTATAGCCACTGTCGTATGTGTAGCCCAACCAGGCCGACCCGGCGGATTTCCCGGCGGACGCCCAAGCGGACCGCCTCCGGGAGGCGAACGCCCCGGCGGATGGAACCGCGGCGACATGTCGGGCGACCCGCGTGCCCAACAGGTGAAGCAAAAGAAAGTGGTGAAAAGCGGCACCACCTTCAAAGTCACGGGACAGCTGCGCGACAGCGTCAGCGGCGAAAGCCTTATGTTTGTCAATGCCGCCGTGCTCAACTTTGAGGACAGCAGTTTTGTGAAAGGCGGCTCCAGCGACGAGCGCGGATACTTTGAAATCGACGGCGTGCCCGCCGGAAAGTACTTCCTCCGCGTGTCGAGCATAGGCTACCAAAGCCTATGGAAAGTCTTTGAGGTCACCAACAACACAGCCCTTGGCACCATAAAGCTGAGCAAAGGCTCCCAGCAGTTGCGCACGGTGGTGGTGACGGCCGAGAAGCCGCTCTACGCGATGGATGGCGAGAAGATGGTGTACAACGTGAGCGAAGACCCCTCAATACAGACTGGAACCACCGAGGACGCGCTCCAGAACGCGCCTGGCGTGGAAGTTGACGTGGAAGGCAACATCACGCTGCGCGGAGTGAGCAGCGTGGAGATATGGATCAACGACAAACCCTCCAAACTCACCGAAGAGAACCTCAAGACCTACCTGCAGACACTGCCCGCCAACGCATTGGCACGCATAGAGACCATCACCAACCCGTCGGCGAAATACGCCACCGACGCCGAGGCGGTCATCAACATAGTCACCGAGGCCCATATCAAGAGCAACCAGTTTGTCTCCTTTGGTGTCAACGGCAGCAACCAGCCCTTTGTAGGGCCGTGGGTGAGCTACATGTGGGCCAAGGAGCGCCTGAGTTTCAACCTCTTTGCCGCAGGGCGCTACACCTACCGCAACAACGCCACCAACTCGTGGTCCATACAGCGCAAGGATGGCAGCACACAGGGCGAATACGACACCACGCTGCACCAGACCGACAGCAGCACGTCAAAGAACCGCTCCCTCGGCGGCAACTTCTTCATGAGCGTCAACTACGAGATAGACTCCTCCAGCGAGATTTCCGCCAACATGGGAGGCTTCGCCAACAGGGGCTACAGCCTGTCAGAGCGCAACGTGGAGCAGATATACTATCCCCTCGACATAGACAGCATACTGGCCTACGGCATAGGCGACTCCACACGGTCGCGCTCGATGTTCACCCATGCCGGCCTTGACTACACCAAGAAGTTCGACAACGAGGGGCACAACCTGCGCTTGGGTCTGAATGCCCGCAACTCCCACAACTACAGCAACGAGTGGTACGACCGCCTCTACACACGCTACACAGACCTCGACGAGAACCGCTACCTGCTCACTGACAACAAAAACTACGGCATCAGCTTCGACGCACGCTACAACCGCCCCTACTCCAAGGACGGCGAGATGAGCTACGGCCTCCGCGCCGACCATGGGCAGACCAACAACAGCTACCAGCGCTCCTACTCCACCGACGGCGGAAAGAGCTACGACAGCGTCGACGCACTGCGCCAATACAATTTCCGCGGAGCTGAGACCTCCGTCAACGCCGACGTCAACTGGACCCACCGCTGGGGCGGCTTCACCCTCAGCAGCGGCCTCGGCTACGGCCTCGGACGCACCTACTACAGTTACAGCGAGACTCCATTTGTCGACGACAGCACCTTCTTCACCCACTCGCTGCGCCCATCCATCCACTTAAGCTACCGCACCCAGTCCATGCACAACCTCAAGCTCAACTACTCCATGCGCATGTCGCACCCAGGCGAGATGGATGTCACCAAGATGCGCATCTACGGCGAGGACAGCTACCGCACGGGCAACCGCGACGGCCTGAAGCCCTGCTACACCCACAACGTGGAGGCTGGCTGGCAGAAGTTCTTCGAGCGTTTCGGCAACATTGGCATTGAAGGCTACGGCAGACTGAGCACCAACGAGATAAGCTCGCTCACCGATGCCGAATACGACGACTACCTGGAGCGCATAGTGAGCTACTCCATACCTTATAATATGGGCACCTCGTGGCGCTACGGCAGCTCCATCAACATGACCTACCGCCCCACAGGCTTCTTCAACGTGCGTATGTACGCCAACGTCTACGACTACGGCTACCGCATGGAATATATGCGCGGCGGCGTGCAGAAGACCGACCAGAACGACATGGTGTCGTGGAGTATCCGCGTCAACGCCTGGGCAAAGATATTCGACCAGTACCAGTTCACCATGAGCGCCAACTACAACTCCAAGTCGCTCGGCCTGATGAGCGTGAGGGGCGAGCGCTACTCGCTCAACATGGGTGTGCGCAGCGACTTCTTCAAGCGCAAACTCTCGGTGTTCCTCAACGTGCAGGACATCTTCAACTGGGGCGGACGCTACGGCTCCACCAGCGGCAACACCAACCCCTACTTCCTCTCCAGCAGCAACAGCCGCAACCTCAACAGCCGCTACATTGCCGCCGGTATCACACTGCGCTTCGGCAAGATGGAACTCGAACGCCAAGCCCGCACCGACGGAACCGACTACAGCACCACCACTGAATAACAAATATCGCGATTTCGTAATTACGTGATTTCGTGATAACGTAATAACGAGCAAAAAAAAGAAAACTACCAACACCAACCATGCCTGAACGAATCACCCCAATACTGCTCCTCACCGGCTACCTCGGCAGTGGCAAGACCACGATGGTCAACCACATACTCTCCAACAACCACGGCATCCGCTTCGCCGTGATAGTCAACGACATCGGCGAAGTCAACCTCGACGCCTCCCTCATAGAGCGCGGCGGCGTGGTGGGCAAGAAAGACGAAAGCCTCGTGGCATTGCAAAACGGCTGCATCTGCTGCACCCTCAAGATGGACCTCGTGGAACAGCTCAACGACATACAGCGTATTGGGCGTTTCGACTACATTGTCATAGAGGCCAGCGGCATCTGCGAACCTGAGCCTATAGCACGCACCATCTGCTCAATACCCACTATGGGCGAACAATACAACCAAGGGGGCACCGTGCGCCTCGACTGCATAGTCACCGTGGTCGACGCCCTGCGCATGCAGAGCGAGTTTGACAACGGCGACAAGCTGCTGGGGTCGACAATAGGCGAGGAGGACATAGAGAACCTGCTGATACAACAGATAGAGTTCTGCAACAAAGTGGTGCTCAACAAAATATCTGAAGTAAACGCCGATGATGCCCAACGTCTGTGCCGTATCATAGACCAGCTCAACCCTGGCGTGGAAATTATCGAGACCGACTACGGCATGGTGCCTATCAATGCAATTGTCGACACCGGCAAGTTCGACTACAACGAGACCTCGGGAGCCGCCGGATGGGTGCGTGGCGTGGAGAGGCTCACCTCCGAGGAGGAGGATCGCGAAGCCAGAGCCGACCATCACCACCACGAAGATGATGAGGATGAGCACGACCACCACCACGAACACCATCACCACGATGATGACGACGACGATGACGATGAGCACGAGCACGGCCACCATCACCATCATCACCACCACGACCATGATGGCGGCGAAGTGGAGGAATACGGCATAAGCACCTTCCTCTACTACCGGCGACAGCCGTTCGACATAGACAAATTCGACCGCTTTGTCAACCTGCAATGGCCCAAAGGGGTTATACGCGCCAAAGGCGTGTGCTACTTTTCCCACGACACCGACATGTCGTACCTCTTCGACCAAGCAGGCGTGCAGGTCAAGTTTGTCGAGGCGGGGCAATGGTACGCCACCATGCCCGACGACCAGCTGCAGTTCATGCTGCAGCGCGACGCAGGCCTTGCCCACGACTGGGACGAGTACTACGGCGACCGCATGCAGAAGATTGTCTTCATAGGCCAACACATGGACAAAGAGGACATCATCCGCAAACTCGACGCCTGCCTCGAAGCATGACAGCCTCAGCCATACTGAAATCCATGCGGCTACGCACCCTGCCGCTCTCCCTTGCCGGAGTACTTCTGGGCTCCTTGCTTGCCTTGAAGGCCAACACCCTTCACACCTGCCCTACAAGTTGCCTGTGGCTGTTGGTGACGCTCTACCTCACCACCGTGCTGCTTCAGGTGCTCTCCAACATGAGCAACGAACTCGGCGACTACCTGCACGGCACCGACACCCAGCAGCGGCAAGCCCCTGCCTACAGCCTGCAACGCGGCGACCTCACCCCTGACCAGCTCAAACGCTGCATTGGCGTGGTGGCCGTCCTGTGCGCACTTAGCGGCGCCATCATGGTGTGGCTCTCTTGGGGCACACTGCTCACCCCCACCCCGCTCCTCATGCTGCTCCTCGGCGCCGCCGCTATATGGGCCGCCATGCACTACACCCTCGGCAAACACCCCTACGGTTACCGAGCCCTCGGCGACATTTTTGTATTCATCTTCTTTGGACTGGTAGCGGTATGCGGCAGCTATTTCGTTGTCGCCCACCGCTTGGAGGCGCAGATGCTATTGCCTGCCTCAGCAATAGGGCTGTTCAGCGTGGGAGTACTCAACGTCAACAACATACGCGACATGGCCACCGACCGCGCCACACGCCTCACAGTGCCGCTGCTCATAGGCGTCCGCAAAGCCAGGATATACCAAACCTTGCTCATCACCACGGGGTGGGCTCTTGTCATAATATACATAGCACTGACCGCCACGACATGGCACCAGTGGCTATGCCTGCTCACCATGCCGCTCTACACGATGCATCTCCACGGGGTTTGGCACCGCGAGGAGCGCGCCCTCGACGCCATGCTGCCACTGCTCGTAATTAGCACCTTCCTACTCGCCCTGCTCATCAGCATAACCTTATAACCTTATAACCTTTAAACCCTAAAACCTTACAACCTCTAAACCTTATATCCCTAAAACCCCTCCACCCAATGCCCACCACCGAGCTCTTCAACGACATAGCCCCCAACTACGACCGCCTCAACAGGCTTATGTCGCTGTGGCAGGACCTGCGGTGGCGCAGGAAGGCGGTGAAACAACTTTGTGACGGCCTGACGCAGGGCGCCACCGTTGTCGACGTGGCCACAGGCACCGCCGACATGGCAATAGCCATAGCCAAGGCTCAGCCCGACAGCAAGGTTGTAGGCATAGACCTGTCGCCCGCCATGCTGCAGGTAGGACGTGAGAAAGTCCACGCCGCGGGACTCGACGGACAGATAATAATGAAAGAAGGCGACGCCATGTCGCTGCCCATGCCCGACGGCGTGGCCGACGCAGTGTGCGTGGCCTTTGGCATGCGCAACTTCGACGACCTCGACGCAGGCCTGCGCGAGATGCGACGGGTGCTGCGCAAAGGCGGCAAGCTGGTGGCTCTCGAACTCTCCTACCCCGACAGCCCTGTGCTGACAGCCCTCTACAAGCTCTACGCCCTGCACATAATACCGCTGGCCTGCGGACTCCTCTCGGGCAACCGCAAAGCCTACCGCTACCTGCCACACTCCATATTGCGGTTTCCAAAGCCCGAAGAGCTCTCCCCTCGCCTCATGAAGGCAGGGTTCAGCAACATAAATGACACAAGCCTCACCTTAGGAGTCTGCCGACTCTACCAAGCATCATAGCCGCCCGAGCTCTATGGCACGCACTATGCGGTCTATCAGGTCGTCCTCCTTGTTGTGCTTCGGGTCGAAATGGGCTTTGAGGTTATAGCCGAAGATACGCGCAAACGTCTGGTAGAACGAGGCACGCATCTTGCCGCGCAACTCGCCCACCAGGACATACGAGGTGGTGCCTGTCTCCCTGTCAATAAGTTTCAGCAACACCTTGCCCTGTGAAAAGGTAAGTTTCTTCAGCTCTTCGCTGAACTCATCGAGTATCTCCTTCTCGGTCTGCTTCATCACCTCCTTGCGCTGCTTGGGCGTCATGCCGGAGGCACGCTTCTCCAGCTCGTCGAGGCGCGACTTGGCCATGCGAGCGTAGGGGAGCGTCTTGCGCACATTGCGTATAAGCTTCTGGTTGCGGCGTATCTCCTCGGCGGTGAGCAGCGCATAGGGAGCCGCGACCACCACGGCGGGCAGGTCGTAATGTGGCAGAGTGTCGCCATCGACTATATAGCACAGCTGCACCAACGGCCGCTGCGCCGATGCCTTGACAACAGACAGTACGGCACACACAGTGAACAAAGCTATATACAATACACGGCGACAAATCACATTAAAATAACCATGTTGCAAAAAAAATATTATACCGCCATGAAATTATTGTCAATGAAATGGAGTTCAACAATGCAATAAGGACAACTATATTTCGTTAATAAACGAAAAAAAACAAACCATACATCACCAACAGCCTATGCCACGGGAAAAGAAAAACAAACGGCAGATACAGGACTTTGACTTCTTCTACTTTATCCTAAACCCCATAGTATCCATCTACGCGCGGTTCCACTACCGGCATGTGGCCATCAAGGGGCGCGACAACCTGCCCACCGACGGCAACTACATCATCGCGCCATGCCACCAGAACGCCCTCATGGAGCCCCTCGCCATACTCTACATGATGCGCACACGCCCGGTGGTTTACCTTGCCAGAGCCGACATATTCCAGAACCCCGTGGCACGTTTCTTCCTCACGTTCCTCAAAATCATGCCCGTATACCGCATACGCGACGGCAAAAGCAACCTGTCAAAGAACAACGAGATTTTCGACCGCAGCCGCGACGTGCTGCTGTCGGGAACCCCGCTGTGCCTCATGGCCGAGGGGCGCCACAACGACCGCCACCAGTTGCTGCCACTGGTGAAAGGCATGTTCCGCATCGCCGCCGAAGCGCAGCGCGCCATGGGCGACAAGCCTCTCTACATAGTGCCCACCGGCATAGACTTTGACGAATACGAACGGCCCTACGCCGACCTTGTGGTCAACATAGGCAAGCCTATACCTGTGAAACAGTTCATGGAGCTGATGGACGAGAACGAGGCCGTGGCACTCAACCGCATGCGCGACGCCCTTGCCGCAGGGCTGCTGGAAATGATGCACGACATACGCAGCAAGACCTACTACGACCAGTTCTACACCATGAGCAACGTGCTCAACAAAGCCGTACGCAAACAAGAGAAACTGCCGTGCAACGCATGGGGACGTTTCCGCGCTCGCCAGATAATATCGCGCAGACTCGACGCCATGGAGAATGAGCAAGCCGCTGCACTGCCCTCCATGGTTGGGAAAGCCGACGAGTATGCCGCCATCTGCCGCAAATACAAGCTCCGCGAAAAGCTTGTCGCCGAACGGTGGCCGTGGTGGCGACTGCTGCTCACCTCTGCCGTGGTGCTTGCCGCCGTGGCACTGCTCTGCAGCTGCGGCACGGCGGGACTCCACGCCCGCTATTTTGCCCTGGCATGGTTCCTGTGCCAGCCCCTCGTATACTTCCCTTTGCACCTCATTCCTCGACGCACAGTAAAAGACCCCCAGTTCCGCAGCTCGGTGAACTACGGCATACACTTCCTCGCAGGGCGTCTGCTTAGCTTGATACTCACCATAGTGGTGGGCTTTGTCATGGGATGGTGGTACGCACTGGCGTTCTACGTCATGACGTTTGTATGCGCACGCTGCGCCGCGTCACTCCTCGGCACCATGCGCGACCTATGGGAAAACTGGCGCTACCGCATGCTGCGCCTGCGCCACAACGCTGAGCTGCAACACCTCGACGACCTGCAGCAAGAGATGGCAAACCGATGTTCTTGAGTACCCATAATAGAGGTTACCAATTAGAAACATCTGACATAAAATGTAGAATTATATTGCGCTTAATAGCACTATAATTCTCCGCAGATTATACGGCAATTATATTCTCCGCGTGGGGAAAAGAATTACACGTTGAAACCCTCTTCCCATTGGTGCATGGGATGGAAATGGGCGGTGGGGATGCTGTCCTGCCACTGCCGCGGGCCTCGCATCATCTCTGAGCCGAGGCGCGGGTCAACGGGAAACATCACGTGGTCGAACCGAGGGTAGACCTGCTTTATCTCGCGCAGTATGGAGAGGTACAGAGCCTCCATCTGCTGCGGCGACACCTTGAGGTGCTCATCGGGGCTGTCGGCGAAATACCAGTTGTTGAGGTCGCCGGCATGGAAAAGCGTCGCGCCGCTGCTTTTCACTGTAACCCCCACAGATACGCCTATGTCGCTGCTGCGAAAGGGATGCACCTCGATGAGGCTGTCCTCGTAGGGGTGGCCCGGGCGCATCACCGCGGCAAGACGCTCCTTGGGTACACGGCGACGACGCACAGTGTCGTAGGAGACCAACAGGCGGTGTGGCTTGTCGGAAGAGGCCGGCCACTCAAGGATTTCGGGATTGTAGTGGTCCTGATGGAAATGCGAGACAAAAAAATACAACTGCTTCCGCGTGGAGGCGATGGCTTGGTGAAGCAACCCCGCAGGGTCACGCCAATAATCGAACACCAAGAGCGCATCGTCGCTCTCCACAAGGAAGCAGCTGTGATATATTTTTTTAATTTCTAAGATAGCGCAATAACGTTTTAGTTTAAAATGATTGCTAAATGTTATACCTAAAATTGATTTCGCCTTTACAGGGCTTTCCAAAACAATTAGGTAAAGAATTTAGTATTCATATAGTTTAATAACGTTATTGCGAATGCTAAATTGCGAGGCTGAGCGATATTATCTGTGTGCGACGACAATTTTTGCATTGAGCTCGCCTATGCGCAGCATATACACACCGTCGGGCAGCGACTGGGTGGAGATACGCACCTCACGCTGTCCTGCCGAGAGGCTCTGCGAGGCGACTACACGCCCTGTCATGTCGTAGAGCGTGGCCTGCGAGCCACTGGCGGCACCCGCCATCACTGTGACATAGCTGTTGGCGGGATTGGGGTAGACAGCCACTGCCTGCTCATCCGATGCATCGATGCCTTCGCTCTTGGGGTTTATGACACCCACTCCGTCGAGGTCGAAGCCCGACGAGTAGCTCACAGTGGGGAACGGGTCGTTGACTATGTGGCCGAATGCGTCGTAGGTGCCGTATTGCGGGTCGATGCTGCCCACCGCGTCGACAATGCGCACATGGGTGATGTTGTTGATGTCGAGGCCGGTGCTGTCGCGAAGTTCGTTGAGATCGAAGGGGGTGCCATAGCCCACACGGAACTTGCCGGCGAGGTTGTTGATGAAAGTGGGGTCGACAGAGCCGTTGCCGCCAATCTGCATGTAGGTCTGCGTGAGTGAGGTGGCTGGGAAACGCACAAAACGCTGTCCGTCGGAGCTGACCTCCACAAAAGCCAGCTCAAGGAAGCTGTCGTTGAACGAGTTCTCGAACACCGCGAAGTCGGCGCCAGGGCCGTTCATGATAGGTTTGGCAAAAGTGAGGGTAGCCGAGCCGCCGTCGCCAAGACTCACCACGTTCATGGTGTTGTCGCCAGCAGGGCCCACGGCCTCGGTCTCAGTGCCATAGGTCACGAGCGGTGCACCGGAGTTGGAGAGGTCTTGCGAACCGCGCACTATGGTGCAAGCCGTAGCCCAAGCCTTGATTGACGAGCTGTTGTGAGCCACAGCGTTGCAGCCTTCGGAGCCTACGGGACCGCAGAACGGGCCGCTGGTGTTGGCGGGGATGCTCACCGCTGTGATGTTGCCGGGATAGACGTAGGTGTAGAACCAGCCCCACGGGTCGTAGTAGACACTGTCGACGACAACACCTGCGGCAGGGTCGGCCCAGCGGTTGAGGTCGCCGTCGTGAAGCACCTGGGAAAGACCCATGCCCTCATAGCCGTTGACATACTGGCTCCAGTAGTTGCCCGGGGTGATGCGCAGGGTGTCGGTGCCGGCGAGGAATGTGATGTCGGTGAGGTAGCCGCCGGCAGTGGTGTAGTCGAAACGGGGGTCGGCTGCAGCGATATTGTCCATCACGGTGGTGAGCGACACGCTGTCGGCGGAGAACTTGTAGCCCCAAGCCAGTGCGGTGTCGGCCCAGTTGACCACAAACACAAGCTGCTTGCTGCCAGTGCCTATCCAATAGAGAATGTCGGAGGCGGCAATGGTGGCGTCGGTAGGAGCTGCATTCCCGCCGCCGCTGACCGGCGTGACCGGTGTGGCATTGGTAAGGGTGAAGTAGCAAGTCTCCGAGATTTCCATGAGGTCGCCGCAATGAATGGGATAGTTGGCGTACACATCGGGAGCCCACGTGCCGTTGACATAGTAGCAGTCGCCGTTGGCTGAGGGGGTGAGATAAAGTGACGCAGCGCTGTCTATATACTGTATAGTTGCGAGGAGCTGACCGGTGAACGAGAAGGTGAAGCGTGGGTCGTAGGCCGCAATTGTGTCGAGCATGTTCTTGGCCGTCACGGAGCCGCTGAAACGCACGCCCCACACCAAGGCCGTAGGCGTGTAGGGGGCCGACTGGTCGTCCCAGCCTATCACCACCACTGCCGAGTCGCTGCCCGAGCCTGTCCAGAAGAGAACATCGGACGCTCTGAAGGTTACATTCTTGGCTCCTCCCCTATTGTCCTTATGGGAGCCGTTTCCGCTGGTACCCTGCATGGGTTGAGCGTTAAGGACTGTAGCTGCCAACAAAACAATGGCAACAGATAATAGTTTTTTAATCATGGCTTTTATGTTTTTTATATGTTGTTTTTCTCTCTTTTGTTCAGTTACAGCACGACGCTGCATTGGCATATCCTGCCACTACAGAGCTGACGAGAGAAAGACCAAGGAAACAGCGGCTGCACTTGCATAATGACCAAGCAAGCCGACAGCAGCCTTGTCCCGTGCTTTTTCCTCGAAAGCTCATAAGACGCGACTTGGCAGGTCTTCTGGCTTGCTCCCGTCCCCGAAACCTTCCCATGTGCCTGTGGCGGCACACAGTGGCGTTACTCGGCGACGTTGCTTGCGGAGCTTACAGCAGCGGGACTGCGACGGACTTGCACCGTACTTCCCTTTTGATGCTCACAAGTGTGTATCTCAGCTGTTTGCAACAACATTAACACACTCTCTCTGCAACCAAATCGTTTTGCAAAAATACACAATATTTTTCAAATTGCCGGAAAATCTTTTGCCGAGAACTTGTCCACGGCTATTGCGAGCGCCGCCACGGCGGCAGCGAGCAGCACCGTGGCCAGCGGCGTGCAGTAGATGTTGTCGACCACTGCATGCGGCAGCCGTCCCACCCACGAGGTTATGGCGTCAATGGCGTTGAGCTCCAGCGAGGCAAGCCGCGCCGCCCAACCGCCCAGCGGCCCAACCCCCACCAGCAACGCCATGACAAGCAGCGTGGCCAACAGCAGCCCGGCAAACGGCACCACCACGACATTGGCTATCAAGAAATAGAGTGGCAGCGTGTGAAAATAGTAGAGCACCAGAGGCAGCGTTGCTGTCTGCGCGGCAACGCTCACCAAGCAGAGTTGCCAGAGCCACAAGGCAGAACGCTTGAGGAGGTTGCGGCCTTGCGTCTGTGACATCAGGAAACGGGGATACAGCAACGGACGCACTGCGGCAATGCCAAACACGGCGCAGTACGAGAGTTGGAAACTTACGCTGAACAGCACCGAGGGATTTATCAGCAATAGTACCAAAGCCGAGAGGAACAGATTGTTGTAGATGTTGTAGCCATCGGAAAGGTTGTTGCCGACAATGATGAACGAAAACATCAAGCCTGCACGCATCGCCGAGGGAGCCGCACCGGTGAGCATCACAAAGAACCACACCACCGCGAGCTGCGCCACGCTCCTGGCAGCCCGCTCCCAGCGGCGCCTGCCCATCCACGAAAGAGCCACTCCCGCCAACCATGCCACTATACCCACGTGGAGCCCCGAGACACACAGCAGATGGGATATGCCTGCCTGCTGGAACTGTCGGCGCGTAGCCTCGTCGACATCCTCCTTCCACCCCAGCAGCATGGCTTCGGCCACGCCTTTCTGGCTGTCGGTGAGCGATGTGCAACGGATGCGCGACAGCATGCTGCCGCGCAGGGCGGCGAACCACTGCCCCACCGAAAGAATACCGGAGCCGGGGCGCGGTGCAACAACCAATGAAAGGCTGTCGATATAGCACTGCCGCTCAATACCATTGCGGTGCAGGTAGCGGCGGTAGTCAAAGCCATCCCTGCCTATGGAGTCCGCGGCCAAACCCACAGCGGCGCAGGCCGACACGGTGTCGCCCTGCCGCAGAGCTGCAGCCACGGCACTCTTCTGCACGTATGCCAAAATCCTGCCGTCGCAACGGTGCCACACACCGGCGCTGTCCTCCATGCTGCAAAGGCTGAGCAACACCTTGTATGAACGCGGCCTTTCGGAAGGGCTCTCGACCACAGTGCCGCGCAGACCGCAGCGCTGGCCGAAGCCTTGCAGGGAGTTCGCGCGCGACAGATAGCGGGTGTAATGACTGCTGCGCAACTCGGGACGGCGACCGGCATAGAGACCGTAGCCCACCAGCAACATGGCAACCTCAAGAACCACAACGCCAAGCCACCATCCGACAGCACGCCTGCGCTCAAGCCACAGCAAAAAACCGTAGAGAGCCAGCAGCATAACAGCAGCCACAAAGACAAGCCACAAGGGAATGCCGAAAGGCAAGGCATCGGCCATGACGATGCCCAAAGCAAGCGGTATCACTGTCAGCGCAAGCGGAGCCTTCATAGTTTTTTTGAGGGACAAAAGGGTGTTATAACGACAATACGATATAACGGTATAACGAAACTCTTATCGAATACCAATAACTCTAAAAATAGAAAAAGATGATTGACAATTCATTTTTTTTTGGTAATTTTGTACACTTGCATATTTACCCCACCGCTATGGCAAAGACAGAAAGTCAGATAATTAAAGACATCGACAACGGCGTATTCCTACCTGTATACCTGCTCACGGGCGAAGAAGACTACTATATAGACCGTCTGGACAGCAAGATTGAGGCCAGCGTGGTACCCGAAGAGAGTCGCGACTTTGACCAGACAATAGTATATGGCCGCGACGTGACCATGGCCGAAGTCATATCCATGGCACAGCGGCTACCCATGATGTCGGAACGCCAGCTCATAGTGGTGCGCGAAGCGCAGGACATAGGCTTGAAAAACGCCGGCAAGAAGAAAACGGCGGAATGGGAGCTCCTGCTCAAATACCTGGAGATAGCACCGCCGAGCACCGTGCTGGTGTTCTGCTACCGCCAGCGCAACCGCAAGAAATGGGACAAACGCACCAAGGTCCACAACGCCATAGACAAGTGCGGGGTGTTCTATGAGTCGAAAAAGCTGCGCGACCAAGAGCTGCCGGCATGGATAGCCACCCACGCACGCGAACACGGCTACGCCATAACAGAGCGCAGCGCCACGCTGATGGCCAACTGCATAGGCAACAACCTCTCCAAAGTCACCAACGAGCTGGAGAAACTCTATGCCGCCAAGCCGCAGGGCGGCACCATAACCGACAACGACGTAGAGGTCAATATTGGCATCAGCAAGGACTTCAACATCTTCGAGCTGCAAAACGCCATAGGCCGCCGCGACGTGGTGAAGTGCAACCGCATAATAAACCACTTCGCAGCCAACCCTAAGGAAAACCCCATACAACTCATACTGCCCAACCTCTACAACTACTTCATCAAAGTGATGATATACCTCCAAGAGCCCGACAAGAGCAACGCTGCGGCAGCAATTGGCGTAAGCCCCTACTTCCTGCGCGACTACGAGACCGCCGCCAACAACTACACGCTGCCCAAGCTAGCCAGCTGCATACGCTACCTCCACGAAGCCGACATCAAAAGCAAAGGCATGGGCAACAACCCCTCGACAACAAGCGATGGAGAACTACTCCGCGAACTCATATTCAAAATCATACACTAAGAAACAGTTTCTGATGAAACGCTATATACAGCTCCTGCTGCTCACACTGCTGACATTTGCCGCACAAGCCCAAAACACCCTGAAGGGAGTGCTCTACGACGACGCCAACGGCGAAGCCATACCCTTTGCCGCCGTGCAGCTTGAAGGCACCTCTTACGGAGCCGCCACCGACCTCAACGGCATCTTCCTTATCAACAAGATACCCGACGGCAACTACACCATAGTGGTGCGCTGCATAGGCTACGATGAGTACCGCGAGGCGGTAAGCCTCGCGGGCCACAAGGTGCTCACCCGCAACCTGCACCTCAAACCGGCAAGCCAACAACTCAAGACCGTAGTGGTGCGCGAGAGCCGCAACGAAGAGATGAAGATACAGACACAGGTCTCCGTGGAGAAAATCACCGCCACACAGATACAGCAGATGCCCTCCATAGGCGGCATTGCCGACCTGGCGCAATACCTGCAGGTGCTGCCCGGCATCAACTCCACCGGCGACCAGGGCGGCCAACTCTACATACGCGGCGGCTCCATGATACAGAACCTATGCCTTCTCGACGGCATGGTGGTATACAACCCCTTCCACTCCATAGGCCTCTACTCCATCTTCGAGACCGACGTCATACTCAACGCCAACATCTACACCGGAGCCTTCGGCGCCGAGTACGGCGGGCGCCTCTCGTCGGTGATGGACATCACCACGCGCGACGGCAACAAAAAACGCCACACCGGCAAGGTAGGCCTCAACACCTTTGGAGCCAACCTCACCCTCGAAGGCCCCCTCAAACGCGAAAGTCCCTCAAACGCCTCGACAATAAGCTACCTGCTCACAGCCAAGAACTCCTACCTCTCGCGCAGCTCTAAAATCATATACCCCTACATCGACGGCGGCCTGCCTTTCGACTATACCGACATCTACGGCAAGATAAGCTTCAACTCGGGCAACGGCAGCAAAATCAACGCCTACGGTTTCAACTTCGACGACCGCGTGGACAACTACCGCGCCATTGCCGACTACCACTGGCACAACTACGGACTGGGCTCCAACTTCGTGCTCCTCACCCGCGAGTCGGCAGTGGTCGACGGCGCCGTGGCCTACTCCAACTACAACCTCAACCTCGACGACGGCAGCGGACAGGACAACCACAGCACCATAGGCGGCTTCAACATGGGGCTCAATGTCACCAACTTCATAGGCAAGAACAAGTTCAAATTCGGCCTCAGCATGGAAGGCTACTCCACCGAATACCGCTACGTGAACCAATACAACATCTCGCGCAAGCAAGACAAAGAGAACACCACCCAGTTCTCGGCCTACCTCAACTACAACGCGTCGGCAGGTAAATGGCTTGTCGACCCGGGATTGCGTTTCGTGTACTACGCCTCGCTACAGGAGGCGCGGCTGGAGCCGCGCCTCGCCGCCAAGTTCAACGCCAGCGACCACCTGCGCATCAAACTCGCCAGCGGCCTCTACAGCCAGATACTCCTCGACGCCCGCCCCGACAACGACATCGTCAACCTCTTCAACGGCTTCCTTACCGGCTCCGGCAGCCTCAACCTGCCCACCATGTACCGCGACGAGCCGGTGGAGTCGTGCGTGCAGAAAGCCACTCACCTCGTGGTGGGCGCCGAATACGACATCTCCCGCCACCTCACCGTCAACCTCGAAGGCTACTTCAAGTACTTCAACCAGCTCCTCGGCGCCAACCACAACCAGATATACGACCGCACCGACCCCGCCTACCTCGTAGGAGGGGTATACGAGAAACCGCAGTACTACCTAACGGACTATATCATCGAGAAAGGCTACGCCGCAGGCACGGACATCAGCGTGTGCTACGACGGCGACAGGCTCTATATATGGGCCACCTACTCTCTCGGCTATGTCAAACGCCACGACGAAGTGCAGACCTACACACCCCACTACGACCGCCGCCACACCATCAACCTGCTCACCACCTACGCCCTCGGCGACCAACACCAGTGGGAGCTCAGCGGACGCTGGAGCTTTGGCAGCGGATTTCCCTACACACAGACCCAAGGCGTCTACGAGTTGCTCAACCTCGACGGACGCATAGGCAACGGCTACGTGTCGGACAACGGCGTGTATGGTGTACACTACGGTGAGCTCTATGGCGGACGCCTGCCCACATACCACCGCCTCGATGTGGGCGTAAAACGCAAGTTCTCCGTGGGCAAACGCGGCCTAATCGAAGTGGACCTCGGCGTCACCAACCTCTACAACCGCGACAACATCTTCTACTTCGACCGTCTCAGCGCCGAGCGCGTAAACCAGCTGCCCATACTCATTAGTGCCGGTATCGACTACAAGTTCTGACAACGAGAGTCGCCCTGCGCCACGCATTTTGACAACAGCATAACACACTGTATGTCAAAAAGCAGCACCTTTCCATAAAGCTGAAACCAGGACAACACCGCACTGTCTATATTTCGCCATTTTACAAAAAAAACATCAGTTTTGGCGATTTATATCACCCATATTTCGCCATTTTACAAAAAAAATATCAGTTTTGGCGATTTATAACACCTATATTTCGCCATTTTATAAAAAAAATATCAGTTTTGGCGATTTATCCAGATAAATTTCGTAACTTTGCAACATCGTAAAACAAACGGTAGATGAATAAGAAATTCATTGGCAGAGAGCAAGAAATCAAGATATTGCAAGACATCACAAACTCAGGCAGAGCCGAGTTTGTAGCAATCTACGGGCGGCGGCGCGTTGGCAAGACCTACCTGATACAGCAATTCTTCAACAACCGCTTTGCCTTTTCCTCCACCGGTGTCATCGACGGCACCCGCGAGGAAGAGCTCTACGCATTCACAAGTGCCATGATAGGCATTGGCTATACTGGCCCGCAACCCAACACATGGCTCGAAGCCTTCGATGCGCTCAAGACGCTCCTCGACAAGCACAAGGGCAAGGGGCGGCAGGTCATTTATATCGACGAACTGCCTTGTTTCGATACCCCGAAATCGGGCTTCATCAGAGCCCTTGGCCACTTCTGGAACACATGGGCGTCGCTGCGTGACAATGTCATCCTTATCGTATGCGGCTCCGCCACCTCGTGGATGATAGAAAACATCGTCAACAACCACGGCGGGCTGCACAACCGCACCACGCACAGGCTCTACCTGCGGCAGTTCACGCTGGCCGAGACCGAGGCGTACCTTAAGAGCATGAAAATCCCGTGGCCACGCCATACTATTGTCGAGGCATACATGATACTGGGCGGCATCCCCTACTACCTTAGCCTGCTCAACAGCAAAGAGAGCCTTGCCCAAAACATCGACCGCATATACTTCGGCAAAAACGCCGAACTCGGCCAGGAATACCGGCGCCTATATGCCTCGCTGTTCAAGTCGCCAGACCCCTACATTCGCATCGTCGAAGTCCTTGGCAAGAACAAGCAGGGGCTCACGCGAAAAGAGATCGCCGAGAAGCTCAAAGTGTCGTCGAGCGGCACGCTAAGCAAACAGCTTGAGAACCTGGAATACTGCGACATCATACGCCGCTACATCACCAAGGTGGGAGGCAAGCCCAAGACCAACGACGCCTACTACCAGCTGGTCGACCTCTTCACGCTGTTCCATCTCACATTCTTCAAGAAGCTCACCACTGGCGACTACTGGGAGCAGCGCGTCAACACACCTGTCGTCAACACCTGGCTTGGTCTTGCCTTCGAGCACGTCTGTATGGTGCATATCAACCAGATACGCCACACTCTCGGGCTCGACCGCATAGCGGTGGAGTGCTACTCATGGCGCAGCAACACCACACCCAAAGCGCAGGTGGACATGATTATCGACCGCGCCGACCGCCTCATCAACCTCTGCGAGATAAAATACACTCAGTCGGAGTATGCCATAACCTCCAGCGAGGACCTGAAGCTCCGAAACCGCATAGCGGCGTTCACCCGCGAGAGCAAGACCCGCAGCGGCATCATCCCCACATGGATAACCCCCTACGGACTCCTGCGCAACGAGTACTCCTACGACGTGCAATACCAAGTGTGCCTCGACGACCTGTTCTTACCCTGAGACGGACCAAAGACACACAGCCCTCCACCGCATAAACCAATAAAAATCATTAAAGACAACACCCAAAAACGCGCAGGAATTGCCTCGGAGATAATATTATTTGAGGTTGGCATAAAATTAATATGATTGATAAATTCTTTACCTAAATGTGTCGGAGACACATGCTCTCAATAACTGAGGTCATAGCCTCGGCAATTGAGAGTTTGCCACTCCGGGGCAATTTTCCAAACAGCGTCTTTTTTAGGTATAACATTTAGTATTCATAAAAAATATATAATAAAGAGTTGTCAATTATTGAAAAATAATTACTATATTTGCAACTTGAGCAGGTTTCTGTTCAAGTTGTTTTTTTATCTATAAACAAGAAAGTTAAACTATATTTGATATCATTAATATGAAAAAAAATATCATTTTGGCATTTGCCATCATGCTTTTTGGCACTGGCATGGCACAGACATTTGTATCGACCACACCGTCGAACAAGAACGTCATCATTGAGGAGTTCACAGGTGTGAACTGCGGCTACTGTCCTGATGGTCACCGTATTGCCAACGAGCTCATGGCCGCGCACCCCAACCGTCTCTGGGCCGTCAATATCCACACCGGCCAATATGCTGTGCAATACAGCACCAACTGGGGAGCCGCCATCGCCGCCCAGACAGGCCTCACGGGCTATCCCGCTGGCACCGTCAACCGCCATGCCTTCAGCAGTGGTTCGGCAACAGCTTTGAATAGAGGGCAGTGGTCGGCAGCCTCCAACACCATCCTCAACCAGCAGTCGCCCGTCAACGTGGCGGCCCGCTGCACCATCGACTACCATACGCGCCAACTCACCCTCATTGTCGAGGCCTACTACACAGGCAACAGCAACACCTCTAACAACTTCCTCAACGTGATGCTGCTGCAGGACAACATCCTCGGTCCCCAGAGCGGCGGTGCAAGCCTCAACCCGACGCAGATGGTCGGTACCCAATACCGCCACATGCACATGCTGCGCGACATGCTCAGCGGCCAGTGGGGCGACACCATAAGCAGCACCACACAGGGCAGCTTCTTCACCAAGACCTACAACTACACCATCCCCGCCACCATCTCCAACGAGACCGTGGTACCCGAGGACCTCAAAGTTATTGTTTTTGTTGCCGAAAGCCATCAGGAGATACTCACCGGCTGCGAGGCCGACATGCTGATCATCGGCGCCCAGCCCAAAGTCAGCGCCGTTACCGAGAACAACGACACCTACAACTGCGACATGAGCTTCAACGTCAAAGCCACTGTGAAGAACCTCGGCGAAAATGCCATCACAAGCGCAGTGTTCAGCTACACCATAGACGGCAACACCAACACCTACAACTGGAGCGGCAACATCGCAGCAGGCTCCATATCCGAAGTGGCCATGCCGACAATCAACGGCTCCTTCACCAACGGCACCAGCTACACCCTCAGCGTCAACCTCTCGCAGGTCAATGGCCAGGCAGTGAGCGATGCAGGCGCACAAACCACACTGAGCAAGAGTAGCTACACGGTGCAGGGGCCCGTCAACATGCTGCTCCACACCGACAAGTATGCCAGCGAGACCACCCTTAAGTTCATGAAAGCCGACGGCACCGTAATCAAGTCGTGGGGCCCCGGCACCAACGGCTCGGAGCAGGACGTCAACCTCACCTTCGACCCTGCCGAGGCCGGGTGCTATGTGCTCGAAGTGTACGACGCCTACGGCGACGGCATTAGCAGCAGCAACTACGGCAATGGCTACTTCACACTCTCCAACGCCGACGGACTGATAGTGCGCGACAATGGTACCTATGGTGCCCTGGCTCGCTACTACCTCAAATTCACCAACGGCGGCGGCTCGTCGGAAAGCATCTATGGAGCAGAGGCATCCAACGTCCATATATACCCCAACCCTGCCGAGGATGTGCTCAATATCGTTGCACCGGAGCTGCGCCGCGTTGAGATACTCGACATGAGCGGCCGCACCGTGGTGAACGCCAACAATGCACAGGTCGACATCACCACACTCGCAGCAGGCATATACATGGTGCGTGTGACCACCGAGAGCGGCGTAACCCTCAAGAAAGTGGTGAAAAAATAAGCCGGCACATAACTGAAACAAAACCATACAAATAAATATCAAATAATTAACAAAATGAAAACAAATTTCAGACTGATGGCCATTGCAGCCATATTTGCGGCAGCCACGCTCGCCGTGTCGTGCACCAAAGAAGATGAACCCGAAAAAGAGCCCGAACCGCAACACTTTGTGTCGAAGACTCCAAGCAACAAAAACGTCATCATTGAGGAGTATACTGGCGTGAACTGCGGCTACTGCCCCGACGGTCACCGCATTGTCAACGAGCTCATGGAAGCCAACCCCGGCCGGGTGTGGGGCATCAACATCCACACCGGCCAATACGCAGTGTTGTACTCCACTGAGTGGGGGTCGGCTCTTGCCGCGCAGACCGGTCTCACGGGATACCCAGCCGGAACCGTTAACCGCCATGTGTTTAGTGGCTCCAAGACAGCCCTCAACCGCAACCTATGGAATTCGGCAGCCAGCCAGATTATGGCACAGCCTGCTCCAGTGAACGTGGCAGCCCGTTGCACCATAAACCGCAGCACTCGCGTGATGACCGTGGACGTGGAAGCCTACTATACCGACAACAGCAGCGCAGAGATGAACTATCTCAACGTGGCAGTGCTGCAGAACAACATCCTCGGCAGGCAGAACGGCGGCTCCACCTACAACCCCAGCCAGATGGAAGGCTCGCAGTACCGCCACATGCACATGCTGCGCACCCTGCTGAGCGGACAGTGGGGCGACTTCATACGCACCACTACAAAGGGAAGCCTCTTCACCAAGACCTATACCTACACCATCCCTGCCCAAATATCCGACGTGGACATGGTGC
The DNA here is from genome assembly GCA_017454015.1 of Bacteroidales bacterium. Lineage (GTDB taxonomy): Bacteria > Bacteroidota > Bacteroidia > Bacteroidales > P3 > Colimorpha. Next base: position 39,536 of record JAFTDW010000006.1, on the reverse strand, counting down.
TTGAAGACCTTGAAGTGATAGCCTTCGTCACCGAGAGCCATCAGGAGATACTCACCGGCTGCAAAGCCACTGTTGTGCTCAAATAGCCAATGCGAAGACTGTACAGCCTTCTGTGTGCCATCGTGGTTCTGCTCTGCGGCTGCGGCCGCAGAGCAGACATACACGACTACAGCATAGTCCCCGAGCCTTCGTTCATGGTCATGAAAGACGGCGGCTACGCACTGACAGGCTCCACCAGTATCTGCTTCACCAACCTTGAGCAGAACAACCCCACGGTGAAATATGTGCTCGGCAGCCTGCGCCAGCTGCACCTGCGCCCCAACATGTCGGGCAACGCCACCACCGACTGCATGCTCTTCACCATCAACGACACCCTTAACAGCGAGCTTGGCGACGAGGGCTACCTGCTCGAAGTGCGCAGCGACGGCATACACATCACCGCCAACACCGAGGCGGGGCTCTTCTACGGCTACCAGACTCTGGTGCAGATGCTGCCCGACGATGTGTCGCAACGCCGCTACACACGCATCAACCTTCCGGCCTGCACCATCCTCGACTCGCCGCGCTTCGCGTGGCGAGGCAGCCACCTCGACGTGTCGCGCCATTTCTTCAGCATCAAAGATGTGAAACGACACCTCGACATCATGGCGGCTTTCAAGCTCAACCGCTTCCACTGGCACCTCACCGACGACCACGGCTGGCGCATAGCCAGCGAGCGCTACCCGCGCCTCAACGACGTGGGCTCGTGGCGCGCCGACCGCACCGGCGTGCCGTGGGACCAGACCCAGCCCAACACCGGCGACGAGCGGCAGTCATACGGCGGCTACTACACCAAAGACGAGATACGCGAAGTGGTGGCCTACGCCGCCGAACGCCACATAGAGGTGATCCCGGAGATAGAGATACCCGGACACTGCGCCGAAATACTCGCCTCTTACCCCGAGCTGGGATGTCAGGGCGACGACACCTCCTACCAGGTGCAGGTGGGCAACTACTGGCCCCCGCGCGCCATACTCTGCGCCGGCAGCGACTCGGTGATGCAGTTCCTCTTCGACATACTCGACGAGATCATCCCCCTCTTCCCGTCGCAATACATACACATAGGCGGCGACGAGGCTCTCAAGGACAACTGGCAACGCTGTCCACGCTGTCAGGCGCGCATGCGCCAGCTCGGGCTCTCTAACGTAGAGCCGCTACAGGCCTGGATGATAGACCGCGTGGCCGAGCACCTCGCCCAGCACGACAAGACCATCATAGGCTGGGACGAGATTATCGATGGTGGGGCCACCCTGTCGGCCACTGTCATGGCATGGCAGAACATCTCGCGCGGCATGGAGGCGGCACGCCGTGGCTACCGCGTCATCATGTCGCCCTGCGAATACTGCTACCTCAACTTCTACCAAGGCGAAGCCGACTACCAGCCGCCAGCCTTCCCGGCGCAGATAACGCTGCACCACGCCTACTCCTTCGATCCCGTGCCCCTTGAGCTCAACAGCCGCTGGGCGGAGAACATCATCGGCGGGCAGTGCAACCTATGGGCCGAATACATAGAGACCTACGACCAAGCCGAGTACATGCTCCTGCCGCGTCTGCTGGCCACAGCCGAATGCCTGTGGTCGCCGCGCGACGCCAAGAGCTGGCCCCATTTCCGCGCCAAACTCGTGAGCCAGGAAGCTCGTCTCCGCAACCTCGGCTACCACATAGGCTCCACAAGCCAGAAACCCATAGTGGTATACCACCAAGCCGACGCCAACGGCAACTGCCATGTCACCATCGACTGGGAACGCGAAGGCACTGAGGTGTACTACACCGTGCTCAGCAACCAGCAAGCGAGCGACACAGCCTACCATCCCGAGATGCTGCGCTACACCAAGCCCTTCAGCGTACCCTCAGGCAGCACGCTCAAAGCCCAGTGCCACTACATGGGCGAACCCGTGGAACGCCTCTACGAATACCACATAGAGTAGCCGCCCCCACACCTCCTTCCTCGTATCTCTCTTACTTTTTTAAGAACACTAATCGCACGAATATCACGAATGAGCCCCCACATATCGCGCGTATCTTTCGTATCTACTTAAAAGAACATTAATCCCCGCAAATACCACATTAATTTTTCATTAAATGACTGCTAAATGTTATACCTAAAATTGATTTTGCCCTTACAGGGCGCATATATTTTGATGCCGTTTATACCCAGGGCGGTGCCCTGGGCTGTTGGATTTATGCCCTTGCAGGGCATTCCAGAATAATTAGGTAAAGAATTTAGTATTCATTTTCATTAATAATTAACGTTCCAATATGGAAACGTCTGTTCAACAACAGATAGATAAGTGCCAAAAGCATGGCAAATTTTATTCGTGATTTCCTGAACATCAACATAATGACCGACACGGCCACTCTCTGCCTCAAGTTTTGAAAAGGATATTTTAGAAAGCAACTCCATCTTGGCTTTTGTCAATGCTTCATTCTTTTCAGGAGATAAGTTCTCCCAGTCTATTGCAGCATCTATCTGCCGTACCTTGACAGAAATTTCGTCTGCCAAAACTATTATTGGTGTGGTATTCCAAATTAACATTAAAGATATCCAATTATGTTAAACCAAATAATTGTTTTTCGATAATTACAGCAAAAAACATACGCCCATTGCAGAAAGCCCATTACACCACCTATTCACTAGAAGAGGCGTCGACCAAAGAAGCCGCTACCTACGCCGTGTCCTACCTTTTCCTAATGCGCTGGAACCAAAACGAATACTAAGTATGTTGCACAGGACATCCCGTCCGCACACATGATGTGCATAAACACCAACAATACATATATTAGAATCAAAATCCAATGACAGACTATAGGTTATTTCTTTTCCACAAAATCAAGACGAATTACCGGCAGGGGGTCAACACGGTAACCACAATGTATTGTAAAGGAACCTAACGAACTTAGAGTCAAGACGAACTTTTTCCATCCTATGTCATCATCCACCCACATTTCACCACCCACTATCAAGGGCGAATCACATGTACTACTTATGGTAACATCTTTATTTATTGGATCCCCCCAATAGTCCTTTACAACTTCAATCTTGGGCGGAGGTATTGAGCTGCGATATATATGAGTCTTGTATATTGACAGGTTCTGGCTGATCACATCTGTCAATGTCCATTCCTTGTCTAATCCGCTTGCTGTATATACAATCTCTGCCACAGCATTAAAATAATGACCTCCATCTCTAACACGCATTTTCACATAATATTTCCACTTATCATTGTTTTTTGACGAGTCTGTCACAATAAGTTTATCCACACACTCTTCACCGATAACCAACTTCCAGTCATCGTTAAAATATCTGGAATCTCCGCGTTCTACCAGTTCACGACCTTTGAGGTCGCGGCACATCTGAGCTATCTTGGGGCGCAGAGGCATCAAATGCCTCATGCAGGCTAACACCTTATCACTCTCCATTATTTGACAGATAACTCTCTCTGGATTAAAATCGACATCATTTATCGCCAACAAATAGGAATTATTGAACTGGAATTTTTTCCGGGCGTTTTTCGTATATCTTCTACGGTACTCATCGTAGACCTTATTTGCGGACATTATCTGATGCTCATACAATGAGATATTTTCACTAAGAATCTCTCTCAATTCGTTTTCTGCCGCTTCCCTATTATCGTACTGACGATAATCAAATCCATTCACAAATGCATCTCTATCATTTCGCAGTTTGGCAACGAAATCGTCTTGGCATTTGTTGTATTTCAATGCGACCATACATCCATCTTGTTCAGGATGTGTGCAGGCCGAAATCGACAAAACAAATGCAAACAAGCACAAACACAACCCATTATCACCTGTTTTCATATTCTATAAAGTGTTTGTTTATTGTGGATTGTGTTCTATCAACGCTCGCAAAAAACCAGCTGGAGACCAAGTCACTGCTCTGAGGCCATACTTCACACCAGCAGCATCAGCTATGTCAAGTGTGAATGTGGTGCAATCGTAATTCATTAACTCATATTCAGGCGTATTATTCACCCAATCCCAGTATTTGTTTATTGCACGTTGTAGCTGGTCATCCGACACAGGAACTACACAACGGTATGTTGCATACTTTACTTCTTCTGCATGGTTCGTCACCTTGCCCGAATACCCGACAGGCCCTATTGTTGGTATATCCACAAACGCATGCCCAAAAGTACTTTTATGGCCTGCTATTTGATGGCCCGAACCCCAAGCATAAAACACTAATAACCACTTTCCTTCTCGATTGCATTTCACGCGCCTTCCTCTTGCACGTCTACGTCTATTCCCTTTATCGTCATAGCTATTGTGCGACTGAGTGTTTTCTGTTGCGTATTCATCTTCTATACATTGTGAAATAAGCCGCAGATCACGTTCTAACTGCTTGGGATCATGGCAACTTACACATGAATACAGACAGTTGGTGCATGCTATTAGCAGTGAAAGCACCGTAACTAACAATGACGTTTTATGTTTAATTGCATTCATTTTTATCTAACATTGCAACAGCATCATGTGTTGAAGGAATAATTATAACAGGCATGCCTATATAAACAATCTCTTTAAGGGCGCTGACATCTTCGTTTTTCAATCTTATACAGCCTTCTGTAGCTCTATTACCGATGGACTCTGGCTGATGGGTGCCATGTATGCCTATGCCATTAAAACCAGGTGTATCCAAACGAATAAACCATGGACCATATGCCCCCTGAATTTCTCCATTGCCATCTTTAAAGTCATGTGTCCAAGTTGACGCATCACGTATACCGTCAACGTGGAACACCCCTTCTGGAGTCCTCTTGTCGCCGATTGCTTTTTTGTTTCCATAATTCTGCCCACATGCCATCTGGTATCGCGACTTCTCTACACCCCTATAGTCAATAACAGACAATGTCATTGTCTCTTTATTAACAATCACTACAGATGCTCGTTCCACTGTTTTCAGTTTGTTTTTGTACCAACCTGCAACATAATATAGACCAACATACGGCGCAACAACAACCATGAAAAAAAATACAAACAGGCCAATTCTTATAATTCTCTTGCTCATGGTGTATATTCGACAGAGAGTTCTTGATTAGGTAAAAGCTTTATTTGTTTGATATAGCCAGTTCTGGGCGCATATATGTCACGATACAGAACAGGCGTCTCGTCATCCAGAAAGTAGAAATAAAGAAGTTTTCTTCTCCCTGTATTAATGTTTTGTATAATGACAGCGAAATCAGTGAATTTTGAATTGGGATTTATCAGCCTTTTAAAATATGTGGTGTTGTTGGGGGACTTAGGACTCTTGCTAAAAATCTGCCATTGATTTGCCGGGCTGGGGGTTATTCCTATTTCAGCTGCCTCCAATTCTTCTTTGGATATTGAACCAATATAGCCGTTCTTATTATAATAGTTTAGAATTGCCTTTCTGCATTTTGTTGTCTCGATCACTTTTTTACTTTCATAATCGCCCCAGATGCTGTTTAAAATGAAAAAATCACGCTTGCTTAAAGCATGTTCAGCAGCAACGTAACCACTTTTTTGTTCCTTTTTGTCAAAAGTCTTTTCCGTTTTGACTTTCAACCATTTTGAGTCGACATCATATGTTATTAGTTCCGTGCCATAATAGAGTTCGTCAACTTTATTGTAAACTCCTCCCGCAGATGGGGTGGAACGTAGTGCAAGGTATGGTTCTGCTATAGTATAATATCTTGGAGCCTCTGCATCAATCTTCCGGGGAAGGAATACGTTTTTGTAGAGAAAGAAACCTCCCACAATAAGTGCTAAACCAGTAATAACAATTGACACTATCAAAAAATTTTTTGGGGTGGGGGGGCGCGGGGGAACGTGGCCTGAGTTCTTTCCTTCTCCCAGAGTCCAGCCACCTTTCCCTGACATGGCAGAATCTGCACTCTGTTCTTTTACTTCAGGCTTATGGCTCTTATCATTCACCTTTGTTTCAACTGAACCCTTCTTTTGCTTGCCGTTATCATTTTTCTTGTCTTTACCATTCGGCGCAATAGGCACCCCTTCCGATACAATAACAGCCATACCATTGTTATCAGACTTTTTCGAATCATCCGGTTGCGACACTGGTATGTTAAATTCAGTCATTGTACCACATACTGAACACTTCACCAAAACAGTTTCGCCCTCTTTGTGCTCGCTTTCGTCTATCTCAATAACAGTCTTGCAATTTCTACAAGTTTGTTTCATGTATCATTCCATTTGACTAAAATCAACTTACTCCTCTGGTACAGATTTATTATACGAGGCGTACAACAGCTTTCTCAACAATCACCCATCCATCGTTAGTTTTCTTAACTTTTCCATTGCGCTCTGTATATATGTGGTCAAAGCGCGCTATATCATTGTTAATAACATTGCAAGCTGGCTCAAGAAACGATGTTCTAGACATCTGCGCACACTCCAGTGCTTCAATGCTATCAACAAACTCAAAATCTCCAGTACCACTACCATTTACTACAATTTTATACAGTGCTCCTGGATAGTAACTTTCAGAGACTTCAAAACAGCTGGAGACGGGTGCCCCACAATATAGCTCACTTGGTCTTTTTTCCTGTTTTTTATTTACACTATCCGATGGCTGAGGAATATCCATGTGACTGTTTTCCGAAACCGTATTGCTCTGGCTTTCTTTAATATGGCTGACGCTTTCGGCCATTTGCCGCTTAAGCTCGGTAATCACGCCCCTATTCTTTTCCAAATCGTTCTCAAATTTCGACATTTTATTTTCCAATAAGACATGAGCCTCTTTTCTACGTTTAAACTTTGCCTGTACGTCATTTTTCAATTTATTAAGTTCCGAAAAGAGATATATGGAAAACGCCAAAGCCAGTATTGCAGTTATAAAGGACAAATTGGGGAAACTCTTATTCTTATTTTTATTGTCTCTATCTTGGGAGGGATGATCGTTTGAACTATCTGTTTCAACGGCTTGCACGCTATCCACATTGCGCGAGGATGGTCTGTGCAAATCCTTGCAACAAACATTGATGTTTACCAAAAATGCAGCCAGCAATAAAACAACTATTCTTTTCATTATCTTTGTGGTTTATTAATGACACATCTTATAACTTGACAAATCTTGCATTTTCTGCTTCAAACGGCTCTTAATTTTCTGCAAGGTCTTCATTAAAATTAGGCATTATTGTGCGCTGTATTAATTGTTTTATTGGATAGAAGAAGAGTGCCCCCTTAAACATACTTTGGGGATCAGTTTGAATTATGACTCTATCTTCTTTTTCTATTTCTGTTTTCATATAGTCAAGCAACCTGTCATTTTCAGCTCGGAGGATTTCAGACATTTTACTTATACCTTTTTTATCGCAAAGATATTTATCTTCAAAGCTCAAATTATTGATACAATTTAAAAACACCTCATTGAAGGCTTTGACTTTTTCGCAAACATTTTTCAAAAGATCATCATTTTTCAAATCTTTATTATTCAATGGAATAGGCCCACCATCCTTATCTTCATTATAGTACAACGAGTAGTGAATAGTCGCTCTTTCAACATTATCAGGATCCGCAAAGAAAGTTGCGGGGTCTTGTTTATCATCAGCGGCCACTTCATGGAGAGCACCTTTTGCGGTGATTTGCTTAGGTTCTTCGCTCTCTATCAAGATATCTATATTACGAGTATACTTGAACTCTCCTTCTGAAAACAAGTTCAACAAATCAGTGGTATATTTTCTTATATTATCATTATTCCCAATAATGCTCAGTATTTTTGATCCCGTGCCACTAAACATAAAAGTGCATGGTTGCGGATATCTGTAGTCCTGTAATAACTTAGTCAAATAATAAATAATCGACGCATAAAAATAGAGGAAAATAACTTTGCGATAATTATCACCATTAAGTTTTGCATTGTACGACTTTCTCTCGAGTGGTTCGTTTGCAAGCCGCGGATTGCTCTCAAGGCCGAACAAAAATGAATTTGCTTCTGAGGAATCACTATCATCTGCTAAAATGGAATTATACGCCTCCTCTGGCATTTTCTTTTCACAGATACCTTTTAAGTCTCCAGAATGATAGTGTTTTTTTATCATCGGGTTATTGCCGACTTTCCCTGCACCAAAGATTACATCAGCCGCGAATTGGAACGATGTAAAACTAATCTTGTCACCATTTTTTATGACAACATCACATGTTCCCCCACCTATATCTATTGACAAGGTCATATTCTCTAATGTCTCTCCATCATCCATGTAGTAGAAAACTGGGGCTATAGATTCCGACATTTTCTTCACACAATTATTTGGGACTGCTCTTTCCTTACCCAAGAAATATTTCCCAAAATATCTTTGCCATTTTTCATTAAACCTATTGACTACTCCCGAAACCATGCTTAATGGATACGTCCACACAAATGAACACGCAGCCAAATTGCCATCATGCTCTAAAGCAAAAATCCTTGCCAAAACAACCAACTCCTCAATGAACGCGCTGGATAACTTATTGGCAGCATCTTCTCTTGCCCATTTCAGATTCGGTACAAGAAAATTCTCTTGAGTGCCATAGTCTTCTATACCATATATAAAAGGAATATTTACATGCACCAAGGCCTCTGGTACAGTTCCATCTATTTCAAGGTTTCTATTACGCATAGCCACAGTCCTGATTGGGAACTTGCATATAGCCCCATTTGCTATTTCATTAGGAACGAATTCTTGTTTCTGCAATATTTCAAAAAAATCAAAATTCTTCTGTTCTTCCTGATTATAAACATTCCTCCTTGCCTGGTTTTGGTTGAATGTTGACACCATAGACCTCCCAATAGCGAAATCCATAAATTCACCATTATCCATATTTCGGACAGCGATATGGGTGTTGGTTGTACCAAAGTCAAATGCAAACTTATACCTAATATTCCCCTGATCAACAGCACCTTCCCACTTAGGAATTAAAATGGATTCGTGGCAAACTTGGCCATTAGTTATTTTTAGCCGCAAATAGTCAAACGCCTCATTCAAAGCGTAATAATAAGTTTTATAAGTATTTTTTGCTGAACGATTATATTCACTTTGCCATTCAATTTCACCATTACCAACGGCATGCATCGTTACAATTACACCTTTTCCATTATTGAATAAATCAATCATCTGGATTTTGTAATAATTGTTGGTTTCCAGACGCACAAAAGGAAAGATATTAACAACAATAGGACACTTGGCGATATGACCCACAGCAGAATCATTTCTGAGACTACCGGCTGTGTTTAATTCAAATTCACCAGGTAAATATTCTCTAACAAGCTTAACCATTCTGCGGCCTTGGGATACAGGAATCAATAGACTAACCACCACCTTTTCGAGTTTCCCATTTTTCTCAACCTCTTTGATTTCTAGTTTTTTTGCATTACCATTTCTGTCATTTCTATTTTGGGAATCATAAAGGGTATCCACATTGAAAAACTCAAAATATTTTGAACGGATTGGTGGCAGATAATATTTAGTCTGTCTGATTGGTGTATCCATATTGCCATTGAAGAAATGGGTACAATCCAAGGGGTATGGCAATTGAACCAGTACATCAGACAAAAAATCACATTCACAAAGCCAACCTTCATCATAATCAACATTTGTACCAGGCAACTTATGACGGGTCTCATCTAATCTTATTTGCTGATAATTTATCTTATGTTCGTTGCTATCGAACCTGATAGTTTCTGAAAGATAGTTCCAACCATTATATGTAGCCGCGCTACTATTGGTCAAGACCAACGGTCTACTATTGGTTTTGTCTGAATGTATGGTAAAGTCACTTGTATTACGAATCCTGTCAGCAACATTTTGTCTTCTACGGGTGAACAACCCACAACCTAAAACATAGCAATCTGTTCTTTCATAATCCGCTTCCATTTCATTCTCGCCGTACACAAGATTATTAATTATCCTGTATATATCCAGCTTTTTAGTCTTAATCACTTCACGCTGGCTTGCGAGGTATGTAAAGAAAGACTGTAGTGTTTCCATTTGGATTCCACAACCCCTCATATATGCCTCTTGCCGGTAAACGTACAGAATGAAGTCATTGTCACGTTCCCACAACATGCGAGGACCTCCAAACAGTGGCTTATCACCCTCAATTCTTATCCTATCCAACGGCTTACAATCATATTCTGGGGCAGACAAGAACATTGACGTTGGTGATGTACAGCCAATAGGATCCCCATTTTCATCAGTAATTATGTGAATTACCACATTATCTCCTCTGAAACCATAATTCTCAAAACCCATGTATAGGTTCAAGGCATCACCATATAATTCATGCTGGAGGGATTTTCCGTCAAGCAATTCGCCGATGGCTACGTTTTTTTGCCATTCTACTATATTTAAGTTCCCGCCACCGGCACTCTCATAAAAAAGTTCATACATATCGAGAGCATTGGAGACACGCTTTATGTCGTCGGGCTCAGATCCATTTGCATTTCCCGCCAGACAAGAGAAAGCCTTCTGAACCAAATCGAACCGCGCAAAAGGCGATGGAACAGAAATCTTTGTGGAATCCACCTTATTGGGGTTTAGAATAGCATTTATCTGTTGTTCTGTATATTCATTGCATGCAGTCCATCCCGGATTGCCATTTTCACGATACTCTAGTGTTGTCATGACTTGATTATTGTATTAGAGTTGTTATATCAAATTTATTGTCAATTATGTTATTCATTGCCCTGTAGGCGACATTATACCACCTAGCATACGCAACCTCACCATTATTAGGCGAATCCATATTGCCTATGATTTCTGCGGCCTCGTTTAGAGCTTTTACAACATCATTTATTTTCACAGAGCCTTTGAGTCCCAAAAGACGTGATGTTTTGGTTTCTGGCGAGCCAAAGAACAAGTTAGAGAAATCCTTATCTTGTGCGCTATAATCACCATACAGTTGGAGATTGTTAGCTCCATTGCCATGAGCCTTCATTTGACTAATCCATTCGTCAAACATATTAAATATCCCAGTTATTTCATCTTCTCTATATAAGGCTTCTGTAAGATTCTTATCGTATTGATTTGCAAAGGGTTTAGTAAGCATATCCCCCATGTGATTCTTCATAAATTGCCTTAACATATAGAAACCCATCATTGCATTCAATATCACCCGGTTGGTTTGTCTAGACAAACCAGCAAAATGAATATATGCATCATCTGTGTTCAATCCATAACTCTTATATAGTGGCGCCACTGCGGTTATTCTTTCACCGCCATCTGGATTATTGACGTTTAAACCATCGTCATTTATAGCAAGAAAATCGAACATGGCTAATGCACCAGCAAATTCTACAATGTGTGCTTTGTTTTCTCTTTGCCCTTCTCCACCTGGATCATAAGTAAATCCTGCAGTACCCTTCGGGTCGGATATGTAGTATGTCCTGTTGATGTATCTATTGAGATTGGAGTGGTAGTAGCGCAAAGCAGATTTAGTTTTCACAATAAATTCGCTATCTCTTATTTGGGTTCCGCCAGCTGCTCCACCATTATTATTGGCAATACTGAAATATGGCATGACAATAAGAGCTCCGATAGGAGCTTCTGCACAGTTGACCCTGCCATCGGCGGCACCGTCGCCATTATCAAGATTGACAAGTTCTCGAATAGATGAAATGAATAGTGGCAAACCCGACGCCCCAGTACCACCAAAAATAGAACCGATGAAGAAAATCCTGTCCCCTTCACTATAAGCAGCTCTGAAAGCATTAAAGTCAGGAGACTTTCTGAACTCGTTTAACGCAATGCACCCGATATTTGGCGAACCATAAAAGCCCTCTTCCATCTTTGTGTTTAATTCATCCTGTGAAAATAGCATCTTGGCAAAAAGCTTATTAGTTAGTTCCATTGTCTCTATGTCGATGAATTTACTAAATGCACTTTCACTGACTTTTGTCATTTTGAAAAAGAAAGTGTCATTATTAACGCGTTGGGGCTCGACTTCTTGGAGCGTTTCTATTTTTACGCCAAAATAGCCTTCATTGTTTGGATTATCCCCGTGGATTCTGCGGTGCATGGTACGATACCTTCTCAAAAGTTCTTCAACTTTAGTTAGGGCATCGTTGGTTTCGTGCGGATCGATGATAATTGGGACAATGGACAAATTATTTATAGATCTTCCATTGTTGTCTTTAGGTCTGGCACCAGCTGCCAGCATCATTATCAAGGAGGTGAGTACTCGCGAGCCTGTGCCACCTATTGCAAATACAAATAATCTCATATTGTTAATGTTTTAAGTTATGCTATTAAAAACGTTGATGTCACTATTGATTAAAATGGGGTTGATGAACAATGGCGGCTAAGATGCTTTACTGAGAGACAAACAATAAAAAAGAGCACTAACGCCACTATTGTATTAATGATATTGAAATTAACCAATGGCGATATAAGTTCATCGAGGTTGCTATCATAGAAGTAGCCAGCACAATGTGAAAACACAACAACTGGAGATAGTACAACCACCAATACAACGGCGACCAACCAATGATACCACCTTTCGAAATGATCAATGATCCAATAATACAGAATAGCCGTAGACCATACGACAAGGGAGGTTAACCCAGCAACAACAAGATACATATTTTTATTATACATTTCATTGGAAAATTCCCCATCGTAATATAACAATTCATAGACACTTGTACTAAAAATCAAGAACAAGGCAGTGACTGTAAGACCTGCCATCAGCCATATCCAGTCTGTTTTTTTTGAATTCTTGGGATTTTTCATGATATTTAAGTTTTTAATTTAGATTAATAATTATTACTTTTTGACATTCAGTATCAGTTCATAATAAACAGGAGGCTTAATGGTAGGGTATATGGCTTCATATATTCCATACATCATACTTTTGAAGCCAAAGGTAGTATTGGCAAAGCTTGGTGTTTTTGTATTCCTGTCGTCGTTTGTTGATGATTTCTCTATCCACAAAGGGAACTTATTCATAAGACTTACACTGACTGTTTCGTTTACTATTCCCTCTGTTGTCGTCAGTTCAAGCAGATGTGTCGCAGTAGGAACATAATGATAAATGTCCCCAGGCATATCTGCCTTGTCAATGGCTTTAACATCAGACACAACGAAGCCTGATTTTGACTGGACCTGATAGTTTTGGACATTTGTCAAGTATTCTGGTTCTGTAATAATGGAGCTCATGTCAACAGCAACAACTAATTTTGTCTCCCCTGAGCGGTCAGCAGTAAGTCTTTTGATACTATGTATCTCCGTCTTTTTTTGTTTCTCAGCCTTAAAACGGCTACTGCCCTTGAACAGAATGGAATATTTGGGATTGTCGGACTGGCGGGTAAAACAATAATAGTTTTCATATCCCTTTAGGTGCTTAAAATCACAGAACCTACTATACTCGGGCAGATTGAACAATCTATGCATAACATCAGATTTAGCGACTATCATCATATAATACGGTCGGTTACCAAGATAAACGTTTCCTTTAATGGGATTGTTATATGGATAATATTGACCATTGTAACCAGAATTCAACTTAATAATCAGTATGTCCTTATCCTCATGCCCACGAAATATTTTTTTTGTCAGAAGAGAGGCCTCCTCAGTTATGCGTTCCGGACTCTTATTTTGATAGTTCTTATCGGAGTATATCATATCCGATACAAGGATACTTACCTCGTTATCTTTTGTTCGGTTCAATACAGAGTCGAATATACATGAGAAATCCGTGTATTTGGGATCTCCATAGCCATCTGTCTCCTTCATTATATCAGAGCTCTGCACAAAATCTTTGAATGTTTTATGGAAAGGAGTCACCTTATTATTGACAATAAACATCAGGTTGTTTTCGTCGCAACTATTTGGCACCGCAGACAACAAATCCGCTATAGCAATCTTAAAATACCCATTTGTACTCGGTGCATCGTATGGTATCATGCTACCACTTCTTTCAAGGAAAAATTTGAACAAGATCGGAGAAATAGGGGATCCCGATTCTCCTTCACTCGAAAAAACAATACTATCTACACCTCGCAGACTTTTTGCATATTCCACAACATGGTTTTTCAGTTCTACTGTATCAATGCCACCGTCTTCACCTATGAATTGGTCTGTTGAGAGAGATTCAGTTTTTAACTTCTCCCATTCATCATTCGATATAACACCATCACTTATAGCAGAACGGATAGTTTTATCCAGTTCATTGCTACAGGATATAAACAGCATGGCGTTTACGATAAGGAAAACCATGAGTCTTTTCAGACATAAGCAACTTTGTGTTTTCATACCAGATAATTATTTGAATTTTGACAAAAAAAAGAAAAGGCGCTGAATTATTCTTTATGCTCCTTATCTGCAGTAAAGGTTCTGGAATACCCTGAATATAGATAAGAATGCGAATAACTCACGCCCAAGGCGTGAACTCACACGTACTTATTCCCATATTCATTAGAATTTTCCAGATTCTTACTGCGAGAATAAAGAGCGGTTAGTCCTTTATTTTATTACGTTTCTGCTGTATTACGCCATATATGCTATTTTATGTTAATCCGTACAAAGTTACAACTTTTTTTTTATATGGTAGGAAAAATATCAGTTTCCACATATCGGGTTGCGCCACCATCGTTTAAGACTGTCCCATGAACAGGACTTGAAACGCACATTAACATCTTTCTCTCTATACGAAAAAGGTATTTCGGCAGCAATAATCAAAGAATCACATGGAACACTGCAACTTAGATGTAGCCATATACCATCAGAATCAATATAGCCATTGTCGAATGTGAACTCCAACAAAGAGGACGACCTGCAGACCGTACCATAACCAATATATGCAGGAACCGACAGCGGTTCACATATCCATTCCCCTTTATACCACCTTTCACGGTCATATATCACGGCTCTGTATGCACTATCAGGTGAGTCACTGGACAAACGTTGCAATGTCAAGACATAGTTGGAATCCTCGCTCAAAAAACAACCCATTGGACAGTCTGTGTCACTGTCGGACTCACCTTCCAACCCATCTGGAACCTGATAGTCGACGACCGACAAGTCGCTATCCTCAAAATCCCCGACACTATCACCACTGTTATCCACAGAGGTTCCGCAAGAGAAACAAAGACACAGCACAACGCATAACAATACTATGTCAAGACTACTTCTGATTAGCCGCTTTAACAGAATGTTCGACTTTATCGCATTGACAGCGACAACTCCTGAGTTCTTGCTGATTTGCTCCAATTTTGTTTTCATACAACAGTTTTATAGCGGGTTCTGAATATTCATTGTTTTGATTATGCCCGTTATTCGCTATCCTTGTCTACATTTCATAGGTGCTCATGACCTCAGTTATTCGCTATCCTTGTTTTTATTTCATAGGTGCTCATGACCTCAGTTCATGGCATAAGCAATTGAGAGTTAGCCTCTCAGAGGCTATTTTTAGAGGTCACCTTGGTATTGTATTGCACCAAAACGACCGTCGTATTGTCCTTACCGCCTGCCTCGTTGGCTGAATTGACAAGCGTTTGCACTTTCTCGTCAAGGGTTAGATCCCGTTCCAATATAGAGGCTATCTGATGTGACGTTATTAAATCTGTCAACCCATCGGAACAAAGCATAAATATTGAGTTGGGCAACAACCGAAACTGGTTCGCTTCAATAAAATCCGAATCGTCAACAGTATGGTATTCCGAGCCTATCACTCGACTTATTACGTTGCGTCGGGGATGTTTCATGGCTTGCTCCTCTGTCAACTCGCCGCTATCCTCAAGTTGACCAACCAAAGAATGGTCGTGCGAGAGTTTACAGAGTTCACCATAACGGTACTGATATAAGCGAGTATCGCCAACATGCGCCATGTATACAACTTCACATGCAGAGTCAACTACTATAGCCGTAAGAACACAGCCCATATTTTGCCGTGCGAAATCGAACCGACGACGCTCATATATGGCATTGTTGGCACAGACAACTGCCTGTTTCAACAACTCCATTTTCTCTCCGCTGGTAAACTCTTTCATGTAATTACGTATCTCATTCTGCGCTATCTCAGCAGCAACCTCTCCACCCTCGTATCCACCGACACCGTCAATGACAACAGCAAGAACGGCGCTGTCATCAAGCCGTTGCACAACAAAAGCATCTTCATTGTTTGCTCGTTGCAGACCAATGTCGGTCTTACCTAAAAAGGATATAGTATTATTATCAGATTCCATTTTGATACCTCCCTGAAGCATTACTTCTTCTTGAACTTGGTTATCATGTCGATGTCGTTGGGCTCGGGGTCGTCGCTGATGTAGGTGACTTTAAGGAAGGCGGTGTCTTTTAGGAAGTCGATGGAGCCTATCTGTATCTTGGTGATGTCGAGGCCGGTGCGGGCACGGAGGTCGGCCATGAGCTCGTCGCGGCGGTCGGGCTTGATGAGTTCTATCTTCTCGTAGGTGATGATCTTGGTGGCTTTCCGGCTGCTGAAGCCCAAGAGCTCAAGCAAGGTGATGATCAACACAAAGAGCAGATTGGTGACTATGAATGCCGTGTAGCTCGAAGTGAGGCCGGCCCCGTTGATGATGCTTATTGCTATGAGCACGAAGAGGTAGGTCATCTCACGTATTGGCAGCTGCTCGGTGCGGTAGCGTATCATGCTGAAGATACCAAAGAGACCCAGGGCAATGCCGACCTCTATCTTCATGTTCTGCAGCTGGTAGAGTATGAAGAAGATGGCAGTGCTGAAGAGCATGTAGGTGAAGTAGTAGTCGCGACGGCGGCTCTTGCGGTAATAAAGGAAGTGGGTGATTATCCAGCAGACAAGCAGGTTGATGCCGAAGCGTATCAGCATCTCCCAAAGACCCGGGCCGTCGAACACGGGGACACCAAGGATGTCGATGGAGTGGTCGCCTTGCTGGAACTCGGCAGCTATGCTGCTGTCGAAATCGGATTGGAGTAAAAGCATTTTATAAGTTCTTTTGTTGGTGAGTCCTATTAATTCGTCTTTAATGATTTTGCCCTTACAGGGCGCAATTGTAACTTACTGATTTACCCAAGGCGTTGCCATTGGGCTGATTGATTTATGCCCTTTCAGGGCAATTTTTAGAGGTTACCTGTTGTTATTTCGTTATAACGTTATATCGTTATTTGTGGTGTGATGTCACAACGTTATGGCATACTGATTGAGCGGCATCTGTCTATATACAGCAGTTTGGGCTTGAAGCGGTTGGACTTTGCCGCCTGGTTGGTGAGCGCTGTGCCTATGCAATACTTGCTCATGCGGCGAGGCAGGACATGAAGGGCGTGGAGCGCCTGCTCCATGTCCGACTGTGGGGCTCCCTGCTCATGCTTCACCTCGATGACAAGGATATGGCCTATGTCGGCGTCGCGACCGGTTGCTCTGTTGTGGAACGATATGCCTTGGTCGATGGTCACACGCTCGTGCATGGCTTTGTCGACGAGTGTTATGCGGCAGAAGAAGTTTTCAAGGCATGGAAAGAGGAGGTTTCTGTTGGCGGACTGCAGGTCCGCTGCAACACGTTGCCGACCCGCCACTTCATGAGCTATGCCGTAAGGGGTGTTGGCGTTGACGAATGCCGACACCTCGGGCAGCGCGAGGCAGGTGTCGAACTGCGCCGAGTCGATGGGGATGCGCACCTTGGAGGTCTTGCGCTTGTTGTCCTTGTTCTTTATCTCGAAGAAAGTTGTCTGGGTAGAGCGGTAACACCGCACGCGCAGCTTCTGGCGGTTAAGCTTGCGGTTGTGGTGCATGGTGTACATGGCAAGGTCGCAGGTGTCGAAGTAGAGCGTATGGTATGGCGCTATGGGGTTGCCCTCTATCTGCTGCACATAATAGTCACCAGCCACGGCGGCAAGCAGGTGGGGCAGGATGGCGGCAGACGCTATATATTTCTGATCCACACGCTTCATAAGGCGCACGGCTTTCATGTCGTCGAGGCCTATGGGTTGCATGGTATCAAGTATCGACAGTGGCATGACTCACAATAACACTAATTGTTTCTCTATTTATCACGCGTTTTTTACCACGAATTACACGAATTGTGCGAATAAGCTCTCTCACGGCTTGGTTTTGCTTTATTCTATCGGTAGGAGTACTCGAAGGTCTTGGTGCTTACAAGCTTGCCGTCGGGTTTGTAGTTGTACTGCTTGGCTTTGGTACCGTCGGCGTTGTATTCAAACTTGCGTATACGCACCGGCTTGTTCTTGTCGTCGTACTCTATCTGGCGCGAGCAGCGGCTGGAGGTGCCCTCATACTCGTATACCGTGCGCTTGCGCTGGCCGTATGAGGCATATTCTATCTCCTCTATCTTGCGGCCCTGCCCGTCGTAGGTCACCATGTTGTCGAGATAGGGAGTCTTGGAGCCAACCTTGGTGTTCCACTCCTTGACGACAAGGTTTTTCTTGCGTTCGCGCTTAGAGGGGTTGTCCTGTGCCGAGAGGGTTGCGGCAAAGAGGGTGCAGAGGGATAGCAGAAATATATACTTTTTTATAACGAGTGACAAAATATAGACGGTGATGATTATCTGTGAGGGTTAGAAGGCGTATTTATAGGTGCAGGCCAGCCAGGTCTTGAAGCCGGTTTGTTGGGTGTAGGACTTAAGCTTGGTGCCTTCGGCGTTGGCGTCGACCTCCTTGTCGCTGACACGGTCGGCGAGTATAGTGACGTTGATGCTGTTGCGTTTGTCTATGCGGTAGTCGGCTCCCAGAGCGCCACGCAGTCGGTTGAGGTAGCTGCCATTGAAGCCGTCGAGGAACCAGCCTGCCTCGCCGGTGCGCGAACCCTCGTCGGTAATGTACTGGCTGGTCGCGGCGTTGTAGTTGGCTTTTATCACCGGGGCGTTGAGCATGTGGCGCAGCTCGACGTATGCAAAAGGCTTGAGGCGCCCCAGACCGCAGTAGCTCACCTTGAGCCTGCTCTTAAGGGTGAGGGCAGTGCGGGGGTTCTGATACTCGTTCATCGCACCGGTGCGGTAGGTGGACTGGAAACGCTCTTTGAGCGAGAGTTGCCAGTTGCCCAAGGGTAGTGTCGCTATGGCGTCGGCCATGACACGGTGCCGACTGTTGGCAAAAGCCTTGTCGGAAGTGTTGTATGGGTTTATCAAAGCGTAGCCCACACCCACCCGCAGGTTGCCATTGAGCTTGTAGCTCATGGCCACGGTGGTATGCAACCTGTTGAAGGCGGTGAAGTTGTCGGCAAAACGCAATTCCTCGGAGAGGGAGAGATGCAGACCTTTGGATATCTTCTTGTCGAGTTCGAACTCAAACCTGCCTCCATATTCAAACGGCAGCTCGCTATGGGTCTGGCCTGCAGCAACAAGTGGCAGCAGGAGCAACAGGGGGAGAAAGAAGGCTACGGCGGGTTTCATGGGATGAGGAGGGATAGAGAGGATGAACGGAATAGAATTATAGACAACCTACTACCTTATTAATGGCCGCCGGGACCGCCGCCACCACCAGTGTAGGAGGAGAGGTTTACACGAGTGCCGCCGCTGTACGCTTCCGCCCCCTCAATCAATGTGTTGTTGAAGTATATGGTGCCCGTGCCCGATGTGACGCCGCTGTAGAGCGTTGGGGTTGACGCCCCTGAGACCACAAGCTTTGAGCCACCGCTCGACGGGGTTTTGAAGCAATAGCTGTTGCCGCCCACGGTCATGCCGTACCATGTGTTTTTGTTCCACGACGAGGCCGAATAGCACGACTGTGTCAGCGAAGCGCCGTTCTCCAGACCGCCGATGGTTATAAGCGTACCACCCTCCACATAGAGTTTATACCGTTCCTCGGTATTGGCATCCAGCGCCACCTCGGGCGACGACTTGCCTATGGCGTATACCAGACCACCGCGTATGTACATATTGCCGTTGGCGTCGATGCCGTCGTTGCCTGCCGAATGGCCGTAGACGTAGCCGCCGGAGATAGTAAGATGTGAGCCTGAGTTGATGGCGTCGTCCGACTTGGAATAGCTATATACTATGCCGCTGCTTATGGTGAGTGTTTTCTTAGCCTCTATTCCCTCATGGCTTGTGGCATTGACATACACCTCGGCGCCTGCAAAGGTGAGGTTGCCGTCGAACTTGATGCCTTTGGCACCCACGCTGTTTTCCGAGGAGCCGCCTCCCCCACCCCACGGGCCACCGCCGCCACCCGACGAGCCATAGTTGGTGCCGGCGACATTTATGGTGACCTTGCCGCCATAGAAGAAACCGTCATTGTCGCCGCTGATACCCTTGCCGCCCTGGCCGCTGTTGCTTATAGTCAGCTGGCCTGCAGTGATAGTGAAAACGCTGTCGGACTTTATGCCTGCCGAACCGCTGTACGAGCCGTCGTCGTCGGCTGCCGTGCCGCCGCTCACGGTGATGTTTATCTCGCCGCCGGCAATGCTGCAGAAACCGTCGGTAGTGATGCCCTTGCGGCTATTGGCGCTGACCGAGACATCGAGGATGCCACCAGCCACAATCACCGAGTCTTTGCCGCGCAAGCCGTGACCCTTGGTCGACGACACCTTCACCGAACCCTCGGTGAACTTCAGGTAGTCGTCGCTGGTTATGGCACTGGCGCCTACAGCCTCAACGTTGAGACTGCCGCTGCCGCTGAATATCAGCTGTCCTTCGCTGAAAAAGGCCGCCTTCTGGTCTTCGCCATCAGCGGTGGTGTAGGTGCTGCCGTCCTTGAGGGTGCTGCTGCCTTTCATTATGACATACGCCGTCTTGCCGCTCTGTATGTTGATGGCGGCGCCCGTGGGGTTGGTGATGGTGACATCGCTTAACTCCACGGCCTGCTTGCGCTTGCTGTAGAGCTTGAAGGAGCCGTCGGAGGTGGAGCCGCTGAGCTGATAGCGCACCTTCTTGGTGCTGCTGTTGGTAATGACGACATGGGCACCGGACTTCGCGGCGGTGATACTGTCGGTGGTGCCTTCCACGGTGGCTCCTGTGCCTGAATAGACCACCCTGACTATATAGTCGAACTCCCCTTCATCGTAAATAGGCTCGGAGCCACTGCCAGAACCGCCGCCATTGTCAATCACATCGGTCTCATCAACCAATGTTATATCATCTTTGTTGCAAGCTGAGAATGCAACCGCTGCCAGCAACGCGGCAATCAGAGCCAATGTTTGTTTATTCATAATTATTTGTATAACAGAATTATATACACAAACTAAAAGTAAAGAATATTATTGCAAAATTAATAACTTACAATCATTCTGACAATAACACAATGACTGATTTATTTTGCAAAAACACCGAATTTGTCAATAATATCAAAAAAAGTCAGTAATTTTGCAATATGGAAACAACGGGACAGACGCAACAGTTCTCACAGCATAACAACCTACAGACCAAGGATAATAGAATAATTATCCTTGACAATGTACGAGGTCTTCCCACCGGTGACAAGCCATTATGCTCGCCGGATTATGTCATCTGCATTGTCCACTGCGGCAAAATGGATTTGTTGTATGACGAGAAACCCGACAAGTTGTCAGAACACGTAGTGGCAGTCATATTTCCAAACCATAACATCAAGGCGGTGTCTACGAGTCCCGACTACCTCGCGACTCTAGTGTCTGTCGACGCCACTATACTTGGCGACCCCATGCTGCGAATAATTAGCCAGATGCGCCATCGCTACGAGCCGAATCCACGAATAGAGCTTGACAATCATGAATACGGCGTCATCATGAGTCAGATAAAGTTGATGCGCGAAATGTCGAGTATAGACATTCCCGAACGTTCCACGCTGCTAACGCACCAGCTTGACTTACTTATGAGGCTGATCAGCTATTACCGAAACAACAAACTTCACGACAATGCTCCAGACAGACGCGTAAGCTCACAATTCCAAGACGACTTATACCAACACTTCCGCGAGCACCGCGACGTAGGCTTTTATGCCGCCCGAGTATACCTTTCGTCCAAGCATTTCAGTACTGTTGTCAAAAATGAGACTGGTCATTCTGCCTCATGGTGGATACACTCGCATGTGGTAGGCACTGCCAAGACGCTGCTGCACATGCGGCGCGACCTCACCGTACAGGCCATAGCCGACATGCTCGGTTTCACAGACCAGTCGGTGTTCAGCCGCTACTTCCATCGCGAAACAGGTCTCTACCCCACCGAATTTCGCGCACGAGAGCAATCAACAGGGTTGGCGTAGATGTCGAGAAAGGCGCAGGTTGCCGCAGAGTTGCCAGGCAGCAACTCACTGACCTTGACGAGGCGCTTGAGGAAAATTTTTCGCTGGTCGGCGTTGTAGTGCGGCGCATATTGTTGTGAACCGCTGCGCAAGTCGTGGGCTATGTAGTTGTTGGGGTAGAGTTTGTAGTTCTGATAAATCTGCCTGTCGAGCAGCTGGGCGGCAGCCTCGAAGAAGCCAGCACTGGGCAACGCAGAGAGATTGTCGAGGGTGAGCGATTTGCCTATGGCTATATGCACCTGGCCTTTGTACTGGCGTATGCCGGTCAGTATGCTCTCGAGGTCCTCGCCCGGGGCTTTCTGATAAACACCGTTCACGGTGAGGCACCGCTCGCGTGTCTTGAGCAGGTCGCACGGCTCCCACTCGTAGCTCACCGCCACAGGGGTTATATTCAGAGGAGCGAGAGCCTCGGCAGGCGACAGCTTGGAGCTGCGGGCAAACATCTTGAGTATGGAGGGGTCGGTCTGGTCGCGTCCATCCTTGGTACGCCCGTTGCGCTGGGCTGTCCAGAGCGACTGGCGCTCCTGCGTGAGCACATACCTGATAAACTCAGAGAGATGCACCAACGAGTTGTAGAACTGCGCACGCGTGCCGCCACGCTCCACACGGAACATTTTGTTGCACTTGCCAAGCTCGACGACAAAGGGGTCCTGCATAAGGTTGGCGCCGAAGGTGATGTAGTTGGTGCCGTGGCCGTTGAGGCGCAGCACGAACTGTAGCAGGAAGGCGTCGAGCACTATATCGCGGTGGTTGGAGACAAAGAGGTGCGGCTCGGCGGTGCTGATATTGTCGAGACCCGAGAAGGTGAACTGCGAGATGGTTGTGGCTTTTATACGCTCTATAAGGTCGCGCATAAGAGTCATCTGCAGCTGGTCGATGGAGGTTACAGCCATCAGGCTCTTGGCCACCGCCTCGGATTTCTGGTCGGGATAGAGAAATGCCGCCATCTGCGCAAAAAGAGGCGTGCGGACCATGCGAGCCAGCGCCGCGGGCAGCTCGGCGTCGTTGTAGGGGCGTATGTCGTCGAAATTTGAAGGAAGCACGGGATTTATGATATAAAATCTCAGGAAAATGATTTTGAATATGATTTTGAAGGATTTTGTGGCAAAGCCTGCGAGCACCGATTGATAAATAAATATATTGCGAGTCAGCGTAGCGACCACCAAATATGTATGACGGTGGTTATAAAAAGACTAATGCAGTTTAACGATGTTTTCTGAGGTCGATAAATTTCACTGGTTTGCGGCTTTGAGAGGGGTAGTTAATGGCGCGTATGTCGTCGACGGGCAATATTGCTATCTGCGGTGCCACGCGTATGCGCGAGCGGAAGCGGTCTTTGAGCTCTTTCACGGCATCGGCGGGTGCCGACTTCTTGAGTCCTATCTTGAGCAGCACGTCGTCGGTACCGGTGTCGTTGGTCGAGACCTCTATGACGTAGTTCTCCACGTACTCGGTGTTGTCGAGCACGTCGTTGATAGCCGGCGGGTAGAGCGTGGTGCCTTTAAGCTTTATCATGTTGTTTTTGCGCCCTATGAGCGGTGTGAGGCGGTAGGAGTTGCGACCACAAGGGCACGGGTCGACGCACTTAGCGGCTATGTCGCCTGTGCGGAAACGCAGCAGCGGCATACCCTCCACGCCGAGGGTGGTAACCACTATCTCGCCGGGCTGCCCGTCGGGCACCGGCAAGTCGTCGTCGCCTATTATCTCGACAATGATAAGCTCGGGATGCACATGGCCGCCAAGGCCATAGGTGCACTCACTGAAGGTGGCGCTCATCTCGGTAGAGGAATAGGTGGCGAAGAGCTGCACTTCGGGCCACTTGTCGTGGATGCGCTGTCCCAGCAAATTGAGCGAGAAATCCTGTTGGCGCAGGCCCTCGCCAATGCCTATGACACGTTTCACCGAGCAGCTGTGGTAGTCGATGCCGTGATCCTCGGCATATTGTATCAGCTTGAGTATGAACGACGGCACACACATCACCGTGTCGGGCTGTATGCGCTGAATGGTGTCCCACTGCAGCTCGGGTATGCCGTTGCCCACGCGAATGACAGAGGCGCCCATCTCGCGGAGACCGAGAAAATAGGCGAGGCCGGCCATGAAACGCTTGTCGAGGGTGGTCATAAGCTGCACTATGTCGCCCGGGCACAAGCCCGCACACTCAAACGACTTCTTCTCGTTGTAGGCCAGGCGCTGCAGGTCCTGCTCGGTGCAGGCAAAGGTAACGGGGTCGCCAAGGGTGCCGGAGGTTGTGATATAGTCGACAATCTTGTGCTTAGGGCAGCAGAGGAAGTCGTTGTTGAAAAGTTGGAGGTCTTTCTTCTCGGTGAAGGGAATCTTCACAAGGTCGTCGAGGGTTGCTATCTTGTTGATATCTATGCGGTAGCTCTTGAAAAGCCTCTGGTAGTAGGGCGAATGCTGCGCAAGGTAGCCCAGGGCCTCGTGGAGGCGCTTCTCCTGGTAAGTCTTTATCTCGGCCGAGGTGGCGAATTCTATATCTTTAATTATATCTGACATTAATTCCCATTAATTGTTGGTGAAATTTTTCATTAAATGATTGCTAAATGTTATACCAAAAATTGATTTTGCCCTTACAGGGCGCATATACTTTGATGCCATTTATACCCAGGGCGGTGCCCTGGGCTGTTGGATTTATGCCCTTACAGGGCATTCCTGAATAATTAGGTAAAGAATTTAGTATTCATTTTTCATTAATTATTTGCTGGCTGAGTTTTTTCTCGCAGATACCGCAGAAATTATTTCTAACTTTATTCTACATTATGATTACTCTGATATGATTATTTGGGTAGACGGTTTAGCCATTGCAGGAACTGGGGTGGCCATTGCTGGCACTGGGGAGAGCCTTTGTCGCGGCGCACGGCGAAGCCGTGCCCGCCGCGCTCGTAGAGGTTGAAATAATGGGAGACGCCGTGGACGGTGAGAGCACTGTCGAGGAGCATGAAGTTATGGTAATCCACCACGGGGTCGTCTTTACAGCCTATGGTGAACACCGGCGGACACGACGAGGTGACGCGCCGTTCGAGAGAGAGGCTGTCGCGCAATGACTGGCTGTACTGGCGGTATTCGCCGAGCAGGGCCCTGCGTGAGCGTTTATGGGTGCAGGGGGCGCTCATGGAGACGACGGGGTATATAGGCGCGGCAAAAGCCAGACGGCTGTCGGTGATGGCTGTGAGCAGCGCCAGATGGCCTCCCGCAGAAAAACCCATAATGCCTATGGTGGCATAATGCAGGCTGTCGGCAAGGTAGGAGACGGCTGCCTGTGCATCGACAAGTGGGTCGGGGTAGCGGTGGCCACGCAACAGCAGACGGTAGTGTGTGGCCCACGCCCACCAGCCAGCCACGCGATAGCGCAGCACATAGGCACTGATGCCGTTGGACTGGAGCCACTGTGCCACTTCGACCCCCTCATGCTGATAGTCGAGCCAGCAGTAGCTACCGCCAGGACACACGATGACGGCGCATCCCAACTGCGGCGCAGCGTAGCTCTCAAGGGTTGCA
Organism: Bacteroidales bacterium; assembly: GCA_017454015.1. GTDB lineage: Bacteria > Bacteroidota > Bacteroidia > Bacteroidales > P3 > Colimorpha. The sequence goes on along the minus strand of JAFTDW010000006.1, from coordinate 13,839 downwards.
GGGGTACCGGCAAGGGGCACCACCTGCTGACCTCTCAGCGACAAGGCCGACAAGAGCAGCAGCAATAACAACAGTGGCTTGAGGTTGGAGGAGGGCATCGGGGGAGGGTTAAAGGGTTTTAGGGTTGGAAGGGTTTATGGGGGTTAGTTTATTATGTTTTTCACCTCTTCTGGGGACAGCTGGCGGTAACGGTGCTGCGGGTCGGCATTGAAGTCCACCTCAAAATACTCCTCGTCGTAGAACGAGAGTTTGGAGTTGGTGTCGGGGTTGCATTCGAGGTAGACTATGTCGGAAAGGTCGAGACCTTTGTACTGGCATATCTGCTCGGCAAGAGACTGCCCTGCATAGGTGACCGAAGTGCCGGGGTTGTCTTGATAGAGCTCGGTGACTATCACATAGGTCTTGCCGCCGACGGTGCGTATCTTGAGACCGCAGGAGGAGGGCATGTCCCACTGACCTTTGAAATTGAATATCTCGTCGTAGTATTTTTCTGAAACTTTCATTATCGAAAGGCTGGAGGGTTAAAAGGGTTAAGGGTTTTATGGCTTGGGGACCTGACCACCAACTGAAGCTTTCTGCGGCGTCTGAGATTTCTGCGAGAGTTATAGGTTAGATGAAATGGAAGAATTATTATTTCAGGGAATTATTGGTTGGTGTGAGGGGCGGAGCGGTCCACTTTGTGGCCGAAGGACTGGTTGGCGAGGGAGCGGTCTCGCGGACGGTAGGTGCCGTCGTTCATCTCGCGGAGAGCGACATTGCAGAAGAGACGGAACATTTTCTGCTCCTGACTTTCGGAGGCGTAGAAGCTTTTCCATGCATACTCGTAGACATCCTGCAGCTCGTCGGGCGTCATCTGGGCGGGTTTGAAGACCACCTGTCCGGCGTTGTAGTGGTTCCAGTCGAAGTCGAAGATGCGCCCCTGACGCAGCAGGTCGTCGTAGGCTTTGGTGTGTGGGAACGGGGTCATCACTGTGAACTCGGCAAGGTCGAGGTCAATCTCGCCGAGGAAGTCGATAAGACGCTTGCAGTCGTCGACAGTCTGGTTGTCGAGGCCGAGCAGTATGGTGCCTTCCACGCCAATGCCGTTGTCGTGGTAGCGTTTGACACGCTCCTTGATATAGTCGGAGGTGTCGTATACAGCCTGATAGACATACCACGCACCGGCTTCGGCGGCGAGGCGCAGCACCTCGGGGTCGTCTTCTATGGTATGGCTTATCCACTTCTTCTTGAGCGGGGCTATGGCGCGGAAAAGCTCTTTTTCCCACTCTTTGTCCTGCGCCAGTGAGTTGTCGACGATGAAGAGGCGGTTGTTGTCGATAGAGGCCATGTCCTCAACAACCTTGTCGATAGGACGAGGGCGGAACTTGCGGCCGCCGAGGTAGGAGACGGCGCAGGGGTAGCAGCTGAAGCGGCAGCCACGCGAAGCATGGAAGAGGTCGACCATCTGGACTCCTTTGTGGTTGTAGAGGTGCCGCTTGTAGAGGTCGCGGCGACAGGGACCCACAAGGCTGATGTCGGGCTGGTTGCCGAGGTAGTTGTAGACTTTCTTGAGGCGGTCGTTGCGCCAGTCGTCCATGATCTGCTCCATTCGGCCTTCGCTCTCGCCGAGGGTGAGGCTGTCGACATGGTTGACATACTCCTCGGCGTGGAGCATGGCACTGATGCCACCGGCAAGCACTTTGATACCGCGACGGCGGTACTCGGCGGCAATCTCCCATGCACGCTTGACCTGAGTGGAGAGCATGGTGGAGATGGAGACCACGTCGCATGGGTCGTCGAAATTGAGTTCCTCAACATTCTCGTCAACGAAGTCGATGTCAACGTACTCTGGCAGCGAGGCGGCGTAGGCCACCGGGCCGTGAGGGGGAAGATTGAAGGTAGTCTGCCCCCTAAGCTTCTGCCAGCGGGGGTAGATGAGTTTCATTTTTACAGTATCCATTGGGATGGTTGGATGGTTCGAGGGTTGGAAGGTTTTATGGTTTTTATCATAACGCGTTGTTGGGGTATTTTATTACTTATTCGCGCGCGAAAGTGAGTATTTTTTTGTGGAGCTCGGAAGTGCCAAGCAGGGCTTCGACCGTTAGCATGGCTGTCATGGCCACACCCACCATGCCATGGATATTCACATCCTGGCCAGTAAGGAAGAGGTTGCTGAGCTTGGTGCGCGGCGACAGTTGCGAGGCTAGGATGTTGTTTGCGTCGCGCAGCAGACCATAGAGGTTGCCGCAGGCGTTGCCCGTCCAGTCGCGCAGCGTGAGGGGCGTGGCACACTCGACGGCGGCGACACTGTCACGGAAGCCGGGGAACGCGGTGGCAATAATGTCGAGAAGCCTGTCACAACAGGCTTTTTTCCATGCTTTATAGTCGTCGGGGCGGTTATGGTGCGAGGTGTCGGCCCACCGCTCCACCGCCTGCCACGACATAGGGGCTATGGCGGTAAGTGCCGATGCGGAAGAACCGTTGGCAGTGGCTGGTATCGTAGTGAGCATCAGCGACTGCGGCACCGCTCCGGACGGCTGGTCGCCTACAAAGTACACAGGGTGATCCAAATGGCGGAAAATGCCGGGCTTTAATGTCACAAAGATTTTAAAAGCCGAATAGGTAACCGGCGCTTCGCGCAGCCGCGACACGAAACTGCGGGTAAAAGCATTGGCGGGCGCCACACGGAGCAACACGTTGGTGGGCAAGTCGCTGACATAGCACGCCGCCTCATACTGCATGCCGCTGGCTGTGCGCACACTGACAATGTTGTGGCTGTGTACCGAGAAATTGGTGACGGCGTCGCCGGTGCGCACACTGCCGCCCGCCTCGGTGATGATACCCGAGAGCAAGTCGGCCAAATGGCTGGAGGGTTGCTTGAAAAGGTAGGTGCCCTCAATGTGGAGTGTGGCCACGATGGCATGGATATATGCCGGTGTGCAGCTGCCTACGCCGGCATATAGGGGCGAAATATATGTGAGCAGGCGATGCAGGTCCGCGTCTTTTACATAATGCCTCATGAATTTGTCGAGAGGCCAAAGGAACTGCTCGCTGACCGTGAACGTTTGCCCGTCGGACATGAAGAGGTTGGTTTCCTCGGCGGCGAGGCGGTAGATTGCATCGACATAGGCGGCGATGTCGTCTTTGCTGTCTGGATACCGCGCGGAGAGGTAGTCGACAAAAGCCTTGCGCCCATGGGGGAGATCAAGGGTGTTTCCCGTGGCGATGTCGACAATCTGGTCGCCGCAACTGTCGTTGGTGGGTTCGAGAAGACTTAGCACCTCGGATTCTACGCCGAGGTAGCGCATCAAAGGGCGAAGTGAATAACTGCCAGTGGCAGTTTGATAGCTAAGCGGAGAATTGTCACCAAAACCGCCAAACACATGCATACCGGTGGGGAATGCCACATTGCCGCGGCGGAAAGTGGCAAGACCGCCACCTGCCGTGGCACCGGCTTCGAGCACCACCACACGTTTTTTCTCTTTGGAAAGCAAGGCACCGCAGAGCAGACCGCCCAAGCCTCCGCCCATGATAACCACATCGGGGGGAAGGGTGTTAAGGGGGGTGGGGGGCTCGCTTTCCATTTTTTTGTTTCTATTTGTGATCGCAGTCTGCGGCATGGACAAAATATTGTTACACACATTGAATGCGCCTATCAACACCCCCATGATGCCGTGGGCCGTGATGTTCTGGCCTGTCAGCAAGAAATTGGGTATCTTGGTACGGAACGAGACCCGCCCCGCCATGCCCTGGCGTATATCCTTGGCTATGCCATACATGGAGCCCTGCGGTGTCAGGGTATAGTCGCGGTAAGTCAAGGGGGTGGCTGTATAATATGCGGCTATGGAGCTTTGCAAATCTGGGAAATCCTGTGTCACTGCATCGAGGAGCTGCCGGGCTTTCTGCTCTTTCCACTCCTCATAGTCGGTGCCACGATGCCCTACGGTAGTATTGGACCAACGTAGCACTTCGTCCCAGTTCATATAGGCCAGAACGACACCTGTCGATGCATAGCGCGGATAGAGCTCGTGGGCATGGTGCATATAGAGGTATCCGAGCGGCCATGAGGTTTGAGAGTAGTGCTCCATACCCCACACCGTAGGCTGGCGGAAGGCATGGTAGTTGGAGTTGAGATAAGGCACCGTGTTGGGCTTAAATCTTAGAAAGAGCGCAAAGACCGACGTGGTGTTGCGCAAACCCTCAATGCGGGTGAGGTAAGAGGGTTTGAGCAGACCTTGGTCGAAGAGGCCACGCAACAGCGCCGGGTGCATGTCGCCCACCACTGTGTCGGCCTCAAAAGTAACCGGCTGGCCGTCTTTGACACATTCCACAGCTGTCGCCTTGCCTCCGTCGCATACCACACGGGTGGCACGACAGCCTTTGACTATAGTGCCTCCACACGCCTCTATCTGCCGCGAAAGTGCGCCGGCAAGAGCCTCTCCCCCTCCCACTATGCGGAATGCGCTCTGATTATATAGCTGCGACACAAAAGCATGTGTGGCAAACGGCGTTGTGCCGCGACAGGCGGCATAGAGGGCTATATTACCTGCCAGTGCATTGGCCAGACGTTCATCGCCGGCAATGGCGCTGAGCACATCGCTCGCAGCCGCCCAAGCCAGGTCCGGCGGGATGCAGCCACCATCGACGAGCCCCTTTGCATCATAACGCGGCGCGGCACTCGTCACACTGTCAACAGCATCCCAGTAGCGTTGGAGAGCTGCGGCACTCGATGGGAAATGGCGCAGCAAAGCCTCGGTGGCTGCCTCGTGGCCGTTGGCAAAACGATAGCAGGCACCGTCGAGGGACACTATGTCGTAGGCCTGTGTGTCGAGCCGCGAGAGTTGTAAGTTTTCGCGTATGCCGAGATAGCGGAGGTAGCCGTCGAGCACCTGCCCTGTGTCGGCGCTGCCTACTATGTGCATACCCGTGTCGAAGCACATGCCGTCGCGAGTAAAACATTGCAGACAACCACCTATACGTTGAGCCTGCTCCACCACGGTCACATGCATACCCTGACGGGCGAGGATGGCTGCCGTAGCCAATCCTCCGAGTCCGCTACCTATTACGACTACCATTTGTAACCTCTAATAAACATTATTTTTCGCTGACTTCCCGTTATGACTGTCAATCAAGAGGCTGATATTTAATGATTAATCAATGGTAATTAACGTTAAGCCCGAATTATTGGAAACGGACAACTATTTTTGTAGTTGCTGTGTGTTCTCTTCCGTTGGAATGTCTTATTACCGCGCGGGCAAGGTACAAGCCCGGAGCCACCGCAGCGCCTGCCTCGCTACGCAAATCCCACGCCAGAGGTCCTGCCACATAGCCGCCTTTGTCGGGACTCACTGCGAGGGTACGCACCAGCTGCCCCATCGCGCTGTAGATATACACCGTAGCCTGCTCCACACTGTCGGGGGCGTTGTGCTCTATCTGCAAACGGGCACACGAGACAGCGGGGTTGGGATAGGCAAAGAAACGACCTATCACATTGCTGTCGGCGGTACCATCGCCACGCACCGTGAAGTGGATGGTGGCACTTGACGAGTAGTTGTATATGTTCCACACCTTAAGGGTGATGGTATGGCTGCCCGGCTCAAGGTTGTGAAACGTGTAACGGAGTTGCCCGTTGGTGAACTGCTTCACGTCGGGGCTGTAAAAATCATTAAGTATCAACAAGTCGTTGGGGTTGCCGTCGAGCATGGCGGTGATATCGTGCCCCAGACCACTGCCAAAGGCATTGATACCCACCTCGTCGGAGAAATGGGCGAGCAATGTTGGCGAATTGCCGACGGTGCCACCGTCGACAAAGAGGGTGTCGTTCATCCAGAGTCGCACCAACGGGGGCGCCACCTGCAGGTCTGCATCCTGATTGAATCCTCCAAAGAGTATGTTGCCGTACTGGCCTGTGGCATCCTCCGTCCCGGCGTCATTGCAGGCATAATGGCTCAGCTTGCCGCGTCCGTAGTTATACGCCACGTCGCGCGGCACCGTGAAGGTGTAGCTGAAACGACCGCCGCTCACTGCATGGCGGCCTTTGTAAATGATGCCTTTCTGTTGCGAGAAGCTCACATTCAAGCCTGCGTTGTCGTTGGCAAGAGTCGTTGCCTGCGTAGGTCTGTCGTAGACCACAGGGTAGATGCTACCGTCGAAATCGGTCATCAACTCGCCATTACGGTCCGTTATAATCCCCTCCACGGTAAGTTGAGAGAGCACCGTGGCACTGTCGGCACGCAGAGTGTCGACAGGACGGTGGTTGACAGAGGTGACCCTCACCTCGGCCTCTGGCAGGGAAAGGCGCAGCGCAGGGTCGGCGAGGAGACAGATGGCCGGAGAGACCGGCATGTCGTTCTTTGCCAGACGCAGGGCGTCGCCCAATCGCAGCGAGGGGCTGATGGCATTGAGTATAATGTTGGTGTTGAAACGCTGGCTGTGGCTGATGGGGCGCGTGGCAGCCAGTACACCTATGGCGGCGGCAGGGGCAAGAACCAACTCCTCGGCACCACACTGCTCGTCGGGGTTGTCAAAACGCCCGTATGTACATGTGCTCGCCACAAAGAAGGGAAGCCTCCCATAGTTGGAAAAGCGTGTGATATCGACCAAGTCAATATAATGCTCCGTACCGATGTAGCGGGACGCCCCGTGTCCAACATAGTTGAAAAGCAGACAGCCATAATTCATGCGACTTGCCACGGCGTTGTTCACGTCGGGGTAGTATGAGCCGCTGGCACCCGACTGCTGAACATAGGCATCGGCAAATATCTTGTCGATGTTATACTGCGGATAGCGGGCAAGTATCTGGCCGGCGGTATATTCCGACGAATGGGTGAAGCTTGTGTCACCATCGCGGCTGGGGTCGGCGTCGTCGGCAAGCAACGCTATGCTGTTGCGCCAGTCGCCTTTGGTGGCATCCTCACGCAAGTCGGACTTGGTTATGTACTGCTCTATCTTGTCCACGATGAGAGTGGCCTCGCGAAGGCTTTTTGCCGGCAAGCGCCCAATGCCTATATCCAGGCTTTCATCGGAACGCCCGCTCTCAGAAGGCTCAAGATAACCGAACATATCGTCGGTTGCATACGAAGCGCCTTCGTCGTCCATTGACGAAGCGCTCTGGTATGTCACTACGCGGCATGGGCTTTTGCCCAGCAGGTCGCGATTGTCGTAGGTGCCTCTACCAAACAGCAGGAGGTAGCGCGGCATGGTGTTTGAAGGATCGGCAAGCGCCGCCTCATATTTCTGTCTCATGAGGTGCCTTATGGCCATGGGGTCCTGTCGGCCTGACGAGTACTCGTTATATACCTCGTTGGCGGAGACAACCATGACACTCATGTTGTCGTATTCCCTATGGAGCTGCGCCAAACGCTCTGCCTGCTCCTTGATGGCTGGATTGCATACCACCACCAGCTCGGCGCCGGTGGAACCTGATATATCCTGGTTGGCAAGTCTCTCGGACTGTGACACTGACTTGAAACCTGTTGAGCCAAACAGCACAAAGGAACGCCGTCTCGATGCGTCGCTTACAAAAGAGGCTTCTCCCCCACCCGTCTCCACTGCCAGTTCCTTGGGCTCGCAGGGGTCGGTGACGTCCCACACACGAAGACCTCCTGTAGCCCCACTCACCACATAACGCACTACGCGGCCTACAGGCGATTCCCTTGCTATGACCGGACGGCCGTTGAACTCCAACGGTGCATCAGCGCTCAGCTCTATGAAGTCGAAATAGCCACTGCCGCCAGCTACCGTGGTGCTGAAACTTACATTTAACGACATGCTGCTGCCGCCACTCCATCGCAGAGTCCCGTCGCCTTTGGCGTAGGGGTATATCCTGCTGCACTGCGCTGTCACCGTGCCGCCTCCCGTCAATGCAAATGTCGCGTCACCCGAGGTTGACGCGACACCTATACGGGCTCTCACCTCGGTGCCCGAAGGCAAAGCGTTCTCGAATGTGAGGGTGTAGCTACGTTGCGATATGCTGCTGTTGAAGAGGTCGCCAAGCCACAACTGACCGGTGTTGTGAAGATTGTGCGTCTCTTGATTGATGCAGGTCAACGCGGTATGGGTACGGATTTCCGTTGTTGGGGCGACGGTTGCCGCCGATGATTCAACACGCAAAGCAGTTGCTGGATAGTTGGAGGTTATATAGTAATAGCCGTTGGTCTCATAGGGATTGACATTGTAGCGATAGCAGCCCTCAGCAGTTGAATAGCCCCACACCGAGGCTGGCTGACCGTAAAAAAGCAGGGCGTCGCCCGAGCCGAAAGTCCCATTGCCATCGGCATCAATGACGCTGACGGCACACTGCCGCAGCCCTGGCCGTAGCGTGTCGGCATTGTATTCCGGCAACACGCCGCCTTCAAGACCGAACACCGCAATCTTGTCGACATCAGCTCCATTGAGCAGCGGCACGTCGGCCACAGTAAGCCGGTAAAGTCCTTCGGCTTCGACAGCAACCCTCTGCCAGTCTCCGACCCTTAGCGGCGACGGCTGCCCTGTAACCTGTCCCATATAGAGCACTGACAGCAGGGTTGTCACTATGCTAAATACTTTCTTCAATGTTGTTTATTTATTAGATGAAGGAAATCCTAATTATTGAACAATACCACTTTTTTTACGCTTTTGACAAGCATGTGTGATGGGGAGGTGCAGACAGTGGCGTCAATGGTGGAAGGCCGGTGGAATGGAGCTTTATCATTGACAACAACCGTGTATACGCCACCGTTTTGCATTGTAAAATCTCTCATTGCCGTGCCACTCCCGTCATAAAGCACAAGGTGTCCCGCTACATCATAGATGCACACCGCCTTGCCTTCACACCCTGTGACGTGTATTGTCTTGCCGCTTCCCCATATACTGATCTTGTTGGACTCGGCATTGTCAATACCGTCAAGCGATTCAAATATGGCGATATATGTTCTGTCGTAGAGTGCGGTGACCGTAAGCGGATTGGTAGCCACTATGGTGTTCCAATGTGAGAACCTATAGCCGTCGCGCGGAGTGGCGGAGATGGTCAGCTCGGTGCCTATGGGATAGGTGCCGCCACCGCTGACAAAGCCCATGCTCTCGTCGATGCTCACCACGTTGATTGTCACGCTGTCGCTGGCAAACAAGGCAGTGATGTTCATATTGCCTGCAACAACTATAGTGCGCGGATTGTCGCAATTGCCGTCGCTCCACCGCATTATATGGCAATGCGCCTTGGGGTATGCCACGACAATGACGGTGTCGCCCTCTGTGAACCGGCCACCACCGCTCACAGTACCCATCTGCTCATCGTTGGATGACACATTAACCGTATATTCCATTAGCGACTGGTATGACTCGAAGATAGCCATGAACAAGGTGTCCTTTGTAATCATTATTGTGCGAGGGTTGGCCGTTTCACCATCGCCCCATGCCACAAACCTGTTACCCTCAAAGGCCGTTGCACTTAATAGCACCAGAGTGCTGTCGTAGTAGTAGCCCGTGCCGCGCGCAGACCCTTTCTCGCTATCGTTGGATGTGACCATAAGGTGATGACGATTCGCAATAGGCATGAAATAGGCTATCAATGCAGTGTCTTTTGTCATAAGCATACGTCGGGGATTGCTCCTATTTCCGTCACTCCAGTGACTAAAGACAAAACCCTGACGCGGCGTAGCCGAGACAACGACACTGGTTCGGTAGTCATAATACCCGTTGCCTGCGACCGAACCTTGCAAGTAATTACCAGTCATCACATTGAGATAGAACTTTCTTGCCTCGAACTCTGCCACGTAGGTGGCATTGCCTGTGACGGTGACGGTGCGGGAGGAGCTGGTGTCGCCGTCGTTCCATCGCTTGAACTTGTATCCGTAATACGCTACGGCGGTGATGGTGCAATTGGTTCCTTGCGCGAACTGGCCGCTTCCTGTTGCAGCGCCTCGCGTATCGTCGGCACTCAACACGGTAATAGTGTATAAGACATCTGTAACATTACTACAGACAGTATTGAAACTTTCGACAGCTTTTTGCCCGGCGAAAATAATATTACAACAGAGAGCAAATGCGAAAAGCAGAATAACGTGCTTGGTTTTCATTGGCATAAATATTACACTTTGTTTATAATGTTACTGTTAGCCCAAATTATATTAATCCGTTCGTCACAATACCGCACTGCAAATATAACGTTTTTTTTGCGAATATATTATAAAACGGAGTTTCGCCGTAAGGTGAAACTCCGTTTTAAGGCCTTAAAAGGCTGTAGTGCTAACTAAAGCGGTGACAGGTTACATCACGACCACCTTGAAGGTGCCCTTAGAAGTCTGGACCATGTAAGCACCTTTGTGCTTAACGGGCAGCATCCACTCGCCAGAGGCGTTGCGCTGCTGTTCGATCAGGCGGCCCGAGAGGTCGAAGACACGGACTGTCTCGTTGTTGAGACCAGACACATGGATGGACATCTCACTGCTCCAGACGCGCTGTGCATTGAGATCGGCCTCTTCTATACCTTCGTAGATGGGCGCGAATACAGCCATGAATATTGCCGCGTGGTTCACCGTGAAGGTGAGGGTGCTGGTGGTTTCGCCAGTGCTCCAGTACGCGAAGCGGTAGCCATTCTTAGGTGTGGCGGTTATGGTGGCCTCTGTGCCTGTTTCATATATGCCACCACCTGACACGGTACCCATCTGGGCGTCGTTGGAGACGACTATAATCATGACGCTGTCGTGTGCGAAGATTGCAGTAAGGTTGATGTCGCGGTCGACAACGAGGTCGCGCGGGTTGCTTGTGTTACCGTCGCTCCAACGCAAGAAGTGGCAGCGAGGTGCGGGATATGCGTTGAGCTGAGTGGTGGTACCAGCCCTGTAGGTGCCGCTGCCGCTGGCGTTACCCATGCTCTCGTCGTTGCTTGTGACCACAACGGTGTAGGTCTCGGGAGTCTGTATCTGGCGGAAGATAGCGGTGAAAGCGGTGTCGCTGCTCACCGTTACGGTGCGCGGGTTGGAGATCACACCGTCGTTCCACTGCACAAACTCATATCCGCTATTGGCGCTGGCGCTGATAACCACAGCAGAGCCTGCAGGATAGGAGCCGCTACCAGTGACCGAGCCCATGGTGGTGTTGGAGCTAATCACTGTGAGGCTATAGGTGCGGACGCCCGTGGTGAAGTAAGCGATGAAGTTGCTGTCGCCGACAACTTGTATGCGACGCGGGTTGTTGGTGTCGCCATCGTTCCAATGATCGAAGCGATAGCCATTGGCGGCAGTGGCCTGGATGGTGGTGTAGTTGAGGTAGTCGTAGTCGCCGCTGCCACTCACAGTACCTTGTGCGAGGTCGCTCGAGATAGCATTGATATGGTACTGGCGAGTACCGAAGTAGGCCGTATAGGTAATGTTACCTGTTACGGTTATGGTGCGGCTGGCGTTGGTGTCACCGTCGTTCCAGTTGATGAACCTGTAGCCATAGGCTGCACTTGCCGTTATGGTGTGCTGTGTGCCACAAGCGGCGGAGAAGGAGTTGGAAACGGTGCCGCGCCCCGGGTTGCCATTGACGATGGTGACGGTGTAGTTGTTGCCTTCGAAGATGGCGACCAGCAAGGTGTCGCTAACAACGGTGAGGGTGTAGGGGTTGGAGGTGACGCCGTTGTTCCAGCGCACGAAGCGGTAGCCATTGTTGGCGTGGGCACGCACGGTGCAGCTGCTGCCGTTGAGCACGCGGCTGCTGTCGTCTATACTGGCCCAGCCCATAGTGGTATTGGCGGTGGCCACACGCACTGTGAACATTGTCGTAGAGTCTGGGATAATGGTCAGATGCAGAGTGTCGGCACCGGCACAACCGTCGATGGTGGTGTAGATGTTGGTATAGGTGCCGCTGGCGGTGTACAGTATGCTGTCGCCATGGATGTACCAGGTGTATCTACCTGTGTCGGTAACAGTGAGCGAGGTGGTGCTGTCGTAGTTGACGACTATATGCATCAATATGATGCTGTCGCAACCTGCCACTGTATACAGGTGAGCCGTGCTGTCAGCATTGGCAGTGAAGGTGGTGCCGAGCCATGTGTAGCTGTTGCAGACCTCGGCAGTGTCTGCCAAGTCAGTGTACTCGGGATTGACAGTGAGTTGCAGCACATAGACATCTGTGCATTCGCTGTCGCTGATTGTGACTGCGGTGCTCTCATAATAGGTTATGCTGTCCTGCATCCATGTGAAGCTACCGCAAACCGTGGTGTCGGTAGTGATGGTGTTGGCCACCATGACGGTGAGGTTCACTTGGCTTACGCTGTCGCAGCCAGCAATATTGCTGAGGTTGATGTAAATAGTGCTATCGGTGGTGTATACATTGCTGTTCCATGCCAAAGCACCGCAGACCGTAGTGTCTATCACTATTCTGTCGCTGCTGTAGTTCACCGTGAGGTTGAGGGTGACCACACTGTCGCAGCCGGCGGCATTGGTGAAGTGAACCGTGTCGGCAGTGTTGCTGGCGGTGTAGGTGAGGCCGTTGCCGGCAGTCCATACAAAGGTGTCGCAGACAATGTAGGTATCGGTATAGGCACTGCTCTGGCGGATGGTGAGGTCGAGGGTTACAAGACTGTCACAGCCAACAGAGCTGGTGCGGTGCACGGTGTCGGTGGTGTTGCTGGCGGTGTAGGTGAGGCCGTTGCCAGTAGTCCATGTCATGCTGTCGCAGACATCGTAGACATCAGTGTAGGCGGCGCTGTAGTTTATGGTAAGGTTCAAAGTCACCACGCTGTCGCAACCAGCGGCATTGGTGAGGTGGACTGTGTCGGTAGTGTTGCTCTCGGTGTAAGTCTGACCGTTGCCGGCAGTCCATACAAAGGCATCACACACAGTGTTGCTGTCGATGCCCGTGTTGCTGTAGTTCACCGTGAGGTTGAGCGTCACCACGCTGTCGCAACCAGAGGCGTTGGTGAGCGTGTAGGTGGCGCTGTCGGTGCTGGCGCTGTAGGTTATGCCGTCTATCCAGGTCAGGGTGTCGCAGACAACGAGGCTGTCAACGCCCGTGTTGCTGTAGTTCACCGTGAGGTTGAGCGTCACCACGCTGTCGCAACCAAAGGCGTTGGTGAGCGTGAATGCGGCGGTGTCGGTGCTGGCGCTGTAGGTTATGCCGTCTATCCATGTCAGGGTGTCGCAGGCCACGAGGCTGTCAATACCCGTGTTGCTGTAGTTCACCGTGAGGTTGAGGGTGTCGACACTGGCGCAACCCTCGGCGGTGTTGTAGCTGTTGTAATAGGTGCCGCTGGCGGTATAGACATTGACGCTGTCGTGGTTGGTCCATGTCACACTGTCGCACACCTCCATGGTGAAGCCGGTGCTGCTGTTGTGGTTCACCGTGAGGTTAAGGGTTATTATGCTGTCGCAGTCTACGGCGTTGGTAAGCGTGAAGGTCGTGGTGTCGGTGCTCTCGGTGTATGTGATGCCGTCTATCCATGCCAGGCTGTCGCAAGCCACGAGGCTGTCGGTGCTGGCGCTGCTGTATCGGATGGTGAGGTCGAGGGAGACAAGGCTGTCGCAACCCGCGGCATTGGTGCGGTGCAGGGCGTCGACGTTGTTGCTGGCGGTGTAGAAACGTCCGTTGCCGTCGACCCACGTGAAGGTGTCGCACACATCAAACACGGCGGTGTAGGTGTTGCTGTAGTTCACCGTGAGGTTAAGGTTAATAATACTGTCGCAACCCACGGCGTTGACGCGGCGCACGGTGTCGGTGCTGTTGCTGACGGTGTAGGTGCTGCCATTGCCGGCGGTCCATGTGAAGTTGTTGCAAGCGGTGTTGGAGTCAGTGTAAGAGGTGCTGTAGCGCACGGTGAGGTTGAGAGTCACAAGGCTGTCGCAACCGGCGGCGTTGGTGCGGTGCACGGTGTCGGTGCTGTTGCTGGCGGTGTAGGTG
>JAFTDW010000023.1 GCA_017454015.1 Bacteroidales bacterium | reverse complement strand
TTGTCTATCTGCTTCTTGCCCATAGCCTTGCGGAGGGTGTCGCTCTGGCCGCGGGTGAAGTTGGCCAGCTGGCGCGACAGGAGCATGACCTGCTCCTGATAGACGGTGATGCCGTAGGTGTCCTTGAGGTACTTCTCCATGCATGGTATGTCGTACTCTATGGGCTTGCGGCCGTGCTTGCGGTCGATAAAGTCGGGGATGTACTGTATGGGGCCCGGGCGGTAGAGCGCGTTCATGGCTATGAGCTCCTCGAAAGCGTGGGGCTGCAGCTGGCGCAGGTATTTCTGCATTCCTACGGACTCGAACTGGAAGGTGGCTATGGTGGCACCCTCGCTGAAGAGGTTGTAGGTTAGCTCGTCGTCGAGGGGTATGTGGTCTATGTCGACATCCTCGTGGTGGCTGTGCTTGATGTTGCGGATGGTGTCTTTGATGATGGAGAGGTTCTTGAGGCCGAGGAAGTCCATCTTGATAAGGCCCACCTCCTCGATGACGTGGCCGTCGTACTGTGTCACCAACACGTACTTGCCGGTATCTTTGTCGGGGATGGCGCAGAGCGGCGCGAAGTTGGTGAGGTCGTCGGCGCCTATGATAACGCCGCAGGCGTGTATGCCTATCTGCCTGTTGGTGTCCTCCAGCTCGTCGGCATAGGTGAGCACCTCTTTGAGCTGCTGGTCTATGGGGGCGTCGCTCTCCATGATGTGGTGCAGCTCCGGCACGTACTGCAGGCAGTTGTGGATATTGACCTTGGGGGGCTTTCCGCTGCTGTCCTTGACATTCTCAGGGAATGCCTCGGGTATGTAGCCCTTCAGCTCGTTGACTATGTTGAGCGGCACCTTCTGCACACGCCCCACGTCGCTTATGCTCGACTTGGCTGCCATGGTGCCGTAGGTGATGATATGCGCCACCTTCTCTTTGCCGTATTTCTGTGTTATCCAGTCGAGGACGCGCCCGCGCCCTTCGTCGTCGAAATCCACGTCGATATCGGGCAGCGATATGCGGTCGGGGTTGAGGAAACGCTCAAACAGCAGGTCGTACTTCATGGGGTCGACGTCGGTGATCCAGAGGCAGTAGGCCACCACGCTGCCTGCCGCCGAGCCACGCCCGGGGCCTACGCTGACGCCCAGCTCCTCGCGTGCAGCCCTGATATAGTCCTGCACTATGAGGAAATAGCCCGGGAAGCCCATGGTCTTGATGGTGTGGAGCTCGAAGTTGATGCGTTCGCGCAACTCGCTGTTGATGTTGTCGCCGTAGCGTTTGGCGGCGCCGTCCCACACCAGCTTGGCAAGGTAGTCGGCCTCGAACTTCACACGGTAGAGCTTGTCGTAGCCCCCCAGTTTCTTTATCTTCTTCTTGGCATCCTCGAGAGAGAGCACCTCCTCGCCCCGCTCGTTGCGCGTGAACTCGTTTAAGAGCTCCTCCTCGGTGATGCGGCTGCGGTATTCCTCCTCGCTGCCGAAACTCTCGGGTATGGGGAACACCGGCATGATGGGGTCGCTGTTGATGCTGTAGAGCTCCACTTTGTCGACCACCTCGCGAGTGTTTTCCAGAGCCTCGGGCAGGTCGCTGAAGGCCGCCGCCATCTCGGCAGGGCTCTTGAGCCACTCCTGCTTGGTGTAGTGCATACGCGTGGGGTCGTTAAAATCGCGGCCAGTGCTGATGCATATCAGTCTGTCGTGCGCCTCGCCGTGCTCCTCTTCGACAAAATGCACATCGTTGGTGGCCACCACCTTGATGTTGTACTTGGCGGCAAATTTGAGCAGCACCTCGTTCACCTGCTGCTGACGCTCGTAGGTGTCGTAGGCCGCGTTGGGCTTGTCGGTCTTGTGGCGCTGAAGCTCAAGGTAGTAGTCGTCGCCAAAGAGCTGTTTGAACCACTGCACCGAGGCTTCGGCAGCCTCTATGTTGCCCTCCATGATGTGCTGCGGCACCTCGCCGCCGAGGCACGCCGAGCAACAGATAATGCCGTCGTGGTATTGTTGCAGCAGCTCGTGGTCGATACGAGGGTAGTAGTAAAAGCCCTCGGTATAGGCCAGACTACTGAGTTTGCATAGGTTGAGGTATCCCTGCTTGTTCTTGGCAAGGAGTATGAGATGCCAGCCGTCGCGCTGTTTCTTTATGGTGCGGTGCTGGTGGGCGCAGTAGGCTTCAATGCCTACTATGGGCTTGAAGAGGGTCTGCCGCAACTCCTCGATTTTCTGCGCGGCGGCCTGCTGCTCCTCGGGGCTGCTCTCGCTGTTGTGCACTATGGCTTCCTGCGCGTCTATGGCCTCTGAAATCTTTTTGTTATCCTTTCCGACGCAGTCAAGAAACTCCTTGATGCCAAACATGTTGCCGTGGTCGGTGAGCGCCATGGCATACATGCCGTTTTTCTTGCACTTCTTGACAAGGTCGGGCACTTTCGACATGCCGTCGAGTATAGAGTAATGCGAGTGGACGTGAAGATGGGTGAAATACATAGCCGTGGTAACTGTTTGAGGTGTGTTTGTCAATTGGTCTTTATGGCCTTGCCCCTTGTTTGCGCCACCCTGTCTTTACAAGGTGTTCACAACCCACGGGGACTCAGGGCTATATGCAGTGGTCGCCTAATAATACTTTATGGTGCGCGAGTAGGTATACAGCTGGCGACCGGCGAGGGAGTACTGCTGTGTGGTCCAGTTGCCATGGCTGTCGTAGGTGTAGCGGCGGGTCTCCACGGTCTCGCGGGGTTTGCCCGATGGGTTGTCGTAGAATTTCTGCACCCGCTTCACGGGGTTGTCCTGCTTGTCGTAGGTGTAGGTCTCTTCCATGAGCAGCTGCTCGTCGGCGCTGTAGCTCTGCATGGTGAGCACCTTGCCGCTCTTGGAGTACGACGAGAGCTTGCGCCCGGCGACGCCACCGGCGTCGCCGTAGTCGTACTGCACGGTGGTGGCGAGTGCGCCCGAGGCAGCGTATATGTAATGCACCGAACGCTCTATGAAACCATTATCGTTGTAATGGTACACAGCCACCACGTCGCCGTCGACGGCTCGCAGGGTACGGCGCAGCATGTAGTTCTGCTCTGTTTTGCTGTTCTTGGCGAAAAGGTATGTGGCGCGCTCCACGGTGTCGACAACCTCAAACTGGCCGTTGTCGACGGGATAGGAGGTGACTTTGTTGCCGCCAAAGCCACTCTTGCGCAGAGAGGTGAGCCGCCCCACGCTGTCGAAACAGAGGGTCTCGACGCTTGCCAGGTCGTTGCCGCCAACAGCCTGACGCTGGACAACAACCTCTTTTACACCTACTTTGAGCGCATAATCCTTTACGGTGGGTTGTTGCAGCACTGGGGTAGTTTGCTGGCACTCGGCTGCCACTGCAGCAAAGCAAAAAACTAATAATGATGAGAGATAATGTTTTTTCATGGTTCGGAAATTACTCTGCAAAGTTACAAAAAAAAATCAAGAGCGGCGGTACAATAATATCAACAACCGCCCCGACCCAATGCCCTGCTGTTACATAAAAATATGTTTCCTAACAATAAAAAGCACCGCCGCGCGTTTAATAAAGGTAATAATAAGCGTTAAGAGTTTTAAGAAGACGAAAAGCGAATATTGAATGCTAAATTCTTTACCTAAAAGTCCCATTAGGGACTTACTCTCAATTGCCGAAGGTGAAGAAAGTGCAGTGCACTTCCGATAGCGCAGCGTAGAATTAAAATGGATAAAACAAAGACACTGGTACTATTGTTCCTCATGGCAAGCTCGCTGGCGAGCCGGGGGCAGGACACCATACAGCCCCGCTACCAGTCGGTATTCGGCGACAGCTGCGCAACTTGGTACATTTATTGTAGAGAAGGTTCGGATGAAATTGGTACTGATATCAGAAAATACACACACAATGACACAATCAAAATTGAGGAAACCACATACAACATATTAAGGCGTACGGGGAGTATATCAATGTTCTCTCATTATGGAAACATCCCCCAATACATGAGGGAAAGCCGTGACCATTCCAAGTTATATTTCAAAGGGCAAGGTTATCCGGAAGATGATTTCCCCGAAGTATTAATTATGGACTTGGACATGAATATTGGCGACACAATGGATACGCAGGGTTGGTTGGAATACTCATATTATCCCAACGAGTACAATTCTCCAACCATAATAATTGACACGGTTTATTATAACGAAGGAAGAAAAATATTACGCACAAACTATAAAAAGTATAATTATTACAGAGGATGGGATACGTTGTGTTTTATTGAAGGCATAGGGCCAAGTTGGGGACCGTTTTATGCCGGCATTGAGGATATGACAACTCTAATTTGTTATTACAGAGATGGTGAGCCACAATATCATGGAGTCATATATCAAAGGGATATAGGCTATGATTTAACGGGAAACCACTGCATAAAAGTAGAATATTTTGGCGGAATATCAATGCATGACGAATACAGTACCGCCACAATATACCCCAATCCAACCAAAGACATATTTAGCATTCTACTAAAAACGCCGTCAACCTATAATGTCACGGTTGTTTCCGCAACAGGGAGAGTGGTTCAACGGGATGAATTTCATGGTTGCAACATAACTATAGACATACAATTCCAACCTCGTGGCGTTTACTTCGCAACAATATCAAATAAAAATGGTAACAAACAGACTGTGAAAGTAATAAAGTTATGAATAGGAGACTTTTATTCATATTACTCATCATATCACCTGCTTTATCTTATTCGCAATTTAATGCGAGATATGGCTATAAATATGCCACCACAGATGTTCTCCGGTTGTTTATTGTATTTGCAGATGTTATAGACGACCCTTACCAAGGAAATGTTAATAATTGGCAGCCAGGCCAACTACCACTGTATGCAGATTCTATAATTGACGAAAACTACGGCGGCAATTTGGTCAGTTATATGTCACGCTACTACAGAGAAGCATCCTGCGGATTAATTAACATAATAGGGGATTACTATCCTAATCTTGTTCAGTTTTCATATTCTGAGATCGAAAGCGTTGGCTATAAACAAGTCGCTGATTATTTGAATTCGCTCTCAGGCAACGATATTACTACAGCTCACGGATATCACCTATCAGATTTCGACCAATGGTCTTATGGTTTAACACAGAGGAGAAACTATCGTATAAAACAAAATAGTCCAGACAACAAAATGGACATGTTGATTATTATATGGAGACGTAATAGTAAATTCAAACCCAACAGAGACGGTGGGCAATGTGGCACACCTAAGGCTATTGATACCTTATGTATAAAATGTTTGTCAGGTATTAACGGTTACGCTGCCATTTGCGGCAATGATATTGGGGGTGTTATGCGGCATGAATTCGGGCATTCTTTAGTCGGCGACAACAGTTATCACTCAGGCGGTGCGGGAGCGGGTGCGTCGGGTCATTTTCTGCCAAATGTTGGCGGATACAGCATAATTAGCAGCCATAACCGAAACCTCAATTTTTGCAACGGCTGGGACCGTTGGTGGCTTGGATGGAAACATCCGAATAAGAATTACTACATATCCGCAACAGATCTGCTCGGCGACGAGGTGGAGACGGATATGGTATACGGAGAGAATCTGTCGACAAACGACTTCATCTTAAGAGATTTTGCCACCTACGGCGATGCCATCAGAATAAAGCTGCCGCATCTGCGGCACTTCAATGGACAGGTGAGAAACCAGTATCTCTGGATTGAAAACCACCAGATAACGCCCGGCTCGGTGGAGTATGATGCAACTCGTCCGCAAGATATACGTTTTAACATACAAGTCGGCAACGATGACTTGGAGCAAGGGTTTGAAAATTCAAGAACAAACTACATTGTTCCTTTATCCGCTTTTGGCAACTATGACTTTTATTTCGACACGCTGCCCTATGATGGATCGGATCCCATGGATTTTACCAAACGCTACGTGGCGATAGCGTATGACTCTACGGCCAACCCATTCACGGGCTATCACCCTGCAATGATGCCTGCAATAGACTATAACAACAACGATACAATACAGGCCAAGGAACATGTAGTTATAAGAAGGCTCTACCGGAACGGAGATTTGGAAATAGACAAACATACAGTGTACGGCAACGACTACGACGCATTCCATGCAGGTTCAAAACTAAGCATGTCAACCAACCCGCCGTCAACACCTCTTATGACGTTTCGAACGGAAGAGCGCCCTAAAGGAAATGAATTGGGATCAGCCTTTGCCGTTCACGAATATGATGACAACCGATATATATGGCTGAACGGGTTAAGTGTCGAGATTGCAGAGAAATATGCCAACGGAGACATACGTGTGCATATAGCGTGGGACGATTTCAAGATACGCTCCGACGCCAGGTGGTGCGGCTCCATTATGCTCACGGAGACTGCCGAGCTGGAACAAGGCCTGACACTGACGCTTGACCACGGCCTGACCCCAACCCGCCCATGCGAGCCAAGCACGATAATGGGTGCGAAGGTGTTTGCCGACCCGACAACACTGACCTGTCTCGGTGGTTCAATCTTCAGGCAGGAGCTGTCGTCGACCGTCAATGTCGACTATTACTCAACGCTGGTTCTTGACCAGGGCTCATTATACGAAATACGCGACGGCGCAACGCTGAACATATACAAAACAGGCTCGCTGCATATAAAATCGGGAGCCACACTGCGAGTGTTGGGGTCAGGGCGAGTAGAGGTGCATTATGGCGGTAATATATGCATAGAGGACGGTGCTAACATTGAGCTCCTCGACGACCAGAGTGTAGTCAACCTGCACACCGGATACCAGCAAGGCCGGCCCGACACCGGATTATATTATACATGTACTGCCACGCTGCTAACCGAATACGCCTTGTCGGAGGGGAGCCATGGCAGGATACAAGATTTCATGGAAGACCGTTATATTCAGGACACCGTATACTACGGCAACGCGCTCGAGAGAGGACTCAAAATAGCAGCCGGTCGCGACATTACACCGAACAAGCCAGTTGGCGATGTTATATTGGAAAGCGGCTCGAATGTAATTATGTATGCAGAGAAGAAAGTGAGGCTTGAGCGAGGCTTTGCCGTGAAATTGGGGGCTGTATTGAGAGTGCGCAGAGGATTATGAACACATGAATTGCAATGAAAACAACTTACGATAAGACAATAAAAATAAAAAACAACATGAGAAAAATAATGTTCTTTGCTGTTGCGCTGACGCTCGGCTGTGCTGGATTGACTGATAGCGCTTCGGCGCAAATGCTTGTCAATGAATTCGGGAGAGTATATGTAGGCACCGACCCGCGATTGGGCGACGACACTGCGCATGTGCTTGCAATGTCGATCCAGGGAACTAACGGCGAATACCGTTCGGGTGCAAAACTCGCTTTTGGCGATTTTGGACTCCAAGAAAGAAACGGCTGGAACGTCTTTATTGGCGAATGGGGAACCTACGACAGCGACAAACTATGGTTGCACGGAAAAAAAGGATTTGCCCTGACAGCCTACACGGGGAACTACACTGTTGCCAAATGGTCGACCGATATGAACCACAAATCATTCTTCAATATATATGACGGGGTCAGAATGGACCGCCTGTCGGTCAGTTCAGACGACTGCCACAAAAGCGACATACAACCGATACCATGTGCATTGCCCCGACTGGTAAATATGGGGGGGATTGTTTACCACTACCAACCACTGAACAACCATCAACCTGTCGGCGAAACTGGCGAGATTGTCAATCTCGGTGAACTGACACCCAAAGAGATGACGGATATGGAGGAGTACTGTTTAGCTATGTCGGCCCGCGAAAACGGCAACCTACGTTACGGATTGATGGCCAACGAGGTGATGAACATGTTTCCCGAGCTCGTTGACATTGATGACGAAGGCAACACATACATCAATTACCTTGAGCTGATACCAATAATGATTTCGGCTATCCGCGAGTTGTACCAGACCCTTGAACAGAACGGCCTGCAATTTGGCCTGCGCGAGAGTTACGAGAACTATATGCGCGCAGTGCATTCCGATTCGCTAACGGACAGCAACTCCGCCAGCAAACGGCACAACAACAGCATTGGCAATACAATTGACAGCGCGGTGCTATATCAAAATAGCCCCAACCCTTTCTCGTCAGCCACCTCGGTGGAATACTACATACCCTCAAGTGCAACAAGCGCGGCATTGTATGTGTTCAACCTTATAGGCGAATTGCAACGCACCTATCCGATAAACAACACTGGACGCAACGCCGTGCGAATAGACTGCGTAGGCCTCAACGCCGGAATGTACATTTACAGCCTTGTTGTCGATGGGCAAGTGGTAGACACCAAAAGAATGATTCTGACAAGATGACAAAAACAAGCGTCGCTATGGTGTCTCTTCGAGACACGTTATTATTTCTATCCTGTTGCAGCACACTACATTTTAAATGAGATTTAGCCTCTTTGAAGCTATCTGAAACGCAGGCAATTATCTATTTTAGGTAATGCATTTAGTAATCATAAAACTAAAAACTGCGTCAGCCACTTAACACTTAAAACTAATAACTTAGCACTAAAAATTTAATTCTTTGAACCTTAAACAAATCTATCGACCCCAATAGCTATGGCACAAAATACTGGCGGCAAGAGAAAGAAGAAAGGGGCGGCGCCTGCCTACGTCAAGACCCTCTGGATTGCGTTTGCGGCATTCTGGGTATTCCTTGCATTGTTTTTCACTATGCTCTCGGCCGGATGGCTCGGCTTCATGCCCTCCTTTGAGGAGCTGGAGAACCCGCAGAGCAACCTTGCCTCGGAGGTGATAGCTGCCGACGGCGAGATACTGGGTTTCATAGGTATACAGAACCGCAGCAATGTGAGTTTCGACGAAATTTCGCCCAACCTTGTCAATGCCCTTGTGGCCACCGAGGACGCCCGCTTCTACAAACACTCGGGCATCGACGCCCGCAGCCTTGTCAGGGTGCTTTTCAAGACCATCATAGGGCGTAGCAGCAGCAGCGGCGGCGGCAGCACCATCACGCAGCAGCTCGCCAAGAACCTCTTCCCACGAGAGAGCCACGGCAAGCTGGGCATTGTCCACGCCAAGTTCAAGGAGTGGGTAGTGGCCGTGAAGCTGGAGCACAACTACTCCAAGAACGAGATTATAGCCATGTACTTCAACACCGTGGACTTTGGCAGCAACGCCTACGGCATCAAGACCGCCGCCAAGACCTTCTTCGACAAGGCACCCGCCGACCTCACCATCGAAGAGGCCGCCACCCTCGTGGGACTGCTCAAAGCACCCACCTCGTACAGCCCTGTGCTGCACCCCGAGAGGTCAAAGCAACGCCGCAACGTGGTGATAGGACAGCTGAAACACTACGACTTCATTGACCAGCACGCCGCCGACAGCCTGCAGCAACTGCCCGTCGACATGTCGCGCTACTCGCCCCAAACTCACAACGAAGGACTTGCCACCTACCTGCGCGAATATATACGCGACGAGATGAAAGAGTGGTGCAAGCACCACCGCAAAAGCAACGGCGACCGCTACGACGTACACAAGGACGGCCTCAAGATATACACCACCATAGACTCGCGCATGCAGCGCTACGCCGAGGATGCCGTGCGCAAACACATGAGCACCGAGATACAGCCGGCTTTCTTCCGCGAACTGAAGAACCGCAACGGCGACCCCTTTGTGAATATCTCCCAAGAGCAGAAAGACAAGTTTGTGGCTCAGGCCATGAAACAAAGCGACCGCTACTACCAGATGAAACACTCGGGCATGAGCGACAAGGAGATACGCAAGGCATTCCGCGAGAAGGTGAAGATGCGCGTCTTCTCGTGGAACGGCACGCGCGACACTATGATGTCGCCGTGGGACTCGATAATATACTACAAGAAGTTCCTCAACGTAGGCCTCATGTCGGTTGAGCCGGGCACCGGCTACGTCAAAGCCTACGTGGGCGGCATCAACTACCGCTACTTCAAGTACGACAACGTGCGCAGCCACCGGCAGGTGGGCTCCACCTTCAAACCCTTTGTCTACGCCATGGGCATACAAGACCTCGACATGTACCCATGCACCGAGGTGCCCAACGCGCAGGTGTGCTTCGACAACTGGGACGGCTCGCAGTGGTGCCCCAAGAACTCAAGCCATGAACGCGAAAACGAGATAGTGACCCTCAAATGGGCCCTGGCACACTCCATCAACTGGGTGTCGGCCTACATCATGAAGCAGGGGTCGCCGGAGCAGGTGATAAGCATCGCACGCAAGATGGGTATCACCAGCGACATAGAAGCGGTGCCCTCCATCTGCGTGGGCACTCCGGAAATCACGGTGTACGAGATGGCGGCGGCCATGGCCACCTTCGCCAACCGCGGCGAATATGTGAAGCCTATTATCATCACACGCATCGTCGACAACAAAGGGGCCCTCATAGAGAGCCGCACCACCGACCGCAGCCCCGCAGTGAGCGAGAACGTGGCAGCCATGATGCTGCAGATGATGCAGGGCGTGGTGGAGAGCGGCACCGGCGTGCGCCTCCGCTACAAATACAACATACAGTACCCCATGGCAGGCAAGACGGGCACCACGCAGAACAACTCCGACTGCTGGTTTGTGGGCATCACGCCGCGCCTCGCCACGGCGGTGTGGACCGGCGGCGAACTGCGCAGCATACACTTCAAGAACATGACCTACGGACAAGGTGCCAGCATGGCACTGCCTATCTTCGCCCACTACATGAAAGGCATTTACGCCGACCCCAACATAAACTTCTACAAAGGCGACTTCGACTGGCCCGCCAACCCCATGTACAACGAGGAGGACTGCACACGCTTCCGCGAGGAGGTCAACTCCGAGCAGAAAGAGCGCAAGGCCCGCGGCAACGACAACTACGACTACTACGATTTCTACAACGATGACTACGACTTCTAAAGCCGACCTGCTCGGCCTCACACTGCCACAGCTGCAGGAGGTGTGCGGGCAGCTGGCGCTGCCCGCCTTCAACGCCAAGCAGATGGCCGAATGGCTCTACAAAAAAAGAGCTACCGACATAGACCAGTTCAGCAACCTCTCGCTGCGCACCCGCGCAGCCCTCAAAGAAGGCTACTGCATAGGACGCAGCAAGCCTGTAAGCTGCAGCACCTCGTCCGACGGCACCCGCAAGTACCTCTTCGCCGTTGGCGAGGGTCGACACATAGAAACGGTATACATCCCCGACGGCGAGCGCGGCACCCTCTGCGTCTCGTCGCAGGCCGGCTGCCGCATGGCATGCCGCTTCTGCGCCACAGGCATGTCGGGCTACCACGGCAACCTCACAGCCTCGCAGATCCTTAACCAGATACTCTCTGTCGACGAGGCCGAGAGCCTCACCAACATAGTCTTCATGGGCATGGGCGAGCCCCTCGACAACCTCGACGCCGTGCTGCAAGCCACCACGGCGCTCACCGCCGACTGGGGCATGGCGTGGAGCCCGCGGCGCATCACCGTGTCGACAGTGGGCCTGGCGGCTCCCCTCAAGCGGTTCCTCGCCGAGAGCCAGTGCCACCTCGCCATAAGCCTCCACAGCCCTTTCCCCGACCGCAGGCAGGCTATCATGCCAGCCCAGCAACGACACCCTCTCGCGGCAACACTCTCGCTGCTACGCGAATACAACTGGCGCGGACAACGGCGGCTCTCTTTCGAATACATTCTCTTCAAAGGCCTCAACGACGACCTCATGCACGCCTCGGCACTCGTGAAGCTGCTCCACGGACTGCCCTGCCGCGTCAACCTCATACCGTTCCACCCCAACGCAGGAGCCCCCCAGTTCCAGCCCTCGCCGCAGGCCGCCGTGAGCCGCTTCCAGCAGTACCTCACCAGCCACGGCATGACGGCAACACTGCGCACCTCGCGGGGACAAGACATCGACGCCGCCTGCGGCCTCCTCGCCTCAAAACAAAACCCTTCGACGGACATCTCGTAGCCACATCATCTCTAATTTGAAAACAATACACCAATGAAAAGAAACATGCATATCAAGGCCCTCCTTGTTGCCCTGGTCCTCACGCTCTGCACAGCGGCACAGGCACAGCAAAACCCCACCCAGGAGCAACGCCTGCGCCAGCACGTGGGCTACTTGGCAGCCGACTCGCTGCAAGGCCGCAACGGAGGCTCCCCCTACGCCAACAAGGCCGCTCACTACATAGCCAACCAGTTTGCCGAGATGGGGCTCAAACCCTGGCCAACCATAGGCGACGAATATTTCTGGCACTTCTTCCCTTACGGCGACAACGACAATTTCAACTTCATCGACGTGATAGGTTACATAGAGGGCAGCAACCCCTCGCTGCGCAACGAATACATAGTGGTGGGCGCCCATTATGACCACCTCGGAGTAAGGCATGGCGAGGTGTACAACGGTGCCGACGACAACGCCTCGGGCACCGCCACCATTATAGAGGTGGCGCGGTCGCTCGTGCAGCAGCAACAAGTGCTTGGACGCAGCATAGTGATAGTGGCTTTCGACGGCGAAGAGTTGGGGCTGCTCGGCTCCAAAGCCCTTGCCAACCACCTCGACAGCGCAGGGCTGCTCGCCGACTGCCGTCTCATGATGAGCATCGACATGGTGGGCTGGCTCGACAAGGGAGGCCCGCTGACTATCGCTGGCACCGCCGCGCTGCAAAACGCCGACCGCATATTCGAGGTGTCAAACAAAAGCCTCCCCGACCCCATCAACCTGCGCTGCCGCAGCTACGACAAGAGCATCATGGGGTCGACAGACCACGAGCCTTTCGCCAAACACGGAGTGCCGGGCTTCTACGTGAGCACCGGCCTCAAGTCGCCCTACCACAAACCCGGCGACGATGCCGACCTTATCAACTATCAGGGACTTGACCGCATAACAACCTTCTTCACCCAAGCCCTCGTCACCCTCTCGCGCGAGTCCGAGCTGGTCAACACCGGCAGGTTCAGCCTGCGCTTCCGCAAACAGCTGCCGCTCTTCGAGATGGGACTCAACGGCTCGCTGGGCTCGTCGCACATGCGCTTCCCCGGGGCCGCCTTCACGGGACGCTCTTCCGTGGCGTGTGGCGCAGGTATGTCGCTGCAACTCAACGCACGCCGCATAAGCTTCATAACAGGCGCCGAATACAGCCTCTCCAATGCCAAGATACCCCTGGAAGCAGACCCCTTCAACACCTCCATGCGACTCAGCGAGCAGCGCCTGCTGGTGCCTGCACTGCTACAGTTCCGACTCGTGAACGACGTCGCCAACGCCGTATACTTCAACTTGGGTGCCTACGGCTCCTACCTGCTCAACCACAGCTACCGCGACGACGATTGCATATACAACTACACCCCCGCCACGATGCACTACGGCATTCAATGGACCATCGGTTTACGCGTTGCCAACATCGTGGTTGAGGACGTACTGCGCTTCCAGGTGAGCGACGCCTTCGAGCCCGGCGGCAACCCCGCGGCACCCAACGCCCGCCTCAACCAGGCCCTATTCCGCATAGCCTATATCTTCTGAAACGGCACGCCATGATTGCCTTGGGTCTCATTGGCCATCCGCTGGGGCACTCCTTTTCGCCACGGCTCTTTGCATCCCTGTTTGAACAGGACGGCATAGCCGAAGGCAGCTACCGCCTTTTCGACCTCACACCGCGGCAACTCACAGCATACGACCTGCGCCAACTCGTCGACAGCCAACGGCTCAGCGGCTTCAACGTCACGGTGCCCTACAAAGAGGCCGTGGTGACGTTGCTCGACACCCTCGACGAGATGGCTGCCCGGATAGGTGCCGTCAACACCGTGAAGGTTGAGCGTGGCATCCTCAAAGGCTACAACACCGACGCGCCAGCCTTTGCCGACACCCTGAAACCCCTACTCAGACCACATCACCGCAGAGCACTGATCCTCGGCAGCGGCGGAGCAGCCAAGGCAGCAGCCTGCGCCCTCCGCGAGTTAGGCGTGGAGTATAGTCTTGTGAGCCGCACACCACACGGCGACGACATGATAGGCTACGACGAAGCCTACCGCCGCGCCGGTCAATGCCTGCTCATAGTCAACGCCACACCGGTGGGCATGCACCCGCACGACGACCTCTCACCGTGGGCCGAGCCGCAGTTCCTCACACCGCAACACCTGTGCTACGACCTCGTATACAACCCCTCCCCCACCCGCTTCCTCCGCGAAGCGGCAGCAATGGGAGCCACAACCATAGGAGGACTGGCTATGCTCGAACGGCAAGCGACCCTGAGCTGGAAAATATGGAAAACACACTGCACGGAATGACCCCAAAAAACGGAAAAAACACAGCTGCAACACCCATAAAAAAGACCCAAACAGAGCACTCCACAGCCTTTCACAAAAATATTTTGCATGACGTTGACAACTGAACAGCAATATATTACAAACAAAATACGCTGACAAAAGAAAAAAAAGTTGCGCCATTAACAAAAAAAGCACTATTTTTGCAACCGCTTTCGGAGCCGACAGGTCACCATGCCGCGGCACGAAAACAACCCCAGCCCAGGTGGTGAAATTGGTAGACCCGCTACTTTGAGGGGGTAGTGGCCGTAAGGCTGTGCAAGTTCAAGTCTTGTCCTGGGCACCAATAAAAGAGAGCAGCAATTGATGCAGCACTCGCCGCGCCCAGATGGCGGAATTGGTAGACGCGTACGTTTCAGGTGCGTATTTCGAAAGGAGTGCAGGTTCAAGTCCTGTTCTGGGCACTAAAAAGAAGACTTCACGGTCTTCTTTTTTTATGCCCCTCTATCATGGTTCAGCGGTAAAGATATGGGATTGCACCTCCTTAAGTACAGAAAAATAACAGTGGTAATATGAATGCCTGTAAACCATATTTATAAACTATTTCATACCTATGTCAAAAATATGTCGTATCTTTGCAACGAAAAAAGTCGCCCCGAAAAGTGTAGTATAGCGACAAAAAGTCGCCCCGAATAATGTAAACTTTTTTCAGGTTAAGACAATATGTTCATAAGAACATAAAGTTGCCATGAAAACAGAAATCAATCCCAGAGAAACAAGTCGGGCACAAGCCTTTGAGCTGTGGATGTCATCGCCCATGCCGATGGTGACATTGGTGAAAACGCTCGATATTACTCGATTAGTAAAAGTCAGCAAAAAGAGCGGTGTCAAGTTCACGACGTTGATGTGCTGGTGTATAGGGAAGGCAGCCTCTCAGGTGGAGGAGTTCAATCTGCTGCCTCAAAACGGCAAACTATTCAGATACGACCAACTTGCCGTCAATGTCATTGTGGAGAACTGCAAGGGAGGCATCAACTCGTGCGATATTCCCTATACTGATGACCGGCGGCTGTTTGTTCGCAACTATTTGGACCTGACCACTACGGCGGCGAAGGAGTGCACGAGTTCTTTTCTGGAAGACCACATGGTTATCGGAACATCCGCTATGATACAGACGGAACTTGATTGCATTGTCAACCAATACACCGACAAGTTCAGCAACCCGATGGCGATGTGGGGCAAGTATCGCAAAGGATTGCTCAAAACCACCTTGCCGGTCTCCTTCCAGTTCCATCATGTCCAAATGGACGGTGGACAGGCAGCACGGTTCTTGTCCATTTTACAAAAAGAGATAAACCAAATATGAACGCCGAAGGCAATAGCACATTGGAATTCGACGCAGTCATCCTGCAAAACGAGGGCATGGATGCCGCCTACGTCGAAGTGCCGTTCGACATCAAGGCACTCTTCGGCAAAGGCCGACTGTCGGTACACGCCACCTTCGACGGAGTGCCTTACGACGGCCAGATAGTGAAGATGGGGACTCCCTGTCATATCATCGGCATCCGGAAAGACATCCGCAAAAAGATTGGCAAATCCTTCGGCGACCTGGTGCATGTAACCTTCTATGAACGTTACGGGAGTCGAGAGCAGAGCACATTCGCATGCTTTGCCGAGACGAAGTAACGTCACTGAGAGTAACGGTTAAATAATTTTGAAAGCTGAAATTCGAATTTCGAAATTCATCATTCACAATTAGAGATGTCCGAGCATTGGGAGATATACGCTGACTGGAACCCGTGGCACGGATGCACCAAGATAAGCCCTGGTTGCAAGTACTGCTACGTCTACCGGCAGGACGAAATGTATGGCAGTCCGATCGCCAGCAGCGAATGCCGCAAGACGGCCAACTTCAACCTGCCAGTGAAGCGCAAGCGCGACAAGTCGTGGAAGATAGAGAGCGGCAAGATTGTCTTCACCTGCTTCACCTCCGACTTCCTGCTGCGCGATGCCGACCCGTGGCGGCCGGATTGCTGGCAGATGATGAGGCAAAGGAGCGACCTCTGGTTCTACTTCTTCACCAAGCGCATCGACCGTTTCATGGAGTGTGTGCCCGATGACTGGGGCGACGGCTACGACAATGTCATCGTGGGCTGCACCGTGGAGAACCAGGAGATAGCCGACTACCGCCTGCCCATCTTCCGCTCGCTCCCCATCAAGCACAAGAGCATCATCGCCTCGCCGCTGATTTCCGCCATCGACCTTTTCCCCTATCTCGACGGGACGATAGAGGAGGTGTCGGCGGGAGGAGAGTCGGGAGTGGAAGCGCGCCCCTGCAACTACGACTGGGTTCTCGCCCTCCGCCAGCAATGTGTCGCCAAAGACGTACCCTTCCGCTTCCACCAGACGGGCGCCCATTTCATCAAGGACGGCAAGATGTACCGCATGAAACGCTGCCACCAGCTCAGCCAAGCCCACAAGGCCAAAATCGACTACAAGATTGGCAAGTACCTGGTACCCGAAAAGGTGAAATTCGAATGGAAGGAAAGCGATTACCATTGATTGGGCCAGTGCCTTTCCGCTAATGCTTCGCCTTCCTTCCGCTTTTATGTGTGAATTATTTTGTATCTTTGCACTTTGAAATTGAGATGGCGATGGCAAAAATAAAGGTTTATTATTTCAGTCCGACAAATGGGACTCTGCAGGTGGCACAGCATCTTGCCGAGAAGATGGGACGTGCACTTCGCGCTGAAGTGGAGTACCATTCCTACACGCTGCCGCAGGAGCGCGAGGTGCTGCCTCTTTTCGACGCTGACGACATAGTTCTGTGGGCCACTCCGGTTTACGCAGGCCGCATTCCCAACAAGACCCTCGACTATGTACGCCGTGCCATACAAGGCAGAGGAAATCCGTCGGTGGCATTGGTCACCTTTGGCAACCGCGCCTACGACAATGCGCTGGCCGAGTTGGTAGGCTTGATGCAGGAGGGAGGCATGCAACCAATAGGAGCCGCCGCCGTTGTGACGCGCCACGCTTTCAGCGATACCCTCGGTGCCGGCCGCCCCAACGAGGAAGACCTCGCCGCCCTCGACCACTTCGCCGAACTATTGGCAGAGAAAACACTCTTAACCCATAACTCCAAACTCATATCTCCCAAGGTACCGGGCGAGGCTCACCCAGAGAAATACTACACCCCGCTCAAAACCAACAACGCCCCTGCCGGTTTTCTCAAGGCCAAGCCCTCTTGCGACCCCAAACACTGCACCCACTGTGGAAAATGCTCAGAGGTGTGCCCTATGGGAAGCATCAGCTCCAGCGAGGGGACGCCAACATTCGGTGGCATCTGCATCAAATGCCAAGCCTGCCGCCGCGTCTGTCCCACGGGAGCCATCGCCTTCACCGATCCCGAATACCTCTCGCATGTGGCTATGATAGAGCAAACATTCGTCAAACCAAAAAAGTCAGAGTTCTATTGTTGAAATGAAAAGATACATCCTATTTTTGTTAGCCGCCCTAATGCTGGCAGGATGCGGCCATCAACCGCAGACACTCGATGATGTGAAGTCGGAGTATGTCGCTGTAGACGACAGTGTCAAGGTACATTATAAAATTTGGAATCACATGCCGGAAGCAAAGACCCTTTGCTTCATTCATGGGTTTGGGTGCGACATTAACACTTGGGAAAAGCAGTTTGAGGCGTTCCGCGACGAGGATATGCAGCTTGTGTTCATTGACCTGCCCGGCTATGGAAAGAGCGACAAGCCACATGTGGAATACACTTTCGATTTCTTCGCCCATGCCATCAACGAGGTGCTGAGCGCGAATGACATCAAAGATGCCGTCTTTGTGGGTCACAGCCTCGGTACACCCGTGTGCCGCCACACCTTGATGACCACCGCCCACGGCGGTGCTTTGGTGGACGTGGACGGCGTCTATTGCTTCTACGACGGCAACGAGACACCAGAATATGTGGAAGCCGTCAATCAGTTCGGCCATGCTTTCGACAGCCCCGACTGCCGCGAGGTGATTACGGGATTCGTCTCGTCACTTGCCGGCAAGGAGACACCGCAATGGGTTACCGACTATGCGATGTCTATGATGCCTCAAACGCCTCGATATGTGGCCTCCAGCACCATGCAGCACCTCGTGGAGCGACAGTGGTGGTCCAACCAGCAGCTCAACCTTCCTGTTATGGTCATCTGCACCCAAAACAGCGGACTTGATCCCGACAACGAGCAGAAGATGCATGCTCTCTTTCCCAATCTCGACTACACTGAACTGACCGCCTGCGGCCACTTCATCCACATGGAGCAGAATGAATTGTTCAACGAGAAGCTGAAGGCGTTTTTGAATAATATTTAAACAGTCACATCATCCCCCTGGCTGCCTCCTACTTGGGACAAAAGTCATGTCGTGAAAATGATAGCCATTCGGAGCGTCACTGCTCCCTGAACTCTCTTGGCGACAGACCTTTCAGGCGTGAGAAGAACTTGCTGAAGGAGGGGGTGTCGGCGAAGTGGAGGCAGTCGGCTATCTGGGTGATGCTCAGCTCCGAGGTGCGCAACAGAAACGAGGCTTCCATGAGGAGCATCTGGTTGATATAGTCGACTACTGTGCGCCCGGTGACTCGGCGGACTACACGCGAGAGGTATACGGGGCTGATGTGGAGCGCGGAGGCATAGAACGGGATGTCGTGGTGCTCGGCGAAATGGTCGGGCAGCAGACGGATAAAGCCGATAAAGATTTCTTCTACGCGCTTGGGAACCTGGTGATGAACGATGGCACGGTCCTGCGCGTTCTGCAAGTCGAGCAGGAAGATGGCATAGAGCAACCGCAGCACCTCGGCTTTGTAGATGTGGTCGGATTGCAGGTAGACGATGATTTCGCGCATCTTCGCGGCCAGGTGCCGGGCGGTGTCGGCGGGCAGCGTCTGCTTCGGCTCGTTCAACTGAACGATGGGCAGGTAGGCAGTGCGCACGAGGTCGTGGAGCGTGGGGGTATCGATGGCAGCGTGCTCGTAGGCCATCAGGCTTAATCCGTGAAAGTCGTCGGAGGTGGCGATGACGGTAACGGGAAGGCCGGGCGAATAGGTGTAGAGGTCGTAGGGATGGAATGTCAGTTCGCGACCGTTGTAGCGGATTGTCATCCACCCCCTTTCTACCAGCGTAAAGACGTAGCAGGCGAAGAACCCCTGCTTCTCGTTAGTACGCAGAGCCGTTGCGGCAGTGGTTTCAAAGCAGTACATTGCATCGTTCCTGTCGCTTGCTGCGTCGCCTGAATATAATCCAATTGCTTCTTTCAAACTGTACATGAAAAAGTATATAGTTTAAGGTTTAACGTGCTATTTTCAAGGTGCAAAGATACGAAAAAAAAATGCAATTGTATCGTTTTAGACAACTTTTGTGTCGTTTGGGAATTTGTTAAAAGCGGTAAAATTCGTATTTTTGCAATTTGAAACCAAATCCGCTAAAATCAACAAAACACTAATAATCAACAACAAACATTACAATTATGGATTTCACACAGACATTGCAGATTTCACAGATGATTGTGAACGAGCTTTCCGGCAGTGCTTTCGTGCACAAGATGCAGGGCCTGCTTTTTAAGTCGCAAGGATTCGAAAAACTTGGTCAGAAGTACCTCGGCCACTACACCGAAGAGATGGAGTGGGTGGAGAAGTATGCGAGTCGTATGCTTGACCTCGGCTGCGTGCCGCAGGTGAAGCTCAACCAGGAGTGCAAGCTCATCGAGGACCCTGTCGAGTACATCAAGGCCGACCTCAAGCTGCAGCGCGAAGGCGTGGAGACGCTCTACAAGATAATGCCCACCCTGGCTTGCGACCCCACCACCTACGACATCACCAAGGCCTACCTCGCCGACGAGGAAGAAGACCTCTACTGGGACGAGGAACAGCTGGACATGATTGAGAAAATAGGAGTCCAGAACTGGCTGGTGAAACAACTCTAACCCCCAAACCACTACAACGATGAAAGAGAAAGTATTACAGGCCATGCGCGAGTTCGGTGCACCAGTCAACGCTGGCAAGATTGCCGAAATCACAGGCATCGACCGCAAGGAGGTTGACAAGGCTTTTGCCGAACTGAAGAAAGAGGGGGCCATTGTGTCGCCCGTACGCTGCAAATGGGCACCGGCCCAATAATCTACAAAGGCTTCGACGAGTGCATCCGCACCTCGACGCAGATATTTTTTTGCTCACGGAGGGCTTCGGCCCTCCCTTTTTTTAGTTGACTGTAACATGGAAATAAAAGCAGTAATAAAGACCGAATTATTGTAGGTACCCCTAAATATGCGTTGAGGTGCCGAACATAAAAAGATGAAGGCCGATGAGGCCTTCATCTTTTTTGCCTTAATTATGCGGATGGAGACATGGTTTCTTAGTTTTTTTTCGTATCTTTGCACCATGATTTCTAACAACCAGATTAGGTTCTACTCTCATTATAAAGACACTAAGCTCTGTGCCACCGAGCAGGTTTTTGTTGCCGAGGGTGCAAAACTGGCCGACGAGGTGCTCAAGGAGGGCATAAGCCTCCGCGCCGTGATAGCCACCTCCGAATGGCTTGGCGGCAACGGGCACCGCATTGGCAACGGTGTGGATGTCATGGAGGCTTCGGGCGCGGCTCTGGAGCGCGTGAGCTCCATGCGCACGCCCAACGGCGTGTGGATGCTGGCGGAACGCCCTACGGCGGAGCAAACGCTGCGCCGACACCCGCAGCCCGACGACAACCCACTGGCAGCCATCGTCACCGACCGCATACAAGACCCCGGCAATATGGGCACCATACTGCGTCTGGCCGACTGGTACGGGGTGCGCCAGGTGGTGTGCAGCCCCGACAGCGTGGGATGCTTCACACCCAAGGTGGTGCAGGCAAGCATGGGCAGCGTGCTGCGCGTGGCCACCATGCAGGCCGCCCTCGCCGAGTACCTCGGGCAGTGCCGCAGGCAGGGCTTGGCAGTGTATGGAGCCACCCTCGGCGGCGACAACGTATACCGCCACCAACTCAAGAGACCCGCCGTGCTGCTGATAGGCAACGAGTCGCAGGGGATATGCAACGAACTGCTGGGACTGCTGGACCATGCAATAAGCATTCCAAACCGCGGCGGCACCTGCGAGTCGCTCAACGCCGCCGTGGCCACCGCCATACTCTGCTCTGAATTCTTCAGAAGCAGCGATCCACAAAATGACTAACGCAATCAAAATAAATGGAACAACTTGAATACCAAGAGGGGCGCACCGAGCTTGCCGAGTTTGGGGAGTTTCCTCTCATTGAACGGCTTACCGATGGCTTTACGCCCTGCAACAAAAGCACCGTGAAAGGCGTGGGCGACGACTGCGCCGTGATTGGCACGGGCGACAAGCTCACCCTCGTGACCGGCGACATGCTGGTGGAAGGCGTCAACTTCGACATGATGTACACGCCGCTGCTCCACCTGGGCTACAAGGCCGTGGCCATAGGCATCAGCGACATTGCCGCCATGAACGGCACGCCGCGCCAGGTGCTGCTCAACATTGCCGTGAGCAACCGCTATTCCGTGGAGGCTCTGGAGGAGCTCTACGCCGGCGTGCGGCTCTGCTGCCAACGCTACGACGTCGACCTTGTGGGCGGCGACCTCGCCACGTCACGCGCCGGCATGGTGATCAGCGTCACCGTGGTTGGCGAAGCCGACGCCAACCGCATCACCTACCGCAGCGGAGCCAAGCTGCACGACCTTATATGCGTGAGCGGCGACCTCGGCAGCGCCTACAGCGGCCTGCTGGTGCTGGAACGCGAGAAGGTCACCTACAAGGCCAACCCCGACTTCAAACCCGACCTCGACGGCTACGACTACGTGCTGGAACGCTACCTCAAGCCCGAGCCTCGCATGGACATAGTGCAGTTCCTGCGCGAGAAGGACATAGTGCCCACCAGCATGATCGACGTGAGCGACGGCCTCGCCAGCGAGCTGCTCCACATCTGCCACCAGTCGCAGTGCGGCTGCGAAGTCTACGAGGAACGCCTGCCTATCGACTACCAGACCTCGCGCGTTTGCAGCGAGATGAGCTCCAACATGCTGCCCGTGAGCAACGCCCTCAACGGCGGCGAGGACTACGAGCTGCTCTTCACCATAGGGCAGCAGGACTATGAGAAGATACGCGACAGCCAGGAGGTACACATCATAGGCCACATCACCGAGAAAGGGTCCCCTGCCGTTATGGTGACCCCGCAAAACACCACCATAGAGCTCCGCGCACAAGGGTGGCAACAGAATGGATGATTTGTGTGACTTTGCCTCTTTAAGCCAATGAAACGAACTATTGAGGGCGACACATACCGCCACCGCGGCATGCGCGCCAACATGTGCAAAGAGCTGCGTGCCATGGGCATCAAGGACGAGACGGTGCTCGCAGCCATGAACGAAGTGCCCCGCCATCTTTTTATGGACCCCGGACTCGACGCCCTGTCGTACAACAACCAAGCCCTGCCCATAGCCTGCGGACAAACCATCTCGCGACCCATGACCGTGGCCTACCAAACCGAGCTGCTGGAGCTCCAACCCATGATGAAGGTGCTCGAGGTTGGCACCGGCAGCGGCTACCAGACAGCAGTGCTCTGCGAGCTCAAAGCCCGTGTGTACTCGGTGGAAAGGCAGAAAGAGCTGTTCTCAAAGACCAAGAAGCTGCTCGAGAAGCTGCGCTACAACGCCAACTGCTTCCTCGGCGACGGCTACAACGGCCTGGCGGAGATGGACTACAGTCCCTACGACCGCATACTGGTGACATGCGGAGCCAGCGAGGTGCCGCAGCAACTGCTCAGCAAGCTCAAAATTGGCGGCCTTATGGTGATACCCGTCGGCGACGAACACCAGACCATGCACCGCATACTGCGCTCCGGCCCCGACAGCTACGAGACCTCCACCTGCGGAGACTTCCAGTTTGTGCCAATGCTCAAAGGGCGCCAGTTCTGAGCGTGAACCGCTGCGGCGCAAGGTCGCTGTTGGCAATGAACAAGGCCACATCGTAGAGGTCGACAGCCACATTATACCCGCTCGGCGCCGCGAGGCTGCCGTCGCTGCCGCACCACAGCCCGCTGCGGTGCGGGGCGTGCACGACAAGTAAACGCTGTCCGTCGGCGCATCTCAGCAGCACACAGCCCGCCTCGCCACACTCCTCAACGGACACCTGCGACGAAGCAGCACGCAACACCATGCCGGCATGCGCGTCGCCGCCATGCACCACGGCCTCCGTAACCGGAAAATAGCTCGCAAGCTTGAAAAGCAGCCCGTAATAACGCCTGCGCGAAAGCCCCCAACAGCCACCCCTCGGCAAAATGCGCCGCCGCACATCCCGTCCGAGCCGCGCCGACAGCACCCTTGTGTAGAGCTCAAACATATAGGGCGAATGCAAACCGTAGGCGGTGCAGGAGCTGAGCCAATAACCCAATCGCGTCATTAGAACTATTTTTTTGCAAAGTTACATCTTTTTTTTGTATCTTTGCAAAAAATCTGCCCACAACAACCATGCACCGTAAAAAACATATTGTCACCGCACTCGTCGCCCTTGCCACCCTAGCCTTTGCCGGTTGCTCCGACATCGCGCCGGCAACCCCCAAGCCCAAGGCATACATGCGGTTCGACTTCCCCGCCAAAGCATACACGCTGTGCGACACCGCGGCACTGCCTTTCTCCTTCGAGAAGGCAAGCAACGCCGAGCTCCACATGAAAAAAAACACTGCGGCCAACAAATGGGTCGACATAGTGTACCCCGACCTGGGCGGTGTCATGTTCCTCACCTACAAGCCCATCGCAGGCAGCAAGGCACTGGCTGGGCAGATAGACACGGCCTATGAGATGCTCACCATGCACTTCGACCACTCGTCGGGCATCGACGAGAAAGCCTACACCGACGAGACCAACCGCATCTGGGCCACCACCTACGAGCTCAAGGGACGCAACACCGCCTCAACTTTCCAGTTCTGGGCCACCGACAGCTGCCGCCACTTCCTGCGAGGCTCGCTCTACCTCAACTGCACCCCCAACAACGACTCCCTCGCCCCAGTGCTCGAATACCTGCGGCAGGATGCCCGACACCTGCTCGAGACACTGCGTTGGCGCTAATCCGCCGCGCCAGGTAACGCGTCACTTTATATTCTCGCCCCCTGTTTACGCTCTGACCCAAACAGCCCAAGGCCATGAACCAAGGTCATAAACCAAGGCCATAAGCACCCATGAATTAAAAACACAGACAGCGAAAATAGAAGTCAATCAAGTAGCTGATATTTAATGACTAATTAATGGCAATTAATGTTTAAAAACATACGCCTACGTATATTTCGGGAAATTAGTGTTGCTCTCCTCTGAAAAAACATTAATCTCCGTACAAGACTATTTGTGGTAGGTTCTATTTTTTCATTGAGAGCGCGTCTCTCCGAGACGCATGTCATTTTTTATCTTGTTGCCCCACACTGCGCTACGCTTGTGCGGGGTTATTGAGAGTTAGCCTCTCAGAGGCTATTTTTAGAGGTTACCTTATAGTAATGGTGGGGGCCTTTTACAAGAGCATTGTCATAAAGACTGGAACATAAAGTAAATCCTGCTCTTTTCTTAGATCTTTAGGATATACCAAATATCTATTCCCAATACGTTTGGAGAACTTCTTCTGGAAAGCATCAAGTGAAGCGTGGGTTTTGTATCCTGACGACTTCACTTCGATAGGACAGATCTTGTTCCCTCTTGAAAGAAGGAAATCTATTTCGTAGTTGTGGTTGGAAGTTTCAGATGGCCATGTGTGGTAGAAAAGCCTGTTCCCCGAA
>JAFTDW010000022.1 GCA_017454015.1 Bacteroidales bacterium | reverse complement strand
TCGCAGTGGTTGCATTGTCCGTGCCATGCGGGGCGTGGCGCTGGGGCGTCGGGCGAGGGTTTGTCTATCGTTATGTTGTGCAGGGGGCACACCGCGGCGCAGCGTCCGCAGGATATGCAGAGGTCGGTGGCGTGGTAGGCCTTGTCGGAGGTTATAGAGTTGAAGAGGCTTCCAATCACCACGCTCTTGAACCAAGGGAGGCTGCCCCGGCAGATGGTGTTGAGGTGTGCCTGGCGTTTTATGTTTTCGGCAATGGCGGCAATCTGCGGCTCGGCGGCGGCGAGTTTTTGTTGCGTTAGTTCGGGGGTGTCGATGTTCATGAACGAGAGGTTGACGTAGGTGTTGGGCATGGCTATGCCGTAAGCGGCATGGAGGACAAGCCCTTTGTTGGCCAGCTGTCGGCTGAAGAGTTTGTCGGCGATGCCGGCGTTGTCGCCGTAGGTTGCCACGATATAGGAGTAGGCGGGTTTGCTTTTGATTGCGAGGTTGGCGATGAAGTCGGAAACCAGCTGTGGCACGCGCCAAGAGTAGATGGGGAAGACAAGGCCGAGCGGCTCGCCTTCGTGCGAGGCAAAGTCGGTGTTGCCGTTGCGCAAGGCTTCGGGTATGAAAGCCAGTTGCTCGCCGAGGGCTTGGGCAAGGCTCTCGGCTACGTGGCGGCTGTTGCCGCAGGCTGAATAGTAGTAGATCATTTTTTTAGATATAGGTTGGCGAGGCTTACGGCTACCTCTTGTTGCTCGTCGCGCGGACGCCATGCGAGCACGTAGCTCACCTCGGCGCGTGTAACGTAGTAGCCTTTCTGCTGTAACTCGTTGATTTGTTGTAGGCGGCTTTTCGACAAGGCACCTATGTATGAACCTTGCCGAGACACGAGGTAGCCGTTGG
Organism: Bacteroidales bacterium; assembly: GCA_017454015.1. Lineage (GTDB taxonomy): Bacteria > Bacteroidota > Bacteroidia > Bacteroidales > P3 > Colimorpha. The sequence continues at coordinate 49,209 of JAFTDW010000022.1, read as the reverse complement.
AGTAGTTGAGTATGTCGCCGCTGCGCAGCTTTAACACCTCGGTCTTGTGTTTGCGGAAGTAGTCGAGCCATACGTCGCGCAAGGTGAGGTTGATGCAGATGGCGGACCGGTTGAGGGCCACGGTGTTGTAGATGTAGAGGTGGCGTTTGGCGCGAGTGAGTCCGACGTAGAGGGTGCGCAGGTCGTCGGGGCTGCCGTCGGCATTGCAGGCAAGGAGGTGCACGGTGTCGAACTCGCGTCCCTTGGCTTTGTGGATGGTGCTGACAAAGACGCGCTGGCTGTCGGCGGCAATAAAGTCGTCGACATCGCTCTCGAGCAGGAACTGGCGCAGGTCGCTGCGGTAGATGGTGCGGTTGGTGGTCTCGAAGTCGTCCCAGAACTGGTGCATGGCGGGCAGCAGCTTGCTGGTGGAGTAGGTGTTGAGGGTGCGCTCCTTGGCGGCTTGCCATGCATCGTTGGAGATGACGGTGCCGCTGCCTGCAAGGTGTTTTGTGAAGTAGCGCACTTCGGCGAGGTTGATGAACCTAAACTCGCTGCCTGACTGCAGAAGCTGTGCATGGATGCCTTTTTGTTCGAGCAGGTAGGCTATCTGCAAGGCTTGCTCGTTGGTGCGTGTGAGTATGGCTGTGGAGCCCGAGATATGTGGGGTGAGGCTTTCGGTGAATACTTTGTCGACTTCCACTGTCCCTGGCTCGGAGGTGACGGCCTTGATGGGCGTGTGTTTCATGCGGTTGGGTATTTGCTGCACGAAGCGGTTGGAGTGGTCGACAATGGCTTTGGCGGAGCGGTAGTTGTCGGTCATCTCGTAGAGAGTGGCGCCGTATTGCGAAATGAGCGATTGCAGGTGGCGGGAGTTGCTGCCGCGGAAGGTGTAGATGTTTTGGTCGTCGTCGCCAACGGCAATGACGCGCATCTCTTCATTGTGGTTCATGAGAGCCCGGACCAGGCGGAAGTCGTCGTTGCTCATGTCCTGAGCTTCGTCGACGACGAGGACGCTCTTGGCAATGCGAGAGGCTTCCACCTCGCCTTTTTCTATCATCTCGGCGGCACGCTGCACCACGTCGGAGGATTCTTCGAGAGTGCCTTGCCGGCCTATGAGGTCGAAGCTGTATGAATGGAACGTCTTGATTTCCACGAAGTGGGCAGCGTTGCCCACAAGTTCCATGAGGCGTTTCTTGAACTCTGTGGCGGCGGCGCGCGAGAAGGTGAGCATTAGCAGTTGCTCGTGTTTGACGTCTTCGAGAAGCAGCAGCGAGGCCAGCTTGTGGACAAGTACGCGCGTCTTGCCGCTACCGGGGCCGGCGGCCACCACTATGTGCCGGGACTTGTTGTCGTCGATAATGGTTTTCTGGCGTGCGCTGAGCTGCCCGAAGATTTGCTTGTAGCGGTTCGGTGTGATGTTGTGGGTTATCTGCGTGCGGCGCTCGCCTTTGAAGTAGCGGGCTATGAACTCGCGGTGGTCGAGCAGGAAGTAGTCACTCACATAGCGCAGCGCGGCGTCGTAGTCGCGCACCATGAGGTTGGCATATTCGCCCACTATGTGTATCTGCTGTATGCGTTGGCGGTAGAAATCGTCGAGCAGCCGGTAGTTGTCCTTGCTGTAGCGTGTGCGGCGTTCCACTTTACGGCTTATTTGCATGGGGTTGTAGACCACCATGAAGCCGCCTTCGAGTTTTATCAGCTCGGTCTTGCTCATGTAGAGCAGGGCTTCTTCCATGTCGGCAATGGTGGGTGGTTCGGCGAAGGTGATGAGCGAGGCGGTGCATTGGGAGAGCATCTCGACGATGGAGAAGGTGATGAGCGAGGTGCCTTTGTGTCTCTCGGCGAGGAGCTTTTCAGCCACGAGATGGCATAGCTCGGCGCGGTGGTCGAAACGCTGCGCGGTGGCGTCGGCATCGACTTGCAGGTGGAGCCGTACGCTCTCCGAGGCCTTATGCTCCTCTTTGCGTATGTAGCTTTTTATGCTGAGGAAATGGAGCAGCAACTTGATGCGTCTCACGGTGCAGTGGGTGAGCCCTGCGCTTTGAGCTTCCTCGTTGAGCTTTTTGTAGCTCAGCTCCTGGGTTTCGGTGGTGAGGCGGTCGAGTATGAATTTTTCCAGGCGGAGGGTGTTGGTGAGTTCGTGGCGGAGTGTGCTTTTGGGTGCCAGAGCCTGCATGTCCTTGCTGTCGGCAAGGATGCCCTCCTGCCGCATGAGGCTGACGTTGCGAATGACAGTCTCCTTGCTCATGCAGAGCAGGTCGGCGAGGTAGTCAATGCGGCTCTCAGCCTCGTCGCTGTTGATGGTTGTGGCGCGGCGGCTTATGAGGGAGCTGAGTATGCGTGCCGCCTCTTCGCGGGAGTGGTCGTCGAAGAGGCGCGATTGTGCGAGCTTTTGGCGGGCCTCTATCATGCTGGCCACGGTGATGCCTGTGGCAAATATGTGCGGGGTGTTGTTGCCGCGTTTTACAAAGCCGGCATTCTCGAGGGCGGAAATGGCGGCTTTGACGCGTGTCTCAATGTCATAGGTTTCGTCGCTCCAGCCTGCTTTGCGAGCCAGCTCGAGCGGCGAGCAGCTCACGGTGGTTTGTTGGGCGGTGAGGTCTTTGATTACCTGCCATATCTGCTGTATCTCGCTGATGGATAGCTTGGTTTGGTTGAGGAGTATGAAGTGTTTGTCGAGGTCGTTGTCGGTGTAGAGCACGTAGCAGTCGGCCTCGGTGTTGGGGTCGCGTCCGGCGCGTCCGGCCTCTTGCAGGTAGCTCTCAAGCGAGTCGCTGATGTCGTAGTGTACCACAAGGCCCACGTCTTTTTTGTCCACCCCCATGCCGAAAGCCGAGGTGGCGACTATGACCTGAGTGTCGCCATGCATGAAGGAGTCTTGGTTGGCAACTTTCTCGGCAACCTCCATTTTGCCGTTGAAAGGCAGTGCACGTATGCCGTCGGCGTGCAGGTGGCGGGCTATCTCAACGGAACGGCGGGTGCGGCTCACATAGATTATGGAGGGGCATTTGTGGGCAAGGATGAGTGAGCGTAGCTGGCTGTATTTTTCCTCGTCGGTGTCGGTGTGGATCACGGAGTAGCGCAGGTTGACGCGCTCGCTGGCGGCGGCAAAGACGCGGAGTTTTATGTTGAGTTTCTCGGCAAAGTAGTCGCAGATATCTGTGATGACTTTTTGTTTGGCCGTGGCCGTGAAGCAGCTCACGGCGATGGGGGTTGTGTTCTGCTTCTTTTCCTGCAGCTGCCGTATGAAGTCGCCGATGTACAGGTAGTCTACGCGGAAGTCCTGCCCCCAAGCCGAGAAGCAGTGGGCCTCGTCGATCACTATGCGTACCACGTTGCGTCCGAGCAGCAGACGCTCTATGGTATTGTTGCGCAGCATCTCGGGGGCTATGTAGAGCAGGTTGGCGCTGCCGTCGGCCACCTGCTGTATGGCGAGGGAGCGCTCTATGGGGTCGAGCAGGCCGTTGATGGTCACGGCGTCGCTGATGCCTCTCTGGGCGAGGTTGTCGACCTGGTCTTTCATGAGCGACTGCAGCGGCGACAGCACCACGGTGAGGCCGTGCATGTTGCGTCCGGCCATGAGTGCCGGCAGCTGGAAGGTGAGGCTTTTGCCGCCGCCTGTAGGGAATATGGTGAGCAGCGATTCGCCGCGCAGGGCCGACTCCACGGCTTCCTGCTGCATGTGGCTGGGCTTGGCTCCGGCGGTTTGCGGCGTGAAGGTGCGGAACTCGCTGTAGCCAAAGAAGTCGCGCAGGCCTTGGTGTGCGTCGAGCCGCCTGTCGCAGTATGGGCATCCGCCGCAGGGGGTGTTGCGCAGCATCGCCATGACATTGGAGAGGTGAGGGTAGTTGCGTTGCACCCAGGCGGGGGTGATGCTCATGAGGTCGTCGGCTCCGATAATGGCCAGTGCATAAGCCAGTTCCACGGGGTACTGTCTGGCTATGGCGGCAATGTCGGCGTTGTGGCATACGTGGTTGCCGTATTCCTGCCTTATCTGTTGGGTTATGTTGGGAGGGGAGGAGAGCAGGCGGCTTATCAGCGAGCCCGTCGGAGGGGTGTATTTAAGGTAACGGAAGAAACCGCCAAACTCGGGTTCGCGGTGCAGCAGGTGGTAGAGTATTTGTTTCCTGGTGTCGGGCAGCGCGTTCCATGCTTCTACCTCGTCGTAGAAGAGGTCGCGGGCTTTGAGGGCGTCGTTGACGGGGTTGTTGAGCTCGTCGACCTGCAGCTTGTCGTCCTTGACCAGGCGGTGGTAGGGCTTCAGAGGGAAGAGGAGCGGCGACAGGTACAGGGTGTCGATAACCGTGGCGGGCTGGCTGAGCGGGGTGTAGCGTAGGTCGTGGTGTACTATGTTGTGGCCGCAAATGGCGTCGGCTTGCGCCGCGAAGGCGGCAAACTCCTGCTGCTTGTGGGTGTGGATGGTGTTGCCGTCGCTGGACACGGCTCCGAAGTCGACGGCTTTTTTCGAATGCAAGTCGACCTCGGTGTCGATGAATGCTATCTTACCATGTGTTGGCATGAGAGAGTGTGCGTGTTGGTTTTTGTCAGTGCAGCAGGCCGATGTGTTGCATCATTGCGCGGTAGTAGGCTGCTTTGTCGTCAAGTTTCATGGGATAGGCTTTTGAGGATGACGGCATACGCCAGAGCCTTAGAGGTCTCCCGCCAATCGAGAACTCGTTGAATTTGCCCATGGCAGGTGCTGCAACCCCGTAATCCTCGGTGAGGACGGAGAAACTTTTCTGTCCGGTACACACTATGTCGTGGCAAAGGGGTAGTTGCGACAGCAGGTGCACCATGTCGGTCTTTTCTACAATCTCCAAGTCTTTGTCGGAGGCGTTGCCGCTAAGCCGTCTTACGGCGCTGGCGGTGTCGTATATGGCTATGCCCTTGTCGGTGAGCAGCTGCTCTATGTCGGCGCGGCGGAACGTCTTGTCGTCCGTGTTCACAAGCCGCTGGCTGTTGCCGAAGAAGACCAGTCCAAAGATGTTCCACATCTGGTTGTTGCGGTTGGGGTAGAAGAAGTCCATGCACCATCGTTTGCGTGGAGGCGGGAAGCTGCCAAGCATCAGCAGGCGTGCATCGCGCGGCAGAAAAGGCCGCAGCGGGTGGCTCTCTATCTTAATAGTATCCATGGTCATGAAAAATGAGACGTATTCCTGTTCGTGGACTGTAAACACTATGATTGTCCATCGATTATTTCTTGTGCTATCAGCTCTGCCTGTTTCAGTACTGTTTCGGTAGCCAGTTGTTCCATGTCTGGGTAAACAGATATAGCCCAACGGCATCGCCTTGGGTTTATGGTGTGAGCCTTGACAGGCTATTTCTTGATTATTTTCTGGATGTTGGTGCCTTCGGCTGTTGTGGTGCGGACAAAGTAGATGCCTGAAGGCAGGCCGGATATGTCGAAGGCGGTGTGGCTCTGTGCCGTTGAGGTGAGCAGTGTGCGTCCGCATGCGTCGAGCAGCTGTGCTGTGTGGGTGCCTCCGGTTGTCACGTTGACTTTGTCGTTGGCGGGGTTGGGGTAGACGCTTGTTGCGCCGGACCCTCCTGCGGTTTCGATGCCTTCACCGTCGCCGCCGCCTGACGGAGTGTTGACAATCTCCACGCCGGAAACGTTAAGTATGCCGTTGCCGTAGCCCTTGTGTACAATGGCTACGTAGACGGTTTGTCCGGCGTAGTTGCTGAGGCTCACTTGGTGCGTCTCGTTGACTACAAGGGTCTGCGGTTTCAGCACGGTGCTGAATGCCGCTGCAGAGGCACTGTTGGTGGTGGAGAGGCGTATTTCGAGCGAGTCGAAGAAGTTGTTGGAGGCGTAGTAGGAATTGGCTGTCACTTTGAAGGTTGTGCTGCCCATTGGCACATCGATGGCAGGTGTAATGAGGTAGTCGTTGACTTGCATGGGCAAGACATAACCGAACATCATATATAATGGGTCGACAGCGTAGGAGAGCATTCCAAGGCTGTCATCGGAGAACCAGTCGTATTCGTCGCCGTCGGCATCGATGGTGGTCCAGCATTCGAGTCCGCTGGCGAAGTTGGTGGAGTAGGGGAAGGTGGCTATGTGGCCGTCGCAGTTGGTGATGACTATTTCGGCGGTGTCGGCGGTGGAGCCTATCGCGTTGGTGACGGTGAGATATATGCCGTAGCGGCCGTCGGGAGCGCCGTGCCAGTTGACAACAACGCTGTCGGTGGTGGCTGTTGACGGGGTTGCGCCGTCAATGCGCCAGGAATATGTGACGGGCGACACGCTGGACACGTCGGCCTTGAGTACCACCGTCTCGACGCTGGTCGCTGAGGCAGGAGCCATGATGCTTACCGAGGGAGCCGATGGGGGATTGATGGCTATGTCGTCAATGAGCAGGTAGTACTGGTCCACGCAGTGGTGGCGAAAGGCTATGTAGATAGTCTGGCCGGCGTAGGCGGCCAGACTCACCAAGCGGCGTGCGTAGTCGGTGATGGCAGGTGTGGTCTCCACAAAGATGCTGTCAGTGAAGCTGCTCAGAGCCGGTGTGGTGGTGGAGATGTATACGCCGTAGTGCTCCTCATGCCATGATGTGGCGTATGGCATCACATACCACGAGAGTTCGTAGCTGCCGTTTTGCGGGATGGTGACGGGCTGGCTGATGAGCCAGTTGTCTTGCACTTGGTCGCCATCGTAGGACGACGAGACCAGGCCATAGCTGCCGTTGCGTCCTGTACCTTCGGCTACGACCCAAGTCTCATCGTCGCCATCTACGTCGATGGCCGTCCAGCATCCCAGCGTACCCGTTTCGAAGTCCTGGCTCCAAGGCAGTGAGGTGATGGCGTGGCAGTCGATGACGGTGACGTTGAGGGTGTCGGTGGCGGTGCCAATGGCGTTGGTGACTCGGGCTACCACGATATATCTGCCGGCGGTGTTCCACACGGCTTGTGCGGTGGTGTCGTGGGTGGTGGGTGTTGTACCCGTTATGCTCCAGGTGGTGGTGATGGCGCTGGTGTCGGTGCTCAGCACAGTGGCCGTGAATGTTGCGGTGTCGTCGGCAATTGCCGTAGAGGGACCGTTAATCCTTACTATAGGCATACCAGCTGTTTGTATGCCCACGTTGTCGATTTTCATCACAAACTCGTCGGAGCAGTTGTGGTGTCGGAAGGCTACGAAGATGTCCCGTCCGGCATAGGCTGCGAGGTTCACGGCGCGGTACTCGAAGTTTTCGGAGGCTATGGTCTCGGAGAACACCGTGGTGGTGAACGAGCTGGTGGCCGAGTCGGTGGTGGATATGTAGACTGTGTAGTAATCGGCAGGGTAGTTTCCGTCTTGAGCCGCCACGTACCACGACAGTTCGAGAGGGAGTCCTGTGGCAGGGATGCGAATACGCGGGCTTATAAGCCAGTTGTCGGGTGTGAGTGCAATGTCTTGGTCGTTGTCGTAGGAGGCCGATGAGGCGCATCCGCTGCCCGCCATGCCGTAGCCGGCGGCGAGGGTGATGTCCCAGCATAAGCCGTCGCCGTCGGCATCGACGGTGTGCCAGCATCCGAACACGGTGTCCTCAAATTGCTCCAAGTAAGGGAAGCGGGTGACGGTACAGCCGTCTTTGGCCGCTGCGGTCGCAGTATGCGGCTTGGCGGTCTTGTGTGCCGACTGTTTGGCAACAATGGCAGCTTTGGACATGGGGGCGAGTCGCTTGGGCGCTTGGGCAAAGGCAAAACTTGCGGCCACGGCAAGCGCGAGGGTTATGGTGACGAACTTTTTCATGATGGTGGGGATTTATATGGTATTATGCAGTTTACAAATAATAAATCACAGTGCTATTTCAATGCTTTGAGGATGGCGAGGGTTTGGTTCCAGAACATTTGGACGGTGGATATCTCTATGCGCTCGTCGGGGGAGTGGACTCCGCGGAGTGTGGGGCCGTATGAGATCATGTCCATGCCAGGGTATTTTTCGCCTATGAGGCCGCATTCGAGGCCGGCATGTATTGCGCGCACTATGGGCTCTTTGTTGTAGAGGTCGCGGTAGACTTGCACGGCTGTTTTGAGCACGCGGCTGTCGGGGTTGGGAGTCCATCCTGGGTAGCCGTCGCCGTGCGACACCGAGGCACCTGCGAGGCGGAAGGTGGCCTCTATCTTCTGCGCAGCGGCGTGTTTGGCGCTTTCCACGCTGCTGCGCTGGCTGGTGGCTATGGTGATGGTGTTGCCATCCATTTTCACCGAGGCGAGGTTGGTGCTGGTTTCCACAAAGTTGGGTATTTCGCGGCTCATGGCCAGCACGCCGTGGGCGCAGGCGTAGAGGGCGTTGAGGAGGCGGTTTTGCGTGTTGCTGTCGATCAGCCTGTCGGCAGCAGAAGTTGGCTCTATGGCTATCTCCATGCCGGGTTCTGTGGAGCGGAATTCGAAGCGCATGGCGTCGGCCAGCTGGCGTGCCTTGGCAGCGAAGGTTTCGGCTTTGCCGGTGGGCAGGGCTGCCACGGCGGAGGCTTCGCGTGCTATGGCGTTGCGCAGGTTGCCGCCGTCGATGGAGGCAAGCCGCAGGCCGTAGTTGGCTTCGCCGTCCCATAGGATGCGGGTGAGGAGCTTGTTGGCGCAGGCGAGGCCTTTGTTGATGTCGTCGCCTGAGTGGCCGCCTTTGAGGCCGGACACGGCGATGCGGAAGAAGGTGTATCCAGCGGGTACGGGCTCGGTGGAGAAGTTGAGGTGTGCCGTGGTGTCGATGCCGCCCGCACAGCCTATGCAGTATTCGCCTTCGTCTTCGTCGTCGAAGTTGAGCAGTATGGAACTCTTTAGCCAGTTGTTGGAGAGGCCTGCGGCGCCAGTGAGTCCTGTCTCTTCGTCGACTGTGAAGAGGGCTTCGAGGGGGCCGTGCTGTATGTCGGAGGCCTCGAGTATGGCGAGGATGGCGGCGACGCCGATGCCGTCGTCGGCGCCGAGGGTGGTGCCGTCGGCGGTGAGCCAGTCACCGTCGATAATGGGGACTATGGGGTCTTTGAGGAAGTCGAACTGCTTGTCGGCATTTTTCTCGCACACCATGTCCATGTGAGCTTGGAGGCACATCATGGGCGCGTTTTCGTAGCCTGGGTAGGCGGGTTTGCGGATAAGCACGTTGCCGAGGCTGTCGGTGAGTGTCTCAAGGCCGTGTTCTTTGCCGAAGTTGGCGAGGTAGGCCGATATTTGCCCTTCGAGTTTGGAGGGGCGCGGCAGGCGCATTATCTCTTCAAAATAACGCCATACGGCGTTGGGTTGCAGGTCGGAAACTTTCATGGTTATGTTTTTTTGAGGGGGTGTTTGTTATTTCAGGTTTTCAAGCAGGTGGGCCATGGTCTCGGCGGCGGGCGCTTTTTCGTATAGTATCTGGTACACGGCATGCTGTATGGGCAGATTGATGGAGTAGAGGCGGGAGATGGCCTCGATGCTGTAGGTGGCGTAGTAGCCTTCGGCGACCATTTTCATTTCGAGTTGTGCGGCTTTGGGGGTGTAACCGCGGCCTATCATAACGCCGAAGGTGCGGTTGCGACTGAAGTGCGAGTATGCAGTGACGAGGAAGTCTCCGAGGTAGGGTGTGTGTACCAGCGGGCGGCTGCTTTTGGAGCCTATGGGCAGTCGGCGGCGCATATAGGAGGCACCCTCCTCCACGCAGTTGCAGGCGAGCACGGCGGCGAGGTTGTCGCCGTAGCCCAGTCCGTAGCAGATGCCTATGGCTATGGCATAGATGTTTTTGAGCACTGCGGAGTACTCTATGCCAAATATGTCGGTGGAGTATTCGGTCTTTATAAAGCTGCACTGCAGCAGTTTGCGGGCGTGCTCGGCGGTGTTTTTGTTGCGCGAGGCCACGGTGAGGTAGGTTAGGCGTTGGCGAGCCGTCTCCTCGGCGTGCGAGGGACCTACCACGACGCTCATGCGGGAGACGGGTATCTTGTATGTGTTGCGAAGGAAGTCGGTAACCGTCTGGCAGTGCCGTGGCAGCAGACCTTTCACTGCCGAGTGGAGCCGTTTGCGGGCGAGCATGGCGGCTGTCACGGGTTCGAAGGCTTGGGCCACGTATGCCGACGGTATCACAATAAAGATGTCGTCGCTTTTCTTGATGACCTCGGTGATGTCGCCAGAGATGTGCAGGCGGTTGGCATTGAGCTCTATCTCACTAAGGTAACATGGGTTGTGATGGGTTTTGCGGATGCCTTCGGCTATCTCGGGTTCGCGAATCCACCAGTTGATGGTTTCGTCTTTGTGTTCGAGGAGTATTTTGACAATGGCGGTGGCCCAAGTGCCACTGCCCAGTACGCAGGTCATGTTGGAGTGGTGTTTGTTTTTTATATTTGTTTTATTATTAGTCGAAATATTTTGCAAAGATAAACTTTTTTTTGCAGATAATTGTTAAATTGTGAAATGCGGGCTGTGAAATGTGGCGGGCAGAGGGTGGCAGGCGGCGGGCGGAATGTGATTGGTGGATTGATGTGGGTGTGGATTGTTTTGGTTATCAGATATTTGTGATGGCGCTTGAAAATTTTTTAGCCTCAAATTATGGTTATTAGAAATAAAAGATGTATTTTTGCAAATCATTATTAACCCTAAAAACTAACAAAAATGGCTTACAAAATCACTGATTCATGCGTTGCTTGCGGCACATGTATCGACCAGTGCCCCGTTGGAGCTATCTCCGAGGGCGACATCTACAAGATTGATCCCGACAAGTGCGCCGGTTGCGGTACTTGCGCTGACGCTTGCCCCATGGGCGCTATCGTCGAAGGCTAAGAATTGCCTGACGATAACTGAAAAAAAGAGAGAGGCAGTGCTCTATGCTGGCACTGTCTCTCTCTTTTGTGCGTATCCGCGCGTCACTTCTGGTCAATTTCGCGGTGGATGGGTTGCACCTGGCTGCGAAGGTCTTCTATTATGAGCCGCTGGTAGCCGTAGGTGCTGCTGTCGGCAAAGAACTGGAGGTTGTTTTTGTATTGTTCGAGGTTGTATTCCGAGGCTTTCTTGAAGAGGGCGGAGGTGATATGTCGCTCCAGCTCGTCGAGGCTTGCTGCCCCCGACTCGTATTGCTGCAGTTGCTCGTCGGTTACATACTTGATGATTTTTTCTTTCTGCTTGTCGGGTATCTTGCCCGTTTGTGGGTCCACGCTGCGTTCGAGAGCTGGCAGGTCGGCCCATCCCGTAATGGTGGTTTCAAGCAAACCTATCTTGCTTCGTTTCTTGTCTTTGTAGTAGCCAAGATAGGCGTGGCAGGGTTCCACGAATATGACGGGCTTGAGACCTATCTTCCGCAGGATGGAGGCGAAGAACACGCAGGCGTCTATGCAGTTGGCCTGACGCGACTTGTAGACTTCGTCGAAGAAGCGTATGTGTTGCGAGTTGGAGTTTTTGGAGGGGTTGGAGGTGCAGCTTATGGAGCTGTAGCTAATGCCGTGTTTCTGCACGTAGTGCCATAGGGCGTAGACTTGGTTTTCCACGGCTTTTTCGCCTTTCTGGTAGCCTGAGAATGAGGTTACCACGCCTTGCTGGAGCACCTCGGCGAGGATGTCGTCGATGTAGGGGTGGTCTTCGTTGACATAGGCTGCGAAGAGCCAGCGGAAGTCTACGTAGTGGCCAGCGGTGTCGCGCAGGCTGAGGAGGCACTCGTTGACGCTGCGGTAGTTGAGGCGTATGTTTTTCACGTCGACTTCTTCGTCGTTGATAAAGCAGGTGAAGGTGAGGTCGACCATGCCTTGCTGGCGCAGCGAGTAGAGGTTCTCATATTTCCATTTGAGCATGGGGTAGAAGGTGTAGGTGGTGCCGCGTTTGTCGAGTATTTCCTGTTCTATGGTTACGTAGTTGAGCAGGGATGAGTCGATGACGAGGCGCAGCACGGAGTGGTCCTTTGGGGCGGTGACGGTGCAGGAGAAGAGCCGCTGGGGGTCGTCGCCGCGATAGCCGGCCTGTGCAAGTACCATGGAGGGGTAGAGTATGCCCTCGAAGTTGGGGTTGTAGGTGGCGTGGAAGTCCACTTGCGAGGGGTCGAACTGCTTGGCTGCAGGGTGGATGCAGGCCGTGGCAAACAGCGACAAGAACAGGACTATGCAAAGGATTGTGCGTTTTGTGATTGGCATATAGTGGGGTTTCTTAGTTTCCGAAGATTCCAGTAATCAGAACCAAAAGCAGTGCTATGGGGGCTATGTAGCGAGTGAGGAAGCGCAGCACGGGGTAGTAGCCTGTTTTCAGTGTGCCGTGGTTGGAGAGTTCGTCGTGGATGTCGGCTCCGGGCATCACCCAGCCAAAGAAAAGCACTGTGAGCAGGGCGCAGATGGGTGGCAGGTAGGCTGCGGTGAGGCGGTCGACAAGGTCGAACAGTGGCATGCCTGCAATGTGTATGTGGTTGAGAGGTCCCAGCGAGAGGGAGCAGAATGCAGCGATGGCAATCACGCAGAGTGCAATGACGAGGGTGGCAGGGGTGCGGCGGATGTGCAGCGACTCTGTAGCCCAAGCCGTTATGGCTTCGAACAGGGAGATTGCGCTAGTGAGGGCGGCGGTTACGAGCAACACAAAGAAAATCACGGCGAACACCGTGCCGGTGGGAAAGCCTGTGACAGGGTTCATGCTGTTGAAGACCATGGGTAGCACCTTGAACACCAACCCAGGGCCGCCGGCAGGCTCCAGCCCGCAGCTGAACACGGCGGGGAAAATGGCGAGGCCCGACATGAGGGCTATCAGTGTGTCGCATACGGTTATCCAAAGCGATGTGCGCATGAGGTTGTCGTCTTTTGGGATGTATGAGCCGTAGACCACCATGACGCCCATGCCGACCGAGAGCGAGAAGAGTGCCTGCCCGAGTGCTGCCAGGACTCCGGCGGCGCCAAGCTTTGAGAAGTCGGGTTTGAAGAGGTATTCCACGCCGCCCATGGAGCCGGGAAGTGTGAGGGAGCGGACGCACATGACAACAAGCAGCAGCACAAGGATGGGCATGAGTATCTTGGAGACTTTCTCTATGCCTTTCTGTACGCCGCCAAGGATCACTGCGGCTGTCATGATTGTAAATATGGCGAGGCAGATCACGGGGCGGATTGCTGAGGAGCTGAAGTGGCTGAAGTGTTGGTCGAGCATCGTGCCGTCCATGTTGGCGAGGGCACCTGTGGCGGTGTCGCCCACGTAGTTGAGTGTCCAGCCCGAGATGACGAGGTAGAGCGACAGTATAAGGAAGCAGGTGATGATGCCGAAAAGTCCCACAAAGCGCCACCCTGGCTTGTCGGGTCTCAGGGTGCTGAAGGCTTTTACGGGGCTGTGCTGCGAGCGGCGCCCTATCACGAACTCTGTCATCATCAGCGCCATACCTATAAGGAATACGAAGCAGAGGTATACCACGAGGAAAGCGCCGCCGCCGTATTGGCCGCAGATGTAGGGGAAGCGCCAGATGTTGCCTAGGCCCACGGCGGAGCCCACGGCGGCCATGATGGCTCCGAAGTTGGAGGTGAAGCCTTTGTGTTCAGTCATGGTTTCGGTTTTTGTTGTTTGTTTTGTTATTACGTAGATTTGTTATAACGTTGTATGGTTTAATTTTATTGGTTGTTTTCTGGCTGCTACAGTTTCCTGTCCGGGTTTTGGGCGAGGAAGTCGGCCCAGGTTGTTTTCTTTGAGGTTTTGCGTTTGGCTGGTTTGAGCTGTGCGCGTATGTCGGCGTAGGGGTTTGAGGTGATGCGCCAGCAGGTGTAGGCCGCCGCCAGGGCGTCGGTGGCGTCGAGGTACTTGGGTTGCAACTCAATGCCGAGCTGCGCCTGCAGCATCTTGTGTACCTGCTCTTTGGTGGCGTTGCCGTTGCCCGTGATGGTTTGCTTTATAGTGGCGGGCTCATATTCGGTAAAGCTCATGTCGCGGCTCATCGCCGCGGCTATTGCCACGCCTTGTGCCCGACCGAGCTTCAGCATCGACTGTACATTTTTGCCGAAGAAAGGGGCTTCGATGGCCAGATGGTCGGGGTGGTAGGTGTCGATAAGCCGTATCATCGAGTCGTAGATGTGGCGTATGCGCAGGTTGTAGTCGGCAATACGTTTCATGTAGAGTACATCCATCAGCATCATCTCGGGCTGGCAGCCCTCTTCGATGCGAATGAGGCCGTAACCCATGATGAGTGTGCCGGGGTCCACGCCAAGTATTATCTTTTCCATGAAAATTTTTGTCGAAACAATTTGCAAAGATACAAAACAATTGTGGAATAACAGCGTTATTCAGAAAAAAATGATGCATTTTTTTTCACACATCAAGTTCCCGTTGCTGGGTTTCCTTGTGGCGCTTGCCGCTCTCATGGTGTCGCAAGTGGTTTTTGGTGTTGTCAACGGCAGCTTGTTCGATGTGCCTGATTTGTCGGCATGGCTCGGCATATTGGTTGGCAATCTGCATTTTGGCTTGTCGGCAGTGGCTGTCTATCTGTTGCCGTTTCTTGTCATGGCGGTGTTGTGGCGGTGCGTTGGTGTGCCGTGGCTGAGGGTTGCGGCGTTGTGGCTCTACGGTGTGGGCGTCTCGCTTATGCTTGCCGTCAATGTTATAGACACACCTTATTTCCAGTATACCTTCCGACGGCTATCGTCGGATATTTTTGTCTATCTCTCGCAAGGGTTCAGCGGCGAAGGCGGCTTGCTTGTTGGGGGACTGTTCCTGCAGTTTTGGCCTTATATGCTCTATTTCGTTGTGCTCGACGCCCTTTCGATATATGCTGTGGTATCTCTTTCGCGCCGCTGCCGTATGCACTTATTAAATCAAAAACACGGAAAGCGTGCTGCCATCACCCATACTGCCCTTTCCTTGGTGCTCTGCCTTGCCCTCGACCTTTTGCTTGTGCGCGGCGGGCTTTTCTCGCAGCACAAGCCCTTGGCGGCTGCCGACGCCAGCCGTTATGCCGCGCCGGAGAACACCGCATTGGTCGTCAACAGCCCGTTTTCTCTTTACCGCACATTGGGTCACAGCAGCCTGCGGCCCATGTGCTACTTCCCCGAACAGGAGCTCGATGCAATCTACACCCCTGTGTCGCAGCCTGCCAGCGTGCTTGCCGACAGCTCGCTGGTGTTGAGCGTTGCCAGGCCCAATGTGGTCCTGATTATCCTTGAGAGTTTCTCGGAAGAGTATATTGGCGCACTAAATGGTGGCTTGGAGAGCTACACGCCGTTTCTCGACTCTCTCTACACCCAAAGCCTCTCTTTCCGTGGTCTTGCCAACGGCAAGCGCAGCATTGAGTCGTTGCCAGCCATGTTTGCCGGCATCCCCTCGCTCATGGACGGAGCCTACATCACGTCGCCCTTCTCCATGAACCGTGTCGACGCCCTGCCGTCGAAACTCCAGCGACATGGCTACAGCACCGCAATGTTCCACGGCGCCTACAACGGCTCCATGAATTTCGACTCCTATGCCCGCATGAGCGGCATCGCCAGTTACTACGGCATGGATCAGTACGACGGTCCGCGGTCGGACTACGACGGCACGTGGGGTATATTCGACGAGCCCTTCCTGCAGTACAGCCTGTGCCAGATGGACACTATGCGAGCGCCTTTCTTTGCGGCAGTATACACCATCTCGTCGCACAACCCGTATACCATCCCAGAGCAACATAAAGGGCGTTTCAAGAAAGGCCCTATACCACTGCTTGAGACCGTCGGCTACGCCGACTACGCACTGGGACGATTCTTTGCCCAGGCAAGGAAGCGCGACTGGTTCGACAGTACGCTGTTCATCATCACCGCCGACCATGCGGCGCAGCCACTCAGCGATGCCTATCGCCATGGGTTGGCCCTCTACAGCGTGCCTATGTTGTTCTACATGCCGTCGCAGTTGCCTCCAAGCCACAGGGCACGTATGTTTCAGCATACCGACCTCATGCCAACACTGCTCGATATGATGGGGCTTGGCGAGTCTTGCTGCTGCTTTGGGTGCAGTGCATTGCGTGGCGACGAGCCTTTCCATGTGGTTTACAGTGCCGACCGTTGGACGCTCACTCGCGCCAACGGCTCCCGGGCGTCGCTCGCAGGCAACACTATGGAGTCCACCGACGACACTACCGCCACTCTGCTGCGTGCCATGCTGCAGCAGTATAGCAACCGTATGTTGCAAAACCGTCTTATGCCGTGATTAGCTGCAGCAGGTCGCGCATGATAGAACCTTCAACTCCTCCTTCCCTCAGACCTTCCAAAGCCTCTGTCTTGCCCGGTTTTACGCCAACGAGGCTCCGCTCCGTCTCTTCTATAATGTCGGGCAAGAGGCTGTCCGAGGCAATGCGAGCCTTCGAGATGGTACCCGTGGCCGAGTCCACCGTCAGCTCTATCTCGGCGCAGCCCCAGTCCCAGCAGCCTTTGTATTGGGCGTTGAAGTTGCGCCACGGGCCGTACAGCCATTCGTCGGACTCCAGCAGGTCGTGCCACCGCACCACATTGGGGTTGTCCTTCAGCGTGTCGGCAGGGACTATCGTGGCCGTTGTGCCATACACCTCTTGGGCGGCGGCAATCAGCCGCTCCGTTATATTGTGCAGGTTCACATCAGCCAGCTCTGCGAGGTTCACCACGCGACTGCGCACCGATGCCACGCCGTGGCGCATCAGCTTGGCTGGGTTGGGCTTCAGGTAGCGTTGCATCGCTGTCTGGTCGCCTTGCACCAGTATAGTGCCGTGGTGCAGGGCCGCCTGTTTGTTTTTCGAGAAGGCGTTGCCGCTGAACTTGCGTCCTTCGCCACTCTCACCGCCTTCGCCCACATATACAAGCATGTCGTTGCGCCCGCTTCGCTCGGCATTGAGCCCGAAGGTAGCCACGGCACGGGCTATTACATCGAACTGTTTTGTCAAGTCGTAAAGGTCGTGAGGCGCCACAAACGAGAAGTTGAGGTTGCCCTCGTCGTGGTATACGGCACCGCCGCCTGTCGTGCGGCGGGATACATAGCCGCCGTCGGCGCCTATGGCTTCAACGTCGCACTCGGAGTAGGGGTTTTGGTTGCGGCCTATAACCACCGTGCGGCGGTTGTGCCATAGCATTAGCGTCACTTCGTTGGGTACAACGCACTCCAGCAGGTGGTTCTCTATCGCAAGGTTCCAGTATGGATCCCACCCGTCGTTAAGAACTATTCGCAGTCTCATCTGTCGATATTAAGCAGCAGGGTTATGTAATTGGCGGCCTTGCCGAGGTTGTAGTTATTGCGCCCCAGGTCGAGTGTGAACTTGCGGGCGTTGATGCCGAGACCATAGCTGAAGCCGCTCGTGTTGATGCGCGTCGTGCCCAGAGTCTCCTTGCTCTGGCGGTAGTTGAATCCTATGCGTGCCATTATGAGCTGCCTTATTGAGAGCTCGACACCCACAATGGCGTGACGGCCAATGTTGTCGGCTATCTGCACAAAGTTGCTCTGCTCTATTCGTTCGCCCGTGAATGGGTCGGTGGTTGTCGTTGGCGACAGCGGGTCGTTGTAGCGCAGGTCCCATTGTTGCAGCTCCGTGGCAGCGAAGAATATGCGGAACGGGGCGTTCTGGAGCCGGTAGGAGAGGGCTGCCGACAACTCGAACGGCATTGCCTCTCTCGTGCCGGAGAGCGAGATTAGCTGAGCCCCTGCATTGCGCCCCGTCACTGTGGCTGCAAACTGCCTGTCGCGGCTCATGTAGCTGCCTGCCATGTCGATGGCAAGGGCAAAAGTGTGGTAGGTCTCGTATTGTGAGAATGTGGGTTTCAGGGCTACGCCTATTGATATTGACGAGTCGATATGCATGCCCCAACCTAAATGCAGCGTGTAGTCGGCAGCGAAAAAATGCCCTGTGGAGGTCTCCGTCTCGTCAAAGCCGTCGAACCGTCCGTAGCCATGGAACCGCAGTCCTGCAACAAAGTCGCACATCTTGCCCGCGTGGTAGCCGTAGCTCACACTGGCAAGGTTGGCACCGCCAAAGAGGTTGACAACATTCAGCGACAGCTTGTTGTGCATACGTCCGTCGATGAGTGACGGATTGTCGGCGGCAATGCTTATATTGTCGGTGTAAAGCGGCAGGTAGTCCATACCCAGAGCCGCCGTGCGTGCCGACACGGGCAAGTCGAGCACCGACAATGCGTATCTCCCTGCCTTTTGGGCATACAGCGGCAGTGCCGCCACGGCGAGCAGTGCTGTCAGCAGTAGTCTTTTCAGTCCCATACCTCCACGCCGTCTTTCAGCAAGTAGCCGCTCTTTATATGGCCGTTCTTGTCCTTTATGCGTATCACATACTTGCCGTTGTAGATCAGCACCTCGTCGTATTTGAAGTCGGTGACTTTTATGCCCTGCACGTTGATGAAAGCCCACTTGCCTTTGAGGCGTATGGCTGCGTAGGTTGCAGGGTATTTGTATTTTTGGTAGTCTATCTCGTAGGCTACGCCGTCGTACACTATGTCGGTGAGCGGTTCACCGCTCACGCCTACAAAGCCCCACTTGCCGGCACGCGACACAGGGTACATGCCGCCGTTGGTCTCGTAGCGCAGCGGGCCGTACATAGGCGTGATGGCCCACTCTCCATCCTTGTCCACATATCCCCACTCGCCAGTCTCTTCGGCCTGGCAGGGATAGTACATAGGGTATACCTCCTGTCCCTTGGCAAAGGATAGGGACAGGAGGGCTACCAGCAATATGGTTATCTGTCTGATCACTGTTTTTTGTTGCGTTCGTGGCGCATGAGGTGGCTGGGTTCGAGGGCCATGCGGTCGGTTTCGAGCAGTGATGCCACGCCTTCGTCAATGCGGCGTTGCTGTTCGCACGCCTCGCAATGGCACTCTTCGTGGTAGTGGCGCGGCTCGGTGTAGGTGGTGATGACACCCTCGAAGTTGCGCAGAATCACCTTTTCGGGCGACTGTGATATAACGTATTGCGGCATCACGGGGGTCTTGCCGCCGCCGCCGGGGGCGTCGACCACAAAGGTGGGAACGGCGTAGCCACTCGTGTGACCGCGCAGGTTCTCTATAATCTCTATGCCTTTGCTCACCGGTGTGCGGAAATGCTCCAGACCCATGCTCAGGTCGCATTGGTATATGTAGTAGGGGCGCACGCGGTTGCGCACCAGTTCGTGCATGAGTTTCTTCATTACATGCACGCAGTCGTTCACGCCGCGCAACAGCACCGTCTGGTTGCCAAGGGGTATCCCTGCGTCGGCAAGACGGGCCAGTGCCTGGCTTGCCTCGGGGGTGAACTCGTTGGGGTGGTTGAAGTGGGTGTTGAGCCAGATGGGGTGGTATCTGCGCAGCATGTCGCACAGCTCGGGGGTGATGCGCTGCGGGCACACCACGGGGGTGCGGCTGCCAAGGCGCACTATCTCCACATGCGGTATGGCGCGAAGGCGTTGTATGATGTATTCCAGCTTGCTGTCGCTCACCATGAGGCAGTCGCCGCCGCTCAGCAGCACGTCGCGTACCTGCGGGGTGCGTTCAATGTAGGCCAGGCACTTCTCTATACGCTCCGACGGGCTCTCGTCGTCTTTCTGTCCGGCAAAACGGCGGCGTGTGCAGTGGCGGCAGTACATGGAGCACATGTCGGTGATGAGGAAGAGCACGCGGTCTGGATAGCGGTGGGTGAGGCCGGGAGCGGGGGAGTCCTCGTCTTCGTGGAGCGGGTCGTTGAGGTCGGCGGGGGCAATGTTGCACTCCTCGCCTTGCGGTATGGCCTGTCGACGGATGGGGTCGTACGGGTCGTTGGGGTCGATAAGGCTCAGGTAGTAGGGAGTTATGGCCATACGAAACTTGGCAAGGGCTTTCTTGATGCCTTCGGCCTCGTCGGCGCTAAAGTCGAAATACTTGCTCAGATCCTCATAGGTCTCTATGCGGTTGCGTACCTGCCATTTCCAGTCGTTCCATTCGGCGTCGCTGACGTTGGGAAACAGCTCTTTTCTGCGGTTTACTTTCATGTTGTTTTATATATTATGTTTTGTTATACAATTGGATATGCCTCTTTAGACGTGCCAAAGGGCAAAATACCGATATGCAAAGATACAAAAAAAATGCGACATAGCGGTAAACAAAAAAGCCGACCTAAAATCTGGTCGGCTTTTTTGTTGTTGCCTCTATGATATATACTGATGTTTATCGTACGCGAATTTGGTGAACCATGCCGGGTTCAATATGCAATCCTGTTGCTTTTGTGTATTTAATTGCACCACCTGGGTGTACTTGTCTCTTTATATAGACATCAGTGGTGACACCACCAGGGTGGCATGGAACGATTAAGTGGCTCATGTTTTTTGCGTCAAAGATATTACCCGTATTTCTGATATTGTCGGTAGTGGACAGCAAGAAATCACCTTGGTATACATTAAGCTCATCTTCGTCGTCGTAAACCTTTCCAACGCCTGTCAAGTACTTTGTCTGAGTGAATGAGGGAATAGAGTTTCCCGGAGTTACGCTTGAAGAACCACCAGGTACCTTACCACTATCAAAACCTATAGTGAAATCGTACTCTACAATCGATGTGTTTAGGAATTTCAGCACGGCAAAATTGGGATAGAGACGTATAATGCTGTCCTCGGTAGCGCCTGCTAAAATTATATTTGCGGTGTTAGTGGTCTGCGCTGTTTGGTCATAGGGATTTTCTGTTGACGTTACAAAAACGCGTGATGCAACTTGATTGGTCAGTGCAAGATTGCCGTAGGTGTGACTGCTTTCATTGTAGCCCGTAGCCCCGTTATAACCTTCTTGCGACGTGTATAAGCAATAATAGTAGTCGGAGACAATTTTCTGCGCACCCGGAGTACTATTTGTTGCAACCCACTGGCGGTCTTGCATGTCGAAGCTCAATGTGAAAGGATGTCCGTTGACCCAGAGGATATCGCCCTCATCAAAAATCATGCGGGTGTAGTTGGTGTCAGTAAACTGCATCTTTGAACCGTCTTCGTTGAGTCCCATAACCTCAACACGAAATACATTGCCGGTGGAGAGCTTTTCTTTCTCGGAGCATGCAATAGTGGCAAGTGTGCAAAGCGCTGCTATTATTATATATTTCAGTCTCATCTTCGTTTCCTTGATTTTGCGATTATTTCATTCCGTTATATCTTGGTAGAATTAATACCAGCCGCCCGCTTCAGGGTCACTATTCCACCCATTGTGAACGTCTTGGCCAGAACCAATTCCGAAAGTGGAGCCCGTAAGATCGTTGTCAATGGGATTGTCCATACCCACGGGCTGCTCTACATGGAAGCCGGTTATGGCGAAGCCTTGTTCCGCCTTGAACTGGGCTATCTTGATTGAAGGTTCTACGTATTCTAATTTACGTATCATTTTTTATCTTTATTTTTTTTATTGTTAATCATTGTTAATCGTATTGGCTTCGCCTCTGTTTTGACCACTCCTTTTCTACTTTTTGCACTACAATAATAAACAATTGTTGCAATGTTATAATTTTTGCAATTGGTTGTCTTGTAGTGTGTTGGAGTGCTTTTTTAGGGACTTCGCCACATTACTATGATTATGCAAAAATACGATTTTTTTTTTAATGTGGAGTTTTTTTAGTGGGTGCTTGTTTTTTTGGGGGGGGCGTCAGGACATCTTGGCGGCTTCCCATTGGCGGTTGAGGCGTGCTATGTTGTCGCGTTTTATTTGTTTAGGGCATTCGGCTTCGCAGGCGTAGGTGTTGGAGCAGCTGCCGAAGCCGAGGCTGTCCATGGCGAAGACCATGGCTTTTACGCGTTGCTTGGCCTCGGGCTGACCTTGAGGAAGCAGTGCGAGGTGGCTGACCTTTGCGGCGACGAAGAGCATGGCGCTGGCATTCTTGCAGGCTGCCACGCAGGCTCCGCAGCCTATGCACTGTGCGGCGTCCATGGCGAGGTCGGCAGAGTGTTTGTCGACAAGGGTGTTGCGGGCGTCGGGTGCGGCCCCGGGTGTGGCGGAGATGTAGCCGCCGGCCTGTATGATGGTGTCGAAGGCGGAGCGGTCGACGACGAGGTCTTTTATGATAGGGAAGGCTTTGGCGCGCCAGGGTTCTATCCAGATCTCGTCGCCGTCGCGGAAGCGGCGCATGTGGAGCTGGCAGGTGGTGATGCCGTCGTCGTTGCCGTGTGGGCGGCCGTTGATGTAGAGGCCGCACATGCCGCAGATGCCCTCGCGGCAGTCGTTGTCGAAGCATACGGGGTGGCTGACGGGGTTGGTGGAGAGTTGTGCGTTGAGTATGTCGAGCATTTCGAGGAAGGAGCAGTCGGGGGAGATGTTGGCGACGCTGTAGGTCTCGAAGTGCCCTTTGGCTTTGGCGTTGGGCTGGCGCCAGATATGGAGCTTAAAGTTCATTTTTCTATCTTATAAAATGACCACGAATAGCACAAATACACACGAATAATCATTTAAATTCGTAAAATTCATAAAATTCGTGTTATTTGTAGTTTCTTGTTGAGAGGTTGATGTGTTGGTAGGAGAGGGGTTCGGTGAGGCGGGTTTCGGGTTGGCCGGAGCCTTGGTGTTGCCACGCGGCGACGTGCATGAAGTGTTCGTCGTCGCGGAGGGTCTCGCCGTCGGGAGTCTGGTGTTCGACGCGGAAGTGGCCGCCGCAGGATTCTTCGCGCAGGAGGGCGTCGGTGGCTATGAGGCTGGCGAGTGGGATGTAGTCGGCGACATGGAGTGCTTGGTCGAGTGCTGGGTTCATCTCGTCAGCGGAGCCTGGGATGTGGAGGTTTTGGTGGAATTCTTGAGAGAGTTCGCCGATGAGTTGCAGGGCGGTGGTGAGGCTTTGTTTGGAGCGTGCCATGCCGCAGTGTTGCCACATGATGTTGCCGAGGCGTCGGTGGAAGTCGGCGGGGGTGTTGTTGGAGGGTTTGTAGCCGGAGTGGCTGAAGAGGGCCGCTATGCGGTCTGTGGCTTCCTGATGGGCGATGGCGAACGCCTGAGTGTCGGTGGATGGCATGCCGTCGTGGATATGTGAGGCGAGGTAGTTCTGGAGGGTGTAGGGTAGGATGAAGTAGCCGTCGGCGAGGCCTTGCATGAGTGCCGAGGCGCCGAGGCGGTTGGCGCCGTGGTCGCTGAAGTTGGCTTCGCCAGCGGCGAAGAGGCCGCGCACGGTGGTCTGCAGCTGGTAGTCGACCCAGAGGCCGCCCATGGTGTAGTGAACGGCGGGGTAGATTATCATGGGGGTGGAGTAGGGGTCTTGGTCGACTATTTTGTGGTACATGCTGAAGAGGTTGCCGTAGCGTTGTGAGACGGTGTCTTTGCCGAGGCGCGCTATGGCGTCGGCGAAGTCGAGGAAGACGGCGTTGCCGTCGTAGGCGACGCCGAAGCCGGCGTCGCAGCGTTCTTTGGCGGCGCGCGAGGCGACGTCGCGTGGCACGAGGTTGCCGAAGGCGGGGTAGCGGCGTTCGAGGTAGTAGTCGCGCTCGTCGGCGGGTATGTCGTTGGCGGTGATGGTGCCTTGTCGGAGCTGTTCGGCGAGCTGCTTGGTGCGAGGCACCCAGATACGGCCGTCGTTGCGCAGGCTCTCGCTCATGAGGGTGAGCTTTGACTGGTAGTCGCCGTGCATAGGGATGCAGGTGGGGTGGATCTGGACGAAGCAAGGGTTGGCGAAGAGGGCACCCTTGCGGTGGCAGGCCCAGGCTGCGCTGACGTTGCTGCCGAGGGCGTTGGTGGAGAGGTGGTAGACGTTGCCGTAGCCGCCCGAGGCAATGACGACGGCGTGTGCGGCATGGCGTTCTAACTGGCCGGTGACGAGGTTGCGCGTAATAATGCCGCGAGCCACTGGTGTGCCGTCGGTGTCGGGCTCTGTTACGAGTTCGAGCATCTCGTGGCGGGTGTGGAGCGTCACGGTGCCGCGAGCCACCTCGCGGCTGAGTGCGCCGTAGGCGCCGAGGAGGAGCTGCTGTCCTGTCTGGCCGCGGGCATAGAAGGTGCGGCTCACCTGTGCGCCGCCGAAGGAGCGGTTGGCGAGCTGGCCGCCATATTCGCGGGCGAAGGGCACGCCTTGAGCCACGCAGAGGTCGATGATGTTGTTGCTGAGTTGCGCGAGGCGGTAGACGTTGGCTTCGCGGGCGCGGTAGTCGCCGCCTTTTATGGTGTCGCGGAAGAGCCGTTCGACGCTGTCGCCGTCGTTCTGGTAGTTTTTGGCGGCGTTGATGCCGCCCTGAGCGGCTATGGAATGGGCGCGGCGCGGAGAGTCCTGGAGGCAGAATGCGTCGACGGCAAAGCCGAGCTGCCCGAGGGTGGATGCGGCAGAGGCGCCGGCGAGGCCGGTGCCAACCACTATGATGCGGAGCTTGCGTTTGTTAGCAGGGCTTACGAGCTGCTGGCTCTCTTTGTAGTTCTGCCATTTGTCGGGCAGTGCTCCTTGGGGGATGTTGGGGTTTATGGTCATGGGGTTGGGGGGGGGGTGAGTGATAACGTTGAAATAATTTTGACCACGAATATCACGAATTTAAATGGTGACGGGGTGGCTATAGGAAGAAGTAGATTGTTATAGGGATGGCGGAGAAGCCGAGGAGAATGATAATGGCGTAGATTATGCCCAGCCAGTCAATGACGGGGAAGTAGCGGCTGTTGGTCAGTCCGAGAGTCTGGAAGGCGGAGCTGAAGGCGTGCCGCATGTGGATGAAAAGCACAACGAAAAAGATGAGGTATACAATGCAGATATAGGGGGATGCGAATGTGGTGCGGGCCATGGTGTAGAAGTCAGGGTAGAAGTTGAGTCCTTCGATGGCTTCCTGTAGTTTGAGTCGGTCTGTCTTGGCAATGTTGCGGATGTAGTGGTGCTTTGGGGTGTGGAGTATGTCGTGGGGTTGGTCGAGAAATTGCACGACGGGGATGAGGAGGCGGAGTTTGTCGGTGTATTCCGACGGGGTTGTCATGTGGAGCTCGGCAAGTTCCTCGTGAGAGGCGGTGGCTGCAAATTCCTCGATGTTGGCCTGGTATTGGTTGAGGAATTCGTCGGGAGTGAGTCCGCGCTCGGCGGCGGCGTTGCGGAGCATGAGTACATCGTCGGTGATGAGTTTTTTGGCGTCGATGATGTAGACGGGCTCGTTGAAGGTGGGTGCGTCGAATTTTGCGAAGAAGAAGTCGCCGAAGTGTGCGAGCAGGCCGAAGAGGATGAGGATGCCGGTCCATATCATTAGTTTGGAAGCGGGGGCTGTGGTGGAGCGGCTGCGGCGATGGTAGCCTATGGGGCGAGCCTTGAGGTTGGTGACGGTGAGCCATACGGTTAATATAATATGTATGGCGAGGCAGGCAAAGAGCAGTATCTCGACGGCCTTGACGACGGGGTTGCTGCCCATGAAGTTGCAGAAGAGTGTGTACCACAGACCGTTGTCGTTGCGAAGGATGCAGAGGTTGGCCAGCATGTGGAAGAGGAGGAAGAGGAGCAGGAAACCGCCGACGAGGGCTACTGTTATCTTTTTGCTGATGGAGTGGAATTTGGTGATTGAAGGCATTGTTTTTGGTGGGTTATATTTAAAACGTTGAAATAATTTTGACCACGAATAACACGAATTTTGCGAATTGTCTCTGCGTGCCCGTTTGGATGGTTATTGCCAGTCACCGGAGGCTTTGATGAGTGCCACCAGCTCTTCGACGGCTTGATTTTGGGGTATGTCTTTTTTTATTATTTGGTGTCCTTTGTAGAGTGTTATCTTGCCGGAGCCCGAGCCGACGTAGCCGTAGTCGGCGTCGGCCATCTCGCCGGGGCCGTTGACGATGCATCCCATGACACCTATTTTTATGCCTTTCAGGTGCATTGTGCGGGCTTTGATGGCCAGTAGGGCCTGCTGGATGTCGTATTGCGTGCGGCCGCACGAGGGGCATGCTATGTATTCGGCCTTGGTGATGCGGGCACCCACGGCTTGCAGTATGTCGTAGGCCACGGGTATCTCGGCCACGGGGTCTTCGGTGAGCGACACGCGTATGGTGTCGCCAATGCCGTCGATGAGCAGGGCGCCGATGCCTGCGGCGCTTTTGAGCCGAGCCTGCTCGCCGTTGCCGGCCTCGGTAACGCCAAGGTGAATGGGGTAGTCCATGCCGGCTTGGTGCATCTTGTCGACAAAGAGGCGGGTGCTATGCACCATGACTTTGACGTTAGAGGCTTTCATGGAGAAGACCAGGTTGTGAAAGTCTTGCCTGCGGCACACCTCGGCAAACTCCAGCGCGCTCTGTGCCATGCCCTCGGCGCTGTTGCCGTAGCGGGTGAGTATGCGCTCGCTGAGGCTGCCGTGGTTGGTGCCTATGCGCATGGCGGTATGGTGAGTGCGGCAGATGTCGATGAGTGCTGCCATGCGGTCGCCTATGCGGGCGAGTTCGTCGGCGTACTCCTGGTCGGAGTAGTGGCTCTTGCCCCGGCTTCGGTCGGTGTAGTTGCCGGGGTTGATACGTACTTTCTCGACGATGGCCGCCGCCACTTCGGCGGCGGCGGGGTTGAAGTGTATGTCGGCAACCAGAGGCACGGAGCAGCCATGGCGCAGCAGCTCGTTCTTGATGTTGTAGAGGTTGTGTGCGGCCTTGACGTCGGGAGCTGTGATGCGTACTATCTCGCATCCGGCTTCGACAAGGCGCAGCGTCTGGCCGACGGTGGCGGCAGTGTCGAGGGTGTCGGTGTTGGTCATCGACTGCACGCGCACGGGGGCTCCGCCCCCAAGAGGCAGTTGTCCTATGAGTATCTGCTTGCTCATGAGAAATAGACTTCGATGGCACCGGCGCCGTATTTGGCGGTCGGGGCGTCGAAGTAGTGCAGGTTGTTGTATTTGCTGAGTTCTTTGGTTATCTCGTCTTTGAGGAGGCCGCGGCCTACGCCGTGGATGAAGATGACGCGCTTCATGTTGCCTTTGAAGGCGTGGTTGATGCAGGTGCGGAAATAGTGCATCTGTATCTCGAAAATCTCGTGAGCCGTGAGCTGCTCGGGGTGTTCGGCGAGGTGTTCGATGTGGAGGTCTACCTCGGCCTCGCCCGGCTGTGTTTCGTATTGTAGCAGTATGTTGTCTGACAGTTGGCGAGCCCCTTGTGCTTGCAGGCGTGCAAGCTGACGCTGCAGCTTTGCCACCTGGTCGCGCAGGCTTGCCACCTGCGAGCGCAGTGTCTTCAGTTCCTCTTCGGGGTCGGGCTTGGAGTCGGTGGCGGCCGGCGTGGCGCTGTCTTTGTGGCTTATGCCGCGTGCGGCGAGGTGCTGCTCCATGGTTTGGTTGAACATCTTGCCGGCTCCCTGCATGTCGGCCATGCGTATCAGCTCGTCGGGCTGCATGGGCATGTCGAACCCAGTGTCGTCCTCAACGAAGACGAAGTCGTCGGTAACTTTGGTAACGACTCCGCCGCCCACTTGGTTGAGAAACTTTACTTTGTCGCCTATCTGAAATTTTGCCATATATCAGTTTCGGATCCTTTTTTAACCAAGAAGTTCGGTTGCTACGGTGTTGAAGTCGAGGCCGTCGAAGTTGCCGCTCGACATCATGAGCAGGTTTTGGTTGGTGGTTTGCGGGGTGTAGAGCGTGCGCAGGTAGTCGAGCATAAGAGCCGAGTTGTCGAACACCTTTATGTCGCTTTGCTTCGCAAGACGGTGCTCTGTCATGGCAGAGCGAACAAGCTCGCTCTGCTCATCTGACTCAAACGCAACGTTATTGCCAAAGGCTTCTTTTACTTGCTCAACGCTCAGCGGGGGCAGGTGCTTGTGTGCTACGGCGTGAGGGTTGAAGTATACCACGGCGATGTCGGCTTTCTGCATGCATCCGCGGTAGTGGGTGAGGAAGTCGGCGGTGAGGCTGCTGAAGGTGTGAAGCTCCATGCAGGCTATGAGCCTGCGGTCGGGGTATTGCTCACGCATGGCTCCCACGGTGGCGCGCAGCTTGGAGGGGGCATGGGCAAAGTCTTTGTAGACGGCGCAGTGGCGGGGCTCGTCGGCCAGCACGAGCTCAAGGCGTTTGCTGGCACCGCCAAACGTCTGAATGGCGGCGTCGAACTGCTCGTCGGCTATGCCTATGGCATTGCAGGCATAGCGCGCGGCAGTGAGGTTGAGCAGGTTGTGGCGACCAAAGATGCGGAGCGGCACCGTGGTGCCGTTGGCGGTAACGAGACTGGTGATGCCATTGCCGACGGTGTACTGCGGCACGTCGTAGGGCACTTTGGATATGTCGGTGCGCCGGCAGCTGCGTGCCACGTCGGCCACTTCGGTGTCGTCGTTGCAGTAGACGAGGGTGCCGTTGGGCTCAATAAGCTCTACGAAACGGGCAAACTGCTGTTTGTAGATTTCGAAAGTGGGAAACACGTTGACGTGGTCCCATTCAATGCCGGTGATTATAGCCACGTTGGGACGGTAGAGGTGAAACTTGGGGCGGCGGTCTATGGGCGAGGTGAGGTATTCGTCGCCTTCTATCACCATGACACGAGCCTCCTTGCTGAGTTTCACCATCACCTCGAAGCCTTCGAGCTGAGCGCCCACCATGTAGTCGGCGTCGATGCCGCAGTGGCTCAGCACGTGGAGAATCATGGCGGTAGTGGTGGTCTTGCCATGGCTGCCGCCAATGACAATGCGGGTCTTGTCTTTCGACTGCTCGTAGAGGTACTCGGGATAGCTGTATATTTTTATGCCCAGCTCTTGTGCGCGCAGCAGCTCGGGGTTGTCTTGGCGTGCGTGCATGCCGAGCACCACGGCGTCGAGGTCGCGGGTGATGCGCTCGGGGTGCCACCCCTCGTCGGCTGGCAGCAGACCATAGCGGGCAAGTCGGCTACGGGCAGGGTCGAATATCTCGTCGTCGGAGCCTGTTACTGTGGCTCCTTTAAGGTGGAGCGCTATGGCCAGGTTGTGCATGGCGCTGCCGCCGATGGCTATGAAATGTACTTTGTTCACTTTGTGGATGGCGTTGGTTTTAACATTTATGATTGGCGGAGTTCTTTTGGGTAGTAGACATAGTATTTAGTGACCTGTTTTTCGAGGAATCGGTGGTCGAGTTGGTCGGAGGCTTCGGAGATGTCGAGGATGGAGCCGTCTTTGAGGCGGACGCGTATTTCCTGGTCGTTGAAGTTGTAGGCGTTGTTGCGCAGTATGCCGGTGCCGATGTAGTATTCGGTCTCGGTGCGGTCTATGTCGAACAACTGGCAGAGTCGCTCGCGGAGGGAGTCGACCAAGTCTGAGGTCACCGGCTGGTTGCCCACCTTGATGGCGCTGAGGTGGCGGTTGATGAGCATAGAGGAGAGGTTGCGCAGGATTTTGTCGTCGTGGTGTATCCACTTTTTCACTGTGGTTATGACATCGTTGTCGTCGATGGTGGCAAAGAGGTCGAGGAGAGACGGGTCGGTGCGGAAGTCGGCTTCGCTGTGACGGTGGGTGAGGAAGTGAAGGAGGGAGGTCTCGTCGGTGGGTTTGTATAGTTCGCGGGCGCGGCGCATGATGTTGTAGAATATGTTGTCGGCAACGATGACGGTCTTGTGCATATAGACTTGCCAGTACATGAGCCGGCGGGAGATGATGAATTTCTCGATGGAGTATACGCCTTTTTCGTCAACCACAAGCATGTCGTCGGTTACGTTGAGCATGTTGATGATGCGCTCGGTGCCAACGATGCCTTCGCTGACGCCGGTGAAGAAGGAGTCGCGTGCCAGGTAGTCGAGCCTGTCCATATCAAGCTGTGAGGAGACGAGCTGGTGGAGAAAGTGTCTTGGGTATGTGTCGTCGAATATGCTGATGGCTGTGGAGAGTCTACCGTTGAACTGCTCGTTGAGGCGTTGCATGAAAAGGAGCGTGAAGGTCTCGTGGTCAATGTCGGCAAGCATGTGCTCGGAGGTGTGGGAGAAGGGGCCGTGGCCTATGTCGTGGAGCAGTATGGCCACTTTGACGCCGAGCGACTCTTCGTCGCTTATGGTCACCCCTTTGCTGCGCAGCACGTCGATGGCGCGGTTCATGAGGTTGAGTGCGCCTAGCATGTGCGAGAAACGTGAGTGCATGGCACCGGGGTAGACCATATAGGTGAAGCCCAGCTGCTTAATCTGGCTCTCGCGTAGGAGGTAAGGGTGCGAGATGAGGTCGTAAAGCAGGTCGTCGTCGATGGTGAGGAAACCGTAGACGGGGTCGTTGATTATCTTGCGTTTGTTGGTCATAGCGCAGAGAGTGTTTTTCCAAAGATACGCGCAGCGTCGGCAACGTATTCTGTGCATGGTTTGTGGCGAATGCCGCTGCCGTCGGCTCCCAGCAGGGTGCGGCATACTATGGCACCCTCTTCCTGCCTGAAGGTGTTTGCGAGTTGTTGTACAAGGGCACTCTGCCTGCGGCGAGCCGCCATGTCGGAGGGGTCTGTGGCGGGCACGGCGTGGGCGGCGAGGACTGCCATGCCGCTTACGCAGCCGCACACTTCGCGAAGCCCCGAGAGGCCGCCCCCGAAAGGCGCAGCCATGCGCGCCGCCTCTTGGCGGTCGATGCCGACAAGGTCGCTGTATGCAAGCACTACGCTTTGGCAGCAGTTGTAGCCTTCGGCGTGGTATTGGCGTGCCAGAGCTACGCGTTGTTCTATGTCAATCATGGTCGGGTGCGTTTGTTGGGTGGGCGTCGTCCGAACTCGGTCGACGCGTGTTTGCGTTGGTTTGGTTTTTCCATAGCTCCCATAGCACTATGGCGGCGGCGCAGCTTACGTTGAGGGAGTGCTTGGTGCCTTCCTGCGGTATCTCTATGCTGCCGTCGCACAGCGACAGCAGCTCGTCGCTCACCCCCTCCACTTCGTTGCCGAATATCACGGCAATGCCGCGAGAGGTGCCGCTGTGGGTGTTGCCAGGGTTGAATTTGTTGAGTTTTAGGCTGTCGTCGACCTGCTCAACTGCATAGACGATGTATCCGCTGGCTTTGAGGCTTGCGATACATTCGGCGGCGTTGTCGTGGTAACTCCATGCCACGGAGTCTTCGGCACCGAGTGCGGTTTTGTGTATCTCGCGGTGGGGCGGTGTGGAGCAGATGCCGCAAAGGCTGATGTGCTCGATGCGGAACGCGTCGGATGTGCGGAAGATAGAGCCTATGTTGTTTTGCGAACGCACATTGTCGAGTACCACCACTATGGGGAGTTTCTCCATTGCGCGGTACTGCTCGGCGGAGGGACGCCGCAGTTCGTCGGTGCTTAGTTTTCGCATAGATTTATCCTACAGAGCCTTCGAGGCTTATGCTTAGCAGTTTCTGTGCTTCGACGGCAAATTCCATGGGTAGTTTCTTCAGGACGTCCTTGGCGTAGCCGTTTACGATGAGGCCTACGGCGCTTTCAGGGCTTATGCCGCGTTGCTGGCAGTAGAAGAGCTGGTCTTCGCTTATCTTGCTTGTGGTGGCTTCGTGCTCAAGTATGGCGGAGCTGTTGTTGGATTTTATATACGGCCAAGTATGCGCCCCGCATTTGTCGCCGAGCAGCAGAGAGTCGCATTGTGAGTAGTTGCGTGAGCCTGTTGCTCCTTTGCCCACCTGTACGAGGCCGCGGTAGCTGTTCTGGCTGTGGCCTGCGCTGATGCCTTTGCTGATGATAGTGCTGCGCGTGTTTTTGCCCACATGTATCATCTTGGTACCGGTGTCGGCTTGCTGGTAGTTGTTGGTGACAGCCACGCTGTAGAACTCGGCGGAGCTGTCGTCGCCTTGCAGTATGCAGCTTGGGTATTTCCATGTCACGGCGCTGCCGGTCTCCACCTGTGTCCACGATATTTTGGAGTGAGAGCCCTTGCAGATGCCTCGTTTTGTAACGAAGTTGTATATGCCGCCGCGCCCTTCTTTGTCGCCAGGGTACCAGTTCTGTACTGTGCTGTATTTCACTTCGGCGTATTTGAGTGCCACAATCTCCACTATGGCGGCATGGAGTTGGTTCTCGTCGCGCTGCGGTGCGGTGCAGCCTTCCATGTATGAGACGTAGGCCTCTTCGTCGGCGATGATGAGGGTACGCTCAAACTGGCCGGTTCCCTTGGCATTGATGCGGAAGTAGCTGGAGAGCTCTATGGGGCAGCGGACTCCCTTGGGAATGTAGCAGAAGGAGCCGTCGCTGAATACGGCGCTGTTGAGTGCCGCGAAGAAGTTGTCGGTGGCTGGTACCACGCTGCCGAGGTATTGACGCACAAGGTCGGGGTGGCGCTGGACAGCCTCGCTGATAGGGCAGAAGATGATGCCTTGCTCTTGGAGCATTTTCTGCGAGGTTGTCTTGACGCTCACGGAGTCCATAATGGCATCGTAGGCTACGCCTGCAAGTGCTTCGCGTTCGCGCAGGGGAATGCCGAGCTTGTCGAAGGTTGCGAGCAATTCGGGGTCGACCTCGTCCATGCTTTTCTTCTGCTTGGCGGGCTTGGGGGCTGCGTAGTATATGATGTCCTGATAGTCGACTTTGTCGTATTTTAGGTGGCCCCACGAGGGCTCCTGCATGGTTTGCCAGCGATGCAAGGCGTCAAGGCGAAACTGTAGTAGCCATTCCGGTTCGCCCTTTTTCTGCGAGATGGTGCGTACAACATCGTCGTCAAGGCCTTTGCGGATGGTCTCGGTGGCTATATCGGTGGTGAAGCCCCACTTGTACTCCTCGCCTGTAACCTCTTGGATTATGTCTTTTTGATTGTCTTCCATATTATTTAAAGTAGGCTACACCGGATTCGAAGATGCGTTCGTCGTCGTTGCCAGGTATGTTGAGTGCGGTGCCGCGGCTGCGCCGCTCACTGTGCCCCATCTTGCCTAGGACGCGCCCGTCGGGGCTGGTGATGCCCTCAATAGCCATGGTGGAGCCGTTCATGTTGAAAGGCTCTTCCATTGTGGGGTTGCCGTCGAGGTCTACGTACTGTGTTGCCACTTGGTTGTTGGCAAAGAGTTGTGCCACAACCTCGTCGGAAGCCACGAAACGCCCCTCGCCGTGTGAGATGGGTATGGTGTGGCAGCTGCCTCGCTCCACCTGTTGGAGCCATGGCGACATGGTGGAGGCTATGCGGGTGCGTGCCATCATGCTTTGGTGGCGGCCTATGGTGTTGAAGGTGAGGGTGGGCGCGTTGGCGGTTTGCTCGCGAATCTCGCCGTAGGGTACGAGTCCGAGCTTGACAAGGGCCTGGAAGCCGTTGCAGATGCCGAGCATGAGCCCGTCGCGATTGTTGAGGAGGTCCATCACCGCCTCGCTAATCATGGCGTTGCGGAACACGCTGGTGATGAACTTGGCGCTGCCGTCGGGCTCGTCGCCCGCCGAGAAGCCGCCGGGCAGCATGACTATCTGGCTCTGTTTTATCTCGTCGACATAGGTTTTGACGCTCTCTTCTATCTGGCTGCCGTTCTGATTGCGGAACACCACAATGTGGCTCTCCGCCCCGGCGCGGTCCCATGTGCGGGCGCTGTCGTACTCGCAGTTGGTGCCAGGAAAGGCAGGGATGAAGACGCGCGGTTTTGCCACTTTGTGACGGCAGATGTAGGGCACCGATGATTTGCTGGGACCGATGGATAGACTGCTCTTGCCAGCGACGCCTGAGCTCTTGGTGGGAAATACCTCTTCGAGAGGTCTCTGCCATGCAGAGAGGGCTTCGTCGAGGCTGATGCACTCGTTGTTGACGGAAATGACAGGCTCGTTGTGAACAATGCCAATCTCGGTGCAGTTGGATGGCAGCAGGCTGGCATTGGGTTTGACTTCGAGTACTATGTTGCCGTATTTGGTGAAGTCGTGCAGCTGGTAGCCGTTTTGCAGCTTGGCGGCGAGTGTGGCGTTTGTAATCTGCACGCCGAGTTTGTTGCCGAAGGCCATCTTGCTCAGAGCTTCGACAATGCCGCCGGCGCCAATCACATAGGTCGACACCACCGAACCGGCTTCGATGGCTTTGCGTAGTTCAGCGTATTGTTGCTTGGCATGGTCAATGTCGGGCATTCCGAATAGGTCGACCTTAAGACCAAGCACATACAGCTTGTTGCCGGCATTTTTGAGTTCGGGGGTTACCACATGGGCGAGGTCGCTCATGCCCACGGCAAAGGAGCATAGTGTTGGAGGAACATCGATGTCGTTGAAGGTGCCCGACATGCTGTCTTTGCCACCTATTGCAGGCAGTTGCAACGCTTTCTGCGTGTAGTAGGCACCGAGTAGCGCCGCCGTGGGCTCTCCCCAGCGGTAGGGGTCTGTACCAAGCTTCTTGAAGTACTCTTGGAAGGTGAGGCGTACTTTAGACACATCGCCGCCTGCCGCGGCAATCTTTGCCACGGAGTTGACTATGGACCACACGGCACCGTGGAAGGGGCTCCACGCGAGGGTGTATGGGTCGAGGCCGTAGGCCATGATGCTCACAGCGTCGCAGTCGCCTTTGAGGACAGGCAACTTGCCTATCATGCTTTGGGTTGGTGTGAGCTGGTGTTTCCCACCGTATGGCATCACCACGCTGCCAGCACCCACGGTGCTGTCGAACATCTCCACAAGCCCTTTCTGCGAGCACACGTTAAGGTCGGCAAGTGTGCCGAGCCAACGCTCCTTGATGTTGTTGCCGCTCACCGTGGTGGTGGCGTGCTCTTGGTTCGCCGGCATGGCTATTGCCACGGTGCTCTCTTGGTGGGCGCCGTTGGTGTCGATAAAGCGGCGGCTGAGGTCGACGATGGTCTTGCCTCGCCATGTCATCACCATGCGCGGCTCCTTGGTTACCTGCGCCACTATGGTTGCTTCAAGGTTTTCTTCGTCGGCATAACGCATCATGGTGTCAACATTGGCGGGGTCTACAACCACTGCCATGCGCTCCTGGCTTTCGCTGATGGCCAGCTCAGTGCCGTCGAGGCCTGCATATTTTTTGGGTACCTTGTCGAGGTCTATAAGCAGCCCGTCGGCAAGCTCGCCTATGGCCACACTCACGCCGCCGGCACCGAAGTCGTTGCATTTCTTGATGATGCTTGCCACCTCAGGGCGGCGGAAGAGGCGTTGAATCTTGCGTTCGGTAGGAGCGTTGCCTTTCTGCACCTCGGCACCGCAGCTGGTGAGGCTCTGGCTGTTGTGGCTCTTGGAGGCTCCGGTGGCGCCGCCAATGCCGTCGCGGCCGGTGCGTCCGCCGAGCAGTATTATGATGTCGCCAGGGTCGCTGGTGAGCCGCTTCACCTGCTTGCGCGGTGCGGCGGCTATGACGGCGCCTATCTCCATGCGCTTGGCTACATAGCCCGGGTGGTAGACCTCGGAGACGATACCTGTGGCGAGACCTATCTGGTTGCCGTAGCTGCTGTAGCCGCGTGCCGCCGTGGTGACTATCTTGCGTTGTGGCAGCTTGCCCTTGAGGGTCTCGGCCACGGGCTTGGTGGGGTCTGCTGCGCCGGTGACGCGCATGGCCTGATATACGTAGGTGCGTCCGCTCAGCGGGTCGCGTATGCAGCCGCCAAGGCAGGTGGCCGCTCCGCCGAAGGGCTCTATCTCGGTGGGGTGGTTGTGGGTCTCGTTCTTGAAGTTGACGAGCCACTCCTCCTCCTTGCCGTCGATGGTCACGGGCACTATGATGCTGCAGGCATTGATTTCGTCGCTTACCTCCCAGTCGGGGAGTAGCCCCTGCTTGCGCAGGCGTTTGGCAGCAAGGGTGCCAATGTCCATAAGGCACACATACTTGTCGGTGCGTCCGGCATAGTGCTGCTTGTGGTCGTCGAGATAGCTCTGCAAAGCCTTTTCGAGCAATGGGCGGTAGTATCCGTTGTCGAGTTTTATGTCGGTGAGCTCTGTGGCAAAGGTGGTGTGTCGGCAGTGGTCGCTCCAGTAGGTGTCGAGAACCCTTATTTCGGTAATCGACGGGTCGCGCTGTTCGTCGGCGATGAAGTAGTGTTGTATATGCTTGAAGTCGTTGAAGGTCATGGCCAGGTTGAGGGAGTTGTAGAGCTCCAGCAGGCTCTCTTCGTTCATCTGGCGCAGGCCGTCGATGGTTTTTACGTCAGTGGGCTCTTCAAAGTGCTGAGCAAGAGTTGTCGGCAACTCGTCGCCGCACACGCGGCTGTCGACTGGGTTGACACAGTGGGCCACTATGGCGCGGCGTTGCTCTTCGGTTAGGCCCCCGCTTATAATATATGTAGTGGCCGAGCGTATTATTGGGTGCTCTGCTGGTTCGAGCAGCTGGGAGCACTGCTCGGCGCTGTCGGCGCGCTGGTCGAACTGTCCTGGCAGGTATTCCACTGTGAAACAGAAATCGCCTGCTGCGGTGGGTATGGAGTTTTCGTGGAGGTCGTCGACGGGGGGCTCGCTGAAGATGGTCTCTTTGGCGCGGCTATAGGTGGAGTCGCTCATTCCCTCGATGTCGTAGCGTACAGCGATACGAACCTTGGTGGCATTGATGCCCAGGTAGTTGGTAAGCTCGTCGATAAGCTCTTTGGCTCTGACAGCGTAGGGCTCTTTCTTCTCTACATAGATTCTTCGTATCATTTGCTTTGTTTCGTTATTTTCGTTTTCTTGTCAGTCTATTGTTTGCCAGCCTTCGGGATGTTTTGGGGCTGCGTCGCGGTAGTTGTTTTTTATTTCTTTTATGTCGGCATCGTAGTTGCCTGTTGGCATGAACAGACCTTTGAAGCCCATGGTTTTATTTTTGTAGTCAATAAAGGAGAGCAGAACCGGCACGCCGGCTTTGGTGGCTATCTCGTAGAAACCGCGTTTCCAGCGTGTCACTTTTTTGCGGGTGCCTTCGGGCGTGATGACGAGGGTGAATCGCTCGTTGTCTCTAAAGCCTGCGAGGCTGCGTTCTATCATGCCGTCGCGGGGGTTGCCACGGTCCACGGGTATTGCGCCAAAGCGTTTGAGCAGGTTGCCTAATGGCCAGCGGAAGAACTCTTTCTTGATGAGTATGCGGCAGTTGACCCCCAGTTTCCACAGGTATCCGGCGCCGAGCAGGAAGTCGGCAATGGCAGTGTGAGGGGCCATGATGATCACGCAGCGGTCGAGATGCCGACTTACATCGGCGTCGGGCTCCAGATAGTGCCATCCACAGAGCCTCACAGTGCCTGTCCACAACCGTTTGAAAGAATTTCCCATATTTGCTTTAAACCCTTAAACCTTTTAACCTTTACCCCCTTGTCACATACGTTTCATTGCCTCGCGGTATTGCTTGGCTTCTTCTTTTTTGCCGCTCGATTCAAGGCCTGTGGCAATGGCGTTGTATAGGTTGTAGTATATGACTCGTTCGTTGAGCCCTTTGCCTTTCTGGATGTTTATATACAGCTCTACAAGGTTGTTGTCTATAACACCTTTTTGCAAGGCTCTCACTATCTCGCCTTCGGCGCCCGTCTGGTCGCCCTGCTGCATATATATCTGTGCAATGAGCCTGTACACCGACGTGTTCTTGAAGTTGAGCTCTTTGCAGCGGCGTAGCTGCTCGAGGGCCTCGTTGGGACGGCCTTCGAGGTACGACACGTAGGCTGTCCAGTAGTTCATCATGTCGTCGTCGGGGTCTATCTCGGCAAATCGCTTGCACATAGCCTTGGCGTCGGCGGTGCGCCCCAAGTTGATATAGAGGTTGGTGAGCGAGGCTATGGCCGATTCGTTGTAGGGGTCCTTTTCCAGCGCTTTGAGGTACAGCACCTCGGCGCTGTCGGGACGTCCGGCTTTGAGCATCTGCGAGGCTTGGTAGTCGCTCTTGTCCAAGCGTTTGAGCACTATGGCGATGGGCACGCCGTCGACCTTTATCTGGTGCACAGTGTTTTGGGGCGGGAAGTGAGCGGAGTTGGTGAGCTGGGCAGGTGAGATGCCGGTGAGCGGGAAGACGGCATAGTCCCAGTCGTAGTCGCCGCGCTGGCGCCAGCGCACAAAACGCTGGCGGAACTGGGTGGTGTCGTTGCGCAGGAAGTAGGCTGTGGAGTTGACGTGCCATGAGCCGACCAGTACTTTCTGGCCGGGGGCCAGTGCCGACGCGTCGGCATGGTCCACCACCCACTTGGTGGCCTCGCGCATGGAGTGGTAGTAGTAGTCCATCTCGTATTGGCCGTATGCTTTGGCGGTGCCGCCAGAGAGCCGGTTGAAGTACACGTACTCATAGGGGTGGTTGCGCACTATGTGGGCCGCGGGGCCTATGACCAGCAGGAAGGGCAGGGCTGTGGCTGCCACCGTGGCGGCTTTGCGCAGCACGGGCTTGGATGTTGCCAGCTTGCGGCCGAGCCATGCGGTGAGTGCGTCGAACCCGAGGGCGGCCGAGGCAACCATCGGCGGGTAGGCAAAGAGTGAATGGCGCCAGCCGCCGTAGACGTTGGCCTTGGTGTATGCTATCCAGAAAACGGGGAAAAGGAAGCAGAAATAGAGCATGGCCTTCTCCACCCAGTGGTATCTGGCCATAGCCTGTCCGTCGTCGCTCTTGTCGGATTGTGTGCATGGCAGCAGCGGCCATATAAGCCACCCTATGATCACGGCTATGGGTATGGTGGTAATGATGAATTTAGGGGTGTAGTACCATGGCAGGGCGTCGCTCCATACCATGTGGCCTTCGTAGATTTGGCGGATGCCTATGGCAAACTGCGACATGGCGTGGAACGAGTCTACGGTGTTGCGTATGGGTGCCTGCATGGCGTAGGGCCACAGCAGCAGTCCCGCAAAGAAGCCCACGACGCATACAAGGGCAGCCCACCCGACGGTTTTCCAAAGCCACATCTTCTCGTCGGCTTCTTTGGCGGAG
This sequence comes from Bacteroidales bacterium, assembly GCA_017454015.1. Taxonomy (GTDB): domain Bacteria; phylum Bacteroidota; class Bacteroidia; order Bacteroidales; family P3; genus Colimorpha. Next base: position 10,807 of record JAFTDW010000022.1, on the reverse strand, counting down.
TTTTTGATGCCGCCGCGTTTGGGAGCGGTTTGTCTGCTCCGAGTGGAGAGCCTCTGTATCAGCCACAGCAGCCCCCACAGCCCCATGTAGCCAATTATTATCAGGCCGCCCACGCGCACGCTGATGGCGAAAGCCAGGGAGATGGCAAGCATCACCATCGTGAATATCTTGGGACGCGGAGCTTGGCGGAAGAACATCAGAGTGTAGTAGATGCTCATTGTCACGGCAGCCGCCAGCGGTATGTCTTTGGGGTTGTTGAACGAGTGTCCGAGGAAACGCGGCGAGAGGAACATGAGCGCCATGGCCACCACGCCGGCTCTCCAGCCACCTATGCGCCAAGCAATGAGACCCACAAAGAGCACAGCAACCCAGCCCAGCAGGGCGTTGGCGGCGTGGCGTGTGTGGGCTATGTCGTCCACGCCGAAGGTGTGGTTGAGCCAGGCCATCACCACATCGAAGGAGCAGCCGTAGTATTTCAGGTTCTCGAAGGTGAAGCATGTGGTGTCGGCGCCATGGGTGCGGTAGTAGTTCAGAACGTTTTCGCCCTGCGGTATCTGGAAACCGTCCTCGTCGCCGCTGTTGCCGGCGCCGCTGCTCAGGAGCGGCATGGCGAAAAGGAGGGCGGCGGCAAGGACTATGAAAGTCCAAAACCATGGATTGCTACGGTTGTCGTTGAAGAATCGTTTCATGGAGGGGTTGGAGGGTTGGAAGGTTAAAAGGTTGATAGGATGAAGGGTTGGGGGCTATTTGATGAATTTCAGGTCGTCCCAGGTGTCTTTGCGTTTGCCGCCGATGATCATTGTGGGCTCTTGGAGTTTGTTTTGCAGGGACGATTCGTAGCTTACCATTTTCTCAATGTTGGTGTAGAGGTCTTTGAAGGTGATGTCGCCTTTGGTGCGTTTGAGCTCTTTGAGGAGGAAGTAGGTGAGGAAGCCGTGGTGCTGGTCGTTGAAGGCGTAGGCCGTCTTGTTGAAGTCGGCGGCGTTGAACACGACAATGCTGCCGCGGATGCGCAGGCCTCGCATCTTGACGTTGTTCATCTTGATGTTGAACAGTGGGTCGCCGTTGCGGTCAATGCCGTTGAAGCTGGCGTCGATGATGAAGGTCATAGAGGTGAAGTTGACGCGGCTGAAGTAAATGCACATGGAGTCGAGTGAGATGGCTTCTTCGAGCAGGCGGGTGAGGTCGCCTTTGCCGAGTGGGCGGTCAGTGTAAGACTTGGTTTTGTAGCTTGTTTTCTTGCCTTTTTTTTGTGCGAAGACGCTTATTTTGGATACGTCGACGCCAGAGGGGAGGAGGTAGGGGTTGTAGTTTTGGTCGGTGAGGGCGTGGCCGGCGTAGTAGATTATGATGTTGGCTTCGCCTTTGACGGCGACGGTGATGTCTTTGAGCCAGTCGACGCCTTCGACGAGTATGTTGTGTTTGTTGGCGTCTTTAAGGACTTTGACGTGACGTTCGGGTATGCCGAGGGCTTTGACGCAGTATTGCTGGAGTATTTCGCCGTCGTTGTCGGCGAAGGGCACCGGGGGTATGGGTGCGGGGTAGTCTTCGTCGGCGATGATGAGGACGAAGGTGGAACTGTTGCTGGCGGGCTCTTTGGCTTTGGGTATGTTGTAGTCGACGTATTCATCGTTGATGAGTTTTTCGTTCATCTCGACAATTTTGTCGTCGAAGGGGCTGTGCACGGTTATGACGATGCTGCTGCGGCGGTACTGGGAACCTATTTCCGGGAGGCATCGGGTGATGAAGAGGTATTCGTTTTCGGTGTTTCGCAGGAGGCTTACGGTGCCTTCGAGGTAGGCTTTCATGCTGTGTGCGCGGATGTAGGCGAGCTGAGCGTTGTTGTTGATGCCCTCGGTTTCATTGACGGATATGCGCAGCTGCTCGTCGTTGAAAGTGACGGGGCAGTATTTAAATTCGCCGTATTCGCCGTGGTAGTCGATGTGCGAGATGTCAGTGGCGTCGGTGGTGGAGTGGATTTCGATGGTGGCTTTTTTGCCGCGTGCGAAGATGTCCTTGCACTCGCTTTCGAGGAGCATCTTGGTGAGGCCGCAGATGGCGCGGCAGGAGTTGGACTCGTTGCAGTCGTAGCTGCCGATGGGGTAGTCGTCCTCAGTGCCTTCGAGGTGTTTGCAGTTGTAGGAGATTTCGTAGACGAAGTTGACCTCGGGAGTGCCTTCCTCGGTGACGCCAGGGGCTATGTAGGCCCGAATTGTCATGAAGGACTCGTCGTAGAGTTTCTCGTCGTTGGGGAGAGCTTGGAGAATTGCCTCGGCTTTTTTCTGCATGGAGCGCTGTCGGGTTTCGACGTCTTTGCTGAGGTGTTCCATGATGATTTCACGGTACTCCGAGTTGACGGCGTTTTCCGAGGTCTTGCGTCCGGTGTTTTTGCGTTCTTGGGCCTGGGCGCTGGAGGAGCCTGCCATCAAGGCTGCGATAAAGCACATGAATGTGCATAATCCGATAGTAATGCTTTTTTTCATCGGCTTCGGTGTTAATAGTATTTATGCCACAAGTGGCTGTATATGCAATTATTATAATAAATAGGGGTGTAGCCGTGGGCTGTCCCGCTAAATTGCAAAAATACGAAAAAAATCCCCTCGCACGAAAAAAATTTGCCTATCACAGCAAAATTGTTTATTTTTGTAGTGAGACACATTGTTGATAATTATTTATTAAGACTATGAAACATAATATGTTGCGTGTTGTGGTGGGTTGTTTTGCGGTGCTTGCGGGTTTGTGTTCGGGGCCAGCCAACGCCCAGCGCCGCGAGGAGGTGAGAGTGGTCGACGACGAGGCTTGCGGCTGCGAGCTTTTCTATGTCGACGGGATTCAGACGACCCAGCAGGACGGTAAATTCGGGTTCAAGCTGGCCGACGGCACGGTGCTGGTCCCGAACAAGTATATGTTTGTGGACCGTTTCAATGGCAATTACTGCATAGTGATGGCCGACTATGGCAGGAGCGGGCTTATTGACCGCACGGGGCGCGAGGTGGTTCCGTGTGAGTATGAGGAGGTGGTGTATCCCAGCGAGGGCTTGATAAGGGTGAAACAGAATGGTTTATACGGCTATCTCGACACTGGGGGGCGTGTTGTGATAGAGCCGCGCTACTACTCGGCGTCGGGCTTTTTTGAGGGGCTGGCGGTTGCCGCCGTCTCCGACGGGAACGACGAGGCTCTGCTTTTCGGCTTTATTGACACGGCGGGGAGCTGGGTGATTGCCCCGCGGTACCAGTATGCGCAGCCTTTCACCGAGGGGTGGGCTGTGGTGCGTCAGTACGACAGATACGGCATGATAGACCGCAGCGGCAGAGAGGTGGTGACCATCAAGTACGCCGAGGTGTCGATGCTTCACAACGGGCGTTTTTTTGCCGAGGACGCCGCGACGGGGCTTTTGGCCATGTTTGGCAAGCGCAAGCAGCTCACGGGGTTTGTGTACGACGGTGTGCTGGCCTGCAGCGAGGGTCTTTACCTTGTGGTGCGCAACGGCCGCTACGGCTATCTCGACGCCCGCGGCAAAGAGGTGATACCGTGCCAGTACAGGCTTGCCAACCCTATGAAGGACGGTTTTGCGATGGTTTGCGACAGCACCCGCTACGGCATGATAGACCGCCGAGGGAAGGTGTTTTTGCCTTTGGAGTATGACAATTCGGGCTACCGCAGCGAGATTTATACTTTCTACGAGGGTCTGGCTCTTGTGGAGAAGGATGGCAAGTATGGCTATATCAATACAAATGGCGAGATTGCGGTGCCGTTGCGCTACGCGTCGGGCTATAAGTTCACCGAAGGGCTTGCCCCGGTGTGCGATAAGGGCTCGTGGGGCTATATTGACCATCAGGGCAACGTGGTGATACCCTTTGTGTTCCAGGCTGCGTCGCCCTACGAGTACGGCAGGGCGGAGGTGGTGTTTCATGGGGAGGTTTACAAGATTGACACCAAAGGCCGCTGCGTGAAGAACTGCCACGGTGTTAAATTCTTCTGATTTGCCTTGTTGCCATGTGTATTTCGTTATTTCGTAATTTTGAAACCTTATAACCTTTAAACTTTTAAACCTTATAACCTTTAATGAACATAAACGAGATCGAGATTGGCACCATTGTGGCTTCGCAGCGCCGCTTTTTCCGTACAGGAACCACTCTGCCAGTGAGTTGGAGACTCAAGCAGCTCGGAAAACTCAAAGCCGCAGTCATCGCACATGAGGCGGAGTTTGAGGAGGTTTTGGCTCAGGACCTCGGCAGGAGCAGGGTGGAGGCGTATCTGTGCGACATAGGGCCTATCGTTGCGGAAATCAACGAGATATTGCGTGGTTTGCGCCGCTGGGCTCGCCCGGAGTGCCATTTTAGCGGCCTAATGTGTTTCCCCAGCACGGTTACCAAGGTTTACAAGATGCCGTACGGGGTGACGTTGGTTGTGAGCCCTTTCAATTTTCCCATACTGCTCACCATAGGCGTGGTGGCCGCCGCAATGGCAGGGGGTAACACGGTGGTTGTAAAGTCGAGCTCCAAGTCGGCGGCCAGCACTGCGGCTCTCAAACGCTTCTTTGCCGAGGTGTTTCCTCCAGAGTATGTCACCTTGATTGACGGCGGGCATGACGTGGCCGACATGTGCCTTGCGCAGCGGTTCGACAAGATTTTCTACACTGGCTCGCCCTCGGTGGGCAGGCATGTGATGGCCGAGGCGGCCAAGAACCTCACGCCGGTGGCTTTGGAGCTTGGCGGCGAGACGGGCAACTGGTGTGTGGTGCGCAAGGATGCCGACCTAAAGGACGCGGCGCGTAAGATAGCATTCTTGAAGCTGTGCAATGCCGGTCAGATATGTATCAACATCAACCAGATAGCCGTTGCCGAAGAGGTGGCGGCGCCATTTCTGGAAGAGCTTAAGAGGGCTTTTGTGGCGCAGATAGGGCAACGTGCAGAGATGAACCCCGAATACCCTATGCTCATAAGCGACAGCGCGTACGACAAGTGCGCCGGCCTTGCCGATGAATACCGCGGCCGCATCGTGTTTGGCGGCGCAGGCGACAAGGCGTCGCGGCGCTATGCTCCAACGGTGATTTACCCCGTGGAAATAGACGAGCAGATAGTGCAGCACGAGCTTTTCTGCCCCCTGCTGCCCGTGGTTCCCTTTAGGGACGAGGTGGTGGACGCGCTGATGGAGACTATAGCCGACCGCGAGCATCCGCTGGCGATGTACCTGTTTACCAAGAACATGAAGTGGGCCAACCGCGTGATGCGCACCCAGCAGTACGGAGGCGGCTGCATCAACGAGGTGTGCATACACATGATGGTCAAAGGGGTGCCATTTAACGGTACGGGCCATTCGGGCATGGGCGCATACCACGGCGAGTGGGGTTTCAGGGAGTTCACACACCCGCAGACGGTGCTCAAAGGCAGGACTCGCCTGAACCTGCCGTTGCGGGAGCACCCCTACAGCGGCAAGGCGGAGAAGTTCAAGCTGGCTATTCTGCGGCTGTTGGAGCGATAGAAGGAGAGGGTTGGAAGGTTGAAGGGTTAAAGGGTTTTAAGGTTGGATGGTGGGGTTACACTGAGGCGTTGACTATTCTTGCGTATTCGTCTTCGGGGATCATGGGGGAGGTTATTGCCGTCATGAGGTCTTTGGCTATTGTGCCGTTGGAGATGTACTCTTGCCCTGCCTTGCGTATCAGCTCCAGCCGGGGCTTGGTGACCACGGCGGCTTCGGGGGCGTTGAACATGGGACTCTCGGGCACGGTGACAATGGTGTGGTTGCTTGGAAAGGACAGCTTGAACTGCGCCACGGCAGGCTCGAAGTTCTGTTTGCTGTTGGGAAATCCGCAGCCGCAAATCATCACATAACGCAGATGGTCGTAGCTGGCCTGAGCTATATGCTCGTAGCGGTCACCTACCTGCTGCATGGCCATTGAGCCAAGAGGCAGCGTGCGGTCGAGCAGGGCTTTGAGCGGGGCGGGCATGCCATAGGCGTAGAGCGGATAGCTGAACAAGAGAATGTCGCTCGCCAGTATTTGGTCGAGGATGGCACGCATGTCGTCGCGGTGGTGGCAGCAGCCGCCGTTGCGCATGCACTCGAAACAGCCGTCGCAGTACTCTATGTGTTTGTCGATTACGTGTATTATGTGTACATCCTGCGGGGCCGCGTCGGCCATTCCGGCCAGAAAGGCGCGGGTGATGTGCATGGTGTCGCTCTTGTCCCGCTTGGGGCTGCCGTTGAATACGAGTGTCTTCATTTTTTTGTGTGAGTTTTTTGCAAAGTTGCGACAATTTATCAAATTGGCAGAGAAAAAACGTGTCTTTGCAGGCTTGCGGAAAGCAGGCCGATGGCTTATGGAAGGGGTGGGGCGTTATAGCTCCATCATGCGGGCGTAGAGATCGGGGAAGCGTTTGGCGAGCTCCACGGGTTTGCCGTTCTCCATAAAGCAGTGGGTGCTCTGCGCCGTGCAGATGACGCGCCCGCCAACGGTCATGGTGTAGCCAAACACTATCTTCAGCGGCGAGGTCTCGGCAACCTCCACACTCACCTCTATGTCGTCCTTGAACGTGGAGGGATGGCGGTAGCGGCATTCCACGCTGACCACCGGCGACACCACGCCCTCGGCTTCCATGCGGTCGAAGCCGTAGCCCAGCTGGTCCATCCAGTCGACACGCGCCTCCTCCATAAACCGTATGTAGTTGCTGTGGTGGGTTATACCCATGCGGTCGCACTCATAATACTTCACCTCGTGGTGATAAGGCCTAATGTTCATGGCTTCATTCTTTAAAAATCCATCAGTTAGATAACGCTCCGGCACACATATTATTGCATGGGCGCAAGGCATGCATCACAATAAAGAAACCAAGTGTGCGTTATATATTTATCATGGAAAAGAATATAGACCAGTTACACAGCATCTACCTGCGAAGCCACACGGTGACCACCGACAGTCGCACCGTGACGCCAGGTTGTATCTTCTTCGCCCTGCGGGGCGCCAATTTCGACGGCAACCAGTTTGTCGACAAAGCTCTGGAGCAGGGCGCGGCCTGCTGCGTCACCGAGGACAGAAGCCGCCAGGCCGACGACCGCTGCATGGTGGTCGACGACGTTCTGACAACCCTGCAGGAGTTGGCGCGCCGCCATCGCGACAGCATGACCGTTCCCGTGGTGGCCATCACCGGCACCAACGGCAAGACAACCACCAAGGAGCTTGTGCGCGAGGTGCTGCGCCGCAAGTACAGGGTCCATGCCACGGCAGGCAACTACAACAACCACATAGGTGTGCCCCTCACCATACTCTCTACCCCCGCCGACACCGACATCCTTATAGTGGAGATGGGTGCCAACCACCCGGGCGAGATTGATGCGCTCTGCGCCATAGCACACCCCGACTTCGGACTTATCACCAACGTGGGCAAGGCCCATCTTGAAGGCTTCGGCAGTTTCGAGGGCGTGATAGAGACAAAGACGGAGCTCTACCGCTACCTCGCCTCGCGCAACGGCATGGCTTTTGTCAACGCCGACAACAGCATACTGATGCAGCACGCCACGGCCCTGTCGGTGATACCCGACATACCGTCGATGGTGCCAGGCTACATCCCCACCATGCCTGCATTCGATTACAACGACGGCGGCTCGCGCCTGAGCACCGACACCTACGGCAGCGCGGCGGAGGCCGGCACCCGCGGCTCATGCACCGGCGCAGGGCCGTACATGGCTTTCTACTTCGAGGTGGGCGACAACGTCTATCGTGTACAGACGCACCTTATGGGCGGCTACAACTTCGACAACGCCATGGCCGCTGTGTGCGTGGGCCGTTTCTTCAACGTGGAGCCGTTCGACATCAAAGAGGCACTGGAGCAATATGTGCCAGAGAACAACCGTTCGCAATACAAGCGTACCGGCCGCAATGAGCTGATACTCGACTGCTACAACGCCAACCCGTCGAGCATGGAGGCCGCGCTGAAGAGCTTCGCCGCCATAGAGCACCCCAACAAATGGGTGATGCTCGGCGGCATGCGCGAGCTGGGCAAGGACTCGCGCCGCGAGCATGAGCACGTGATTGAGATGTTGCCACAGTGCCATCCCACAGGCGTACTGCTTGTTGGCGAGGAGTTTGAGAGCCTGCAGGACGAGGCGCGGAAGATGTGCGGCCAGGCCGAGGTGGTGTGGTTCGCCGACAGCACGGCAGCCTGCGACTACCTACGGTCGAACCAGCTCAACGGCACCCTGTCGCTGATAAAAGGCTCCAACAGCAACAAAATGTGGCTCTTGGAAGAGGTGCTGTAAAGTATTATGGCAGCGTTTTTTTCGTAATACCAACCGTCTCTTCAAGCAGGTACAAATGCCTGCAAAAAAATATGTCGATGTTTAGATGACAGTCTACTGCGGTTGGTATCCTTGGCTAATCATCGTTGTGGAGGATGAAGTGGGGGGAGGTGTCTATGTATAGGTGGCCGTTGTTTGCTGCGGCCTCGGCTTTGAGTACTCGCACGGCATTCTCGTTGTCCACCAAGTTGTTTATTATGAGACGGGACGTCTCACTCCATCCCACCAAGGGGTTGCTTAGGTGAGTGTAGTAGTCTTCGCGGTTGGTGGTGGCCACATAGTCGCTTACCGCAATGGTGAGCCTCCTTGTCGCCCAGCCAGGAGCCCAGGTATTGTTCTGATAGATAGCGGTGCCGTCCTTCACAAGGGAGTGGACTGCGTATTCACGGTGGGTGCTGCCCGAGGCATTGGTGTGCTCCTCGCTCTGGGAAAAATGGCAGTCGATGCCCGTGACGCGTGAAAAGAGGCTCTTGCCGCTGCTGGTCATGGAGTATTCGAATATCTGTAGCAATTCGGCGTAAGTTATTTCGTATACATGGATATGGTTGCCGTAGGGAAACATATCGTAGACGTTGGCCACGGTGATGTCCCTTGAGGGCAGCCCGTTGAGTGGAAAGTAGGTGCATATCCCGCCACTGTTGACAAAGGCTACATCGGCCTCGCCGATACGTCTCATGATGTCGCACATCCAGTTGGAAATCACTGCGGCACGCTCTCCACTGCCGTCAATGGTGTAAGCGTTGGCACCGACCGTTATATAACCTATCACCTCGTTGCACTCATCGGTCACGGCGGCAAAGGCACTGTCGGACAGGGTGAGAATCTCTTCGTCGAGGTCGTCGGCGTTCTGCCCCGCGAAGGTGCGCTTGTCGCGAGTTGTGTCGACGGATAGCAACTGCTGGCTGCCGACGGCCGAGAAAGCGATGGTGCCGGCTTCGTCGACGTTGAACTTAAGTTCGGCGTAGGCGTAGTCTTCCGCTCTTTTGCCGGCCTGTCCGTAGGCCAGCCCCCAGTCGGTATGTCCTGCCGTGGCGATATGTGTATGGCCACCGAGCACCAAGTCGAAGGCGGTGCTGTCGCCAAGCCTCTGTGCCGCCCTCTCGGCTTCGCCGTGTATGAGCAGGATGGTGGCGTCGCAGCGTCCGGTGGACTCCAGCTCCTCGGCGATGCTGTTGGCTATAGTGTAGTTCTCCTGTATGGAGTATCCTTTGCCGCTGAACTGCGAAGCTATGATTGACGTTGAATAGTCGACAGCGAAGCCTACTATGCCTATCTTTACCTTTACTGTTCCGTTTGGGCCTGCTGCGGTTTTCTCAACAATGACATAGTCGTTTGTCAGCGAACTGCGGCTGCCGTTCTGGTAGAGGTTGGCGCAGACGATAGGCACATCGTTGGGGTGCAGGCGGCCTCCATACTCATATTCGGGCAGAGTGGCGTCGGGGTCGGTCATCTCCTCAACACCCCAGTCGAAGTCGTGGTTGCCAAGTGCCACGGCGTCGTATCCCATCTTGTCCATTGCGATATATACAGGCTTGCCTTTCTGCAGAATGGATAAGGTGGCGCCTTGATACAGGTCTCCGCCGTCGAGCAACAGGAGCCGCTCTTTCTTGTAACCGGTGCCATGTCCTCGTATGTCCTTCACCTTGTCGGCAATATAGGCCATTCTGTAGTGTAGGGTGTTGCCCTCGCTGTTGACAATATGGCCGTGAATGTCGCTGGTCTCTATGAGCGGCAGCGTGTATTCGCCAGCCACAGGCTTGGGCTCAAGTGTGATTTCCTCTTTGTTACAAGAAATAATCAGTATGGTAAAAACCACAAAATGAAACAGTTTACAAAAGACTCGTTCCATGGCATCCGTTTTGTTTCGGTTACAAAGGTACGTGTTTTTTGCGACATATAAAAGAAAAGAGCATATTGTTCCGCACCAAGGCTGGTGTGGGACTTTGATTTGAGCCGGACTGCCAAAATGTCAGCATCCGCGCCTATTGTCATGATTGGCACGGATATTGATGTCATGTCTATGGCAACGTGCCGTATGAATTCAGAAAATGAAATAAATAAAAAATAAGAAAGGAAAAATAAAATGGGAAAAATCATTGGAATTGACTTAGGGACAACCAACTCGTGTGTCTCCGTCATGGAAGGCAGCGAGCCTGTGGTGATAACCAACAGCGAGGGCAACCGCACCACCCCAAGCGTGGTGGGCTTCCTCGAGAACGGCGACCGCAAGGTGGGCGACCCCGCCAAGCGCCAGGCCATAACCAACCCCAAGAACACGGTGTTCTCCATCAAGCGTTTCATGGGCGAGAGTTACGACCATGTGACCAAAGAGATTGAGGCTGTGCCTTACAACGTGGTGCGCGGCTCCAACAACACCCCGTGTGTCGACATCAACGGCCGCAACTACACCCCGCAGGAGATCAGCGCCATAGTGCTGCAGAAAATGAAGAAGACCGCGGAGGACTACCTCGGCACAGAGGTGACGGAGGCCGTCATCACCGTCCCCGCCTAC
>JAFTDW010000021.1 GCA_017454015.1 Bacteroidales bacterium | reverse complement strand
CGGCATTACTACCGATGCTCTCAACCGCCTGGAAGAAGCTGCCAATGCCCTGCGGCAGAAGGATGCCGAGGTCGACGAACTGCGTCGGCAGGCCAACATTAAGGCGCACGAGAACATGGATTTGATTGCTGATCTTAAGGTACAGATGCTCGCCATGCGCAAAGCCGTCAAAGGCCACTACCCGCAGTACGAGTGGATCAAGTATGGCGTACAGGACAAGCGATAAACGCTTTCGTGTAAAAAAACACCGAGCCGCGAGTTTTTATCGCGGCTTTTTTGTTTCGCTGTGGCGCAATAAAAAACGTTGGGAGGCGTTTATTACGTTAAAAAAGAATGAAGGAATAGACATAATGCTTGTCATAGTAAATAATGAACGTGCTGAACGTGCCGAGTGGATGTTGGAGGGCGATATGCCCGTTATGGCTAACGAGGCGATAACGTTCCACGAGGTGCTTAGGGCACCGTGACACCGTAGTCTTAACCGGTGTTAATGGGGTTGACTGATGTCACCCCCCCTATATTCATTATTAACGATCAACATTCAATGCTGAAAAGATTTTTCTTGGCGGTACTCGCTATGGGTATGGCCAGTGCTTTGGTAGCACAAACTATCTGTTCCCTGCAGGGATTGCTGAAAGACAGCAAGGGGAAACCTATGATGTTTACAAACTGCGTCCTGCTGCAACGTCAGGACAGCGCCTTTGCCTACGGCACGACGAGTGACCTCGACGGCGTGTTCTCGTTGGCAGGCATAAAGCAGGGCGAATATATCCTAAGGATAACTGCCGTGGGGCACGAGACCTGGTGGCAGGATATTGTGATAGACCACGACACAAACCTTGGCATTATCGAGATTGCCGACAATGCCACGCTGCTCAAAACCGTGCAAATCACCGCCAGCCGTCCGCTCTACTCCGCCGACGGCGAAAAGGTATTCTACAATGTGGGTGACGACCCCAGCGTGCAGAGCGGCAACGCCACCGACGCTTTGCAGAACGCCCCGGGCGTGGAGGTGGATGCCGAGGGCAATATCAAGTACCGCGGCGGGGCGGAGGTCTCTATATGGATAAACGACAAACCGTCGCACCTCAAGGCCGAGGGGCTGAAGCAGTACCTCAAGTCGCTCCCGGCCGGCACATTGCAGCGCATCGAGGTCATCGCCCACCCCTCGGCAAAGTATCACACACAGAATTGTGTCATCAACATCATCACCACCGCCAAGGTGAAGCGCAACGAGCTGCTGTGCCTGGGATTGAATGCCAACAGCCGTCCGCAGGTGGGGCCGTGGGTAGACTATGTTTGGGCCAACGAGAAAGTGCGCTTCAACCTCTTCGTCAGCGGCGACTATGACCGATACGACGGCGATGCGAGCAGCGACAGTCGCCTGCTGGCACCCGACAGCTCGCTCTCGTCCATCATCTCGACAAAGGGACATAGCAAGAACCGCACGCTTAACGGCAACTTCGGCGTGGACTTCGACTATTACCTCGACACCAACACCACGTTCAACTTCTGGCTATGGACCACCGCCTCGCACGACAGTTCCGCCACCGACAGCCGCACCGAACGCACGGAGTTCATCAGCAGCCCTGGCCGCTATTTCTACAACGAGGCTCTGCACAACGGCAATGAGATGATGGATGCCGCTTTCGGTGTGATGCTGGAGAAGAAGCTCGACACCCTTGGCGGTATGCTGTTCCTCGACTACACCGGCACCCTGACGCGCTCCCGCACTTACAGCGGCGACTTGCGCCAGCACGACAGCCTCACGTCGCTCGACTTCGACCGCCGTCTCGTCAGTCTCAACCCTTCGCAGTGGCACGGTATCACAGCCGATGTCGCATTGCCTTACAGCAAGCAGGGCGAAGTGGATTTCGGCCTGATGGCCAGCCTCAACCCTGAGCGGAAAGAGACCAAAGCCACCGCTGACGGCCTCACTGACTCGCTTCGCAGCTATGCCTATACCAACGGCACCTACGAACTCTCGCTCTATGCCGGCGCGGAACATCACTTTGGGCGATTCACCCTTGGAGCCTCGTTGAGCTGCGACAATGCTTGGTACAACCTCGACTATGCCAATACCGACAGCAACGATGTGCGCAGGCACTACCTCACCTTCAGCCCCACCGTCCATGCCTCCTACAACACTGAGTCGATGCACAATTTCACCTTCAGCTACACCCACTATGTAGCACCGCCCACCGCCACGCAGCTCACACGCTTCACCGTCTACGGCTACGACAGCTACTCCACCGGCAACCCCGACCTCAAGAAAGGCTACGCCGACAATTTGGAGTTGGGCTGGGAGCGCTACTTCAACCACCTCGGTAGCATCGGCCTCAGCGCCTGGTTCAACTCCGACCGCGACCGCACCGGCACCCTCGCCGACGTGGCCTACTGCGACCGCTTCGGACGTATAGTTGCCTTCAGCCAGTCGGCCAACATCGGCTCCGCACGGCAGGGCGGCATCAGTCTTAACGCAACGCTGCGCCCGCTCGATTTTATGAACATAAGGTTCTACGCCAGCCTCTTCGATGACTACTACCGCATCCAATACCGTCCGGGGCAATGGCAAGAAAGCGAGATGCTCTGCTACTCGCTGCGCCTCAACTTCTGGACAAAGCTGTGGGAGCACACGGAGAGCAAATGGTTCGACGGCCTGCAACTCTTCGCCAACGCTGTCTACCGCAGCCGCACTCAGACCCCGCTGGCCGAGGTCGACCCCTACTTCACCCTCGACTGCGGCGTGAGTACCGACCTCTTCGACCGTCGCCTGTCGCTGTTCCTCAACATGGCCGACGTGTTCGGCACCGTCCGCACCGGCGGCAGCAGCCTCAACCCCTACAACCCCTCAGTCAGAGAATCGACCACCGAGAGCCGCTACGTCAGCTTCGGACTCACCTGGCGCATCGGACGCACCGAGATGGAAGCCCAGCAGACATACGGCAAGAAAGCTACCCCGAAGGGAAACCGTGGTATGCCGTCGGCTCAGCAGGCAACATCAGAGAAATAAATATAATGCAATGAGGAACTAACGAATAAAACGACAGACAAAGTCCACTACCCGCAGTATGAGTGGATTAAGTACGGCGTACAAGACAAGCAATAAATAAATCAATCTAAGTGGTATGGGGCAGCGAGCATACTCGCGGCCCCGTTCTTTTCAGGAATATCACAAAATGTTGATGCTGGTGGCAATGTCCTCGGTGAAGGCGGCGAAGCGGGATAGCCCTTCGATATAAGGCTCCGGATTGTCGCGGTTGAAGCGGACGAGGGTGGTGTGGGGAAAGCTCTGTGCCATCTGTTCGAAGGGGAGGCGGATGATACCGGGGGTATTGTAGCCGATGCCAAACTCGAGCAACAGCAGATTGCCTTGCGAGGCTTTTTGGACAAAATCGGTGTAGCGACACGCCTGCTGGT
>JAFTDW010000020.1 GCA_017454015.1 Bacteroidales bacterium | reverse complement strand
TTGTTTACAAACTTTATGTCAATATCCTTGAACATCTGTGCCTTTTATATCAGGATGCAAATATAGCAAATTATTATCATACAACGGTATACAAAATAAATTTTCTAATGACGGTCATTAGAAAACAACCTTTTACATGCCTCTTAAAATTCCTAATGACCGATTTGGGTTAAAAAGTGTACTGCCGAATTGACAATTTTGTATCTTTGCATTGATAGTTGGGGGCGGGTCGCCGGTGGGGCGAGCTATACCCTTGTGTGGCGGCGCAGCTCGAAGTCGCGCCCCAGGTATTTCTCCCTCACGTCGGGGTCGGCGGCCATCTCCTCGGGGGTTCCGTGGTGCAGCACCTTGCCCTCGTAGAGGAGGTAGGCGCGGTCGGTGATGGAGAGGGTCTCGTGCACGTTGTGGTCGGTGATGAGTATGCCGATGTTGCGGTCCTTGAGGTGCGCCACGATGTCTTGTATGTCCTGCACGGCGATAGGGTCGACGCCTGCAAAAGGCTCGTCGAGGAGCAGGAACTTGGGGTCGTTGGCGAGGGCGCGCGCTATCTCGGTGCGGCGGCGTTCGCCGCCGGAGAGCTGTATGCCCTTGCTCTTGCGAATCTTTTCGAGGCCAAACTCGGCAATAAGGCTTTCGAGCTTCTGCTGCTGCTCCTCCTTGCCAAGCTCTTTGCGGAACTGCAGGATGGACATGATGTTGTCCTCCACGGAGAGGTGGCGGAACACCGAGGCCTCCTGTGCCAGATAGCCCACGCCGAGCTGAGCGCGGCGGTACATGGGCATGGACGTTATGTCGGTATCGTCGAGAAACACCTTGCCGCTGTAGGGCTTGATGATGCCCACTATCATATAGAATGTGGTGGTCTTGCCGGCTCCGTTGGGGCCGAGCAGCCCCACTATCTCGCCCTGCTCCACCTCCACCGACACCTCGCGCACCACGGTGCGCGAGCGGTATATCTTCACTACTTTGTCTGTCCGCAGTTTCATGGTTTCTATATAATTCCTTCTCTCAGTATGTCGTGTATATGTAGCACCCCCACGTAGTTGCCGTCGTTGTCGAGCACCAGCAGCTGGGTGATGGAGTTGGAGCGCATGAGTGCGAGGGCTTTCACCACGTATTCGGTAGCGGCTATGCACTTGGGGGTGGTTGTCATGATGTCGGCGGCCTTGAGGTCGTCGATGCTGCGTCCGCCTTTGAGCATACGGCGCAGGTCGCCGTCGGTGACGATGCCCCGGAGCCGCCTGTCGTCGGGGGAGGCCAGCACGGCGGTGCAGCCCAGCCGTCGGGTGGTCATCTCGATGATGGTGTCGCGCACAGGGGTGTCGGCGTACACCACGGGGCTCTCGTTCTGGGTGTAGAGGTCGTTCACGCGCATGTAGAGCTGTTTGCCGAGGGTGCCGCCGGGGTGGAAGCGGGCAAAGTCCTGTGCGCTGAAGTTGCGGCATTCTATAAGTGCCACGGCCAGTGCGTCGCCCATCACGAGCTGCGCCGTGGTGCTGCTGGTGGGGGCGAGGTTGTTGGGGCAGGCCTCGTGCTCCACGGTGACGTCGAGCACTATGTCGGCTTCGCGGGCCAGAAAGGAGTCCCTGTTGCCCACGATGGCGATGAGGGTGTTGCCGAAGTTCTTGACGAGGGGCAGCAGCACCTTGATTTCCGGTGTGTTGCCGCTCTTGGAGAGGCATATCACCACGTCGTCGGGGCGTATGATGCCGAGGTCGCCGTGTATGGCGTCGGCGGCGTGCATGAACACCGCCGGGGTGCCCGTGGAGTTGAAAGTGCTGACAATCTTGGTGGCTATGTTGGCACTCTTGCCAATACCCGTCACAACAACGCGTCCATTGGTCGAAAAAATGGTGCGCACAGCCTCGTAGAAAGCATCTCCAATGCGTGTGGAGAGATTTTCCACGGCTTTTCGTTCTTCGCTAATTACCTGTAAGGCAATAGCATTTATCTCTTCTTTACTCTTCAATGCAAATTTTTTTTCGCTATTCGGAAAAAAAACGGTATCTTTGTATAGCAAAAAAACGCCACAAAGAGAATATTATTGTACAAAACAGAATTTCGAGTCAACTCTCGGGAAGTAGAACAGGTAACTACCCCGCTAAAAGCTGATAATCAATGATGGAGAGCCCTGACCTGCAAGGCAAGCTGAAGGAGATATTCGGTTTCGATACCTTCAAGGGCGACCAAGAGGCTGTAATACGAAGCATCCTCGCTGGCGAGGACACCTTTGTGATAATGCCTACCGGTGGCGGCAAGTCGCTGTGCTACCAGCTGCCGGCCATCATCAGCAAGGGCACCGCCATAGTGGTGTCGCCACTCATAGCGTTGATGAAGAACCAGGTGGACGCGGTGCGCTACACCTCGGGGACCCACTGCGTGGCGCATTTCCTCAACTCGTCGCTCACGCGTGCGCAGGCCAAAGAGGTGAAGTCCGACATAGACCGCGGCAACACCAAACTGCTCTACATAGCCCCCGAGACCCTTTCCAAGAGCGACACCATAGAGTACCTCAAGCATCTCGACATCTCTTTCTTTGCCATAGACGAGGCCCACTGTATCTCGGAATGGGGGCACGACTTCCGCCCCGAGTACCGCCGTCTGCGACAAGCCATAGACGCCATAGCCGCTTTGCACACCACTGCCAGCGGCCGCCCAATACCCGTCATGGCTCTCACGGCCTCCGCCACCCCCAAGGTGCAGCAGGATATTATAAGAAACCTGCGCATGAGCTCCGCCAAACTTTATATATCGTCGTTCAACCGCCCCAACCTCTATTACGAGGTGCGCCCCAAGCCCGACGAGCCCATGGTGCTGCACAAGGAGATAATACGCTTCCTGCTGGACAATCAGGGGAAGAGCGGCATAATATATTGTCTCACGCGAAAGCGTGTGGAGACCGTGGCCAACCTGCTGCAGATTAACGGCATCAAAGCCCTGCCATACCACGCGGGGCTCGACGGCCACACGCGCGAGGAGAACCAGGACCGCTTCTTGATGGAGGATGTGGACGTGATAGTGGCCACCATAGCCTTCGGCATGGGCATTGACAAGCCCGACGTGCGCTTCGTGATACACTACGACATACCCAAGAGCCTTGAAGGCTACTACCAGGAGACGGGACGCGCAGGGCGCGACGGCGGCGAGGGCCGCTGCATAGCCTTCTACAGCGAACACGACGTGGAGCGACTCTACAAGTTCTTCTCCGACAAAAACCCAACGGAACAGAAACTCGCCAACCAGCTGGTGCAGGAGATGGTTTCCTACGCCGAATCGTCCACCTGCCGCAGGCTCGGCATACTCAAGTATTTTGGCGAGAACTACAACATAGAGAACTGTGGCAACTGCGACAACTGCCTCAACCCCAAGACGCAGACCACGGTATGCGACGAGGTGGTGCTGCTGCTCGAGACCGTGGTGGCCATGCACCAGTCGTTTGGCCTCAAAGAGGTGATAGATGTCATTCTCGGCCATTCCAACATCAACACGCGCCCCAACGCCCATCACCTGCTGGCCCAGTACGGGCGCGGCGCCGACCACGACGCCTATTTCTGGAAGGCTGTGCTGCGCAAAGCCATCTTCGAAGGACTGATAGTGAAGGACATCGAATCCTACGGGTCACTAAAGATCACTGCCAAAGGGCAGCGTTTCATCAAGTCACCGCAAGAGCTTACCATAGTGTGCGACCACGACTACACCAAGGAGCTCGAAGACTTCTACAGCGACAGCGCCGAAGTCAACGTGGCCGCCGACGAGGTGCTGTACCAGCAGCTGCGTGTGCTGCTCTCCGACATAGCCCACAAGAGGGGCTGCTACCCCTACGTCATCTTCTCCGACACCTCGCTCAAAGACATGACCATGCAATACCCCTGCACCATTGAGGAGCTCAGCCGCTGCACGGGAGTGGGCATTGCCAAGGCGCAGACCTACGGAGAGCCTTTTGTCGAACTTATCAGGCAGTACGTGGAGGACCACGAGATAAGCCGCCCGCAGGACATAGTGATACGCTCGTCGGCCAACAAGTCGCGCATCAAAGTCTCCATCATCACCTCCACCGACAGCCAGAAACCGCTCGAAGACATAGCCCGCAGCCTCAGCCTCACCATGCCGGAGCTTATCACTGAGATGGAGCATATCATAGAGTCCGGCACCAAGATCAACATCGACTACCATATAGATACCTATATTGAGGAGGAACACCAGAACGAGCTTCTCGACTACTGGCAGGAGTCGCAGGACGGCTCCATAGAGGATGCCTTCCAGTATTTTGCCGGCGACCCCGAGTATACCGAGGAGGAGATACGCCTGATGCGCATAAAATTCCTCACCGACAACTTTGTCCATTAGACACCCTAAAAATGCGCCTAAAAACGCCCCGCCGCGCGACAAGCGCGGCGTGAAAATAGCCGCCTACGGCGGTATGGGTAATTTTTTAATAGTCATATTTACAGTATGTTACAAGAGCAACATATTTTTTTTTTTGCTATTCGGAAAAAAGTTCGTAACTTTGCACTCGAAATCAAGAAACAAACTGGGGTATTAGCTCACTTGGCTAGAGCGTTTGACTGGCAGTCAAAAGGTAATCGGTTCGATTCCGATATACTCCACAGAAATATGGGTCTTAAACAAGACCCTTTTTTTATATTATATCCGCCAGAATCATGAAAAACATAGTCATTACCATCCTGTTTTCGCTATTTTTTATTGCGAGCACATTTGCACAAACAAACGACACCGTTGCCGTGCCCAATTCCGATACATCGGCAGAAGCGCAACCATTCCTCGTTCCTGATTATGACTACCTCGACAAAGTAACTAATGACAAGACAAGCAAGTTTTACTACCCCTCGCTGCTCAAACGTTTTGCCAAAGCCGACACAACCATGTCCATCTATGAGCTACACTGCCTTTATTATGGCTCTGTGATACAGAAAGGCTACAACCCTTATCATCAACTTGACGAGGAGAACAAAGCCCTCAGCCTATTGAACAACGAGAATGTATCAATGCGCGATGCGAAAAAAGCCCTGAAACTGCTTAACAGCGCTGTGGAAAAAGAGCCTGCACAGCTTAGACTATACATGTACCGGCACTATGCCAACAGCGTGATTTATGGCAAAGAATCTACACAGGCTAAGGACGATGTCTTCAGATACTATGCGCTGATTGAAGCCATATGGGCATCGGGCAGCGGCGAATCATATGAGAGTGCCTTCCATGTGGCCGTACCAAGCCACGCCTATGATTTCATGCACTATTTCGGTTTCTCGGCAGAATCACAGGAGTTATCACCCCACAACGGACAAAGTTTCGACATCTACACACTTGAAGAAAACAAATATGACATCGAGCATCTATATTTCAACGTTTCACCATGCCTAAGTTTTCTTAACAGGATGTTTTCGTCGGCAGACCTTAACGACGACACCACTCCTACAACAAGTGTCGATATAAACATTGGCACACGCATGGTGCTGAAAGTGGAAAAAGACTCTACAAACAAAGGCTATTTGCTTACTGTAGTCGAAAAAGACGAGTTCAAAGACACCCTTGACATCTCAAACTTTTCCAGCATTTTCCCCGATAAAAATGACGATAACACCATCATAGTCTACTGCGCACACGGCGAAGGTGGCAAGGTTTTTCTATCCTTGAAGAGTTTCTGCGACGAAGCATTTGAATATGACACCTTCATGCGGCTAGTAGGCGGCCACAATTTTGTATCGACCTCCAACAGCGGCATATTTCCGCATGCTGCCATGAATGAGATATGGAGCGACAATGTCGCAACAATAAGAATATCCAATTTGCGTTCCATGAAGTAATAAGGACTTCTATTAATTGCCCTGAAAGGGCATTGACAAATATAGCCCTGCCAAAGGCTGCGAAAACTTTTTTGGTTCATCATAAAAAAGCGTAGGTAGGATTAAGAGAATTTGAAGTCATGTAGAGCGAGCAGACGGAGAGTGAAGTAGCGGTCGTCACGGAAGCCGTATGCCATGCGTTTGAGAGTTTTGATTTTGTTGTTGATGCCTTCTACAGGGCCAGTAGAGAAGTTCTTCCGGTGTGTTCTGTTTTGGGTCTAAAAATTCATCCAACATAACAACAGCCAGAGGACATTCAAGGCTTTCGAGAAAAACCATAAGCTCACATTGGCCATAGTAAGCATCGACCTTCTGTAGTTCGATAGCGAGGTGCATGGGGCAGTTCTCACAATATTTGCACTCTTCATGTCGGCATAACTTTTCGACGGACCACTTCTCGCCATCTACTACTATGCCTATCACATCGCCGTCCTTCTTCAAATTCTCAATAATCACCTCCCCGGCAGTTTTTGGACGGCTATTTTTACTGTCGGCGGGTTTGGTGTAAGTACGTTGCATAATAATAGTGTTAAAGGTTATTCTATTCACTATTAAGATTTTGACGGCATTTGGACTGCGTTTTAGCGATATGGACAACATTTGTCGAGATAAAATTTTGTTATATTCAAGAAAATATGTATTTTTGCATTTTCTTTTGCATAGAATAAAATGAATTATTTGCAGTTTAGAGAACAATGGTTAGACGTAGGCTGTTTCAGTATCTACCAGCTTCGGGCATGGAAGAATGACTTTGACGGCAATGCCCTTTCGAGGTGGGTGAAAAAGGGTTATATCGCCAAACTACGCCAGGATTGGTATGCTTTCAGTGAATTGCAAAAAGAGCCTGATATGGCTCGTTTTATTGCTGGAAAGATTTATTCTCCATCGTATATAAGTCTTCATTCTGCTTTGTCCATTTACGGAATCATTCCAGAGGCTGTGACACAAATCACCTGTGTAACAACAAACCGACCCACATCATACAACAATGCCTTTGGCCAGTTCCATTACCAGACCATTAAACCCGAATTGTTTTATGGCTACAAACAGGTGTCTCTCAGCAGGGGCGGTAGTTATCTAATTGCAGAGCCTGAAAAGGCAATTGTCGA
>JAFTDW010000019.1 GCA_017454015.1 Bacteroidales bacterium | reverse complement strand
CCCTGAAAGCCCGCCACCGATGGCAGCATAAAAGCCATTTTTGTTACTGATTTGTTACCCGCTTAAAGTAATAGGCGGGCTTTCTATTTATATACCAATACATTATCGATGATAGTTTATAAAATTGGACACTTTCAAAAAATCTCCCAGAATGAAGCAGCGGAGCACCCGTCAAATGGCGTGGGCTTATACGTTGTAATTGGGAGATTTAGGTAGTCCAAGACCTCAAAGCATCCGATGAAGGCGAAAAAGGCCACGCTTTTTTTATGTGCATTCTCTATCAGGGCCGCAAAAAAAATGTAGTTAAAATCAAAACCGACGAGCCGATGGTATATAACGGGCACTAACTTAAAATGAAAAAATTGATAATCGTTGCTTTTGTGTTAGGATTTGGTGTTGCTTTTGCACAGAATAATGGTTGGAGATCCCATGCTCAATGTGAAACCGGCGAACGAGCTGTACCAAACGCCAATGGCGCTTTTAGTACAACTTATAGCACCTCAAGCACTTCCTCAAAACAAAAAGAAGGTACACAAAACCATTACAACGGCACTGTCAATGCTGAAGCCAAACACGAGACAAGGCTTCCTGTATCGAGTAACTCTGGCAAGGTGGCTGGAGGTGCAGGTATTAGTCGTGACGGTGAAAAAAAGACCACAAATGACAGTAAAACTAACACTGAAACACATACGGTTCGCTACGATTGTAAACCAGTAAAGAAGCAATGAGCAGTAGTCACCTATAAGTCGGATTTTCATTGGCTAAGTTGGACAATCACGTATCATTAGTAATGAGAGGTTTCGCACCCCACAAATGTCTATATAGCGTAGGATCTGAAGCATGAGACCTCTACCTATATTATGACGAACTACAGGTTCACCATAGCTAAACCGCCAGAAGTAAAACAGAAGATGGCTTGAACCAATTGGTTCAAGCCATCTTGAATTTAATATTATGTACTATCAAGCCTGTACGACTCGTTTATTGTGATCAAGTTATTACACTCAAGTTCAAGCGACTCAATATCAGCAGGCTCTACTACACATATATAACAATGGTAATTATAAAACTGCGGCAACGCGACGACGACGCTGAGGTTGAACCGGACGTGCCGGTGCAATAATGTCTTCTTCCAAAGCTGTACTTATTTTGGCAATGGTTGACACAGTCATGTTATGTGTTCCCGACAGCCATCGACTCACCTCGGTCTCGGTCTTTCCCATCAGAAGAGCAAAATCCTTTTGAGTCATGCCCTTTTCATCCAATATTTCGTATATTCGGTTGGCAATGCTCACCGACAGCTCCATCTGCATTTTCATTTCAGGAGACATCGTCTCTCTGATTTCGTCCATCAATTTGTTTGTTTTCATACGGCTTGCGCTTTTAATCATCAATTACAAACGACAACTCACCTAACAACTCCGTGCCTCTTATGGTAATGACCTTATGTCGCTCACGTTGCTTGAGTTCAATATCAATCTTTTGCAGTATATTGACACAACGGTTCAACTGTTCGTCCTCTTGATAGGTAGCAGTCGTTTTCAAACCTCCATTGCCGAGAATCAGTACCTTTGACTGTATGTTCAACAAGTAAAGACGCAACGATGTTGTCTCCAAATGTGACGGCAATGCCATAACGCGGTCTCGACGAGTACCTTCATATCGAAAATACCTGTCGGAAACACCATCACGCTTTATTATGTCGAGGCGATACACCAATTGAGCTACGTCATTAGGATAATCATCACGAAATTTCAGTAAGAATTTTTCAAATTCCGTATATTCTTCACCTTCAAATCTCGGGGAGTATAGACCCACTTTATCTCCATCTTCCAGTAACTCAATAAAAAGATTCTTCTCCATATCAATATCGTTTCGGATGCAAAAATAAACATAAAAGTTGATTTTTACGTTTTGCAAAATCAACTTTTATGTTTATTTAACTACTGCTATTTTTTTATAACAATAGCCTTAACCCTCGTAGAAGGGCATCTTTACGGTTACAGCCTTGAGGAGTTTCTCACGCACCTTGATGTATATCTCCGTGCCGACCTTGGCGAACTCTGCCTTGATGAGGGCGGTGCCGATGTTCTTGCCTGTGCTGGGGCTGGGCGAGCCGCTGCGCACCTCTCCAATCTTGTTGCCCTGGGCATCGCACACCTCATAGCCGTTGCGGGCTATGCCACGGTCGATCATCTCGAAGCCAGCCACTTTGCGTTTGAAACCGGCGGCTTTCTGAGCCAGGAGAAGCTCCTTGTTGATGAAGTTGTTGTTCTCGGCTTTCAGCTTGACGATGAAGGCGAGCGGAGCCTCGAGGGGGCTGACGGTGTCGTCCATCTCGTGGCCGTAGAGGGCGAAGCCCTTCTCAAGACGCAGGGTGTCGCGGCAACCCAGACCGGCGGGCATGATGCCAAACTCCTTGCCAGCCTCGAAGACGGCGTCCCACACCTCGATGGCTTTCTCCTTGGGAATGTATATCTCGCATCCGCCAGCGCCAGTGTAGCCGGTGGTAGAAAGGATGATGTTGGGGATTCCGGCGAAAGTGAGGATCTTGAAGGTATAGTACTCCATGTCGACGATGTTCTCGCTGGTGAGTTTCTGCATGGCCTTGAGGGCGTTGGGTCCTTGCACGGCGAGCTGAGCCCACTGCTCGCTCTCGTTGACGAAGTCCTTACCAAGCTCCATACCCATCTTGTCGGCTATCTGGCTCATCCAAGCCCAGTCCTTGTCGATATTGGCGGCGTTGGGAACCATGAAGTACTCATCGTCGTGGACGCGGTAGACCAGCATGTCGTCGACCACACCACCCTGACCATTGGGGAGGCAGGTATATTGCACCTTGCCGTCGAAAAGGTCTTCGACGTTGTTGGTGGTTACATACTGCATGAAGTGCTTGGCGATGGGACCTTTGGCACGGAACTCGCCCATATGGCTCACGTCGAATACACCAACGTTGTTGCGCACGTTGTGGTGCTCCTCAACGAGACCGGTGTACTGGATAGGCATGTTGTAGCCGGCAAATTCGGCCATCTTGGCTCCAAGCTTTATATGGAGCTCGGTGTAGGGTGTTGTTTTCATTGATGTTATGTGTTTTTGATTATAAATTCTATTTAATAGACATTATATAACGCAACAAATCTGCCTATATTGCTTGGATTTGATATTTATTTTAATGATTGCTAAATGTTATTCGCTGTAATGTTTTTTATTTCATAGGTGCTCATGACCTCAGTTATACCTAAAATTGATTTTGCCCTTACAGGGCGCATATATTTTGATGCCGTTTATACCCAGGGCGGTGCCCTGGGCTGTTGGATTTATGCCCTTTCAGGGCATTCCAGAATAATTAGGTAAAGAATTTAGTATTCATTTATTTTATATGTGGCAGTGACATGAACCGAAGGTTATGGGCACCTATGAAGTTAAAAATACGAGCAGCGAACAACTAAGGTCATGAGCACCTATGAAATCAAAAATATGGACAGCGAACAACCACAAGGCCGGATGCGAAGCGGACCACATAGAGTCCCGGGGCAGGCAGCTGCACCTGCTCGCGGGCTTCGTTGCCTGCCGAGACATGGAGGCTGCGCCCCTGCACGTCGTAGAGGTGCCATGCCACCGGCTCGGACTGAGACACTACAAGGAGCCTCCCCACAGTATACACCTTGGGGGCTGCCACATTATGCACATCGGAGATTGACGTGGTGTCTTCGGGCAGCTGGTTGAATGTAGCCACAAAGCTTGAATCGGAGCGCACCACAAGATGCATGGGATTGGCTGTGGATGAGCCACCCGGCGAGCTCCACGAGACAAACTCATAGCCTTGGCGTGGCGAGGCGGTGAGCACGGCGGTGTCGCCGTAGAGGTATTCGCCGCCACCTGTGGCCATACCCATTGTCTGGTTTTCCGAGGAGACCGAAATCCAGTAGTGGCACGGCTCAAAGTAGGCCGTAATGACTGTGTCGCTCAGCACGGTAATGGTGCGCGGGTTGGTCATCAGGTTGTCGCTCCAGTGGTTGAAGCGATAACCCAAGGCAGGCTGCGCGTTGAGAGTTGCCGTGGTGCCGTGCGCATAGGTGCCGCCCCCTGTCACGGAGCCCATGACGGTGTTGTTGGAACGCGCCGTGACAGTGTGGCGTATGAGTTCGAAGGTAGCCGTAAAGGCTGTGTCGCCCATCATTGTGATGGTGCGGGGGTTGACGGTGGAGCCGTCGTTCCAGCGTACAAAGCGACAGCCGTTGGCAGCTATGGCACTCATCACAGCGCTGTCGTAGAGGTTATAGGTGCCGCCCCCCGTCACGGAGCCCAGCGAGTTGTTGTTGGAGCTCACAGAGAGTGTGCAGCTCACATGCTCGAACCATGCGGTGTAGGTGGCGTTGGCCGTGGCTATGAAGCCGAGTGGGTTGCTGGTGTAGAGATTGGCGCCCTCGGTCCAGCGCACAAAACGACAGCCGCGCGCGGGTGTTGCCGTAAGTGTTACCGGGGCACCCTGCCTGTAGCTGCCGCCTCCCGTCACGCTGCCGCGCGTAGGATTGCCGCTCACCGCATTGACGGTGTAGACTATGTTGGTAAAGAGGGTGTCGACAAAGCAGCTGCTGTCGCAGGGATTGTACACGCGTGCCAGCACGCGGCCGGGCAGGTCCTCGCCAGCCTGATGGTTGTAGAGCTGCAAGCCCACGGCACTCGTCACCGTGAAGCCTGCCTCGCTGGAGTAAAGACCCTCGTTCCAGCGGAGCGTGATGGTGTCGGTGGAGCATATACGTACAGTGTCGTACTGGTAGCAGCTGGTGTTGGACGAACAACTCACGCTGTTGGCCACACTCGCATAGATGTATCCATTGGAGCCCTCTATGCCCATGTAGCAGCCTTGCCATGTGTCGCCGTAGGTGTCGACAGACGAGACATAGAGGTTGCACATCTCGGTGTCTGCGCACGGTGCAAGAGGCATACGCCGGCCATAATAGAAGGTTACCGAGTCGCCGCTCACCCTGATGTCGGATATCAGCACGGTGGTGTCCACGACGTTCTGAGCCATAGGTACGGCGAGAAACGGATGGGGGTTGGTGGTGTCGCAGAACCTGGTGCGGTGCGCCAGCTGCGAGAAGTAGGCCTGCCGGTAGTTGCCTGGCGTTGTGTCGTTGAAAGCCCCTGGCTTGAAGAGATATACTTCATCGAGGATATTGGTGTCGTTGAAACTGGCATTGCCGTTGTAGACTGTGTTGACGCGGTAGACGAGCAGGCCGGTGCCTGGCAGTGAGGTCTCATAGCGGTCCTGGTTGTTGCGGAACTCCAGTATATAGTATTGTGTCGGGTTGGTGGTGGGTATAGCGTAGCAGTTGTTGGCTCGGCCGCGGGGAGACTGGTCGGCCACGGAGTGGAGCGTGTAGTTTCCCGGTGTGCGCAATTCCGGTATGCTGTCGAGCCAGTTGCCGTAGCGGAGTTTCATATAAGCCCCCATGTGCTGCGGCGGAGTCTGGTTGTACTCCATCAGGTCCCAGCAGCCCACGGGATTGGCGTTGGAGAAGTAGTCATAATGGTAGAGGTCTGGGGCGCCGAGAGTGTGGAACATCTCATGGCAGAACACGCTTGTACTGAAATAATGGCTGCCGGAACCCTCGAGCTGTATGTTGAAGGTGTAGACGCGCTTGCCGTTGATGCGCACCGTACGGTCGTAGAGGCTCCACTTGTGAGGCCACAGCAGGTCGCTCCAGCCTGTGTAGGTGCCTTTGAAGATGAAGCAGATATTGTCGACCATGTTGTCGTTGTTGTAGTCGATGTTGAGAGTGGAGGGTATAGGGCTGTTACGGTTGATGTAGTTGACAGCATTCTCTATCAGCGCGAACTCGCGGCTACGGCGCTCGTCGCTGTCTGCATAGCCCTGCGAGTTGGCGGAGTCGCGCGGCATGAAATAGGCGCGGTTGTGGCTGTCGCGGTACGAGACGATATGGCTGCTTGAGGTTTGTGACGGAAAGAAGTGGGTGACAATGTTGAGTTTGCCATACGAGGCCTGCTGAAAATAGCTGCGCATGGAGACGGCGTTGGCCGATGTGTCGTTGAACATGGCTTCGATGGTGTCGAGGGGGTATGTGATGTCGGCATCGTCGTTGAATCTGACAAAGACCACTATATTGTTGATAGTACCGTGGTTGGCTCCACTGGTCTTGGGATACTCGGCGGGGTCGGGCTGCATGGACATCGGCACATCCCACACCTTGCGCAGCCGCTCGACCTGCCTGAGAGTAGGCATGATGTTGGGCTGAAGGTCGGGCTGCGCCGCAGGGCTTACAACACCTGCCACATGGTTGCTGGCATGCAACATGTTGTTGGGGTAGGCGGCGAAGGGGGCACTGGTGTCATTGCAGGCGTAGACGTAGTAGCCTGTGGAGGGGTGCTTGACGATGGTGTAGCCGTTGGCGTCGTGTAGCCAGTGGTAGAACTCGTCGCCGCTGACGTAGCAATACAGCGTGTCGCCGTTGGGCTGGAGCTGCTTGACTGGCATGCTTTTGACGTAGTGGGCTTCGGCAAAGAAAGCCGCAACGGCAAAGAGTGTCAGGAAAAAAAGTTTCTTTATCATGGCGTTAATGATTATTGGTGGGTTCTATTTTTTCATTGAGAGCGTATATTCTCCGCTACGCTATCGAAATGCCACTGGCATTTCTTCACATCCGGGACGCATGTCGTTTTTATCTTGTTGCCCCACACTGCATTATTCGCTGTCCATATTTTTGATTTCATCTGTGCTCATGACCAATGGTTCCTTGTGCGGGGTTATTCGCTATCCGTGTTTTTATTTCATAGGTGCTATTCGCTGTCCATGTTTTTATTTTTACGGGTGCTGCTCATTTCATTATTTTGATTTCAAGGTATTCGCAGGCTCGCCACATGACCTCAGTTCATGGCCTAAGCAATTGAGAGTTAGCCTCTCCGAGGCTATTTTTAGAGGTCACCTATTGTTTTCGTGATTGTTTTTATTGGTAGGGTTAGTATCGTTGTCACGTTATCTCATTATTTCGCTATTTTGAGATTGCAAAGGGTGGAGGCGGCTTGCGGCGCCTTGGAATAGACGGCGCGGTTGAGCATGAGGGCCTGCATGGCGCCGCGAAACACAAGGTAGGCCATGAAAGCCGTCCAAAGCACGTTGTTCCAAAGGTATGCGTCGGGGTTGTCGTAGAGTCCAAGCAAAGCCCGCAGCCCATAGTAGACCGCAAAGAATACGGCAGTTGCCACAAACATGCTGTCGCGCATGTGGCGCGAAGCCGTGGCGCCAATGAATATGCCGTCGAAAAGGAAAGCGGCGAAACCGCACACGGGGGTTATCAGGGTCCAGAAGAGGTACGGCTTGGCAGCAGCCGAGACCTCGGGCTTGTCGCTGAAAAGGCCCAGAAAAGCCGAACCCCCCAAGGCATAGGCTATGGTGAACGTCACGGTGAGTGCCACACCCCACAGCATGAGCAGTCTTATGGTGCGCCGCAGGCTCTTGCCGTCGGCGGCTCCTATGTAGCGGCCTACCAACGACTCGCCGGCATAGGCAAAGCCGTCCATGATGTAGCTGAACACCGTGAAGAACTGCAACAGCAGGGCATCGACAGCAAGGATGTCGTCGCCTATGCGCCCACTTGCGGCGGTTATGAATGCAAAGACCAACGCAAGACAGACTGTGCGCAGGAAGATGTCGCCATTGACATGGAAGAAGTGCCGCATGGCATCCAACCGCAGACTGCCTGCAATATTGAGATGGCCGCGGATGACACGTCCATAGTAGCGGTGGAGGAGCCATAGGCCCATTGCCAGACCGCTGTATTGCGCCACAACAGTGCCGAGGGCAACGCCCTTTATGCCCCAATGCAACACAAGCACAAAGAGCAGACTGCACACTATGTTGACCACATTGAGGGCTATGGCTATCCACATGGGCAGCTTACTGTTCTGCATGCCTATCATCCAGCCTTTTATGGCATACAAACCCAACGTTGCCGGTGCCGCCCATATTCTGACAAAAAAATAGGAAAGAGCAAGGGTCATGACCTCGTCGCTGCCGTTGAAGGCGAGACGCGTAGCCATTGCCAGCGGCCACTGCAACGCTATCAGCAAGGCGGCAATGGCAAGGGCTATGGTGAAGGCTCTGACGAGGGTGGCAACAGCCTCGTCGAGACGGCGCGCCCCGTAGGCCTGGGCGGTGAAGCCGCTGGTGCCCATGCGCAGAAATCCGAAGTTCCAATATATAAGGTTGAACATGGAGGTGCCAATGGCTATGGCTCCTATGTGGCTCTGCGAAAGGTGCCCTACAATAGCCATGTCGACCATGCCGAGCAACGGCACGGTGATATTGGTTATGATGTTGGGCAAAGCCAGTTGCAGAATACGCCTGTTCATGCTACCTACACTCTGTTGCGGCGAGTATCTGCCGTGTGTTTTTGTCGGAGACGAAAGCCACTATATAGCAATGGCTGTGATTGACAAGTGGATTGGTGGAGGTGTGCGTGAAACGAGCCTGACGCTTGGTACCTTTGTGTCCGTCGGCATCGACATCGGCGCCCCACGGGTTGGTGATAGCTTCGCGCAGCAGGTGGCTGTGGAGATAGGCGGTGTCCTTGGTGCGCCCGTCGGGCTGCAGCTGTGTGGCACGCACCGAGTCCTCCAAGAGCAGGAGTGTGACAGTAAGCGGATTGGGGTAGTCCTGCAGATATTCGAGGCTGACGGTCACGGCATAGTGGTTTCCGTCGCGCTCCATCGAGGCGGCGAGAGCCATCATGACAGGCTGCGACAATGCGGCTTCAACAGCCGCCGACACTCCCGCGGCGGGATTGAACTGGAGAGTGCCGCCCATCTCTGTGCGATTGCAGATAGCTGTGGGGTAGGAACTGATGCCAAAATAACGGCTCCAGGTGTTGCCCACTGGGGTGCTGAGGCGCTGGTCACTGCCGTAGGGACGTGTGAACGAGCTGCTGTCGTGTATGGATATTGGTATCAAGGCACTGCCGTAGGTGTTCATGGCTGCGTGGATGACGGCGTCGCCATCGGGGCAGTTGAGGCAGCGCACGCCGGTGTATTTCTCGAGCAGCACATGCGGCGAGTGGTCGGCAATGGCGGGTCCGTCGACCCAGTCGCCGATGGCTCCCGAATAATAGATGTAGTAGCCGTTGGCGTCGGCTTCGACCTTGTCGCACGACGCATAGAGAAGCGCAACTGCCACAAACAATGCAGGAATCAGGTATTTTTTTATCATGAAGCGGAATAATGGAATTAAGAGTTTTTTGTCAGAAGCTTGTCGTAATGCCGAGGGTCAAGCCGTTGGTAGCCGGCACTGCGCGGCACACACCGCCTATGCAGAGTATGCCTTCGCGTTGCTTGCCATAGGAGAGCTGGATGCGAGTGGCATCGTGGGTGTAGCCGAAGGCCGCGGTGTAGTAGTTGCCCACGCCGTCGCGGTAGCAGTACTGGTCGCTCAGCGACACAAAGTAATGGCCACCGAAGCTGTACTCCGCCAGAGCCATGAGCCAGTCGCCGGCGCGCTTGTCGTCGACCTCCACGTCGTAGTGCGAGTCGCTGCCCATCCATTCGCCTTCAAAGCGCAGCGTCTTGCCGGTGGCCACTCGCCATGTATAGTCGGCCACAAGCACGTGGTTGTGGTGCTGCGGTCCGGCATGGCCTTCTATGGTGGGGTTGAACACCACATAGCCGTAGGTACACACCGCTTTGTGACGGCTGCTGAGTTTCTTGGCCACTTCGAGGCTGAGGTCTGTGTAGTAATGCTCGCCGGTGGCGAAGAACTGCGAGGTGTAGCCGTCGGTGCCTGCACCGCCTATGGGCGAGGTGACGAGACCCGTGATCATTGAGCAGTTGAAATGGATGTCGGTGCCATACTTGCCACCCAAGAGGGTTTCTTTCTTTATCTTGTACATCACGTCGGCCTGCAATCCCATCTCGCCGGTAGCCTGCGTGGCATAGGGGTACATACACAGGAAGGCGTAGGTGTGTTGTTTTGTTATGGCAGGTATGTAGTTGATGTAGAGCATTTCACCCGTGGAGCTGCGCACAGACTTGAAGGCCATGTTGTCGACCCGCTTGGCCTGCACGCTGGTGCTGAAGCCTTTTTGCGAGTAGGCTGCGTTGAGCAGCAGCGCCTCGCCCTTACGGTAGATATAGCCGTTCATGGCGTTGGGGTCCTGCCCTTTGCGGGCATACTCAGCGGCAAGCAACCAGCCTTTGTAGCGCACATCGGCACGCAACGAGCCTGCACCCACGTTGAGGGGCAGCAGCAGGCTGTAGCCCGGGGTCGCGGCAGCGATATTCTCGGCCTCCTCGTAGCGGCTCACAAAACCCGCTCCCAAGCTGAGCCGCAGAGGCTTCTCGTCGAGCGACTTGAAGAGGCTGTTGACGTCGACTTCGGCATCCACTCCACGCACCAGTCCGCCGCCGTAGCTCCAATAGTTGCGCTGCACGCCGCCAAGACCTTTGAGTTGTATGCCTCTGTAGGGGCGGAGTCTGAAAGAGAGTCCGAGCAGTGCATTGTCTATACCTATGTATCGGTCCTCGTAGGCTCGGAGTATCAAGCCGTTGCCAAACTGCTCGTAGAAAGTACCGGCAGTGACATCGAGCAAGTCGTTGGCATATTTCACAAAGTAGTTGGCTATGCCGTAGCCTTTATACTGGGTGTTGAAGCCCGGCAGAGGCGGCAGATAGGACTCGAAACGCAAACCCGCGTTGAAGCCTCCGTTGGTGTATAGTATGTCGGCGCGGGCGTTCATGAGCCACCTCTCGGGGGCTTGGGTGGCGCCTATGACACTGTCAGCACGCGTGAATTGCCCGTCGAACTGCACGTTGCCGGTCACCTGACCGCCAGTACCCTGCGCCATAACCGCAGCGGACCACGGCAACAAAAGCAGCGCGAGAAATAGTGTTTTTCCAATATTTTTCATTAGAGGAATTGTTTTGTGGGAATTGCTGAAGCTATGAGCCGAAGGCTGCGAACACAAATAGAAATAAAAACATGGACAGTGAGCAACTGAGGTCATGTGGCGAGCCTGCGAATACCTTGAAATCAAAATAATGAAATGAGCAGCACCCGTAAAAATAAAAACACGGACAGCGAATAAAGTGTTGACGAGAGGGGCTTTGTCGTAATGCCAGCTTCCTCTATTTCTCGCCTATGAGCTCCTTGATTTTTCCGTAGAGTTGTTCCTCGTCGCCGTCGAGGTAACCTGTATGCTGCCACAGCACCTGACCGTTGCCGTCCAGGAGGAAGGTATGAGGTATGTTGACTACATTCATGGCACGTTTAAGCTCTTGGTTGGCATCAATATAGACCTCGAAATCCCAGCCACTGCCGTCGACATGGGGCTTGACCTTATGAACCGACTTGGCGTCGTCTATGCTCACAGCCACCAACTTCACGCCGGTAATCTCGCGCCATTCGTCGTAACGCTCGCTGATGGCGTTCAGCTCGCGGTTGCAGGGCTTGCACCATGTTGCCCAGAAGCTCAGGATTATTGGCTTGCCGTCGTTGGTGATTTCGGTGGTCTGCACCGACCGCCCGTCAACAGTCTTGAGGGTAACGTTGGGCAGCGTGGTGGTCTGGGCCGTCACGGCGACTGTTGCGGCCACAAAGAACGCCGCGAATAGGAGATGTCTTGTTTTCATATTAATTTTGGGTTTTTAGTTTCTTTATGTTTGGGGGAGTGATATTCCGTTATTTCGTAATCACGGTATTCCGTTATTTTGAGAATGTTGCGTTTTGGGGATACATAAACAGCGGATTTTATGGACATAACTGTTCGGCCATGTTGCGGATGGCATCGCGGTAGGGCGACGATGGCACAGACTGGAGCGCAGCCAGGGCCTTGTCGCAGTATTGGCGCAGAAGGTCGGCTGGGGTCAGCTCCTTGGGGAACAAGTCGCCGTCGGCAATATCATCGTTTATTTGGAATGCCATGCCGTAGTTGTATCCAAAGACGCCCAGCAGCTCGCAGCCGAGGGTGCAAGAAGCAGCCATGAGCGAGGCTGTCTTGCGACCTATGATGTCGAGGTACAGCGCCCGCGAAGGTGCCTCGTTTTTGTTGGCTGAGAGCTGCAGCAGCTCGCCTTCGCTCATTGAGCGCACGGCGCTGAGCACAGTATGATGGGCCTGCGCCGCGCCGGAGCGGTCCACCAGTTCCATAGCCCTGGCCAGCAGGTAGTCGCCACTGAGTATGGCGGCTTTGTTGCCGAACAGGCTGTTGACGGAGGGCTGACCGCGGCGCTCGTCGGACATGTCGACCACATCGTCGTGCAACAGCGAGGCGTTGTGGATAAGCTCCACGGCGGCGGCAAGCATTACGGCACTGTCGGAGCGAGGGTTTGCGCCTCCCGCACCTGCGGCAAGCAGCACAAGGCGAGGGCGCAGCAGCTTGCCTTTGCGGGCCGACACGTGGTGCAGCACATCGCTCAGGAGCGGTATGCCGCAGTCCATGGTTTGCCTCACCAGCTGCTCCACCTGTTTTATTTCAGATTCTATTATCAAGGCTCAAGATTGTTTTTTCAGGCCCGAGGCTTCGACTGTTGCCACAAGATTTCCGTCTCGGTCGGTTATGGTTACGCGGTAGAGGCATGTGCTGCGACCTTGGTGCAGACATTCGGCCTCGGCGCAAAGTGTGCCCTGTTTTGCAGGCCTGATGTAGTGGATATGGCTTTCGGTGGAGACCCACGTTGGCGGCTCGTTGGCGGCGATGCATTCGCTGTTCATTGCAGCAGCGATGGCGAAGTCGGCCAGAGTGAAGAGGGCTCCGCCCATCACCACACCGGCGGCATTGAGATGGTGGCTGGCGACAGACAGCGTGCATACGGCACCGCGCAGGTCGAGACTCACGAGCTCGCACCCTGTGGCACTGCACGCAAACATGTCATGGGACATGACTTTACGCCCTGTTTCAGTTAGCTGTGTAGGCATTGTAAAGCACCGAGAGTTTGTTGTACAACTGCTTGCTCACCTTGCACAAAGGCAGGCGCAGGCTGCAGGTGATGGTGCCCTGTATTTCCATGAGCGCCTTGATGCCCGAGGGGTTTCCCTCCTCGAAGATGGCATGCATAAGCGGCAGCATCTTGTAGTGCAACTGGGAGGCTTTGCGGATATTGTCCTTGAGGGCGAGGTTGACCATGCTTACCATGTCCTGTGGCAACGCATTGGCCATGACCGATATGACACCTGTGGCCCCCACAGCCATCATTGGGAGCGTGAGTGCGTCGTCGCCAGAGATTACCTGTAGGCGAGACGGCTTGTTGCGTATTATCTCCATGATTTGCGACATATTGCCCGACGCCTCTTTGATACCAACGACATTGGGGCATTCCTCGGCAAGCTGCAGCACACTCTCCGCTGCGAGATTGCAGCCAGTGCGCCCCGGCACGTTGTAGAGTATGAGGGGCACGGGCGACATATCGGCGACACTCTTGAAATGCTGCACCAGGCCTTTCTGTTGCGGCTTGTTGTAGTAGGGCGTTACAGAGAGGATGCCGCTGATGCCGTCGAAATTGGTCTCGTGAATACGCTCGGCAACGGCACGAGTGTCGTTGCCGCCAAGGCCCAGCACTATTGGCACACGCCCGTTGACGGTGTCCACTATGAACTCCTGCAACGCCTGCTGCTCCTTGAAAGTCATGGTGGCAGCTTCACTCGTGGTGCCAAGTGCCACTATATAATTAACGCCGGCCTCGACCATACGCTCTATGAGCGATTCAAGACTCGAAAAGTCGACAGTGTCCTGCTGTTTGCGCAACGGCGTGACAAGCGCCACGCCAGTACCGTTAAAAACGATGTTTTTCATATATTGGGATTTGTGTGTGTGTTCCATTTCATGAGTCGTTTTCTGGCTGCGGCAGTGTAAGCAAGCTTCCACTGCTCTTGCTGAACGAAAACGTTGGTTTCTACAGTTTATCTATTCTTGGCGATATCGCTGCTTTGCAAATTTCATTGCGGTGTGGTTACACCACTATGCCTTTTCCACTCATCATGTCGAGACATTTGGCCGACTCGGACAGGAACTCGCTGACGCGATATGCCTCCACGTTCTTTATCTCGAAATCGTATATTTCTTTGTGGCGGCCGTCTTCGTCGTGCTGACAGTGCGACACCTTGATTTTGGCGGCGATGCGCGCTGACATATAGAGCGACCAGAAGGTGCGTTCTGCCGTTGTGTCGAGCATCAGGTCGTATTTGCGCTTGGCAAATGGGAGTATGACCTCTTCCTTGGGAATGTTCCAGATATTGAAGTCATCCTTTTCATGGCAGATGGTACACTTGGTGTGGGTTATGATGTAGTCGAGCTGGAGATCCTTGGCCTGATAGCCTACAGCAAAAACCTGCTTGCCTGAACGTTCCATGCGTGTAATGTATTCATCGAGGACGTTCCACTGTCGCTCAGAACCGACAGTGAATATCAATGCTATTGTCTTCACCTGCTCCATGGAGGTGAGCCTACGGCTGCGCTTAACGGATGTAAGACGTTTCAACACGCGCTGTTGCTGAATTTCCTGTATTTTGCTTAGTAGTTTCATTGCATTTTCAAATTAAAACTCATACGGTGATATGGGGTAATGCCATATTGCTGGATGGCATTGTAGTGTTCTTGGGTGGGGTAGCCCTTGTTTTTGTGCCAGTTGTATTGCGGCCATTGCACTGATAGCTGTCGCATTATCTCGTCGCGGTGGGTTTTGGCAAGTATCGAGGCAGCGGCTATTGACATATAGGTAGCGTCGCCTTTCACTATGCAGCGATAGTCTATGCTGGTCTCGTTGTAGAAGCGGTTGCCGTCTATCAGCAACAGCTGAGGCTTTATGGAAAGTTGCTTCACGGCGAGGCACATGGCATGGGTGGAGGCATGGAGAATGTTGCGGCGGTCTATCTCGACATTGTCGACCACAGCGACAGCCCACGCCAATGCGTCGCGCTCCACCACGGGGCGCAGCGCTTCACGCTGCCGCTCGCTGAGCTGCTTGGAGTCGGTAAGCTTGTCGTTGGTGTAACCCGTGGGCAACACCACCGCGGCGGCTACCACAGGCCCTGCAAGACATCCTCGCCCGGCCTCGTCGCAGCCTGCCTCGACAAACTTGTCGCTATATCTCGGTTTCAATGCCATCGGACTGTTTTTATACAAATTCAACGTTTTCGTTCAGCAAGAGCAGTGGGAGCTTGCTTACACTGCCGTAGCCAGAAAACGACTCATGAAATGGAACGTTTTCAATAAGCAATAGCAATGGGAGTTTGCTATTCGCTGTCCTTGTTTTTATTTCATAGGTGCTCATGTCCTTTTGGTTCATGACCTTTTGGTTCACATTGCCGCAGCCAGAAAACGAGGTTTCGAAGAAACCAACAACAAACTCTGACAATATAAACAATATCAAGCATATATCGGCCACCCACTTGCGCCTCCTTATGTTACACAGCGTCACTGATGCGGCAAAAGCCGCGGGCATTGCCACCGCCTGTAGCGGCAACGGCCACAGGCCGCCATATAACACCAACGGCACACTTGCCAGCAACGGTAGCAGATAGGCTCCGGCATTGCGCTTGTAAACTGCCGTCTGCTCACCTGTGTGAGTTATGCCTTTGACTGTTGCTATCAACACTGGAAGCAGCGCCACGATGTACAGCCATGTCGACAACACTCCACTCCCGCCTATGGCTAAAGATTTGACCTGCAACCTACCGCCGGTCTGCAACCACAAAGAGCCTGTGGCATCGCTCATGAATGCCACTGTAAATATCAGTATATACGGCGCCAAAAGTCCCAGCAGCAACGCCACAAGATCCTTCCAGTGATACATTCTGTACACGAAAAACTGCACCATAAACGGCACCAGCAAAAAGATTGCCGGTACATAGATAAGAGTCGCCAACGAGATGGACGTGATGGCATTGCACATCTTGACGCGCGACAGGATAGGCTGCATACCCGTCATAAACTGCGCCGCTCCGTAGATTATGATAAAGTTGACAAGGCTCATCTCGGTAAGTGCCTTGCTACCGCAGCCAAAACCCGAGAGAAGTATGAAGCACAACGCTGGCAAGAAGCTATTGTTGGGCAGCAGTTTGTTGTTGACCAGCAAGACATTGAGCCAGGCCGCCTCGGCCAGTGTGAGCAACAGTCCTATGGCTACGGCCACACGTGGCAACGAACCCAGCAGACCGCAGAGCCACACATAGAGCACCCCTGAATAGGGCGACGCCTCCATGACTGGCGGCTCTATGAACGGATGAACCCACAGAGCCACTGTCAGCAACAATATCGCCACCAACTGACTGAGTCCGCTTTTCTTGAAGAAGTCGACCATGGTTTCAATTATTCGCTATCCGTGTATTTACCATCCGTTGTTTATGAACGTTTTCGTTAAGCAAGAGCAATGTGAGCAAGCTATTCGCTGTCCTTGTTTTTATTTCATAGGTGCTGCTCATTTCATTATTTTTTATTTCAAGGTATTCGCAGGCTCGCCACATGACCTTTGGTTCACATTGCCGCAGCCAGAAAACAAGGCTGCGAAGAAACCAACCTCACAAACCGCAAACCACCACTTTGCTCGTCGCTATGCGGCCATCCGCCGAAGCCTTGAGTATATATACCCCACGTTGAAGCCCTTGCGTACTCAATGTGCCGCGTCCCGCTACTGTGGCGGTGCGCAGGCAGCGTCCCGCCATGTCGTACAGCGATACTTCGGCAATGCGGTGCGTCCAGAGCTCTATATTGACATAGCCGCTGGCAGGATTGGGCCACACACTCATGGGCAGTGGTTGCCGTGTGGCAGTATTGATGTCGAGCAGATCATAGGCTGCCGCCACTGCTCTAAGGGCGTCAACCTTGCCATAACCCCAGCAGATGCTTACGCTGTCGCGCTCGTGCAGGGGGCCGGTGCGATCGTCGTTGCGGGCTGTACGGAAGAGTATGGCACGTATCGTGTCGACCGTCAGGTTGGGATTGGCCTGCAACATCAGCGCCACTATGCCGCTCACCGCCGGACTGCTCATCGAAGTGCCGCTCATTGACGCCCAAATATACGGACGTCCGCCCACAAAGGTCTGTACTACCGGCTCATAAGCACCCGATGAGTAGAACGAGCTTATCGACGACACCACGGCGCTGCCGGGGGCCGAGACTTCCGGCTTGGGCTTGCCGCTGAGCGTTGGGCCCCAACTGCTGAACGACGTGAGCCCCCCAGTCATGTAGGTCGTGTCGTTGCGCCAACGGTCGGCAATATGCGCCGCAACGCTTATGCATTTGTCGGCAACGGCAGGCTCGCCGACGCCAAAGTATTTGTCGCCGGTCCTGTAGCCCTCAAAGCCGCCGTTCTCAAAGTCATTGCCTGTATTGCCGGCATGATTCTCCACCTCGCACACATTCCACACGTGCAGATGGGTGCCGCTGTCGGCCACCGCCAGCATGTGCAGCTTGGTATTGTACAGCTTGTAAACGGTAAGGATTGCATGAGGGCGGTTGTTGTATGGATTGGCATGTTCGGTCGTGAGGTTGTAGCGCACCGTGTCGCCGTCAACCAACATCATGCTGTCCATATAGGTGATGTCGGCGGCTGTGGCGTAGAGCGGCGACCGGTAGATGCGCCCGTCGCGGCTCATGCAGAACCCCACACTGAAGTCCTGGCCTGGGTCGCCCCAGTAGGTCAGCACCTGTCCTATGCCGTTCACATAGTAGGTCGCTATGCTTCCGAGAGTGTCGTCGGTACCAAAGGTCTGCTCTATGTGGAATTTGGCGTCGCCGTTGTTGCCACCGCTAGTCACAAACACCACACCGCTGTCGCTGTAACTGTTGATGGCACGGCTCAATATAGACTGCCCATCCATGGTGCCGAGCCTGTACATGCCCCAACTGCTGTTGATTACGAGGCGTTTGCGCTCCTGTTTTGACACATTGAACATCCACTGCACCTGGTCTATCCAGGAAGCCTCGTCGAGAAACCAACTACCAAATAGCAGGTTGGCCTTGGGAGCCTGCCCCGCATAATGGCCGTTAAGGCCGCGACCGGCAGCGATGCCAGCCACATGGGTGCCATGAGTGCCATAACCATAGAGTCCAAAGGTGTCGCACTGCTTGGCAACAAGACTGTCATAGCCAATTATCTCAGTGCCGTAAGAGAAACCCGCGGGGGGCGGCCCTGCAGTGCGGAACTGGTCCCAGGCGCGAAGCACCCGCTTCTCCTGCCTGCTGTTGATGTTAGGATGCGTGTAGTCGAAGCCCCAGTCGGTGATACCTATAAGCACGCCGCTGCCGTCGAAGGGGGCTGCGAGACCAATTCCCTGATGCACACTGTCGGTACGTGTATCCATGCGAGTGCGGTCCAAGAGGGGCGTCACGGGACGCGCAACCTCATAGTGACGTATCCAACCTGTCTTGTCAAGACGGGGCAACAGGGCTACGGGCATACGCAGGCTCAGCACGTCGCCCACCTTAGCCCCGACCATAATGCCTGCCTGTTCGAGTTCGGCTCTGTCGTATGCCATAGTGTCAACAACGGCCAAAACACCCACGTATCCATCCCGTGATATGCCGTAGCGAGACAGCATGATGTCACTGCCTTTTTGCACCCCACGGGCAACGCTCTGGACCACCGCCCGCGTCTCTTGCGAGCTCCGAGGCTGGGCACATACAGTTGCAGTAAACAGCACTAACAATGTGAATAGAAGTCTTTTCATCATAACATGGATTGCCACAATATGCAATGCAAATTTACATAAAAAATCTTGAATTACGCGTACACGCGAAAAATAAAATTCTAAAAAACAGCGATGGACCAGTTTAAAGGTAACCTCTAACTAAAAAAAACAGCGGTGGACCAGTTTAAAGGCAACCTCTAAAAATAGCCTCATAGAGGCTAACTCTCAATAACCCCGCACAAGCGTAGCGCTGTGTGGGACTGCAAGATAGAAGAAATATTCGTCTCGGAGTGAAGAAATGCCAGTGGCATTTCGATAGCACAGCGGAGAACAGGCACTCTCAAAGAATAAATAGAACGTTTTCGTTAAGCAAGAGCAATGGGAACCCAAGGTCATGAGCACCTATGAAATAAGAACATGGACGGCGAATAGCTTGCTCATATTGCCGCAGCCAGAAAACGAGGGTGCGAAGATACCAACTTTTATTTGGATTGGCATTTTTTTCTCCGATTACAGGGCTATGGTATTGGACAATAAAAAGAAAACGCGAAACTTTTTTGTTCAAGTCCGAGGTCATAGAATCACCTCCACACACATACAAGAAAGCTCGCGGTGATACCGCGAGCGTCTTGGCTTTTTGAACCGTGGTAGAGTCTCAAGTACTAATAACGCAAGAATTGCATAATTTGGTTTATTTATAGAACACGAATAACACGAATTTTACGAATTAGAGGGATCATTCGTGTTGATTTGTGTTATTCGTGGTCAAAATTGTGTACCGAGTGCATAACTGCACTTATTTGTGGTTGTAGAAGACGAACTGGCCGTCGATTACGTCGACTATTATGTTGTCGCTTGAGTTGACTTTTTCTTCGAGCAGTTCGCGGCTCAGCTTGTTGAGTATCTCGCGCTGTATGACACGCTTCACGGGACGGGCACCCATGGCGGGGTCGAAGCCCAGAGAGGCTATCTGGTTGACCGCCTCGTCGGTCACCGATATGAGTATGTCGTTCTTGAGCAACATCTTCGACACCATGTTGAGCTGTATGCGCACCACGTCACGTATCTGGTTCTGTGTGAGAGGATGGAACATCACCACTTCGTCGATTCGGTTGAGAAACTCGGGGCGTATGCTCTGCCGCAGCAGGTTCATGACCTCGTTCTTGGTCTCCTCAAGCTCGTAGTCGGAGAGCTCGTTGACGCCGTTGAACGACGCGAGGCGCTCCTGTATTATCTGGCTGCCCATGTTGGAGGTCATTATTATTATGGTGTTCTTGAAGTCGGCGGTACGGCCTTTGTTGTCGGTGAGCCGTCCGTCCTCAAGCACCTGTAGCAGTATGTTGAACACGTCGGGGTGAGCCTTCTCTATCTCGTCGAACAGGACTATGCTGTAGGGTTTGCGGCGCACTGCCTCGGTGAGCTGGCCGCTCTCGTCGTAACCCA
This sequence comes from Bacteroidales bacterium, assembly GCA_017454015.1. GTDB lineage: Bacteria > Bacteroidota > Bacteroidia > Bacteroidales > P3 > Colimorpha. Next base: position 35,588 of record JAFTDW010000019.1, on the reverse strand, counting down.
CGTAGCCCGGAGGTGCTCCTATAAGGCGGCTGACGCTGTGGCGCTCCTGGTACTCGCTCATGTCGATACGCACCATCATGTTCTCGTCGTCGAAGAGGGCCTCTGCCAGAGCTTTGGCAAGTTCGGTCTTGCCAACGCCGGTACTGCCGAGGAATATGAAGCTGCCTATGGGTCGGCGACCGTCGCTCAGACCGGTGCGGCTGCGCCGCACGGCGTTGGCTATGGTGGCGATGGCCTCGTCCTGTCCCACGACCCTGCGGTGCAACTCGGCTTCGAGGTTGAGCAGCCTCTCGCGGTCGCTCTGCATCATACGGGTGACGGGGATGCCGGTCCATTTGGCCACGACCTCGGCGACTTGCTCGGCATCGACCTCCTCGTTGATCATGGCGTTGTCGGCCTGCATTTCACGGAGTTTCACCTTGAGGTCCTGCACATGTTTCTCGGCCTCCTTGATACGGCCGTAGCGCAGTTCGGCGACACGTCCGTAGTCGCCGGCACGCTCGGCCTGTTCGGCCTCGAATTTATACGACTCGATGTTTTTCACCTCGGTCTGTATGCCTTCCACTATAGTTTTCTCGCTTTGCCAGCGAGCTTTCATCTGGTTGCGCTGCTCGGTGAGTTCGCCTATCTCGGCGCCCAGTTGGTGAAGCTTTTCCACGTCGTTCTCGCGCTTGATGGCTTCGCGTTCTATCTCCAGCTGGCGGATACGGCGTTCTATCTCGTCGAGTTCCTCTGGCACGGAGTCTATCTCAAGGCGCAGCTTGGCGGCGGCCTCGTCGATAAGGTCTATGGCCTTGTCGGGCAGGAAGCGGTCGGTGATGTAACGGTGGCTCAGCTCGGCGGCGGCTATGATGGCGTCGTCCTTTATACGCACTTTGTGGTGAACCTCGTAACGCTCTTTAAGTCCGCGCAATATACTGATAGTGTCGGCCACGTTGGGCTCGTCGATCAACACGCTCTGGAAACGGCGTGCGAGAGCCTTGTCTTTCTCGAAATACTTCTGGTATTCGGCAAGTGTGGTGGCGCCGATGGCACGCAGCTCGCCACGGCTGAGGGCTGGCTTGAGGATGTTGGCGGCATCCATGGCGCCTTCTCCGCCGCCACCGGCCCCAACGAGGGTGTGTATCTCGTCGATGAAGAGTATTATCTCACCGTCGGCCTCGTTGATTTCGCGTATGACGCTTTTGAGACGCTCCTCGAACTCGCCTTTGTACTTGGCACCGGCTATCAAGGCCCCCATGTCGAGGCTGAAGATGGTCTTGCTTTTGAGGTTCTCGCTGACGTCGCCACTCACTATACGCTGTGCCAGACCCTCGGCAATAGCCGTCTTGCCGACACCAGGTTCACCTATAAGTATAGGATTGTTCTTGGTGCGGCGGCTGAGAATCTGCAGCACACGGCGAATCTCGTCGTCGCGGCCTATCACGGGGTCGAGTTTGCCGGCCTGCGCCAGTTGGTTGAGGTTGCGGGCGAACTTGTTGAGTGCATCGTAGCTGTCCTCGGCGCTCTGCGAAGTGACCTTGGAGCCTTTGCGGAGGTCTTTGACTGCGGCACGCAGTCCCTTGTCCGACACACCGCTGGCTTTCAGCAAGCTGGCGGCGCTGTCACTGCCTGCGACAAGGGCTATGAGAATATGCTCTATGGAGACGAAATCGTCCGACATGGCCACGGCTTCCTGACCTGCCTTGACCAACACCCTGTTGGCTTCTTGCGAGAGGTACTGGCTGCCGCCGCTCACCCGCGGGAACGACATAAGTTTCTCGTCGACCTGCTGTTTGAGACGAGGAATGTTCACCTCCAGCTTTTTGAGCAGGTAGGGGGTTACGTTCTCATCCTCGGTAAGGACGCTTTTGAGGATGTGGAGCGGCTCTATAGCCTGATGCTGACCAGCCATGGCTATTTCCTGAGCCTTCTGTACCACTTCCTGTGCTTTGATTGTAAACTTGTCTAATGTCATGGCTTTAATTGTTTTTGTTTCCTGTTGATAACGGATACAAACAGTTTACCACAGCAAGGCGCACTGCCATTTTGTCATGCAGGATGCATGGGTATGGTTTCTTCTAAACCCTCGTTTTCTGGCTGCGGCATAGCGCAAACACTTTTTTATGTATTAATGACAAAAAAATGTTATTTTTGCAGATTGCCACACACTGTGTGGCGTGCATACTAACTTGCCAATATTTAATAACATATACCAAAAATGCAAGACACTACCAACTCGACAGAACCCGAAAAACGCACACTCAACTTCCTCGAAGAGATTATCGAGAGAGGCTTGGCCGACGGTACTTACACCAAGATTCATACCCGTTTTCCGCCGGAGCCCAACGGCTATCTTCATATTGGACACGCAAAATCCATCTGCCTCAACTTCGGCCTCGCCGAGAGATACGGCGGCACGACGAACCTGCGTTTCGACGACACGAACCCCGTGAAGGAAGACACCGAATATGTGGACTCCATACAGCAGGACATTAAGTGGCTTGGATTCCACTGGAAGGAGATGCACTATGCAAGCGACTATTTTGAACAGCTCTACGAGTGGGCCGAGCTGCTGGTGACACGCGGGCTGGCCTATGTGGACGACCAGAGCCTTGAGGAGATACGCGCCGGACGCGGCACGGTGACACAGCCAGGCAAGGAGAGCCCCTGGCGCAACCGCAGCGTGGAGGAGAACCTTGACCTCCTGCGCCGCATGCGCAACGGCGAGTTCGCCGACGGTGAGAAGGTGCTGCGTGCCAAGATCGACATGGCACATCCCAACATGCAGTTCCGCGACCCCATCATGTACCGCATACTGCACACAGACCACCACCGCACCGGCAACAAGTGGTGCATCTACCCCATGTACGACTACGCTCACGGTCAGAGCGACTCAATAGAACACATTACCCACAGCATCTGCACGCTGGAGTTCGACATACACCGCCCGCTCTACGACTGGTTCATAGAAAAGCTTGGCATCTGGCCAAGCCACCAGTACGAGTTTGCCCGCCTCAACATCAACTACACAGTGATGAGCAAGCGCAAACTGCTGCAGCTTGTCAAAGAGGGCCATGTCAGCGGCTGGGACGACCCGCGCATGCCCACCATCTGCGGGTTCCGCCGCCGCGGCTACACCCCAGAGAGCATCCGAGCTTTCTGCGACCGCATAGGTGTGGCCAAACGCGACAATGTCATTGACTATTCACTCCTGGAGTTCAGCCTGCGTGAGCACCTGAACAAGGTGGCGCCGCGCCGCATGGCAGTGCTCGACCCCGTCAAGGTAGTCATAGACAACTATCCCGAGGGGCAGACAGAGATGCTCCAGGCTGTCAACAACCCCGAGGACGAGTGCGACGGCACTCGCGAGGTGCCGTTCTCACGGGAGCTCTACATAGAGCGCGAGGATTTCATGGAGGTGGCTCCCAAGAAATTCTTCCGCATGGCCATAGGCCAGGAGGTGCGTCTGCGCTACGCCTACTTTGTAACAGCCCAGAGCGTGGAGAAGGATGCCGAAGGCAACATCACCTGCATACACTGCACCTACGACCCTGCGACACGCGGCGGCGACGCTCCCGACGGACGCAAGGTAAAAGGCACCATCCACTGGGTCAGCGCACAGCACGCCATCGACGCCGAGGTACGGCTCTTTGACAGACTCTTCGCCACCGAGACACCCGACGAGGCTCCCGAAGGCAAGACCTTCCTTGACAACCTTAACCCCGACTCGCTGCATGTGGTCACCGCCAAGTGCGAGCCATCGCTGCAAGAGACCGAGAAAGAGTGCGGGAAATGGAACGACGGCATTGCACGCTACCAGTTTGAGCGCATGGGCTACTTCTGCACCGACAGCGACTCCACACCAGACTACCTAGTGTTCAACCGCACCTGCACCCTCAAAGACAGCTGGGGAAAAATGAAATAGCGCCATGACTATTATTGACAAACCTCTACTACAGCTACCAAAGAGAAAAAACAGCTGAGACAAACAATAATCCCGAATAACAATCTTAACCATACTCTGACATGAACATTTCTTTCAACTGGCTTAAAGACTATGTGGAGTTGGGCGGCATGACGCCCGAAGAGCTCGACGACCTGCTGACTTTCAGCGGACTGGAGGTTGAGGGCGTAGAAAAAGTGGAAACCATCAAGGGCGGCTTGGAGCACGTGGTGATAGCCCAGGTGCTAACCTGCGAGCCGCACCCCAATTCCGACCACCTGCACATCACCACGGTGGACGTGGGCGGCGACCGACCGCTCGACATAGTGTGCGGAGCCCCAAACGTGGCGGCAGGACAGAAAGTGGTGTGCGCCCAGACAGGCACCAAAATATACACCTCGGACACCGAGTTTTATGAGATAAAGAAAGGCAAGCTGCGCGGTGCGGTGAGCGAAGGAATGCTATGCGCCGCCGATGAGCTGCAGCTTGGGAGCGACCACGACGGCATTATGGTGCTGCCCGACGACGCGCCTGTCGGGATGCCAGCCAAGGAGTACTTCCATGTGGAGGGCGACAGCGTGCTGGAGGTCGCCATCACCGCCAACCGCAGCGACGCCACCTCGCACATAGGCGTGGCACGCGACGTGGTGGCAGTGCTCAACACACGCCAAGGCAAAGAGCTCAAGCTGAGACGGCCGGAGCCACCGGCACTGGAACCGGAAAGCAGCGACACCGCCGTGAAGGTGCGAGTGGAGGAGCCCGAACTATGCCCGCGCTACAGCGGCATTACCATAAGGAACATCACGGTGAAAGACTCCCCCGAATGGCTGCAGAACAAGCTGCGCACCGTGGGGCTGCGTCCAATCAACAACATCGTGGACATAACCAACTTTGTGCTGATGGAGGTTGGGCAGCCGCTCCACGCCTTCGACGCCGACAAAATAGAGGGGCAGGCCATCGTGGTCAAACGGCTTGCCGACGGCACCACCTTCCGCACCCTCGACGATGTGGAGCGCAAACTTGACAGCCGCGACCTCATGATATGCGCCGACAAGCCGCAAGGGGCGGAGCCGCTCTGCATTGCCGGCGTGTTTGGAGGCATCGACTCGGGCGTTACGGCCAAAACACGCAACATATTTATCGAGAGTGCCTACTTCAACCCCGTAAGCATACGCAAGACCAGCAAGCGCCACGGCCTTAAGACCGACGCCAGCTTCCGCTATGAACGCGGAGCCGACCCCAACATCACCGTATGGGCGCTACGACGCGCCGCAGCGCTCGTCAAGGAACTCGCAGGTGGCGAGATTTGCGGCGACATGGTAGACCTCTACCCCACCCCGATACCTCAAGCCACAGTGGATATCAACTTTGAGCGCATCTTCGGACTCATGGGCACACGCATCCCCGTGGAGAAAATACGCACCATACTCACCTCTCTCGACATAACCATAGAGCAGGAGGACACCGACGGCATGAGGCTGAGGATACCCACCTGCAAGGTTGACGTGACCCGCGAATGCGACGTGGTGGAAGAGATCATGCGCATATACGGCTACGACAACATACCTTTCGACGAAAGGCTTAGCAGCTGCCTCTCGTACAGCAACAAGCCCAACACGGCGCATCTGCGCAACACCATTGGCGACTACCTGGCAGCCAACGGCTTTTTCGAGATAATGAACAACTCGCTCACCAAGAGCGACTACTACAAGGACAACCCCGACTTCGACGCTTCGAAGAGCGTCGCCATACTCAACCCGCTGAGCCGCGAGCTCGACGTGATGCGCCAAACGCTGCTCTATGGTGGAATGGAATGTGTGGCACGCAACATCAACCACAAAATCCACGACCAGAAACTCTTTGAGTTTGGCCGCGCCTACCTCGAAGTGAACCCCGAGGCCACCGACACCGGCAAACGCTACGACGAGACGCAGCACCTCTCCCTCTTCATAACCGGCGCCGAGACCCCTGAAAACTGGATGACAGGCACGATAAAGAGCAACTTCTACCACCTCAAAGCCCATGTGACCAACATTCTGCACCGCATGCGCGTGGACCCCACCCGCCTCGTCATAGCCGCAGCCAGCGAGAAATACTATGCCGAAGGACTCTCCTACACCCTTAAGGACAGCCACAAGCAACTGCTCTCCATAGGCCGCCTGGGCAAAGAGACCCTGCGACGCATGGATTGCAAACAGGAGGTGTACTACGCTGACATCAACTGGGATCTGCTACTCTCCATATACCCAAAGAAAGAGGTGACCTACTGCGAGATAGCCAAGTTCCCGGAGGTGCGGCGCGACCTTGCCCTCATACTGCGCCAGGAGGTGACCTTCGACGATGTGCAGCGCACAGCCTTCGCCACCGAGAAGAAGCTCCTCAAACGCGTGTCGCTCTTCGACGTATACGAAGGCAAGGGCGTCACCGAAGGTATGAAATCGTATGCCGTCAGCTTCATACTGCAAGACGACAACAAGACCCTTACCGACACCCAGATAGACAACGTGATGAGCCGCCTGCAAAAACAGATGGAGAGCCAGCTCGGCGCCTCCATACGGCAGTAGTGCGACAAAAAGGGTGCACATACAGTATCGACCGCCAAACCATGAAACGAAACGATGCGTAAAGGGCTGGAACAATATGACGTCAAAGTGCTGCTGCTGCTGGCCAAGGCCATAGACGGCGAGCGTGAAGACTACTTCAAGTGGCTAGCAAACAATGGCTACAAGGAGTTGGCCGCATTCAGCAACATGCTGCAGGACGACATAGAGGCCGAGCAGTGGCTCACGCAAAACGGCCACGGATGGCTCGGCATAGTGAGCCATGCCATAGACGGCGACCAGAACTCAAGGGTATGGATGCAGAACAATATGCACCCCGTCAACCTTACCTTCGCCCTTGCCTGCCGAGGCGACGAGCAAGCCTCGACATGGCTAAAAGAGCACAACCTCGACATATTCCTAATATTGGCCAGCGCAGTGGCGGGTCTCCGCAACAAACAGGAACTCGACACCGCCTTCCCCTACAAAATGAGATTTTAAATGAAGAAACCAACCCAGCCTAAAACCACTAGAGCCCCAAAAAGCACCAGCCAACCCATGGGCACTAGTAACACTAGGAAAACCAGTAACACTAGGGGCACTAGGAGTACTAGCAACACCAGGAGCACTAGCAATACCAGAAGCCCCAAAATCACCAGTCCTGCAAGAAAAGCCACCCCTGCCAACGTTTTCGTTAAGCAAGAGCAATGGGAGCTTGCTCACATTGCCGCAGCCAGAAAACGAGGTTTCGAAGAAAACAACGACGAGACCATACGTCTCAACCGATACATTGCCAACGCAGGTATCTGCTCGAGGCGCGAGGCCGACGTGCTGATTGCCGCTGGCAGCGTAAGCGTCAACGGCAAGGTGGTTACCGAGATGGGGTACAAGGTGAAGCCTGGCGACGTGGTGGTGTACGGCGGCGAACGGCTACAGAGCGAGACCAAACGCTACATACTGCTCAACAAACCCAAAGACTATATCACCACCCTCGACGACCCGCAGAACCGCAAGACAGTCATGATGCTTGTGCGCAACGCCTGCCGTGAGCGCATATACCCTGTGGGACGCCTCGACAGGCAGACTACGGGGCTGCTGCTCTTCACCAACGACGGCGAACTCAGCAAGAAACTCACCCACCCCTCGACACGCGTGTACAAGATATACGAAGCCCTGCTCGACAAGCCGCTCAGCCACGAGCACATGAAACAAATACGCGAGGGTTTTGAACTCGACGACGGCTTCATTAAAGTCGACGACATCCAGTACGCCGGCACCGGCGACGACCGCCGCCTGATAGGCATACAGCTCCACTCGGGACGCAACCGAATAGTGCGCCGCATCTTCGAAGCCCTGGGCTACGATGTGGTACGCCTCGACCGCGTGGTATTCGCCGGACTTACCAAGAAAGACCTGCCCCGCGGACGCTGGCGCGAACTCACCGAGAAAGAGGTGGGTTACCTCAAGATGATATAAAATCAAGACATCGAAATAACGTAATAACGTCATATCGAGGAAATGAAGTCGCTGACGAAAATAGTGCTTGCACTGCTGTTCACGCTCTGGCTTGTACCTGCCAAGGCGCAGAGCTACTTGGGGCAGCTCGCTCTTTCCGACAGTGCACGCGCCAGCCTCGTAACCTGCGGCCCGGGCAACGACTTCTACACCACCTTCGGGCACACCGCCATTCGCGTTACAGACCCCGCCATACACCTCGACTTGGTCTACAACTACGGCACCTTCGACTTCAACACACCTCACTTCTACCTCACCTTTGCTCGCGGCAAGCTCGACTACTGCCTCTCGCGCACCGACTACAGATACTTCATGGCCGAATACGCATATGAGGGGCGCTGGGTGCGTCAGCAGACACTGCTGCTCAGCCACGACGAGGTGCAGAGACTCTTCTGTGCCCTCGAAGAAAACTACCTCGAAGCCAACCGCTACTACCGCTACGACCTTATAAAAGACAACTGCGCCACCCGCGCACGCGACATGATAGAGCAGTGCCTCGACCCCGACAAGCCTGCCGTCGCGACAGCCAATACCGAGCCAGACCGCACTTACCGCCAGCTGCTCTGCAGCTACACCGGCAGAGAGCTTATGTGGTGGCAGTTTGGGGTAGACCTGCTGCTGGGGCAGCGCTGCGACAAGGCTACAGACATGCACGAACGCGCTTTTCTGCCTTGCGAGCTGATGGAGCAAGCCGCCCTGACGTGTCGCAAAGGCGCGACCATGCTGCCTTTGGCAGCCTCGCAGGAGCTGCTGCTCGACGAGACACGCACCCTTCCCAACCCGAGTGTAGACCCAAGCCTCGTGTTTTGGCTGTTCCTCGCAGCAGTGGCAGCTCTGACAGCATGGCAGCTGAGAAGAGGGTTCAGCCTCAACGGCCTCGACATGGCTTTATTTGGCACCGCCTCGTTAATAGCCGTGGTGCTCGTTTTTATGTGGCTGTGCACCGACCACTACTGCACCAAGGCCAACTGGAACCTGCTGTGGGCCAACCCGCTTTTTATATATCTGCTCATCCGATGGCGGCACCCATCGCGCTGGGTAACGCTGGCGCTTATGGTCATGCTCCTTGTAGCCGCCGGAGGCTTCGCTCTCCTGCCGCAACAGTACAACCCCGCCGTGCTGCCAATAATAATAACCCTGTTTATACGCACCACGGCACGCTATAAACTCAAAAATCACCGAATATGAAACACAGACTGCATATTCCGCTTATTGCCCTTTTTATGCTCCTGCCGGGGCTTGCCGCCATCGCGCAAGAGCAAGCCTTGCCTAAATACAAAGGGCAGCACCAAGTTACGCTCTACGACTCCACACACGTGGAGATGGAAGAGAGCGGCCTGAGCCATGTGGTCAACCACTATAAGATACGCATGATCGACGAGACAGGCTGCCGCAACAACAGCGTGGTGAAGATTGACTACGACCCGCAGTCGGCCTATGTGGAGTTCCGCGAGGTGAAGGTGAGCCGCAACGACGGCTCCACCACCCTGCTCGTCGGCAAAGGCGGCAGTGCCACAGTCTACGACTACGTTGCTCCGGCACGCCTCATATACTGGGGCGCCAGCCAGAAGATGGTGGAGGTTGGGCACCTCGAACCCGGCGAGGAGCTGGAGGTAACCACCTACCGCAAAGGCTTCACCTACGCTCTGCTCAACGACGACGACAGCCGCTACATACCGCCCATGCGCGGACACTTTTACGACATAGTGCCTTTCTGGTCGGGCGCACCTGTGAAACTCAAAGTATACTCGGTGAGCGTACCCAACACCAAAAAGCTGCGCTACCAAGTGTACAACGGCACCGTCGACACCGCCGTGGCACGCCAAGGCTCAACGGTGACCTACACCTTCACCAAACGCGACATCATGCCGCTCAAGCGAGAGCCCTCTTCGCTCGCCAACAACGACATACAATGCAAGCTGCTGCTCAGCACCGCCCCCAACTGGCAGTCGAAATCGGTGTGGTTCTACAACGTCAACGAGGACTACGGCAGCTTCAAGACTACACCGGAGGTGAGCGCCAAGGTGCGCGAACTGCTCAAAGACGCACGCAGCGAGGGCGACAGCATAGGCATACTGACCCACTGGGTTGCAGACAACATACGCTATGCAGGCATCAGCATGGGCAAAGGCGAGGGATACACCCTTCACAACGCCCAGATGAACTTCACCGACCGCTGCGGCGTATGCAAGGACAAAGCCAGTATGCTCATCACCATGCTGCGGGCCGCAGGCTTCAAGGCATACGCCGCCATGACTATGGCAGGCGAACGCATAGACGACCTGCCTGCCGACCAGTTCAACCACAGCGTATGCGCCGTACAACACCGCAACGGACGCTTCGAGATGCTCGACCCCACATGGGTACCCAACGTGCGCGAGCTATGGTCCAGCGCCGAACAGCAGCAAGGCTACCTCATGGGCCTGCCACAGGGCGCCGACCTTATGTACACACCCCTCTCGGCTGCCGACAAGCATTATGTGCGCATATTTGGCAAGTCGACAATAAGCAAGAACGGCACCCTCAAAGGCACCATAACCATCACCGCCGAGGGACAGAGCGACAAGGCCGTTCGAGGAGTGTTCAGCAGCCGCAAGAGCGAGTGGCAGCGCAACCTCGAACTCGAACTGCTCAAGATTGACCCGCGCGCCGAGATCACCAAGGTAACCTACACCGACGACGAACAGTATCTGCAACAGCCGGTAACCATCACCTACAACTACACCATCCCCGACTACGCCACCGTTACCGACAACGAGATAATATTCATTCCCCTCTCTGCTCGCAACTTCTACAGCCGCGCCATGGCACACCTCGGATTTGACACCACCCTCGAGGTGCGCCAGTACCCCTTTAGCGACCGCTGCTCACGCCTCGTAGAAATCAACGAGCAGATAAAGCTGCCGGGCAAATACAGCCGCGTGAGCTTCGCCCGCCGCCTGCACGGCATAGTGACACCTGCCGTCAACTTCGGATGCAGCTACTGGCTCGACGGCGGTGAGACCCTCACCTTCGGCGAGAGCGTCATGCTCAACAAACGCATATACGACGCTGCCGACTGGCCGGCATTCCGACTGGCAGTGGCCAACCAGAAAGTGCTCGCCTCAACACCTATAGTAATAATAAAATAGCCAGCAAGAAAAACAACAACTAGTATAACTATAATACTAGAATCACTAGAAATACTAGAATCACTAGTCATATCAGGAAAGAACAAAAAAAATGAAAAGGACACTAATCATAATTGCCATAATAGCGGCGGCAATACCGGCCATGGCGCAGCCCGACGCCGAGTACCAGCTCCTGCGCCGCACCTACAAGGTAGGTGCCGACGGCACCATAGACATAACCCTGCGCAAAGAGCTGAAGCTCATACGCAACCGCGCTTTCACGGCCTACGCCGACAAAGGTGAGACATTCATTGTGTACAACCCATCCTTTGAGAGCCTCAAAATCAACGAGAGCTACACCGTTCGCGCCGACGGTTCAAAAGTAACCACACCGCCAAACGCCTTTGTAGAGCAGCTGCCCTCCGAAGCGCAGAACTGCGGCCGCTACAATGCGCTACGCGAGATGGCGTTGGTCCACACAGCCCTCGAATATGGCTGCACCATAGTGCTCGACTACACCATACACCGCCGCAGCAACAAACTCTACGACGAGTTTAGCACAGTGATGGACTGCCCCGTGAAACACTTCGAGGTGGTTATCGACGACCCTCAGCACATGCTCTACGCAACGTACGACGCCGACTTCTCTCACAACGGCAACACCTACAGCCTCACCAATATCCCACAGAGCACCATAGACAGCTATATGCCCGCAAATACCAACGGCAAACACTTCGTGGTCAGTAGCGTCAAACCCGAGGACTACCCCACCCTTTTCACCATCGACAGCGAAACCATCCCCGATGCCGCCAGCACCATCTCCAACCTCACAAAGGACGACCCCGTGGCATACGCCGCAACGCTGCGCGACTACGTGGTCGACTATATACGCCTCAACAACCTGCAACCCAACCAGCTCAACTTCCAACACGCCAACGCCGCCACGGTGTGGAACAGTGGATGCGGCACCGCCATAGAGAAAAACATACTCCTCGCCGCAATGCTCCGCCAGGCCGGATACCAGGCTCAGGTGCTGTTACGCAACTCCAAATGGCTCGTGCAATGCACCATTGACGGCATAGACTACCTTATGTCGGCCACCGACACCCGCAAGCCGCCGCTCTTCATACCCGACCTCGCACGCCCGTCGGACATCATTGTGAACCGCCAGCTTGCGTGGGCACCCACAAACCTCGGCAACAGCTACTACCTCGTGGAGCTGCCTGCCGACAGTGGCCATGTCGACCTGCGTTCACAGCTGCTCACCTCCGTGCGCACCGCGCCGCTCAACATCCCCAACGCCTGCGAAAGCTACACCTACACCCTTGCTCTACCCGACAGCCTCAACCTGCAGCTGCTAACCAAAGAGCTGAACTTCAAGAGCAGCAAAGAAGGCAAATGGGACATAGGCGTAACCATACGTCGCACCGCCAACACCGTGCAGGTGACGCGCACCATGACACTCACCGCAGGCACCCTCGAAGGCAAAGACTACAAAGCCTTCCGTCAGGCTCTCCAAAAATGGGACACCACCCGCCAACTGCACTTCAAAGCCCAATAACTATGGCAAGGCACTGACCTGTGGCTGCCTGCAAATACGGAGGAGACTTTCCGGGGGTGTTGATAACTTTTTTTGCTTTTAGCACTTGTTTGAAAATTTAGGCGTATCTTTGCAATGGACTCACAGAGAGCGCCATTGTTGCCTATCTATTTGAAAGATAGCCAACAAATAGTTAAAGCCAGTCTGACCCAAAAGCGTAAAACCTAATGGAAAAGAGAATAGGCACAATTACTATGCTTGTGCAGGACCGCACGAAAACTGCTGCGGTCAATAGTATCATCTCGGATTTTTCCCACATCATCATGTGTCGGCAAGGCTTGCCTTTCCGCGACCGCAACGTGGCCGTCATCTCCCTTATTGTCGAGGGTAGCGTCGACGACATCAACAACGCCTGCGGCAAACTTGGACGCATCGACGGCGTGGAAAGCAAAGCCGTCGTGACTAAACTCAGTGCCAAAATATAGTTATTGGGGCCAGACTGGGGGGTATACCTTGTAAGTTTTAAGCAATTACTAATCACTAATAATAATGAGAAATCAAAATTTCATCGACCGCGACAAGCTGTACGGTCTGTTGGAGAACAACGCACCCAGCGAACAACAACTGAACGACATCCTCAACAAAGCCCGCAAGCTTAAAGGCCTCAACCTTGAGGATGTGGCAAAACTGCTCTGTGTGGAGGAAGAAGCCGACATACAGAAGATACTCGACACAGCCCACTACTGCAAAGAAGAGATTTACGGCAAACGCCTCGTGCTCTTCGCCCCCATCTACACAGGCAACGCCTGCGTCAACAACTGCGTGTACTGCGGTTTTCGCCGCGACAACAAGGCGCTGAAACGCAAAATCCTCACCATGGACGAGATTGAGGCCGAGACGCTGCAGCTGCTACGCATGGGACACAAACGCGCCCTGCTTATCTGCGGCGAGAGCCCGCGCAACGACGCCGACTACATGGTGCAGGCTATCCGCCGCTGCTACGCCGCCAAGGACGAGAAAGGCAGCACCATACGCCGCATCAACGTGGAGCTGGCGCCCATGAGCGTGGAAGACTTTGCCAAGCTCAAAGCCGAGAAGATAGGTACCTATGTGTGCTTTCAGGAGACCTACGACCCCGTGGAGTATGCCAAGTTCCACCCTGCCAACACTCCCAAAGGCGACTATCTCTACCGCCTCACCTGCATGGATCGCGCCATGGAGGGTGGCATCAACGACGTGGGCCTCGGCGTGCTCTTCGGCTTAGTGGACTACCGCTTTGAGATACTCGCCATCATGGAGCATGCCCGCCACCTCGAAGAGGACTACGGCTGCGGCCCGCACACCGTGAGTTTCCCACGCATAGAGCCGGCAGAAGGCACTCCCTTCAGCCTTGCCCAGAACATACCCCACCCTGTCAACGACAAGGACTTTAAGAAGATAATAGCCATTATCCGCATTGCCATGCCCTACACTGGCATTATCATCTCGACCCGCGAACGGCCCGAGATGCGCGACGAGCTGGTGAAGTACGGCGTGAGCCAGATCAGCGCCGCCAGCGAGACAAACCCCGGCGGATACGACGAGGGCGAAGGCAGCATGGACGCACAGACCGACCACCAGAAGACCGGCGCACAGTTTACCCTGGGCGACCACCGCTCGCTCGACGAGGTGATAAGCATGATGATCGACGGCGGCTACATACCGAGCTTCTGCACCGGCTGCTACCGTAAAGGACGTGTGGGAGCCGACTTCATGGACCTCGCCAAGCCAGGCCTCATCAAGGAATACTGCAAACCCAACGCCATGTTCACCTTCCGCGAGTATCTGGAAGACTACGCCTCTCCAGAAACCAAGGCAAAAGGCCTCGCACTGCTCAAACAGCTCACTCAGACCTTCAGCAAAGAGGAGCTGAAGAAACGCGTGGAAGGCAACCTCTGCAAGATAGGCGACGGCGAACGCGACCTCTACTTCTAAATCCTACAGACACTAAAACAATACAATGGTACGAGGGTTGCGCCGCAGGCGCAACCCTCGTACCATTATTACCCTATAAACTGCGTTACATGCTTTCGCGTAGGATGGAGACCACTTCGTCACGGGTCAGAGTACGGTAGCCTACAGGGAGGATAAGCACTGCATCGACAACAGCCTGCAGGTTGTCTTCATTGACTCCAAGCTCCTTGGAATGCATCACCACACCTATCTCTTTCATCCAAGCTTCCAGACAGGCAAGACCCTCTGTGGCCACCTGCTCGTCGCTCTTGCCATCGGGACGTACACCCCACACATTGGTGGCAAAACGCACAAACTGGTGCAGGCCGTCGCGCATCACATGACGGTAATAAGGCAACGAGACACTGGCAAGCGTCATGCCGTGTGTGGCATCGGTGACCAATCCGATGGCATGGCCTATCTGGTGGACTTCCCAGTCGCCGCCCTTGCCGCATTTAAGCAGGGTGTTCAGTGCCCATGTGGCAGTCCACATGATGTTGGCACGGGCCTCGTAGTCCTGTGGGTTCTTGGCGGCAACACGAGTGCTGTGGACAAGCGAGCGCATAAGACCTTCGTTAATATAGTCGGTGGTGCAGTCGGCGGTGCCCGCGAAATACTGCTCCATGAGGTGGCTCATAATGTCGAAGAACCCAGCCACCATCTGGTACTGCGGCACTGTCATGGTGAAGCGCGGATTGAGCACCGCGAAACGCGGATAGAGGTCTGGACCGAACACTTTGCCGAGCTTGAAGCCTGCCTTGCGGTTGGTGATGACGCTGCCTCCGTTCATCTCACTGCCAGTACCCACCATGGTGAGCACGGCGCCCACGGGGATGGTCTTGCAGCTTGGCTTGCCCTAATGCACCCAGTATTTCTCCCACGGCTCTTCCTCACAATAGGCCGAAGCAGAGACTGCCTTGGCGTAGTCTATGGTGGAGCCGCCGCCAACGGCAAGAATCAGGTCGACATTGTTGTCGCGCACCAGTTTGCAGCCCTCCTGAACCTTCTCGTAGGTGGGGTTGGGCATTACCCCAGCGTCCTCAACAACAGCCTTCCCTGCCTCTTTTAAAGCAGCTGTCACGGCATCGTATATGCCGTTGCGCTTGATGCTGCCGCCGCCGTAGCTGAGCATGACGGTATGTCCATAGTTATTCAGTTCGCCGACAAGGTTCTTCAGCGACTCTTCACCAAAATAAAGCTTGGTGGGGTTGTGGTAAGCAAAATTTCCGATCATAAGGGGTAAGGTTGTTAGGGGTTAGGATTAAACGGTTTTAAGGTTGTTCGCTAATACTCCCACATGTCGCTTTCCATCTCGAACACGCGGTCTTCAATACGCTGCGACTCCAAAATGGCATCGATGCCCGTCACATACTCGCTGATGGTGCGGTTGAAACGGTTCGACTCACGCGTCACGTAGCTGTCGAACATACGCGTGTCGAATATCTGGTCCCAGGTGGGCAGATGGGCAATGCTTCCCTCCTGATAGGTCTCGTGGTTGCAGAGCATGGAGCGTACCTGCGAAGAGAGCATAGGAACCCAAAAAAGGTCGGCGGTGCCCAGATAGCTACGGTCGCCCTCATTGTCCTCCTTGTACATGTTTATTGCCAACGCAAAGCAGAGTATCTGCACCTTCTGGCGGGTGTCCTGTTTGTCTATGTACCACACCTCTTTGAGACGCAACAGATAGATGTCGTCCGACGAAAACTCGTGGGGAATGACAATGGCTTGATAATGGTAATCCTCGTTCTCGTCAATAATGTCGAGGTAGGTTGTGTCCGACTTGGTGAAGCGGTACACAAAGCGTTCGTTGTCCATAGGGACGGAGAGGTCGCTGTCCTCATAGATTGGCAGCAGACCCGATGCAATGCCATCCCACAGCATATAAGCGAGGTTGATGCGGCCCCGCGTGTCTTTGCGGTCTATCGGGTAATAAAAGAACTGGTTGAACTTCTGGCGGAAGTCTATGGTGCGCCAGATGGCGGTCTCCCACACCACGTTGTCCTCACGCACGTAGGGCATGGTGGGCGAGCGTCGCCCTTTGAGCTCTTCGCGCTTGTAGTAGTCGTTGAAGTTGGTGGCAGGCTCTTCGTCTATCACCGTTTGGCCAACAGCCATAGAGCCACCAGCCCAAACATAACAGAGCAGCAGAATGAGGCAAAGGGGCTTTATGGATATTGTCGGATTGATGGTTATGCGTAATTAAAAAAGAGCCAAGTGCTTGTTGACAGCCCTCGACTCTTTTATTAAATTCTTGTGTAAAGTCAAACGCTTAGTACTCCCACATATCGGACTCGATGTTGAACACCTTGTCCTCAATGCTCTGCGATTCGATGATGGCATCAGTACCAGTCACGTAGTCTGTCACCTCGCGGTTGAAGCGGTTGCTCTCGCGGTAGACATAACTGTCGAAGTAACGGTCAATGAACACATCGTCGTAGGTGCGGTAGGCGTTGTTGTTGTTCTCGTCGTAGGCGTTGGATTTTACCAGTATGTTACGCACACGCATATCGTTCATGGGAACCCAGAACATCTTGGCGTCCATACACTCTTTGGTGTCGCCACGGTCTTTGCAGTAGAAATAGATGAACTGCATAGAGACGACACGCACTTTCTGACGGGTGTCTTGCTTGTCTATGTACCAATACTCCTTGAGATTGATCTTGAAAACCTTGCCGGGGTCAAACTCTTCGCGGATAACCGTGTCATGCGTACCGGTCTCATCACCCCACTCGTCATAGTCGGTTACTGTACGGTGGTTCTCGCGGTTCAACTCGTCGAAAATTTTCTGATAATCTTTGGGGATACGCATGTCGTCGTCCTCAAACGCCTCTATCTCGCCACTTGCGAGAGCCTGCATCACTGTGGTGATAAGGCTGCGGCGACCTTGGTTGTTGGTACCCTTCTCGTCGCTGACGGGGAAATAGAAGAACTGGTTGAACTTCTCACGGAAGTCGATAGTGCGCCAGATGGCAGTTTCCCACACCACGTCGCTCTCACGCAGATAGGCGTAGGGTATGGCCTGTTTCCCTTTGGTGAGGGTCTTCTGATAAAAGTCGTTGAAGTTCGACTCGTCTTCCTGGTCGATGATCGTCTGTGCCGAGACACTGGCGATGCCTAAGCTGGAAGCCAGCAAAGCGATGCAAAACAATAACTTTTTCATATCGTTGGTTTTTAATATGGTTACTTGATACGGAACGACACGTCGATGGGGTGCGACACACCGTCGGGGGTCTTGATGGAGCTGGAGATATATACCTTGGAGTTCTTGCGAGCGTTCTTGATAAGGCTTATCTGCTCAGGACCGAGGCGACCGCCCTGCACTGTCTCGGGCAGTTTACCGCTACCCGACACGCTGAACTCATACTGTTCCAGGCGCAGAGGCGTAGCCAACTGGAAGTCGAAATCGGGTATCGTGACGCGCATGGGGTTAGACTCAAACTCAGCTTTGAAGAGGATAGAGCCTGGTTTGTTTGAACCAATCATGATAACCGGGTCGGGGATACGCTTCACACGGACATCATACGAACCCATGTGGCGAACCTGCTTGCCGTCCATCTTGGCACTCACACTGACCTCGATTTTACCAAGTTTGCTTGGGCGGATAATATAGTGGCCAGCCTTCCCTGCCTCAGGTATGATAGTGGCAGCACCGGGGGTTTTGCCGTCCGCGGGGGCCTTAATCTCAACCACAAGGTCTTTGGCGGCGACACCGGGAACAGATATCTTCACGGGGTTGTCTATACCGTTGTAGACCACATTCATTTGGGTGAGCGAGACCACCGCCATGGGCTCCATGACAAAGTATGACTCGTCGAAATCATACGACTTCTCTTCGTTGTCTTTCTTTACATAAATAGTACCGTGCAGTTTCTTCTCGCCGGGAGCTGTGGCGGTCTGGCTGAATTCAACAGCACCACCATCGCTGGTATAGCTCTGACCGTTGATGACAACGCGGAACGGCGATTTGCTGTCGAAAGCGCCGAGACCCACGCTGGCCTCATACTTGCCGCCCTGCATAACAAGGCTGGAGGTGGGGCGAACCATGGTCTTGACCTGGTCGAACTTGAAGTCATCTGCGGAGACTTGGTTGTAAAGCATACGCACTGCATCATACTCGGCTGTCATAACCTCGGCACGCAGACGCTGCAGGACCACCACGTCGGCAATAATAATGGTATTGTCGAAGTTGACCATCTCCCACGAAATACCATTGCCGCCATGCTCATTGTGGAAATTGTTGCCCTCCACGTTTAGTGCAATCTGAATTTCCGAAGAATCGGGACCAAGTATTTCTTTCAACTTCTGCTTATACTCAATGATACGTCTTTTGAGCACCATGCAGCGACAGTCTTCAGCGGGCTGCTTGGGTTCGCTTCCGTTGAAAAAGTAACGCGTACCATCGTTGTTGTTGTCGGCTTTCTCAATAATCTCAAGACCGTAGTTGCGCACCAGGTGCTTCACTGTGTCAATATAAAACTTGCCATCATCTGGAGCTCCTTCTCTGATTTTCACTTTGGGCAATTTCACGGACTTTTTGCCACTACTGTGATCCAACGGGGTCACTTCGGCCTGCACATAACAAATCAAACCATAGCTCAGAGTGTCGATATAATACTTCAAGTCGTGCGATAGTTTGCGGACTTCCTGAGCTTTCTGGTACTGAACAGCGGTCTTCTCAGGATTGTTTTCGTGCAAACGGTCGAACTGGTCGTATGAGTCTACAATCTTCTGACCCACACTGAAGTTAGACTTCTCCATGGCGTCGCCCACCGTCCTGAAGCCCTCAAGCACCGTAGCTGCAACGTTGAGAGCCAACATGGCGGTGTACACCAGGTACATCATCTGTATCATTTTTTGTCTCGGGGTTTCCGGACAGTTTGATGCACTCATGTTTTAATACTTAGTTTAAGGGTATTTGTGTTATTTTGAGTGAGTGTAGCGCCTTGTTATTAGCTTACACGAGTCTGCATGGCAGCCAGCATGTTGCCATACACGTTGTTGAGCTCGGCCACCTTGCGTGTGAGCGCGTCGACCTGCTCCTTGTACTTGAGCACGCCTTCGGCGGAGTCGGCGAAGTTGGCAACCATAGTCTGTATGCGGTCTTGCACCTCCTTGGTGGCTTCGAGCTGGGCCGTGGAGTTCTGCATCTGTATCTCATACATGGCGTTGATTGACGAGAGGCTGCTGGCCATCTTCTTGAGTTCGCCGGCATACGACACATCGCCGCCGCTGAGCGACTGGGCTGTCTCTTTGTAGATATTGGTGAGTGTGGTGACTGCCTCGGGGGCTCCCTTCATGCTCTCGAAGAGCTGACCGGCGGCGTTGGCGGCCACATCCATATTGGACACAAACTTGTCGGTGGCAGCCGTGGCCGTGGCCATGCTGTTCATCGAGGTGGCCGAGTCGGCAAGGTTTTGCATGCCTTGACCGAGACGGTCAATAAGTTCGGGACTAATCTTGGCATCCTCGAGCATCTTGTCGAGTTGCGCAGTTAGAGGATCAGAGCTGAGCTTAGTCTTGGTGACAACGGTGGTATCTCCCTGCTCGCCACCCTCGCCTTCGCCTTCACCCTCAACGGGCATGCCGGCAAGTTCAGGATAGGCAAGGCTCCAGTCCCACTCCACGTGAGGGGGCTCGAAAGCCGAGAGGAAGAAGATGACGGTCTCTGTACCCATACCGATAATGAGCATCAGTGTTCCGCCAGGCCAGTGGTTAATTTTGAACAAGGCGCCGATAATCACAACGGCAGCGCCCCAGCCGTAGAGTTTGGACATGAAGTTTTTGTAGCCTTTGCTCCTGACTAAGTTGTCTATAAAACTCATAACTGTTAAGTGTTTGTGTTATTTAATTGGTTTGTATTTGTGTTTTTCAATTTTAAAGACAATCACCTGCTATCGCGACACATTGGTGGCGGTCTTGAGGTTGTCGCCCTTCACGCGGCCAAGGTAAGGCTGCACGCAACGGAAGCCGATATACGACTTGCTGGTGTCTTGGAACTCATAGGTACGGGTCTGCACCTGGATGAAGTATTTCTGGTCCTTCCAGCTACCGCCGCGCACCACTTTACGCTTCATGGCCGAGGGATCCTCTTCCTTGGCGTTGTAGTTGTAGTACGGTATCATGGCGTTGGCCACTATGTAGGTGGATTCGTTGTAGGAATCGTAGCACCACTCACTGACGTTGCCAGCCATGTCATAGAGGCCGTAGTCGTTGGGTGCGTAGTGACCAACCATGAGGGTCTTCACGCCGCCATCGTCGTCGTATGCGCCCTTGAGGGGCTCATAGTTGGCGAGGAAGCAGCCCGACACGTTGCGCACATAGGGGCCGCCCCACGGGTAGCTCTCGGCAGCAATGCCGCCACGGGCAGCGTACTCCCACTCGCTCTCGGTAGGCAGACGGAAGTCGTTCATCAGCGAGTAGTTGACACTCTCGAGGTGCTGGTTGAGCATGTTGGAACGCCACACGCAGAAAGCCTTGGCCTGCACCCAGCTCACACCAACGCAAGGATAGTTGTCATAAGCCGGTGAGGTGAAATACATGCGAGTGAAGTCCTCGTTCATACTATAGGTATAGTCGTGTACCCAGCAGAGGGTGTCGGGGTATACGTTGACCACTTCGCGTTTGATAAGCGACGAACGGTTGGTGAGACCCTTGGGACGGTCGGCGAACATGGTGCCTTTGTGCTCAGTCTTGACGGAGGTGGCACCCTCTTTCTTTGCCGACTCGGCGTAGTCAATCCAGTAATACTCATAGTTGAGTTTGGTCGGGTCGATGGCGCGACGGCGATAGAAGCGGTCTTTCTCAGGCAGATAGAGGTCTTCGAGAGCCTCACGGTACTCCTGCTCGGCCCAAAGTATACGGGTCTTTTTGTTGAGCATGGCGGGTTCGATGGGCTCGCCGTACTGGTCCTCTTCAATAAGGAATCCGTCAATACCGGCCTCACCGCACATGCGGCGAGCTATGGAGTCTATTACGAAATTCACGAACTGACGGTACTCGTTGTTGGTGATTTCGGTCTCATCCATAAAGAACGAGGCAACCTGCATGGTGCGGGGTTGCGCGGGGATGCCATAAGTGGCATTCTGGGTGCCCGAACCCATACTGTAGTTACCTTGGGCTATGAAAACCATGCCGCTAAGGTCTATATCCTCAAAGTAGGGGCGGTTCTCAACGCCTATGAGCTCGCCTCTCTCGGCTGTGGAACAGCTCCACATAAGAGCCACACTGGCTGCTATCAAACAAAACTTTTTCATATCTCTTTGGGGTTTGTGTTTTTATCTTTTGTTTAAGGGTGACTGGTTTCTCTATTATTCCATAGGTAACCTGGTCTCTCTTGTATTTTTGCTGATTCTCTGGATTTGCTTTTTGGTGAGTGTCTTCCTTTATTATACGCAGTTTGGGGCGTTGGGGTTTCAATTGGCGCTGCTCGGTTAGTCGATGTAGCGGGTGTTGCGGTATATTGAAGGCGGCTTGGGCGGCACAATGACTTTGAAGCAGTAGCGCAGATACAACTCCACGGTACCATTGCTTCGACCATCTTTGTAAACGCCAAGTTGAGAGGTTGTTATATCATAGCTTGCGCCTATGCGGAATTTCTTTGCATTGACACCGAAGAGGAACGACACTGCATCGTTGACCCTGTAGCTCACACCGCCCCAGAAGGCTGCCTGGTATTCGAGGAGACAAGCCACATCGAGCTGCCATGTGTGGAGGTTGAAATCGGCGCTCTTGAAGAGTGCGTAAGGTCTCAGATGGAACGAGGGGTTGGATGGCAACACATACTCGTAGCCTGCCCCCAAATTAAGTATACGCGCGTTCTTGAAATTAATGTCTTTATTGGCACCGGCGAGCAAGTTCTTCAACGACCACTCAAAATGGAACACATGAGGCACTTGGTATAGCATACCTACCGATGCGTCGATGATTGTGGCATCCTTCTCGCCGTTGCGCCCTGAAAGCAACGGATCCTGCGACGGCTGGGTAGGATTCTGCGGGTTGCCGGTAAAGTCGTTGTAACCAAATAGATATTTATAGTCAAGCGACTGAATACGGGCTCCTGCTTCGACACCTACTGAGAGGTCGCCTTTGCCCCAGTACATCCTGAAGGCATAGTCCAACAGGACGACTTTGGAGCTGTTGTAGCCAATATTATCCATGAAGAACAACACGCCAAGGCCGCCGTGGAGCGGTTTGACGGGGCTCTCAAACGAGAAGAGGTAAGTTACAGGGGTGGAACCAGCCTGCGCACCCTGTATCGGAGGGTCGAGCTGGAGTCCCATCCACTGGTTGCGGTAAAGCAGGGTGGCGCACATGGAGCCATTGCTACCTGCGCTTGCCGGGTTCCACGAAAGACGGTTGAACATGAACTGCGTAAACTGTGCCTCTTGCTGAGACCGACAAATAGACGCAAAACTCACCGCTATGAGCAGAATTACGGCTTTTTTAGATAGCCCAGTTAACATGTCCAAGACTCTATTATCTCTTCTCAATATTCTGCGTAACAATTAAATATGCCAAAAAAGCCCTTGCTTTGACACTTAAAGGCAAGGTTTATTTTGACTTGCAAAGATACCAATATTAATTGAAATACAATTACTTTTTTCGATAAAAAAACTCACAAATAATATTAATTAGTTATAAAACAGCGACTTAACAACACTAAAAAATCTTAGGCCAAAAAAGTGGTTATTTTGTCGATTTTTGCGTGAAGAAATTCATGGATGAAGGTGCCTTTTTATGGTGTCTTATCGGGGGCATTTCATAAGATAGCTGTCTGGAAAGAGACCCGACACTTCTTTGCGTGTTTTTTCCGCGAGCTTTTGGTTCTGCCTCACGTCGAGTGTCAGCAGCAGCTGACGGTTGTCGGCGTCGGCCACAATAGCCACGTTTTCTTGGTGATATATGGGGAGCTTGGCAACCGACTGGTTGGTCTCGTACTGTGAGGTTATGACGCACAGCACCACCATCCAGCAGTCGTGGTCGGCCTCGGCAATGCTCTTAACACTATTCGCGGCAGCGCTTGAGTCGGTGGCGGCAGGCTTGGGCTTGGTGCCAGCCATTGCCGCCTTGCTTTTGGCTTTTTTAACCTCGCGGCTGCCTGTGAGCTCGGCGCCGGCCGACATCACCTCGCGTATTTCTCCTTGCTGTTGCCAGAAGTCAAGGTACTCCTCCCCCATGATCCTTACCGTCACAGGTGCCACACCGTTGCGGTGGGTGATATCGATGGTCTCGGCGGCACGGCGACTGAGGTCGAGTACACCTCGTTTAGGACAACGGTCGTTGACCTTCACTATTACCTGACTGCCTGTCTTCATGTTGGTTACCAGCAACAGGGTGTGTAACGGAAATCCGTGGTGCGCCGCCGTGTAGCCCTCCTGCGAGAAGACCTCGCCGCTCGTGGTCTTGCGGCCCACAAAGTTGTCGGCATAGTAGGTGGCCTTCATGGTAAAGGTGCGGCTGGTGTCGCGCCACACACTCTCCTGGCCACGGCTTGTGGCGGCTATGGCAAGCAACAATAATAATGATATGGGCAGTCTAATTTGCAAGAGGGTTGGGCTTTTCTTTTTTTTTCGTTATTTCGGAATTACGTCATATCGCTAATACGCCGTGGCTATTTACCATGCCATGGCTCCTTCTTTGAACCAGCGGTCCTGCGCCCTGAGGGTCTGTTCCACTATGTCGCGCACGCAGCCGCGACCGCCTGCGAAGGGCGATATGTAGTCGGCAATGGAGAGTATCTCGACAGCCGCGTCGGCGGGGCACGCCGACACGCCGCTATGGCGCATCATCTCGTAGTCGGGTATGTCGTCGCCCATGCACACCACCTGCTCCGGGACGAGCCCGTTGGCTGCAAGGAAGTTGTTGAACGTAGCCAACTTGTCGGCACAGCCCATATATATCTGGGTTATGCCGAGAGCCCTCATCCTGTTTTCTATGCTCGCCGTGGTGGCTCCCGATATAATGGCAATGGTGTAGCCGTGCTTCACGGCATACTGCAGAGCGTAGCCGTCCTTGGAGTTGCCGCAACGCACCGTCTCGCCATCGCCGTAGGTCCACACACTGCCGTCGGTCATGACGCCGTCGAAGTCGAACACGAAGGCTTTTATATTGATTAGTTTTTCTTTGTAATTAATCATCAATTTGTCTGATTAATCTGGTTATTCTGATTTCCATGGAGCGATCGGGGCACTCCGGTTGTTCTGATCACACTGAATGCAACTCCTTCAGTTGCTGCACATAGAGAGGCACTGCCTGGCGGAGGGTTTTGAAGGGTTTGTCGTAGCCGGCCTGGCGCAGACGGGTTATGTCGGCCTGCGTGTAGTACTGGTACTTGTCGCGTATATCCACGGGGATGTCTATATAGCGTATGTCGCACGGGCGCTGCATTGCCGCGAAGGTGGCGCTGGCCAGCTCCTCGAAAGTCTCGGCCCTGCCTGTGCCCACATTATACAGTCCGCTCTCGGGCTTGTGTTGCAACATGAAGAGTATCACCTCTGCCACATCTTCCACATACACGAAGTCGCGCAGCTGTCCGCCGTCGCGGTAGTCGGGTCTATGCGAGCGGAAGAGTTCCATGTAGCCTCTCGCCATCACCGACTGGTATGTGTGGAGCACCACTGAGGCCATGCGCCCTTTGTGCATCTCGTTGGGGCCGTATACGTTGAAGAACTTCAACCCAGCCCAGAAAGGAGGCTCCACGCCACTGGCACGCTGGGCAATAGCCCATTTGTCGAACTCGTTCTTGCTTCGCCCGTAGGGGTTGAGGGGTTGCAGCCGCCCCACCATGTCGAGGCTGTCGCTGTAGCCCAGCGACCCGTCGCCGTAGGTTGCGGCACTCGACGCATAGACCATGGGGATGGCGTGACGCGCGCAAATGGTCCACATCTGTTTGGTGTAGCCCAGGTTGAGCTCTTCAAAGACATTCCAGTCGAACTCGGTGGTGTCGGTGCGGGCACCAAGATGCACAAGGGCTTCCACCTCGCCGTGGTGGCTGTCGAGCCATTGCGGAAACTCCCTGCGGTCAACTTTCAGTGCGTAACGGAGTGGTTCCCAGTTGCATCGCTTGGCGTCCACGGAGAAGTTGTCAACAATCACCAAGTCGCTGCGACCGCAGCGGTTGAGGAGAGCCGCCACGTTGCTCGCTATGAAACCTGCCGCACCGGTTATTGCTATCATTTGTCAAACTTTTTCGTTATCACTTTTTTCCAAGGTTTGCTGTATATATTGTAGCATTGCCTCGTACACGGGGCGCCAGCCCGCCCACTCGCGGCGGTCGCTAAGGCTCTCGTTGTGCCAGATACTTATGAAGACACCCTCCACGGCTTTCACCTCGTCGATGAGCTTGCGGAAAGCCTCCACCGCCTCGTCGGGCGTCATGCCGTGATGTCTGCAGAGGGTGGCGTCCATCACTGCAAAGGGGTACACCTTTAGGGGGGTCTCGCTGTCGCTCTCAAGGTCGAAGAAGTGATGTGGCGTACAGGTGCCGCTCCTGAAACCGGCCTCGCTGGCATAGCCCATAGTGTAGTCCTTGTCTATGCCGTAGCGAAGCAGCACCTTGTAAGAATACGGCAGGCTGAAGCGCAGGAAATGGAAACGGTTGCGCGTCACGTTGCGATGCAGTATACCGGAGAGGCGCTCCACCTCCTGCTCCACTTTGGCAGGATTGTCGGAGGAGTAATAGGAGGTGTGGACACCCAGCTTGGCATGGTCGGCCAGTCGCTGCAGCAGCTCACGGAAGTCGCTATTGCCATACGAGTTGTTCTTGTCGAAGTCGCTGTAGTCCGCGAGCAGTGCAAAGAACACCTGCTTGCGTATGCCGTAGCGGTGGCGCAGCTGCAGTATATAGCCAAAGGTGTCGTAAGGGTCGTCCATACGCCCGAGGAGGGTCTTCAGGCGGTCCGCCACTTCGTCGTATTGGCTGGTGACGAGGTCGCGGAGCCCCGCCGTGATGGTTCGGAACACTCCTTTATGCTTGTAGCAGTAGGCGGTGTCGATGTCTATGGTGTCGACAAAGTCAAAATGCCGACGCGGCATAGTGTAGCCCTCGTAGCAACTCTCGAGCTTTTGCCTCAACAGCAGAGCCCAGCGGTCGACGACAGCTGTCTGCAGGAAGTCGTTGCGGTAGGCCAGGCTGTCGCGCGGGTCAAAACGGTTGTGCTCGTCTTCGCGGTGAGGCATATACTCCTCATAGCGCGACACAAGGTAGAAAGCTGCCGAGAAAATGTCGAACGGGAAGTCGAGGTCGCGCCCGTAGACCTGGAAAAACATCGGCCCCCCTTCATACTCCCCTACCGTCAGTTCCTGCTCCTCCACCTTGGTAGATTCGAGCAGGCCGGCAGGTTTCACATACGGCGCATCGGCTATGCGCTTGCTGCTGTACGACAGCTTGGCGCCATCGTGCCTGCCAAACACCTCGACATCGGTGGTGATGCCTATCTCCTCGCGCAGTATATCCTTGAATATCAGGTTTAGGGTGTAACCTATACGGTTGTTGAGCCTGGGTGTATATATCAGTAGCACAGTGCGTCAGTCTTGGTTTGTAAGTAGTGTTGCGACATCCACGGAGAGGCGGCAGTGGGCTCCGAGTATCAGGGCTTGGTTGTCAGTGCCTATGTGTCCGCATGGGAGGCCGAAAGCCACCGGGTAGCCGTAGCCGTCGACAGCCTCGCGGACAATCTCTTCGGCGGTCTTGCCGTAGGGTATGGCGTTGTCGTGCATATCGCTCATGGCGCCCACCACCAGTCCGGCAAGTCCCTCCAGCATGCCGTTGCGCTTGAGGTTCTGCATCATGCGGTCTATGTGGTACAGGTATTCGTCGAGGTCCTCAATAAATAGTATCTTGCCGCGGGTGTCTATGGCGCTTGGCGAGCCGCATAGGCTGTAGAGTATCGAGAGGTTGCCGCCCACAAGCACACCTTCGGCGACACCGTTCCTGTTGAGGGGGTGCTGCGCGGCCTCCACGGCAAAGCGCCGCTCAAAAAGGGCGTTGCAGAGCGTGGCCACAGCAGGGTCGGACAGGCTTGTGGTGGCTTCGATATTGATTGGCATGACGCCGTGCATGGTCGCCACGCCGCAATGGCTGTGTATGTGGCTGTGCAGCACCGTGACGTCGCTGTAGCCCACCACCCACTTGGGGCGTTTCTGGAAAGTCGCGAAGTCGAGGCGGTCTATAATCCGCACAGTGCCATAGCCGCCGCGGCAGCATAATATGGCTTTCACCTCGCCGTCGTCGAGCAGTTGCTGCAACAGGCCCGCCCTGTGGCTGTCGGTGCCTGCCAGCTGGTTGCACTTGCTGTAAAGCCCTTGCGGTATCAGCACCTCGAGACCCATAGAGCCCAAGAGCGCCACGGTGGCCTCCAGCTCTTGCGGCGACACCTTGCGGGCTGTGGCCGCGAGCGCCACGACATCGCCACGCTTGAGGGGCGGGGGCATGATAATACTCCTGTGGTCTTGCTGCATCTTATTTTAGGAGGTAGATTGCAACAATAACGCGCCTGTAATAATAATATTGTATATCACCACCCCTTTATCTGTAATTTTTCGTATCCCGCAAGAGATGATTTTTGCCTACGTATGAGTTTTTTTTCATATCTTTGCATTTTAATATTGCCCCTACACAGGGCAGGTCAAACAACACTAAACCACACACAAACAACCAAACAATCATGACTTTGCGAGAAATCGTAGACTCCCTTGAGGCCACAGTGCACTTGGGCGAAGGCAATCTCGACACCGAAGTGTCGCACGCTTTCGCCTCCGACCTCATGAGCGAAGTGCTCACCCTCAGCGACACACCACTCCTCATCACCGGCCTCTGCAATATGCAGACCATACGCACCTGCGACATGGCCAACATCGACCAAATACTGCTGGTGCGCAACAAGAAACCCACCGACGAGATGCTCGAACTGGCCGAGGACAACGACATGACCATCATCAGCTGCCGCTACTCCATGTTCAAGACCTGCGGCATACTCTTCCAGAAAGGGTTGCTGCCGCTCTATTAGCAGACAACCCCACTTCACTTTAACATTCGCGCTATTCGCTCTATTCGTGTTCATTTTTAATTATCTGTGGTAAAAAAAACATCTCAACGTGCATCAAGAATATACTATCATCGAAGGCGATTTTGTGAATGCCGGCAAGGCTTCCAGCTCCGTCAAGAAGACCCTCAAACAGCTCGATGTCAACCCATCGGTAGTGAAACGCGTCGTCGTGGCCCTCTACGAGGCCGAGGTCAACGCCATTGCCCACGCCTATGGCGGCAAGGTGCTTGTTGACATCGACGAGGACAAGATACACATGGTGGTGGCCGACAAAGGCCCTGGCATACCCGACATAGCTCAGGCCATGCAGGAAGGCTACTCCACGGCACGCCCCGAAGTGCGCGACATGGGCTTCGGCGCCGGCATGGGCCTGCCCAACATGCAGAAAAATGTCGACAAGCTCGACGTGAAATCCACCGTGGGCGTAGGCACCACCGTGGAGATGGAAGTGAACTTCAGCTAAGAAACAGTAATCAACGACTACACCCTTATGTTTCACCACGCTCTTGAAATCAACGAACCGCGCTGCATAGGCTGCGCCCGCTGCATGAAGGTGTGCCCCACCGAGGCTATCCGCATCCGTGGCGGCAAGGCTTTCATACAGGGAAACCGCTGCATAGACTGCGGCAAGTGCCACGAGGCCTGCCCCGTCGACGCCATATTCATCAAGCAGGACGACTTCCAGTCCATCTTCGACTACCCGCACTCCGTAGCCCTGCTGCCCGCCGTGTTCCTCAGCCAGTTCCCGTCGGACATGAGCGTGACACGCATCTATGCAGCCCTTAAAGACTTGGGGTTCAAGCATGTCTTCGAGGTAGAGTCGTCGGCCTCGGTCTTCGCCGAAGCCAAGGGACGCTACGCCGAGCACCATGCCGACGACGAGCCGCTGATTTCAAGCTTCTGCCCCGCCATAGTGCGACTCATACAGATCAAGTACCCGTCGCTGGTCAACAACATCATGCCCATCAAAGCCCCCCTCGACCTCTCCGCCATGTACGCCCTCAAAGCTCTGGGCGACCGCGGCATACCGCGCGAGGAGGTGGGCATATTCTATGTAACACCCTGCGCCGCCAAGATCGCCGCCGTCAAGTCGCCCGTGGGCGAGAAACGCTCCATCATCGACGGCGTGATAAACATGGACTCGCTCTACAACCGCGTCTACAAGAAAATCAAAGAGCAGGGCAAGAGCTACAGCTTCCAGCCCTCCAAGTCGCCCAACCTGTCGGCCGACGCCATCCTCTCCACCCTCACCAACGGCGAACGGCGCCTCTGCATGGCCAAGCGCTCCTACGCCATCGACGGACTGCAGAACGTAATGGACTTCCTCGACAAGCTGGAGAACGACGAGGTGGAAGGCGTGGAATTCCTTGAGCTGAGGGCCTGCGACCAGAGCTGCGCCGGAGCACTGCTGTCGTGCGACAACCGCTTCCTTATTGGTGAGCGCATGTACAACCGCGCACGCAAGGCCGCCGAACGCGAGCGCAACGGCGAGGTGCCGCGCGACCGCGAGATAGACAAGTACCGCGAGTACCTACTCGCCAACGCCAACGTCGACAAGGTGCAGCCCCGCTCCATGATGACCCTCGACAAGGACCGCAAGGTGGCTTTCCAGAAAATGGAACGCATAAACCGCCTCAAGGAGTTCCTGCCCAAGGTGGACTGCGGCCTCTGCGGAGCCCCAACCTGCGACGCCTTCGCCACCGACATGGTGATCAACCGCGTGGGAC
Source organism: Bacteroidales bacterium (assembly GCA_017454015.1). Lineage (GTDB taxonomy): Bacteria > Bacteroidota > Bacteroidia > Bacteroidales > P3 > Colimorpha. The sequence continues at coordinate 5,194 of JAFTDW010000019.1, read as the reverse complement.
TCACCCGCTGCGTCTTCTACCAACGCCACCTGCAGCAGAAAAACGAGATCACGCGCCAGGAATGCCTCGCAGCCATGAACGCCGTCTGGGGCACCGACCGCATGAATGACCCCAAAGACTGACCCCACCACATCTAGAATGCAATGAAACGGAACAAGATACTGACAGTAATTTGGTTGCTGGTCTTTGTCACGATGGGTAGCATGGCAACATCGTGCCACAGCAACGTGGAGAAACCCATTGTGGAAGAAGAGGTGATGCCTCCATGCAAAATAATCCTTACAGAACATCAGCGCGCTTTTGTGTCAGGCAGCAACGCTTTTGCCTTTTGCTTTCTGGAGACTGTGAACTCGGAGAACACCGATGGCAAGAGTTTTGTGTTCTCTCCACTGAGCATCGCCTACGCGCTCAGCATGGTGAACGATGCTGCTGAAGGCCTCACGCGCAAAGAGCTGCAGAACACTCTGGGATTGGGCGATGCGGAGACAGCCGACATAAACATGTTTTACAAAATATTGATTGACAGCATGCCTATGGTCGACCCCAAAGTACGGTTCCATATCGCCAATGCCATTTTCTTAAATCAGGACTACACGCTGAAAAAGCAGTTCCGGCATGATATGCAGAACTATTACGATGCCCAAGCCGAGGCGTTGGACTTCACCTCGCCTAAGTCACTAGGCATCATCAACAGCTGGTGCAACAACCACACCAATGGCATGATACCGCGCATTATTGAATGTATCGATGATCCATTTGCCGTCTCCTATCTGCTCAACGCCATATACTTCAAGGCCGACTGGGAGTATCCTTTCGAGGAATCACTCACTGAAGCAGACACCTTCACCACGGCAAACGGCCCCATAATGCTGCCGCTTATGTGGAATGACGAGAAATACAGATATATGAATAACGACATCTTTTCTGCTGTGGACATCCCATACGGGAACGGGGAATGGAGCATGACAGTGATGCTGCCCGAAGAAGGACGAAGCGTCGACGATGTCGTTGACTATCTTGCCAAAGACGGATTGTCGCTCCTTTCGGAGTCACGATACAGACCTGTCTACCTTAAGCTTCCGCGTTTTGAGACCGAGTCGGAAACCAGCGACCTTATTGGAACAATGAAAAAGATGGGCATACTCCGTGCTTTCGACAATGCCTCGTCCGAAATACCGAACATGTGCAACGCTAATGTCTATATAAGCATGATGCTCCAGAAAGCCCACATCAAGGTCGACGAAAAAGGGTCGGAAGCCGCTGCTGTGACCATAGTAAAGACTGAACCAACATCATCACATATAGAGCAGCCTGTTACATTCCACGCAAACCGCCCCTTTGTCTACGTAATCCGCGAAGCCTCGTCGGGCGTGGTGTTCTTCGTTGGCAAGTTCACTGGCAGATAAATCCATAGCGCATAACGACCATGTTACTGTCGCCGTTGCTCTATTGGACTCATCAATAAGCAAGCGTCATAACCCCGCGCATCAGTTTATTCCTTCCGATCTTTGGGCGAATATGCACTCGCCTTTAGCCACCTCACCGTATTCTTCTGAACGTAGCTTAACATCGAACTTTATCTGCTCTCCTTCACTGCCAATCATACTGCATTCACACCAGACCGTATCACCTGGCCGCACTCTTTTATGTATTCGTAGAATGCTGCGTAGAAGGGGTGACGGCACAGTGTCTCGCTGTTGCCTATTATTATAAGTTTCATGCGGGCACGCGTGATGGCCACATTCATGCGCCGCAAGTCGCCCAGAAACCCCAGCTGCCCCTCGTCGTTGTCGCGCACCATGCTTATCACTATCACGTCGCGCTCCTGCCCCTGGAAACCGTCCACGCTGTTGACGGAGATCTGTCCGCGCAGGCGGCGGAAATAGCGCTGCATCTTCATCAGCCTGCGTATCATGCGCAGCTGCGCACGGTAGGGGGTGATGATGCCAAAGTCCACATTGTCGGCCACGACACGCTCAAGGCCCATGGTCTCTATGTAGTCGCGCACGGTGTGCACCACTATCCGCGCCTCTTCGCTGTTGAGGCGACTCGCCCCCCCACCCTCGCGCTCCGCAAAGCCGCAGCCCGCCGTGTCGATCCACGTCAGCGGAGTGTCCATGAGGCTCACCAGCCTGTCGGCAACCATAGGGGCGGCACGCAGCCTCCCGTGGTAGAACCAGCGCGAGGGGAACTCCATGATGTCGCGGTGCATACGGTACTGCTCGGTGAGGAGCGACACCGCCTCGCGTTTGCCCTTGGCGAGCCGCTGCATCATGGTCACTGCCAGCCCGTCGCGCGCCGCCTGCGGGCTTTTCACCGTGGGAGGCAGCTGTTGGTGGTCGCCGCACAGCACCACGCGGTCGCTCCTTGTAATGGCAGCCCAGCAGGCAGGCTCCAGAGCCTGCGCCGCCTCGTCGATGAAGAGGGTGCTGAAACGCCGCCGCTCAAGTATATGGTAGGCGCTGCCTATCAGCGTGGCACTCACCACGCTGGCCTGGCTGAAAAGGTCGTCGTGTATGCGTATCTCCAGCTCCGTCTGGCGGTGTCGCAGCTGGCGCAGCCGTTGCTGCGCCTCGTGGCTCTTGCCATTGGCGGTGCCGCTGCGCAGCGTCTTGCGTATGTTCCACAGCTCGGGGTAGTCGGGGTGCGCCGCGTAGCGGCGCTCATAGCTGCACTCCAGCATCTCGTCGGTCATGCGCTGGGGGTTGCCTATGCGCAACACTCCCACGCCGCGACGGTGCAGCTGGGTGCTTATCCAGTCCACTGCCGCGTTGCTCGGCGCGCATACCAAAACCTGCGTCTCGCGCTGCAGGGTCTCAATCACCGCCTCCACCAGCGTGGTGGTCTTGCCCGTGCCCGGAGGGCCATGCACTATGGCCACATCCTGTGCCTCCAGCACACGCATCACAGCCCGCTGCTGCTCACGGTTGAGCCATGGCAGATCCACCTGAGGCAGGCTGCGGAAACGGGGCTTGTCGGGGCCCGCCAGCACCTCGCGCAGTCTCACCAAACGGGCGTCGGTGGCTCCGGCAGCCTCTCGCAATGCCTCTCGCATGACGTTGTACGAGGTGACATCGAGCGTGAGCTGCACGCCAACAAGGCGTGTGGCAGTGTGGCTGCGCAACTGGTTGAGTGCCGTGCTGTTGGGCAAAGCAATGCGCAGGGCAGTGTCTGTAGCCGTATCGACAAAAGCCGTGAATGGCAGCTCGCGCATAGTGACGCCGTCGTTGTCGATGTAAAAGAACGCCACGGCCTTCCCGGGCTCAAAGTCACTCTCCTCGTCGCACGACACATCCACCACCAACTGTTCCAGCGCGTTGCGCTGCCAGCCCGTCACCTCCACAGGGTAGCGCCGCCACGACACATTCTCCTGCCCCGCCATGGCGCCACGCGACAGCATGGTCTGGTAGCTCTCACGCTCATAGCGCAGCTCCTCGTCGAGCAACGCCCCAAGATGTCTCAGATGTTCTATTGAAACAGACATGACCATAACCAAACGCAAACACCGCCACATTTATTGCCCCCTGACGACACTCCCGCATCATCGCTCCCAAAATAGAACATAAAAAGACGATTGTAAACATCCCTACAGCACTGACATTGCGGCACTTGGATTGCACTGTCGAGGTACGCGCCTTCCTTGTCAAAAAAAAAATTTAAAAATCAAGGCGAAATTGAATAAAAAATGGTATCTTTGCAAAGTCCACAATAGTGGGCATATTATGCCTAATATTGTGATTAACTGACAAATAATTAATCCTCTAACTAAAATAAATCAACAATGACAAAAGTAAAATCTTTGGCCGACCTGAAGGCCATGAGAGAAAAGCTCCAGTCAAACCTCGACGTCCGCGAGAAGGCCGAGCACCCCGAGTCGCTCGTACAGGTGAAGGTAGCCATGGCTACCTGCGGTATCGCCGCCGGCGCCAAGCAGGTTATGGAACACATGATGCAGAAAGCCGAGGAGCTGCACATTCCCGCAGTCTTCACGCAGACAGGTTGCATGGGCTACTGCCATGCTGAGCCCACCCTCGAGGTGCGCGTGCCGGGCAAAGACCCCATCGTATTCGGACATGTCGACAACAACCGCGCCGACGAAATTCTCACCAAGTATGTGCAGAACGGCGAGCTCGTTGAGGGCATTATCCCCGTCAATTACGAAACGATTGATAAGTAAATTTAGTGAATGGTGAATGGTGAACCCAATACCCTGGGTACCTGCAAAATAAAATATAGCGTTTAGCGGTACACTCGTCAGGACACTTGTCAATTCACCATCCACAAATCACCAATCACCCAAAACCACAAGAAATGGCAAAATACAAAAGTCACGTTCTCATCTGCGGAGGCACCGGTTGCAAATCGAGCAACAGCCAGCAGATTCTGGAGAACTTTGAGAATATCCTCAAGGAAAAGAACATGCAGGACGAAGTGCAGGTCATCAAGACCGGTTGCTTCGGCTTCTGCGAGCAGGGCCCCATCGTCAAGATAATGCCCGACAACACATTCTACACCAGGGTGAAACCCGAAGATGTGCTGCGCATTGTCGAAGAGCACCTCATCAAAGGCCGCAAGGTACCCGAGCTGCTCTACACCAACCCCGAGAGCGCCGAACATGTGAGCGACTCCAAGCACATGGACTTCTACCGCAAACAGATCCGTATAGCCCTGCGCAACTGCGGCTTTGTGGATCCTGAGAACATCGAGGAGTGCATCTCCCGTGGCGGCTATGAGGCTCTGGCCAAGTGCCTCACCGAGATGACCCCGCAGCAGGTTATCGACGAGATCACCAAGAGCGGTCTCCGCGGCCGTGGCGGTGCCGGTTTCCCCACCGGTGTCAAGTGGGGTCTCTGCGCCAAGAACCAGGCCGACCAGAAGTACATCATCTGCAACGCCGACGAGGGCGACCCGGGAGCTTTCATGGATCGTTCCATCCTCGAGGGCGACCCCAACAGCATCGTTGAGGCTATGGCCATCGGTGGCTATGCCATCGGCGCCAGCAAGGGTCTCATCTACATCCGCGCTGAGTACCCGCTCGCCATCGAGCGCCTCAAGATAGCTATCCGCCAGGCCCGCGAGTACGGCCTCCTCGGTGAGGACATCCTCGGCACTGGCTTCAACTTCGACATCGAGCTGCGCTACGGCGCCGGCGCTTTCGTGTGCGGTGAGGAGACAGCCCTCATCCACTCCATGG
>JAFTDW010000005.1 GCA_017454015.1 Bacteroidales bacterium | reverse complement strand
TGTCTTGAAACATATACGTCCTTTTATAGAAGAACGTGGATGTTGCAATCCAAGTCCGTTGACTCCTCACATTGCCAACAAAAGACTATATTTCAATTATTTCAAAGAACTAAATATCCACTTTAACGGGACAGTAGTGGTCCAATGTATATAAATCAGAATGATAACTGATACTATAACAGGTGAATTATTCATAGGTGTATTGTTAAAAGTCATTGAAAACAAATGGCATCACATTGCCGTAGATTATGGTGTTGTCTGGTCCCCATCTGATCCAAGCTCGTACGTAATAAGTTACAGCTGTCGATGGTGGATTATCCCACCAGCCGTACCAACTATAAGAATACTCTCCAGGTCCATTTCCTGCTATTTCAATGTTGTCATTATTTATAGTTGGAACTCTATCACTTGATGACCAGCAAAATCCTCGTTTGGAATATGGAGGATACCCAACATTAGTCACATTACCGTGAAATGTGTTTCTGTATGGTCCTTGTGTCCCATCAGGATTGGTGACTGGCAATGTCACCACCACGGGAAGATTCTCTTGCCCCGATGCACTTATTTTTAACACGTTGTTCCCATTGTTTGATTTGATATACAAATAAGTGGTATTCACCCCTGCGACCAATTTGGCTCGGTCTATTGACACGCTGACGGTAACTGTTTGACCTGGAGATATTGTGTTGGTTATAGATGTGACTGAACTTATCCATACGCAGGAATATACCAAACTGCAGTTAATATGAACTGTGCCATTGTTGAATATGTTAAATGATCTGACAACGGAAGTTGGTCCACTTCCAAAATCAAGACTATTTATGTCGTTGCCCTCCATATCGGTGATACGAAGATATGTCGGTAGTTTTTTAATTTGAATGTCACGACGGATTCTTTGCCCGTTTCTTACTATAACCGCATTGTCGCCCCTTAAATCTGAATATTCTGCCTTTGAAACTGATATATAATAATTACCGTCTTCTATATTGAGAAACTCATACTCACCGTCATCCCCAGTTAGAGCTGTTTCATTACCTGGATACAGAGATACATTGGCCATAGATACAGGGGCTCCTGTATCATAATCATTGACTTTACCGTGAATAGCTCCAACGCCAGATTCGTTTGCACCGTTCTTCTCTTTTTCTCCACACCCAAAGAAAAAAAGACAGATGATGCAGAAAAGAGTAAATAATCTTGTCTCTCTCATAGTAATACTATTATGGTATATATATTGTTACCTGATTTCCATACCCTGTGCCAAAAGGTGATGTGGCATAAGCTCTGATATACAAATAACCGCTTCTGGAAGGCATAGGAATATATGATGTAAACGGGCCTGAACCAAAATCATCTTCTGTATGTTGAAAGGACGACGACAGATCCGGATTAGGGTTAAACCCATAACACACCCCTTTAATACCAATGGATGTTCCCAGAACATCTGTTACATTGCCACCTGTCAAAATATAATCACTATAATAGTACTCTGTAAATGAAGCCGAGGCTGTAGTAACCGTAGGTATTCCAGATATGGTTGTAAATGTCATTTCAGGACCATACGTCGTTGTGTATTCATTTGTTGCGTACGAACGTACCCGGTAAGTTGTATTAGGTTGTAATGGATATAGCATATTAATGATAGTTCCTTCCCCAAATCCAGAAGAGGCTGTATTGTCGTGGATTGTAGGAGTGTGGTTGGCACTCCAACAAAGGCCTTTGTCTATTATACTGCACCCATTGCCATTTGTCACCTCACTATATCCCATTACTGCTGAGGGATCTATATTTTCTATAGTTGTTGCACCACAAATAGGTATGCAGGACATTGTTGAAATTATTCTCTCTGCACTATACCCAGTTCCTAAATTACTGACAGCAAAAGCCCTAATATGATATGCTGTGTTATGTTCGAGATTGAGGATTGTATGATTAAATGTACCCGAATTAGGTCCCAAACGGACAACCTCGTCATTGAGCGAGGGAGTATGGTATGCGCTGTAGCAGAAACCACAGTCAGTAATACTCCCCCCATGTGTATTTACTATTTGTCCCTCACATTGCGCAGTTGTTGCGGTGACATTGTTTACCTGTGAAAGCTGAACTTCTGGAGGATTCCCAGTTGCACTAGAAGCCAGGACTGTAAGTTCGCTACTGCCATTAGGGGTAACAAATGCCAAAATAGTAGAATTCTGACCTTTAGCCAAGCGTTGTCTTTTGATAGTCACTGAAATAGGTATGGTCTGTCCTGGGGTAATATTGTCCGATGGCGTAGAAACAGATTCAATCCAATCACACCGATACTCTGCGTGACAATCAACAGATATAGTTCCATTGTTGAAAATATACAATGTCTTTGTCACGATTGATGTTTCTGCCCCAAAGTCAAGCGTTGACATATCATGGCCATTAGCATCTACTATTCTAATGGTCGCAGGCAACTTTTTTATCTGTACGTCCCTGCGCATTCGCTTGCCATTCTTCACTTGTATTACATAAGGATCTACTAAATCGGTGTATTCTGCTTTAGAAACTGTGATGGAGTAATTCCCGTCTTCTAAATCCCGGAATTCGTACATGCCATCAAGACCAGTTTGGGTTGCTTCACCGCCGTGGCCGTCATGACGTAATGAAACATTGGCATTTTCTACGGCATCGCCAGTTTGAAAATCTGTCACATAACCGTAAATGCCACCACGTTCAGTGCTGGTAATATCTTCTGGCGTGCAGCTGTTTCCTAAGATGCTGACTATGGCCACACTGATTAATGCTACTATTCTTTTTTTATTGTTATTCATAATCATAATCCATCTTTTTCCATAGCTACGGTTAAATGAATTGTCTCTCCGGCAATTGGGTGAATATACTTTCGATTGGTTTTGTAACCATCCTTTTGTGCCTGAAAAGTATATTGGGATTCGATGGCATCAAATTTGAATTGGAATTGACCATCAATGCCTGAATAAGTGTTCATTCCACCTGGATTTACTGATAACAACACCCTTTCGAGAGGCTCTCCAGTTGTATAATCAACGATAGTACCTGTGATGGTGGAGAAGGTGTCATACTCCACGGGGGTGCAAGCGGCGAATAGTGTCGTTAATGCAAAGATTAATAATATTTTCTTCATAACAGTTCGTGGTTAGAAAGACATCGTGAGACTCATGCCCACATAATCTGGCGAAGCAGCGGGTGCAAAAGTCAGAATATTGTTGTCGTATTTGATGGTAGGCCGGCCTGGCGACACAATGCCGTCGATAATATTCCATGCATAAAGAGCCATCGCTCCAGTGATGAATCCGTAGCCTGCCATATTCCATGTATTGGCCATGTTGGAATAATATCGTTTTTGTGTATTGTCATGTGTGCTGTTTATTTTCGAGATATAAGTTGCCTTGAGCGACTGCGACAGCACGATGCCACCTATACAGGCCACCTCGCCGCTGATGAACAACACTGCCTTGCCGCCCTGTCCTTTCCATATCTGTTGTGCACCAGGTATGAATACTCTGGGAGAGAATCCATACTCCGTCGTGGCCTCTACAGGTTCAGCCTCATATGTGGGGTTCTTGCGTGTCTGATAGAGAAAATAGCCTGTAATCCTGCTGGCTGATGATTCCCAATAGGAAGCAATATATCCTGATTTAATCCAAGGGTCACTTTCGCCCACTGTCAACTTGCGACGACGTATAATCTCTTTTTCGGCATCCTTTGTGATGCTCTTTTGGTCATGCCCTGTCACGACAACCACTTCCAGATAGGTATTCGGCAACGTACGTTTAAATGACGACGAGGCCCATGTGGGCTTGTACTTACTTTTACTAGAAATAACCTGTGCGGTTGCGGTCGATTGCAGCAATGTGCCCAACAGGCACATTGCTGCTATCAGATAGATTCTTTTATTCATAATGACGTTTCTGTGTTATTGTCCCATTTCGCTGAAGGATTTCAGGGCACTCTCGCGAAGTTTCTCTTCATTCTGACGTACCTCTTTCTTTACATTCTCTGGAATTTCCTTCCCCTCCTCGACTCCTTTGACAATAGACTGTGCAATTTCCTTTTTGCTTACTGTTATTGCCATATAGATCATGCGATGGCCGCTCTCGTCTACCTTACCCATCTGACGGCAAGATTCTTTGCTGTCATTAAGCAGTTTGTCTATAGACTCTTCTCCAGCACTCTCAATATGTGAGGCAACGCTGCTACGTGAATCAATGTCAAGCTGGTCGAAGTAGTCGCGCATAATGCTGCGGTAGTGACCGCCGATTTTCATCTTCACCTGCTGACGCAATGTGTTAAGTTGCTTGTTGAATTCAATGGTGAAGTCTCGCTCGTTTTCTCCACCAGCTAGTATGCGGAAATAGCCACTAGCTGCAAAATATTCGTCGTTGTCCGCAATCCAGCATGGCTGGCTTGTCGTTTCTTCATCGACATCGTTGTTTGCCTGCCGAACAACATTCTGGGTGTTAATGTCGTGTAATTCCTTGTCGAATTGCGCATTGGCCGATGGCATCAGAGCAAATGCAAAAAGAATACCTATTGCAATGTAGTTGAGTTTTTTCATGATATTTGAGTTTTATTAATTATTAATTATTGTTATTTGAACTCGTTAAACTCTTTATTGTTCGATTCTTCAAACACCTTGAAGGCACTGTCACGGAACTTTTGCTCGTTGAAGCGTACTTTTAGTTGTTCGTCTTCAGATATTTTATGCACTATGTCTTGGACAAATTTCTTCTTACTTACTTTAATGGTCATATACATGACGACATTATTGCTTTCGTCAGGTCTGGTCTGCTTGCGGCAAACCTCATAGGTCTCATTGATTGTTGCCTTAATGACCATGTCACCAGCACTCTCTATGTGTTGGTTGGCATAGGAGCCCTCTTCAATATCCATTTGGTCGAAATAGTCACGTAGAACTGCGCGGTAGACACTTGACAATTTTTGTCGCATCAGCATCTGTGCTGAGCGGAGTGTGGCTGTTGGAGCGGTATTCATGCTGCTCTGTTTGAACTGACGTTGTATGGTGGCGTAGAACCATTCGTCATCATCAGCCATCCAACAAGGTACATCATATTCCGCAGGCTGCTTGTTGGCATTCTGGATGGAGTCAAGAACACGCTGGCGCTCCATGGATTTCTTCTTCTGCTGGAATTCCCATTCCTCCTTCTGCGCAGCTTTCTTTTCTTTACGTGTCTGTGCGGTTGCTGGCGTGACAATCATCATCATCGCCATGAACACCATAGAACCGATAAGCATTAATTTTTTTTTCATCTTGTTTATGTATTAAGGGTTAAACATTTATAACTAAACAAGACAATAAAAAAGTCGTGGACCCTGCTTATTGCTCTTGAGGTGTTCCACGACCTGTAATCCTATAAGTAAAGCCCACGATGTACTCATGGACGTTTACTGCTTTACATGGATTACAACTTGATTTGTGGAACTTTCAAGAGCAACCGTTAGCGTAAACGCTTTTTTATGTCAATTTTTTATCTGTTTCTGTTTTTTCTTTGATGTATTTTTTGTGATTTGACAATTATATTGTGATGTTTAATCGCATCGCTGGCTCGCGAAGATACATGGTAACAGCTATTTAACATTTAAACTATTACCTTCTTCGCAGTGCAAATTTACGAAAATAAATCATAAGATAACCTATAAAAAAACATTAATTTCCGTTAATTGTTCGTTAATATTTTTAACCAAGAGACTGATAATCAAATATTAATCATATAGCAATTAACTACAATCATGTGTTGAGCCTGCGAACTGAGGTCGTGAACACCCGTAAAAATAAAAACATGGACAGCGAATACATGCAAGTGTCTTTTATATCATTTTAGAGTGGAATCAAACTGAAATTTAAGTTTGGCATCATCAGGATTTTCGAAAGCATTGCAACTTTGCAGATATGCCAACAGATTGTCGAACGAACGGTTGCGCAATGTATAACCGAACCCATGTAGTGTCTCCATTACCTTGATATAAGCCATTGGGTCTCCCTGTCGGCTCAACTTCCGAAGGGAAAGCAGATAATCCTCTCGGTAGACTGTGGGTACAATAATTTTGGCTTCGCCAGCCCTGAACAGTTCTGCGTTCATCATCACGCGAGCCGTGCGTCCGTTGCCGTCGTTGAATGGGTGCGTCTCGCTGACAAGAAACATCATGTATATGGCCTTTGCCAATGGTGAAGTCAGTGCAGAATAATAGTCAAAGCCAATCTCTATTGTGCCTTGAACCAGCTTTGCATCCACAAATTCTGTATTGCCAGCACGGTTGTTGACCTGTTTGAATTGTCCTGGTGTTAAATCAGGACGACCGGAAAGCAGTATGCCGTGTCGGCGACGTATAATGTCACACAACTCCTGCGGTGTCTTGGGATAGCGCATCATCTCGTCCCGGTTCGACACTAACAAGAATGTGCCGAGAATATCGTGCGAGTCTTCGTTCCTGTGCGCTAAGGGAATGCCTGTCTCAACAATTTGCCTGGCTTCCCCTACTTCAAATTCAGTGCCTTCTATATAGTTGGAAAAGTAACTCTCAAAGAACGCGACGTTGCGGTATTCCTCCTCCGACTGCAACTGTATTGGCCGCGATACAAAATGCTGCTCTTGTAGTGCATCATAAAGAGTTTCAAACAGTCGCTTGCGATTTTCGTCGTATTTTAGTCCCACCGATAAGGCTTGAGCGTATTGCGACTTGAGGGCATCGGAACCGTGTGTTGCCAGTAGTGCTGATATCAGCACGCTAATTTTTTGGAATTCTTTTGTCATGCCAAGTCTTTCTGCGGTTTCGCGCAGGGTGTCACGATACGCGTTCAGCCCGTTTTCTCCACTGGCAATTAGCACACTTCCGAGTTTCTTCTCTATGACATCAATAGGCAGCACTTTAGATTCTTCCGCCGACTTCCGCGACCCCTGCATGTTCTCCAGCATCCATCGGTACTCGCCTGCGATGAACATCTGGCCAAACACCATGTCGTTCTTGTCCGCCGAGGGTCCTTTGCTCATTACCACCACTACACCAGGCAAATCCGTCACTTTTCGGTTGGCATTTCCCGTCAAATAGAAAAATCCGTTTGGCGTTAGGCGCATTTCTCGTGCACTTCGGTGACTGATAACAGATCCAGGGAAACGCCACATAAGAATGTTCAAGATGTTGCGGTGCACAATAGACTCTTCACTGTCTATAAGATTTGTGGTATAGAGTCGTGGAGCTATCTTGCGCAGTTTCCCTTGTTTTGTGAGGCGTGAGATGGCGTGCGATACATCCGGATTGGACGACGCAAACACAATTTCTTTGTTGAGATCCAGCAGTGGCATGATACAAATTTCTTATAATTGCGACTGCAAAGATACAAATTTTTGAGAATATGCAAGCAAAAAATGCAAATTTCCGAGAATAAGTGGGCGAGAAATGCAAATTTCTGCAAATAAGTGTAGCTTTCCTGAAATTGGTTTGCTCCACAAGGTCGCAGGTCGCAGCAGACAGATTGGGGATGGTTGTCGGACGAGCCGACGCCACAGCAAAACTGAATTGGTTTAAATTGTTTGTTCCATTTCATGAGTCGTTTTCTGGCTGCGGCAATGTGAGCAAGCTCCCATTGCTCTTGCTGAACGAAAACGTTCCATATCCCTAATCTGGTTTACACCGTCACTGATTCGGTTTACACTTTGCGTCACATTAACCTATTTTCGCTTACAGTTGTCCCGATTTGATTGACACCCTGTTTTCATTACTGGGGGACAGCTGAAAAAAAGAATAGGTTCTATTTCATGAGTCGTTTTCTGGCTGCGGCAGTGTAAGCAAGCTTCCACTGCCCTTGCTGAACGAAAACGTTCTCAAGCATTATTCGTGTCTCAACTACATATCAGCCTTAGTCAAGGGGATTAAACAACGACCTGTTCAAAAAGCGGGGTCGAAAATAGCGCGTGTCTCGCTTTTTTGTTGTATTTTTGCACAAATTTCAAGCTATGGGGATGCCGAAAACCATGCAGAGTAGGCAAAATTAAAACTCATTAACTAACAACATGAAAAAGGTATTTTTAACCCTGGCATTGGCAGCCTTCGCAATGGGTGCCAACGCTCAATTTGTGGTCTCCGGCAACTTTGGGTGCACCCATAGCGCCGACCAATCCGTCCGCGACGGCAACGTAGTTTATACCACAAGCCCGCAGAAATCCACCGATTTCAACATCAACCTCACGGCTGGCTACAGACTCAACGAGAAACTGCAGCTCGGCGTGGCTCTCGGCTACGGCAACTACACGACAATCACCGAGACATCTCTCGTCGCCAACCCCACTAATGTCAACACTACCACCACCAACACATTCTCCGAATTCAACGCCGGTGTCTACGCCCGCTACTACGCCGCCCAGTTTGGCAAGTTCAACCTCTTCGGCGAGGCTATGTGCAGAGTCCTCACAAGCTCCGGCATCAACAAGAACGAGGTGGCCAACGTCACTACCGAGAATGTCAGACCCAAGAGCTTCGGCTTCGAGCTCTCGGTTGTTCCCGGCCTCAACTACAGCATCAACGAGCACCTCTCCCTCGACCTCTATCTGGACTTCATGAACCTTGGCTATAGCCACACCAAGTACACCTATGCCGACCCCAACAATCCCAAAGAATACAAGGACGACAACTACGACATCACCAATGCCTGCGGCCTCGTTATCAACAACGGCATTACCGGCAACTTCTTCCTCAACAACTTCCGTCTGGGTCTGAACTACGCTTTCTAACCCACAAAGATAGTTTAACTTAATGTAGCAGGGGCGCGGCTGCACAGCCGCGTCCCTGCTACATTATGTCCACTACTATATGGAGACTGCGGTGCCGGACCTGCGCAGGGCGTGGACTGTGGTGAGCAGCACGGCAAGGCTCGATATGGCGCCTACCAGCGTGAGGGTTATGGCAAAGTCCTGCCACCGCATGGCCACTGGGAAGGCGTCGACGATGAAGTTGCCGCTCCCCATCTTGACAATGCCGAAATGCTGCTGCAAGAGGCACACCACAAAGCCAAAAGCCATGCCTGCAATGATGCCGAGCCACGAGATGAGCATACCTTCGAGCACAAAAGTGCGCCGTATGCTGCGCACAGGCATGCCGAGCGCACGGAAGGTCTGTATGTCGCGCCGCTTGTCGATGACGAGCAGCGTGAGCGAGGCCACGAGGTTGAGGGTGGCTATGACCACTATCAGCGAGAGCACAAGGATCACGCCAAGCCTCTCGGAACGGAATATCTTGTAGTAGAGGGGCTGCTGCTGGGCACGGTCGAGCACTTGGTATTGCCCCTCGGGGAGCAAGGCCTCAACGTCGCGGCGCACAGCAGAGAGGCGCCGCGAGCCGTTGAGCGCCAAGGAGAGCGACGACACCTCGTCGTCGGCATAGCCAAGGAGGCTGCGTGCCATGTCGATATGGCACACCGCATAGCGGTTGTCGATGTCTTTCTGCAGGTAGAAGGTGCCTGCCGGATAGGCATAGGCAGTGTTGAACGCGTCTTGAGGGGTGAGCCCCATAGAGCGGCCCGTGCGACGCGGTATGTTGACAGTGACGGGGGCCGCCGTGGTGTGCTGAAGACCAAGCCGGTAGTAGAGCTCGCTGCCAAAGAGCAGGTAATAACAGACGCTGTCGCGGAGCAGGTATTCGCCATGGTGTATCATGGTGTCGAGCCCCGACACCATAGGATAGGTCTCGTCCACGCCGCGCAGCGACACTATGGCTTCGCCGGAGTGGCAGGTGAGCCACGCGTTCTCCTCGGCGACCTCGGCCACTGCCGCCACGCCGGGCAGGCTGCGCAGCGTGTCGGAGGCTATGTCGGAGGTGTGGAACGACTTGCCGCGGACTGGCTTGATGGACAGTGCAGGGTCGAACACACTGTAGAGCCCCTGCGTGACCTCACCGATGCCGTTGTACACTGAGAGCACTACGACAAGGGCTGCCGAGGCAACGGCGATGCCTATCAGCGAGATCCACGAGATGACATGCACCACACTTTTGCCCGAACGGGCGAAGAGGTAGCGTCGTGCAATGTGGAACGGATACATTGTGAGACGGCTCCTTATTGCTTAAGCAGACGTTCGATATTCTCCATGCGGTCGAGGCTGTCGTCGAGATAGAGACGCAGCTCGGGGATGATGCGCAGCTGGTGGGCCTCACGAATGCCGAGGCGACGGCGCAGGTCGCCGGTTTTCTCCACAAGCTGCTGCATGACGCTCTCCTTGCTGACACCCCCCACGGGCATGATGGAGACACTGACGCGCGCCAGCGACAGGTCGGAGGTGACCCTAACGCCGGTGACGGTGACGAGGCTGCCGCCGGTGACTTCGCGCATCTCGCGCAGCAGTATGTCGCCCAGGTCTTGCTGTATGAGACGCGAGATCTTTTGCTGACGAGTGCTGTTCATGGCTGGAAAGTTCTATTGGGTTTAAGGCTGGAAAGTTATAAGACACAACGATACGTGGAGACCGTGCTGTTGTAGTGCCTGATTGACTGCGTCAGAAGCGGAGGCCTATGCGGGCAGGGATAAAGACCGTCTGCTGGGTATGGGCCACACCTATCTGCACATACCAGCTCGAATAGTTGTCGCGCTCATGGTTGACGAAGCGGAACTTGGTGTATACATTGAGACCGGTACACAACTCCAGATAGGGTTTGAGACTGTTGCCGTAGGGTGACCCCATCAGGTAGTTGGCGCCTATCTTGGTGGAGATAAGCGGCGCGTACTTGGTCTGGAACGGACGGTAGTCCATGTCGAGATAGGCGGTGGCGGAGTGCTGCGCACTGGCCACGGCACTGGCTGCGGTGAAGTAGTTGTAGCCAGCACCGAGACCCACAAAGAAGTCGTGAAAAAGGTTTATGCCCATTGCCATAAAGGCGGAGGCAACCATCTGCTGGTCGGTCACTATGTAACCCATGTCGCCCTCAACACCGGTGTTGGAGACGTATGTCATGGCACCTGCCTCAAGCTTCATCATGAACTTGTTGAGGTTCTTGTCCTGACGGTATTGTGCCCATGCCGACCCTCCACACCCGAGTGCCACGAGCATTAGTAAAAAGGCAATTCGTTTCATTTCCAAACTGTTAAATAAATATCCGCTTCGGGTAATTATGTGCAAAGATACGAAAAAAATAGTGAATAATGGTGTCCTACGACAATATCACTGCCTTTTTATCACAAGTGCACCGCGGCGCATGATGTTCTGCTCTTTTATCTGAAAGGTGTAGATGTAGTTCCCGTCGGGGACGTTGGCGCCGTCGAAATCGTTTTTGTAGTTGTTGCTTTTGTATACCTGACGGCCCTGCGGGGTGTATATCACCACCTGCGCCACGCCCAGTCCCGGCAAGCCCTCGATGCGCCACACGTCGTTGTAGCCGTCGCCGTTGGGTGTGAGCAGGTTGGGGATGAACAGAGGCACGTCTTGCAGCAGAGGTGTGGGGGTGTCCTGCCGTGTTGCCACAGGCTGTCTGCCAGGGGTGCCGTGGGGTGTGTCGGCATGCTGTGCATTTGTTTCGGCGGACGGCGAGGCTTGTTTTGAAATGGGCGTGCCTGCTGACGGCTGCTTTGTCGCTGCATGTGTGTCCGTGGAGCGGGAGGCTGATGAGGCGGGGCTTGTGTGCTGCACAGGCTGCTCTTTGTCGGCGACAGCAGGTTCCATTTCATGAGTCGTTTTCTGGCTGCGGCAGTGTAAGCAAGCTTCCACTGCTCTTGCTGAACGAAAACGTTCCGTTTCATGAGTCGTTTTCTGGCTGCGGCCGTGTGATATTGCTCCCACTGCTCTAACTTCAACAGGCACGGCTTTGTCGCTGTTGTTCGCAACCCTCTCGCTGCCATCACTGCTCACGGCTGCAGCCTGCCGCTCAACAGAGGGCTCGGTTTGGATGGCTTTGTTGGCTTGCCCCGACGCGCTGGTTGTATGCGACAGTTCGGCGGCCACGAGGGGCGCCGACATAGCATTTTCGGCAGTGTCGTCTGCCTTGGGCAACAGAAAGGGGGTAATGGCAGCACTTATCAGCACGACGCCGGCGGCGACAAGCCACCACGGCGACCCATGAGGCGACTTGCCGGTGGCTGCTTTGTCCACTGCCTTCCCTGCGGAGGCCCCTCTGGAAATCTGCGACTCAATACGCTGCCACGCTTCAGACGGCGGGGTATGACTGGTCTCTATGTTCTGCCGGTATAACTCTTCTATATCTTGTTCTTTCATACTCATTCTATCAGTTTTTTCAGTTTCTGACGTGTGCGGTGGTATAGGCTTTTTGCCGCTCCCTCATTGGTCTGCAGCACCTCGGCGGCTTCGCGCAGGCTTAGCCCGTCGATGGCCACCATGTTGAAGATGGCGTTCTCGCGAGGCGAGAGGTTGCGCAACGTGGTTTGGAGCAGTATCTGCAGGTCTATGCTTTCGGCGGCGGGATTGACAGGCATTGCGGGAGGCTGCATGTCGGAGTACTGCCGGTGCAGCTGTCTGCGGCGTTGTGAGCGGGTGTTGGTGTGGGCGGCCTCGCGCATAAAGATGCGGAAGAGCCATCCCTCAAAAGCCCCGTGCCCTTTGTATTGCGCTATCTGCTGATACACATGCATAAAGCCCTCAACAAGCGCATCCTCGGCATCGGCGTCGGTGTTGGTGTAGCGTCGGCAGATGGCGTAGCAACGCGCAGAGTAGCTGGTGTACAACTCCTGCTGACAACGGGCTTCACCGTCTATGCATCCTTGTATCAAGGCTTGCAGCTCCATCTGCTGACTTTTAAAAATCAAAACAATCTCCTACTATAGAGTACCCTGAAGAGGGAAAGGTGTCGCCAACATTGGTTAAAAAATGCTAAATGATGTTTCTTTTGAGGGACATGGGACAACAACAGCGGCATGGTCACCTGACAATCAGCGTCTGGCTCCAGCGGCGGGTGCCGGAGGTTATCACGCATTGATATGTTCCGGAGGGCAGCTGCAGCAGATTGCCGTCAGCAACATTGCGGAGACTTTTGCGGTGGCGCCCCGCGTTGTCGTAGATTTCGATGTTGTAGGCTGCATGGGCGTTGCCATTGGCGTCGAGGTGCAGATTGCCGTCTGTCGATGGGTTGGGTACCAGTCGTGGGGCTTCGCTGTCGCTGTTGCCAATATATTGCTCTATATCGCCCGTGGCTGCTGTGTCGATGATGGCGAGGGTGTAGTAGCCTGTCCTCAGTGTGTTGACCACAAGGTAGCCCTCCTCGGTGTTGCCGCTCACTTGACGGCTCAGCACACGCCACGGCTCGCTAAGCGAGGCACGGTAGAGCAGCGCCATGGAGTCGAGCGAGGCGGAGCGGTCGTAGAAACCATAGTCGAGATAGGGTGCCGAGGCATTCTGCGAAGCCCCGCGACAGTACTGGAACATGCCGTTGGTGCGGAGACCCTGCGGCAAGGTGCCGTCGATATGCCAAAACCTGTTGCAGGCACGCACCACATTGGCCGGCATGTCGTTGCCAAAGCAGGGCGAGGAGTAGTGGTGGGTTACGGCCAGCACCGCCGAGTCGCTGGCATTGCGCACAGTAGTGCGGAAATGCTGCATGGGCATAGTGGTGGTGGCTCGCTTGGAGAGCCGCAAGGTGTCGGAGAAAGAGGCCGTGGAAAGCACATGCCCGAGGTCGACAACGGCATAGTCGGGCACAAAGTCGATGGGGGTCGACAACCGCGCTATGCTGTCGCTAAACTGGAACCACACGGTTTCGGTGACGGGATGGCGCGCGTCGGATATGCCGAAAGTTACGGGCACCCGACTGTCGCGGCAGTAGGTGCTGTTCCAAGCACTGTGCTGGCGTATGACGAGGCTGAGACGGCTGCTGTCGGGGCTCAGCGCGAGCGAGTCGATGAGGTAGTCGGAAAAGCCGGGCTGACCGAGGTGGTACTCAAAATAGGGGCGCAGGTTGCGGCCACTATAGACCGACATGGAGTCGCAGACGGCCGTCCAGTCCATGGAGCTGAAGGCGTTGCGGTCGAAGAGCCGCTGCAACGAGCCAAAGAAGAGCGAGTCGCCAAGGTGGCCGCGCAAGCCGTGGAAGAAGGCAGCCCCTTTGCGGTAGACGGTGGTGCCGTAGGTGTAGAAGCTGTCCATATAGAGCAGCGGACGACGGCCACGGTCGTCGATATGCGCTTTACGAAACACCTCGTCGAGTTGTTCAAAGGCGAAGTTGCGAGCTTCCTGCACGCCATCGGTCGCCTCAATGGATAGCTCTTCACAGAAAGAGGCACCGCCCTCGTTCCACCACATGTCGCCCTCCTCGGCGCAGGTGATGAGGTTGCCAAACCATGAGTGCGCAAACTCATGCGAGATGGTGTGCTGGCACAGGGCCATGGAGTTGGCGACACAGACCGA
This sequence comes from Bacteroidales bacterium, assembly GCA_017454015.1. Lineage (GTDB taxonomy): Bacteria > Bacteroidota > Bacteroidia > Bacteroidales > P3 > Colimorpha. The sequence goes on along the minus strand of JAFTDW010000005.1, from coordinate 116,167 downwards.
CACAAGGCTTATGTTATTGATATGCTCCATGGAGCCTATGGTTGTGGCACAGTAGCCGATACGGCCCCAGCGGTAGGGACCGAGGCAACGCTCGAAGTGCGGCACCACGAGGTCGAGGTGGCTGAAGGCCGACGCCACGTCGGCCTCGCTGTGGTTGCGGTAGGCAACACTGAGCGGGTAACTGCCATAGAGACCTTGTACGGTGCTGTTGTACTTGCTGTAAGGCGCGGCGGTGGCCGAGATGAGGTAGGCGGGGCTGGGAAGCCGCAGGCTGAAATGGAAGGTGCGACTGGAGTCGGGGTTGATGGTGGTGGAGTCGTGGATGCCACCGCACTCTGCTATCCACCCGTTGGGCGGAGTCACCGCAAGGCTATAGGTGCATTTGTCGCGGAAATTGTCGCGGCAGGGAAACCAAGTACGCCCAAAAGAGTGGGGGTACTCGTGGAAGGCCACACCTATGGTGTAGTGCAGGTCGGGGTCCATGTGGAACCCGCCAAGACCGTTGCTCTCCACGTGGCACGAAGGGCGGTAGGCTACCACAAGGCGGTGGGGGGCTGTGGCATGAACCGGATCAACATAGATGGAGAGCACCTCGCTGTGATAACGGTAATTGGCGGCAGCATTGTCGAGCACCACGGTGTCGATGGCCGACGCATAGAGCAGCAACCGCAGCGTGTCGATAGTGCGTAGCGCATGCCAGTCGATGGTGGCGGTGCCGTAGGCGGCGAGGGGCTGGCGGTGGCCAAGGTCGAGCACTATATGCGTGTGGGTGATGTCGACAGAATCGGATACAGCCTGGCTCTGAGCTTGCCAGAAAAAGCCGAGCAACAGCAGAACCGCAAATAAAATCGAGTTTTTGATTGTGGTTTTCTTGTCCATTAATTGCAATATATTTTTTTGCAAAGATACGTTTTTTTTATAATATGCGTTTAAAACTATTATGAAAAAAGATTTAAAATATCTCATGCTGTTGTTGCTTGGCGTGGCCCTGCTTGGCGTGTCGTGCAGTCGCAAAGGGGTCTATATGCCGCGCCACCGCAAGGCCCACCGCTGCAATACCTGCCCCACTTTCTCGGAACTGGCGCCTGCCACCGACAACCAAACCCTGCCGTATAACAGATGACGCGCGAAGAGTATCGCAACATCTTGGCCCGCTACATGCCGCAGGCTGCCGTGGACGGTGTCTACGACATCCTCGACTCCAACCGCGTGTTTCTGCACATCACACGAGAGCGCAAAAGCAAGCTGGGCGACTACCAGTGGCCGCGCAGCGGCCACAACTACCACGAGATAAGCGTCAACGGCGACCTCAACAAATATTTCTTTCTCTACGTGCTGCTTCACGAAGTGGCCCACATGGATGCTTTCCTTGCACAGGACAAGACACACCAACGTTTTCGTTCGGCAAGAGCAATGGAAGCTTGCTCACATTGCCGCAGCCAGAAAACGACTAATGAAATTAAACCCCACGGACACACATGGCAGCAGTGCTACCGTCAACGCCTCATGCAGTTTGTGGAGGCGGGGGCATTCCCTGCCGAGGTGGCCACCCTCGTCAATGCCTACTGCGCACGCATACCACTCAACCGCAGCATAGGCACGCGCATCGAGGCACAGCTCCGCTCTTACAACAAAGGCTACGACACCAAGCCCCACATCACCCTCAACGAACTGCCAGCAGGCACCTGCTTCCGGCTGGTGAGCAACCCTGCCATCTGCTTCCGCTCCGTGGAGCGCCGCCGCACACGATGGCGCTGCCTCGACATCGACACCCAACGCGAGTACACCGTGGCGGGCCATGCCGAAGTGGAGGTATGCCAGTAACATATTTTGCGGTTATATGAAAAATTATGCGTATCTTTGCACAATAATTATTCATTGAATATGGACAACAACTACAAGATAAAAATCGACGCCCTGGTCAACGAGATTTCAGGCATGACCGACCTCATAAGAAAGATAGAGGTGCTCAACTACATGGAGCAGCAGGCCTCCTACCTACTATGGGTTATCGAAGAGGAGAAGCGCATTGACGACGACTCCCACGACTATTGATTGGCCGATTGAGATACGGCAACGCCTTGGGGCATAACGAATAATAAAACAAATAATCACCTGTCAACTATGCAGCGCTTCTGGTTTGTAGCTTTTGTTGTGGCGTTGTTGGCTTCGGCCTGCTCGGGGGGCTATAGCTTCACGGGGGCATCCATACCCGAGAAAGCCAAGACGGTAAGCGTGAAGACCTTCCCCAACTACGCCTCGACAGTCAACCCTCAGCTGAGCCAAAAACTCAGCGACGAACTGCGCGACATGTTCTCGTCGCAGACCAGCCTCACGGCAGTGAGCAGCGACGGCGACCTGCAAATCTCGGGCGAGATAAGCGACTACAGCACCCGCACCTCGGCCATCTCCAGTGGCGACGAGGCCAGTATGATACGTTTCACTATCACCATCAAGGTGCGCTTTGTAAACCGCTACGACGCCGACACCGATTTCGAGCAGTCGTTTACCCGATACCGCGACTACAACGCACAGCTCAACTTCTCGGCCGTGGAGAGCCAGCTGGTTAGCGAGATAGTTACCGAACTATGCGAGGACGTGTTCAACAAAGCCGTGGTCAACTGGTAAACAGCCACTTTCTTGACATCCTCTGCGGATGGCTGCTGGCTGCCGCAGGTCTGTTGCTCTATGCTTTCACCGCCGAGCCCACGGTGAGTTTCTGGGACTGTGGCGAGTTCATAGCGTCGAGCTACGGCCTTGAGGTGGGGCACCCTCCTGGAGCTCCTTTCTACTGGCTTGTGGCACACCTCTTCTGCTGGCTCTCCGCCGGCAATCCTGCCCATGCGGCATACTGCTGCAACCTGCTCTCGGGTGTAGCCACGGCCCTCACGGCTATGTTGCTATACCGCTCTCTGCTGCTACTGCTGACAGACAGCGGAGAGAAAGGCTGGCGCCAACGTGGCGCGGCTCTCGCTGCTGGCTCCGTTTATCTGGTGTGCGACACGGTGTGGTTCTCGGCCACCGAGAGCGAGGTCTACGCCCTTGCCATGCTCCTTGCCTCGCTCATGGTGTGGCTCTTGCTGCTATGGCGCAAGAAGGCCGCAGAGGCTCTGCACGCTTCGGCCAACCGCCTGCTGCTACTCGTGGCATTGCTGGCAGGGCTCGCCGTATGCGTACACTTCCTCGCAATACTGGTGTTGCCGGCTCTCTTTGTAATAGCTGGAAGCATCCCTATGGAAGGCAAAAACACATTGCAGCCCATTGCGGAAAAGACGCCCTCACGGGTACACAAGCATCCTGGGGTTTGGCTCTTTGCCGGCGGCACACTGCTCCTCGCCGTGGTGTTCAAACTGATAGTGCCCGGATGGTTCCGCCTCCTTGAATTTGGCGGCATACCGGCACTGGCGGCCATCACCGTGCTGATTCTGTCCGTGGCGCTGATTCCTTGGCGCGGCCGCAGGGGCGCTGCGACACGCTTCACGGCATGTCTGCTGCTTATGTTCACCCTGGGGCTCTCGCCCTATCTCATAGTGATGCTGCGGGCCCAGGCTTCGCCGCCCCTCAACGAGGGCAACCCCGCCACCGGCGAGGCCCTCGCCCAATACCTGCGCCGTGAGCAGTACGAGCAGGCGCCGCTGCTATACGGCCGCTGCTACAACTCGCCAGTGGTCGACATTGACAATGGCAAGCCTGTGTACGCCAAGGAGATGAACATGCTATTCCCCCGTATGTGGCGCAACCATGAGTCGGACCGTATAGGCTACCCCGACTGGAGCATCAAGGCTGGCCATGAGGTTGAGGTGCAAGGCTATAAGTTCTACAAGCCGTCGCAGATAGACAACCTAAGCTTTCTGCTCGGCTATCAGGTGGGCTACATGTATCTGCGCTATCTCATGTGGAACTTCAGCGGACGCTACAGCGATGTGGGCGGTCTCGGCACAGTCCAGCAGGGGCAGCTTGTCACCGGCATACCGCCAATTGACAGGCTCATTGTAGGCTGCGGAACGCCTCCCCCCCGCTCCATGCGCAGCAAGGCCTACAACCGCTATTTCCTGTTGCCGCTGCTTGTCGGCATTACAGGCCTTGCGGCCATGCGACGCCGCAACCGCCGGGCCTACCGGGCAGTGATGACACTCTTCCTGTACAGCGGCATCATGGTGGTGCTCTACCTCAACATGCCACCCTACGAGCCACGCGAACGCGACTACGTGTACATACTCAACATATATACTTTCTGCCTCTGGATTGGCTATGGCTTATATGCTTTGATGTCGCCCCAAAACTCAAAGTTGTCCAAACTCGTTGGCAACCCTGCGGTGTGTGCTGCATTGTGCTTGTCGCTGCCGCTGCTCATGGGATGGCAGAACCTCGACGACCACAACCGCCACGGCCGACAAACGGCACGCGACGTGGCATGCAACATACTCAACTCGTGTGACTCTGAGGCCATACTGCTAACCTACGGAGACAACGACACCTTCCCCCTCTGGTACCTGCAAGAGGTGGAGGGTCTGCGCAAAGACGTCACGGTGGTCAACCTGAGCCTGCTGGCAACCACATGGTACAGGGAGCAGATGATTGACCAACTTGCACGCGACAAACAACTCCACGCCACATTGACGGAACATGGCAACGCCGACAAACAGCTTGACGCCATACTGTGTGGCAACGCCACAGACTCAAGCGGATACACCTATCCTGTATATTTGTCGCACTACGCCTACCGCGACCGCAAAAGCCGCTACGAGGGACGTCTGCTGCTTACCGGCACAGTATACCGGCTGCTGCCCGCCGCACAGAACGACAGCATAGATGTCGACGCTTCGCTCGACCTGTTGCTGCACCACCTCGGATGGAACAGTCCCAAGGGGACATACCTCGACGAGACCGGGCGCCGCTTTGTGTGCCAGTACCTGCAATGCGCACTCAGCGTGGCCGACAGGCTTGTGGCCGACGGCCGCCAAGCCGACGCAGCACTGCTCTGGCAGAGGGTGGCACAACAGGTGGAACTTGATATGGTGACCGACCTGCCTTTGCGCCACAGAGTGGCGCAAAGCATGACAGCCGCAGGCTGCATCCCACAAGGCAAAGGCCTCGCCACCAAGACACGACGCGACGCAACAGAACAAATACAATACTACAACAGCTGCACTCCCATGGTGCGACAGTTCCTGAAATACGAATACGACAAACTAACCCCCATTTTTCAAGACCACAAAAACTAAATATCACCTTTCAACGTTAGATATATAGGATAACAAACACTACAAAAATAATTAAAGATACATGTCCCTAATTTCCGATCAGCCGTGGTACTGGTGGTTGCTCTGCGTGGTGGCAGGACTGGCCTACAGCGCAGTCATGTACTGGTGGCCGCGGCGCACCGATACCGACAAATGGGTGCGCTGGACAGCCTCCGCCCTGCGCTTTGTGGTAGTAACCCTGCTTGCTTTTCTCTTCCTCTCGCCTCTCACCAAGCGCGTTGTCAACGAGAAGGAGAAGCCCGTGGTGTTGCTCCTCCAAGACAACTCGAAGAGCGTGGTACTCTCCACCGACTCCACCTACTACCGCACAGACTATGCCAAAGCCGTGGAACGCCTCACCTCCAAGCTTGCAAGCCACTATACCGTGGAGAGCTACACCTACGACGCAACCCTCTCACCCTCGGCAACCACCGACTATAGCGGCAACGCCACCGACATGTCGCAGGCGCTCATGGCCGTTGCCGACCGCTATGCCGGCCGCAACGTGGGTGCCGTGATACTCACCGGCGACGGCATCTTCAACCAAGGCTCCGACCCCGTAAGCAGCGCCCACAGCCTCTCGTGGCCTCTCTACACCGTGGCCCTGGGCGACACCATGCCGCGACGCGACGCCCTCGTGGCTCATGTGCGCTATAACCGCGTGGCATACCTCGGCAGCTCTTTCCCTTTGGAGATTACCGTCAAGGCACTGCAGATGGCTGGCAACAAGGCCACTCTCACCATATCCAACGGAGGCCGCCGCCTCTACACCAAGCAACTGGAATATGCAGGCAACAACTTTGTAAGTGTAGAGAACGTCACTATCGACGCCGACAAGGCTGGACTGCAAAGTTATGTCGTGTCGCTCACCGTGGGCGATGGCGAGACCTCTGTGCGCAACAACAGCCGCACACTGCCTATAGAAGTCATCGACGGGCGCCAGCGTGTGGCTATCGTGGCGGCGGCGCCACACCCCGACGTCAGCGCACTGCGTCGCAGCATAGAGAGCAACGCCGGCTACGAGGTGTCCACCTTCCTCGCCGCCGACTTCAAGGAGCCGCCATCCAAATACAACCTTATAGTGCTCCACAACCTACCTGGGAAGCAGGTGCCACTGCCCGCCGCCCTCGAACCGGCCAAGAGCGGCGTGCCTACGCTCTTTGTCATAGGCCGCGGCACCGACCTGCCGCGCTTCAACGCACTCCATACCGGACTTGAGGTGTTTACAAAGATAGACCAATACAACGAAGTCACACCGGTGTGGGAACGCAACTTCACCCTCTTCACCGTTGACGAGGAGCTGGGGCGCAAAGCCGAGGCCTTCCCTCCCCTCTCTGCCCCCTTTGGCGAATACCATCTGGCTGCCAACATGCAGGCTGCCTTCACATGCAGGGTTGGCACCGTAGGCAGCGGCGACCCGCTGATGGCTTTCGGCCAGCAGCAAGAGCTGCGCTACGCTTTTGTGGTGGGCGAAGGCCTGTGGCGATGGATGCTCGCCGACTACCAGAACAGCAACTCCCACGACAACTTCAACCAACTGATCAACAAGATGGTGGTATACACCTCTCTGCGCATCAACAAAGACCGTTTCCACGTGACCTCCCAAGGGGTGTACACAGCCGACGAACCCGTCCAGTTCGAGGCTGAGCTCTACAACGACAGCTACGAGCCTGTCAACGTGCCAGAGGTGTCACTCGAAATCAAACAAACTGGCAGCCAGCAGCCCGGAAACCAGCAAGAAAAGCTGACGTTCCTCTTCAACAAGTCGGGCAACGGCTATGCGCTCAATGCCGGCATCATGCCCCCGGGCACCTACCACTACACTGCCACCACCTCTTTCAACGGCAAACGCCTGGCTGCCGGCGGCACCTTTGTGGTGGAAGACCAGATGCTTGAAGAGCTGGACCTGCGCGCCGACCACGCCACACTGCGCACCCTCGCCACACAGAGCGGCGCCGAGATGGTGAGCGCCCGCGACATAGAGCAGCTGGCAAGCCTGATAGAGAAACGCGACGACATCAAGACAGTAATATACAGCCGCACACGCTACTCCGAACTCCTCAACCTGCCACTCATCTTCATCCTTATAACCCTGCTACTCGGCGCCGAATGGGTGTTGCGCAAGTACCACGGCATACTGTAGTATTTAACTTCTATAAGCCATCAAGCATCCCTCATTTATAAAAGAGAGCGGCACCCTTATCTCGGGCAACTTGGCGGCACAGGTAGTGTCGCTGCTTGCCTATCTCGTCCTTACCCGTATCTTCTCGCCTGAGGATTTTGGCCTCTACAACATCTTCCTAAGCTACATAGAGGTCCTTGTCATCATCTCCACCTGCAAGTATGAACTCGCCATAGTGGTGGCCGACAACGACAATGAAGCCCTCTCCCTTGCCCGCTTCACGCTATGGCTCAACGCCATAGTGTCACTGCTGCTGCTGGTGGTGACAACCTGCCTCGTTGCCTTCAACGCCATGCCTGGCAAGAGCGAGGCGCTGGGCTGGATTGCCCTGCTGGTGCCCGTGCTGGTGTACTTCACCGGCTCCTCGCGCGTGTACTCCAACATCTGCAACCGCTGGCACCGCTACGGACAGATAGCCCTCTCAGAGACCGTCAACGCCGTCGGCGCCGCTCTCGCCAAGGTGCTCTTTGGCCTTGCAGGACTGCTAACCGTGGGCATGCCCCTCGGCACAGTACTCGGCAAGGTGGCCGGCAACATCAACTACCGCATTGAGCTGCGTCGCCTCAGACAACACAAATCCAGCCCGGCATGCAGCAATGACAATGTTTTAGACAACACAACAAAAAAGTCCATGTTGGCCGCCGCCCGCCAACATGCACGGTTCCCGCGCTATGTGGCGACCAAGGACTTCATCAACAGCCTCTCCGCCAACCTGCCGCTGCTATGGCTCGCCCTATATTTCGACAAAGCCGAGGTGGGGCTCTTTGCACTGGCGCTCACCTGCACCTTCCGCCCCGTCAACCTGCTCAACACGGCCTTCGAGAAGGTGCTATACGCACGTGTCGCAGAGAAAGTGCGGGCACGGCAATGCATACGGCACGACGTATGGCGCTTCGTAGCCATAGTGTCGGCTGCGGCTCTGCTGCCAATGTTGGCAGTGTGGATATTTGCCGAGCCGTTGTGCTCTCTCCTCTTTGGCGGACGCTGGTCCGGTTGCGGCTTCTATGTGCGCTGCCTGCTGCCTTGGGTATTTGTAATACTTAGCTCCTCGTCGCTATGCTTTATAAGCAATGTCTTCGGACGTCAGCGCACCGAATTCTACTTCTACATGGTCCTGCTGGCGCTGCGCGTGGCGGCCATGGTGGCAGGTCTGTGGACGGGCAGCTTCAAACTTGCCATAGCCCTCTTCGCCGCCAGCGGCGCCCTTGTGGCCGCAGCACTGCTGCTATGGTACCTGCACCAAGTGAACAGCTACGAGAAACACGCCATAGCACAACCACCGGCAAACCACAACGGTATAAAGAGCTAAACAAAATTTCATGGAGGTGCTAAACTTCTCGGGCACTTACCCTGCAGACTGCCTGTCGCATAGGAGAGTGACGGGAGAAACTGTGATAAATACCGGCAATGTACGGGAGGGGTGTCATTATTGAGGGACAAAATCATTAATTATAGTGATTGTCTCACAAGAAAAGACTCCCTATCTTTGCAATGCAAAACAAAAACATCAACAAAGATATAAGCTGCTGATTTTATTCTGAATCCATATCAAAAACTATACACCATGAACATCGCGGGCATCATCATAGGAGCCTCTTCATTCCTCTGTATAGGCATATTCCACCCTATAGTTATAAAAGCCGAGTATCATTTCGGCACAGGTTGTTGGTGGGTATTTCTGCTGGCAGCAATAGGCTGCATAACAGCATCTCTGCTCATAAAGTCCTTGATACCATCCACTATATTCGGCGTAGTGGCCTTCTCATGCCTGTGGTCTATAGTGGAACTGTTCCAACAGAAAAAACGGGTAGAGAAGGGTTGGTTCCCCCAAAAAGACTCGAAAAAATAACTTTTTAATACAAGATATAGACGCAAGCATGAAAACTTTTCTCCTTTCGTTTATCGACATTACTGGCGAGATGAGCCCCTACCTGTTGTTGGGTTTCCTTATTGCAGGGATACTGCACGTGTATGTACCCCGGCGGTTTTATTCCCGCTACCTCTCGCGAGACAACAAATGGTCGGTGGTCTACGCCGCATTGCTTGGCATCCCGCTGCCACTGTGCTCCTGCGGAGTGATACCCACAGCCATAGGGCTTAAGAACGAGAACGCCTCAAAAGGGGCTGTGGCATCGTTTCTCATTGCCACGCCGCAGACTGGTATCGACTCCATTCTCGCCACATTCTCTCTCATGGGGTTAGGGTTTGCCATCATGAGGCCTGTGGCAGCACTTGTAACAGGTATCTGCGGTGGGTTGCTTATCAGCCGCATAGCCAAAGACGACGACACCACAGCCACAGCCTCCGCGGCATGCGGCACAGAATATGGCAACAAACTGTGGAGAGTCTTGAAATATGCCTACTACGACATGATACAGGATATCGGCGCTCGCCTGTTCATAGGCCTGCTGCTGGCCTCACTTATCACAATTGCAGTCCCCGACGAGTTTTTCCTGACATTTGGGAAGTATCCGCTTGTTCAGATGATTGTCATCCTCGTCATATCCATACCCATGTACATCTGCTCGACAGGCAGCATACCCATTGCGGCGGCATTGGTAATGAAAGGGCTCTCGCCAGGAGCCGCACTGGTGATGCTTATGGCCGGTCCCGCTGTCAACATAGCCTCAATCCTCGTAGTACGCAAATCCATGGGAACCCGCTTCACATACGCTTATCTGCTGACAATAGTGGTATTTTCCATTGTCTTTGGAATGATAGCCAACACGCTGGGTATAGGCAGCGAACTCATACAATCTTCGGACGCCACCAATGGCTGCTGTACGGCTGCACATATACACCACTCGCCTTTCCGCATACTATGCTCAGCGATATTACTTACACTCATAGCAACAGCCCTTATCATGAAAATATTTGGCAGACACAGGATACATGAAACCTCGGGAGGCGCAATGGTGTATATTGTGGAAGGTATGCACTGCAACCACTGCAAAGCAGCTGTAGAGCAGGCCGTGGGACGCATCGACGGAGTTACCGCCACGAAAGCCGACCCAAAGAACGGCACCCTAACCGTTGAAGGCAACGCCTCGGAAGAGGCCATCCGCAACGCTGTAGAGCAGGCGGGATTCCTTTTCAAAGGAGTCGGCAGTTGACAGTGAGAGCAAAGGCTTTTGGGGGAAGCGCAAAGACTACCCTGCAATGATACGTGCGAGCCAGTCGCGGTCGTAGCGGTGGGTCAGCTCTTCATCTTTCCACTGTGTGGGGTCGATATATACCTCAAGAAGCTTGGCCTCGCCTTGCGGATGGAGCTCCACAGTGTCGGCAACGGCAGGGACAAGCACACACTCGCCAGCATGAAGAGGACAGATGGTGTCGAGAGCTTTGACAGCACAGAGACCCTCCACGCAGAAGTAAACCACAAAGGAGTCAAGCTCGGAAAAGTCTTTGCGGATAGGCTCATTGAGGGCTATCAGACTGGTGATGAAATAAGGGCTGTCGACAAGCTCGACGGTGCGGTTCTCCTGGTACTCGTAGTGGCTGCGTCCATCGGTTACAGCCTCATAGTCTATAGCGTCGAGAGCCTCGGCGGTATGCAACTCACGCTGTTTGCCATCGGCATCGCGACGGTTGTAGTCGTATATGCGGTAGGTGCAGTCGCTCGACTGCTGTATCTCGGCCACAAGGAGACCTTTGCCAAGGGCATGGACGCGACCGGCAGGGATATAGTAGACGTCGCCCTCCTCGGGGTGCTCAACATGCAAGAGGCTCTCCACGGTGCCGTTGGCCACACTGCGCTCATACTCTTCCTGCGTAACCTTGCGTTCGAAACCATTGATGATGGCAGAGCCCTGCGAAGCCTCGAGGACGTACCACATCTCGCTCTTGCCGTTCTCCATGCCACGACTGCGGGCAAGGGTGTCGTCGGGGTGTACTTGTATCGACAGGCGGTCGTTGGCATCAATAAGCTTGAACAATAGTGGAAACTCATTGCCGAAACGCTCGTATATGCGGTCGCCAACCAACTCGCTCATATAAACCTCAAGGGCTTCGGAGAGGGTGTTGTCGGCCAGAAAACCGTTGCTGATTACCGACTCGTTGCCTTCCACACCGGAGAGTATCCACATCTCGCCGCAATTGGGTAGCGGGCGGTAGTCGAAACCCATAGATGCTATACGATTGCCGCCCCACACTTTGTTCTTGTACAACGGCAGGAACTTGAGCGGATAGAGAGTACTGTCCATGACTTACTTAGTTACAAGTATATAGGTACACGTCATGCGTGGCTGACGCACCACACACTTAGGTACTGCTATGCAGCTTATCGCAATAATTTAGGGCTTGAAACTAAATTCAATAGCTGCGATAGGTGGCTTTGTTGCGTTGCGTAGTGCCACGTACCCTGTAGTTATTGTTCACCGCTTTCTTCTTGGCGCGATTGGCTTCGTACATGGTGTCTTGCGACGACTTGCAACTCGTAGTGGTGCCACAGAGCACCGTGAGACTAAGAACGAGCAGTACGGCGCTGCATATTGTTGCGAGTTTCTTCATATTGCTCCTTTCGGTTACTGATTACTAATCCACATTGCACGGCCTTTATTCCTTTACGACACGCAACAGCACCACACGCTCGGGCAAGGTGACCCTGAGTAGATAGAGGCCGGCAGGCATATTGCGAAGATTAATATGGTTGGTATTGCTATAACGAGCCACCCTTCGGCCCACGAGGTCCATAACATCGACTCTAATCACCTCGGAGCCCTCAATGCTTACCTCGCCCCGCGTGGGGTTGGGATAGAGCGTCAGGAGGCCTTCTGAGGCATTGTCAATGTCGTTGTACACCGTGAGATGGAGTGTGACCACACTGTCGCAGCCTCCCCATCCCACAAACGACTGCACATAGTCGCCGGTGGACGTGTAGGTGATGTCGTTCCACACGTAGAACCCACCCCACGCTGTATCGTAGAACGAGGTGTTGCTAGTATGGCCTATCGTCAGATCGAGTTCCACAATGCTGTCGCAGCCATGTACTGTGGAGAAATAGCGTGTGAAATGACCTGTTCGGCCATAAGACTGCCCTTCCCACAAATAGCTGTCGCAAGCGAAGGTGTCGTACTGGCTATGCTGTGTCGGGTACAGCGTGAGGTCTATTATCGAAGTGCTGTCGCAACCTGTGACCAGCGACCGCAGCAACTGCTCGTAATGCCCACTCTCACTGTACAGCTCGCCGTTCCATATATACTGGTTGCAGCTGCCCACGTTGGTATGGGTTGTTACGGTGTGGTTGACCACTGCGGCAAGGGTCACTATGCTGTCACAGCCGTGGCTGCTCAGGTAACGCCAGCTATTGGTGGTGGTGGCTGTGTAGACACTGTCCTGCCATATAAGAGTGTCGCACGCCACGCTGTCAATGCGTATGCTGTATATGCTGTCCACCTGCAGTATGAGTATATGCACACTGTCGCAGCCTCCCGACATAGAAGGAACACGGTAGGTGTAGCGGCCCGACGTGTTGTATGTGCGTCCATACCACCGGTAGGTGTTGCACGACTGCATTACCGAACTGTCGACAAGCTCCGACGCTATAGTGACGTTGAGCCACATTATGCTGTCGCAACCATGACGGTTGGCGAACTGCTGGGTGTACAATCCGGCCGAGTCGCAGAGGAACCCGTTCCAGTTGTAGACTCCACACGACACAATGTCGACGGTATCAACGCTGGAGTTATAGACGGTAAGATTGATGTCGACAAGACTGTCGCACACCTGTCCTATTGGCACGCGCAACACATAGTCGGCAGTGCTGTCGTAAGTGATGCCTTCATACACGAACCTGTCGCACACCTGCGTATCAATGATGAACACCGGGCTGTGCTCAACAGTAAGCACGAGACGCACTATGCTGTCGCAGCCATCCATGTTGGTAAGGGTGTAATACGGCCTGTTGGTCGAAGCAGTGTATGTGCGACCATCAATCCACACAAGTCTTTCGCACACCAGGTTGGAGTCATCGCTGTAAGAAGTGTGGTTGATTTGCATATGGAGTGTCACCACTATGTCGCAACCATCCGACACGGTACGCCTGATGGTATCGTAGGCCGTTGCCGAAGAGGTGTAGGTGATGCCTTTAAAGGTGTAGCTGTCGCAAGCCGTGTCCTCGCGCAGGCTGTCGAGATGCGGGGTGTAGTGGTACACCAGAATGAGTACGCTGTCGCATCCTTCGCTGTTTATTATGGTGTGGACCGCCACTGTGTCGTGGTCAAAGAAAGTGCCGGCAGTCTCCCACTTGCCGTCGAGTTGCTGCACGCGCCACTCGTAGGGGTTGCAGCGGGTTATGCTGTCAGGCTCTCCCATGGTCTTGCCCTTCAACAACAGGTCGAGCACCACAAGGCTGTCGCAACCGCCGTAGTTGAGCAGATAGGCTGTGTCGGTATTGCCGTCAGCGGCAGAGAGGTGCATGTGGCCCGTAGTGTTATTGACATAGTTGCGACTAAATGCCGTGCTGCCGTCGGGATTCTTGACCGTCCAGGTATAGAAGTCACAGGCTGTGTCGCTCACTGTGGAGCCTGAGTTGCCTATAACTTTCACGATACGTGTCACCACACTGTCACAGCCACCCTTTACAGAGCGCAATGTGTCGGTGGTGATGTATGTGGTGTCGTGGGGGGAGTTGTTGTAACCACGCACCATGATGCTGTCGAAGCCGCTGCAGCCACCAAAGTCGTGGCTCTCAAAACCGAGATAGATAATCTTCTTGTACTGGTTTCCACGAAGATGCAACACTGTGCGCGACCATGACGTCACGTTGCTCCGTTCGCACCAGAGCGACTGCCAACTCGACTGCACGTCGGGTGTTTCTGTCCAAAATAGACACAAGCTGTTGAGATTGCCATCCACCTGTGGGTTAATGTACCAGAACGAGATGTCGGCGGTATCGGAATAACGCAGGTCAATAGGCGGCGAGACAAGGAATGTGTTGACATGGCTGTTGGTACCGTTCATGTACACGGCACTGTCGCCGTCGGAAGGCACATAATTACCATAACTGTCGCCAGAGGTTGTGGCGGCATGCCAGTCTCCTCCGCGCGAGGTCCAGCCCCAAGGCAGGTTGTGACAATGCTCAAACCGTTCCACGAAGATAAGGTAACTGCCACGGCAAATAGTGCCTCTCACCGTGTCGTTGAAGATGTCGGCCACTGTGAGCCGCAGTGCAAAGAGGCTGTCGCAGCCGTTGCCGGCGGTGTAGAATACTGTGTCGTTACGTACACCAACATTGTCTGGGTCGTAGATGGCCATACCGTGGTACAACATGGTGTCACCGGTGCATATTCCGGCAGTATCGTTCACCACATAGGCCTTAAGCATACGATAGGAGAGCCATGCCAAGGTGTCGGTACCATCGGTGCCTTCTATGGTGTCGCATAGAGCAAGACGGTGAAGACCTGTGCTATAGTCGACAACCTTAAAGCCATCGTACATACTGTCGGGCAGGTATATGTTGGAACACCAAATAGGCATGGAGACCAATTGCAGATGCATGGTTACGGCGCTGTCGCAGCCGCCGATTATGGGATACACAACAGTATCGACACCCGAGGATTGGTATGTGCTGTCGGTACCTTCCGTCCAGCGGAAAAGGCTGTCGTATACTTTGTAGTAGCGGTCAACATGTAGGTTATGGAAAAGGTTGAAGGTTATGTAACCCACACTGTCGCAGCCGTGGGACGACATGCCAAGCAACCCGCGGCGCTCGCCACCCTCGTAATAAGTGACACCACCGTAGGTGTAGGACTCACACACGTTGCTGTCGAAACTCACTATAGCGGTATCATACACACGGATGTCCATTCGCAGTATGCTGTCGCAGCGATAGCTGTTGCCACGTTCTATGGTATCGATTATCGAGGGGTACATGCCCACGCCGAATACAGTGTCCATACGTGGCCACTCGAAGTTGTAACAGGCGGTTATCACGGTATCCACCACACTCTGCGGCTTGAGGACAAGACTAAGCACAACGGTGCTGTCGCATCCGCCTATGTTGTGCAGATGCACTGTGTCGGTGTTGTTGCTGTCGGGTATGTAATAGCGTGCCGTGGTACCGTTGTTGGTGTATGTGATTACCGATGAGTAAGAGCCGTCCGTAGCCTCCCACGTATAGCTCACACATGCCTCGCGGTGATAAATGACAGTATCGGGCACAAAATGCATCTGGTCGCGATAGACCACGCTGTCGCACTGCGCAGCTACTATATGGAGCGAATCGACATAGAAAGCGGCGCTGTCGCCTCTGTGGTAGTCGGCAGGTCTGCGGCACAGGTACTCCACCACGGTGTCCACATAGGTGGGATAAACTCTGAGCATGGCCACATAGCCACTGTCGCAACCCTCCGTGGTGCGGTACATGACCGTGTCGCGGAAATCGCCCCCTATCTCGCCCGGGTGCACCAATGTGACGCCGTGGAAAAGCACCGTGTCATTGGAGCATATAGTGTCCATGTGCATGAAATAATAATGCTGTACAAAGCGGTAACGCAGCAGCACTATGCTGTCGCTCACCCCGTCGGAGGCTGTTAAACCGTCACGCAGATAAATACCATAGGTGCCCGCCGTGTGGGGCGATGGTATTGGGAAGCCGTTGTATTCGTCGTTGTCAAACACCTGATTGGTGCACCACACTGGCATACCGTGGAGTTCGAGGTGGAGTGTTGTGACGCTGTCGCAGCCGTTGGTACCAGTGGTCACACGATTGGTGAGACCGCTGATGTGGAACGTTGCGCCACTTCCGCCTATGCTGTCGGGCCATACGTAGGTGTCATCAAAAGCCTCAACATAAAAGTCGCCATGCGTTGAGGGCAATACATGGAAACTATAGTACACCACACTGTCGCAGCCGTGAAACGACGACGTGCCGACACGAGCCACATGGGTCCTGCTCACACTGTATGTGTTACCCCCAAATACATAACTGTCGCACACCTGGGTGTCTATATGGGCACGCACAGTGTCGTAAATAAGCAGTCCGAGACGCAGCAGAGTATCGCAAGTGCCGTTGCGCCCCATGAGCATGTAGTTGTCGGGTTGGCTATAGCCTGGCGTTGAGTAGGTGCGGTCGGTGCGGTCCCATGTGAAACTGTGACACGTTATCACTATGGTATCACGCAACATCATGGTGTCGACAGTGAGGTGCAGGGAGACCAAACTGTCGCAACTGCTCTGAGACAGGAACGACACGCCATAGTCGCCCGTCAGGGTTGTGGCGGGGAACCAACGCGAACCGTAACGTAATGGCAGCATGTTCTGGCACACCGACAAAGTATCGTATGTGTGGTACGAAGGCAATACTGCAAGCCAGAGATAGTAAACGCTGTCGTTACCTGCCGACACACGGAAGAACACATAGTCGCTTGAGCGTGCCGCCAAGGTGTCGGTACGCAGGTTAAAACCGTTGCGAGTATAGTTTGGCGTGCCCTCACAAATAGTGTCGAAGAGGTTGGCGTTGACATACTCCGCACCGCTCTGCTGCACTGCAGGCACTGAAACGCGGTCCTCGGCAATAAGGAGAGTGGGGACCAACAGCGCAACAATCAGTGGCAGGTATGTTAGAAATCTCTTCATTGAGTATGTAATAATAACTTAGGACTCAGGGCTTGGAACTATCTTTTCACCACTTTGCGCACAGCCATGCCATCGGGCATCGTGATGCGCAGTGTGTACGAGCCGGCGGGCAGCTTGCTGAGGTCTATCGTGTTGGTGTTGTCGTAGCTTGCCACAAGGCGACCCACTATGTCAAGCACATCCACATGCGTAGCCTCGCCATTGCCTATATGCAGCACTCCTGTGGTGGGGTTGGGATAAAGCGAGAGGTTGGAGACATTGCCGGCCTCGCTGATACCTTCGGGATCGAGCACCACGAGGTAGAGCATGTAGATGGAGTCGCATGTTATTTCGTCGCCCGCCACTCTCACAGGCCATGTGCCTGCTATGGCATAGCGATGACCATGGAAATACAGAGACTCGCCCTTGTAGATTGTGTCGTGCTCACTTATCACCGTGGTGTGGTTCACACGTATCTGATAGAGCACCAAGCTGTCGCAGCCATATACTGTGGGATAGTTATGTATAAAGTCGAAGTTGTCCCTATATGTCTCACCCATGAATGTCAGCGAATCACAACGCGGGCCCACGGGCACGGTATCGCGGTAGGTCGACTTCACGCTGTATCTCACTGTGAGTATACTGTCGCAGCCGTTGGAAGCAACAAGGGTGAGCGTCATTATTGAATCGTTGGTGTAGTCGATACCATCCCACTCAAACACGCCGCAGGCTATGGTGTCGACGGTGCCGTAACGCTCGTGGTTGATGACGAGGTGAAGTATCGAAATACTGTCGCAGCCATAGCGGTTGCGCGTACGGTAACTGTAGGTGCCGCTGGTGGCGTAGGTGTTGCCGTTCCACGTGTGGCTCAGGCAGGCGGTGTCGTTGGCCTCCGTACGATCGGAGCCATGCACAACTATCGTGATGTTGTAAAGGCTGTCGCAGGTGGTTGCCACATCATACCCTCTGGTTCTGCTGAAGACAAAGTTGCCCAATGTACGGATGGAGTCGGCGGCTATGGTGAAGCCGTTACCCACAAACGACTGACCCAAGCATACATCGCCACTCAACTCGGCAGTGGGTTTCTGGTAGATGGACAGACGCATTTTGATGACACTGTCGCAGGCTGTAGCGGTAGAAGGCACATGCACGGTGTCGATGCTGCTTGCGGTGTAGGTGCGGTTATTGAGGGGCCACACATATTGTTCGCAAGCCTTGACGGGCACTTCGCGCACCGGCTCATTCTCTATGGTGAGGTGGAGCGTTACTGTGCTGTCGCAGTTGTGGATATCATAGTAGCGGAACCTGTACTCACCACTGTTGGGATAGACGATGCCGTTGCTGCCCCTGTAAGAGAGGCAAGCTGTCTGCGTGTCATGCACCGATTGCAGCGGATATACCGAAAGCGATATGGTATATATGCTGTCGCAGCCCGTGGCGGGATTCTGCCCGCGACGCTCCTCATACATGGTGTCTTGCCATGCACGTTTGGTGGTGACAAAGCGGAAGGGAGTGCCGGCACAGAGACTGGCGCTTACGGTGTCGCGGCTGGAATGCACCACAAAGACAAGGGCATGCTCCACTATCGGGCACACATTGCCCGCTACTGCCGGACGATAGTTTATCACCGTGTCGGTCTCGGTATATGTGAAGCCTTTCCACACCACACTGTCGCAACCAATACCAGCCAGATAGGTGGTGTCGCGATGAGTATCGACATGCAGTTGCAGAGTGATAATACTGTCGCAGCCATACACATTGGTAGTGGTAACCGTATAGACACCCGTGGTGGTAAAGGTGGTGTCGCCAATCTTCAGCTTATCGCACACGGTGGTGTCCCATGTGGCTGTTGTGGGCGACTTCACTGTGAGCGTGTAGTGCTTTATGCTGTCGCACCTAGATGTCGAGGTATAGGTTATAGTGTCGGCAAAATTGCTCACGGCCTGGTTGACCACATGCGTGGCCCTGGAGGTGGTGTAGCTGTAGGGCAACACACCGCAGGCATCTACCGGCAAGTCGATCTCGGCATATCTCTTGAAATGCACGTAATGCACAGTGGCAAGGGTGCGAGCACTGTTGGTGTCACGCACCACGGTGTCGCCACCATAACGCATCACTATATTGTTCCATTTCTTACATACGGTGTCGTATAATGCCCTTGTGTTCATATCGAAATAGGCGGTATAGACGGTGTCGGAAGTGGGATACACGGTACGCGGGTTCGAGGTGTTGCCGTCATGCCATCTGGAGAAATGGAAACCACTGTTGGCATTAGCCGTCAGTGTGACGCCTTGGCCTGTGGTGATGGTGTCGCTGCCGGGGAACACGCTACCCGTGGCGGGGTCGGCACTCACTGCAGTGATGATAAAGCTATTGGGTGCAAAGTAGGCGATGAAATGGTAGTCGGTGTCGGCGATGCTCACATAGCGCGGGTTCGAGGCGTTGTAGTCGTTCCAACGCAGGAAGTGGTAGCCGGGCTCGGGAGTGGCCACCAGTCGGGCACTCGATGCATAGGGATAGGAGCCACTGCCGGTAACCGAGCCAAAGGTATCATTGGCACTCTCGGCAACCACGGTGTGATACACATCGGTGAATGTGGCCACGAGATTTATATCGGAAGTAACCACCATGACACGCGGATTGTCTGTGTTGCCGTCATTCCACGAAGCAAACTGCTTGCCTCGGCCACGTATACGGTTCACATATATCGTTACGGTGTCGTACTCAGCGGGGGTGGTGTTGCTCACATGTATTGCAGTGTCAAAAGAGGAATTGGCGGCAACTGCAACCACGTTGAACTTTATTTTAAGTATCAGAGAGTCTATCTGGCAGCTGGCTGCGTCAATGTAGCTATAGCTACCCGAATGGGTATATACTTCGCCGTTGCTACTCCAAGTGTACGAACCGAAAGCGCTGTCAACATCGGGCGCTATCGAGGCATAGCTCATGATGGTTAGGTGGAGAGTGTCTATGCTGTAGCAGCCGTCTTCATTCTCATACGAGAAAGTGTCGGTAACCATACCCACGGTAGCGTAGCTGCGACCATGCCATGTATAGTTCTCACAAGCCGTATCGGTCGTCACATTGTGCGTGCTGTTGTTGATGCCGAGCAGGGTTATACGCTCTACGCTGTCGCAGAAAACAGCGTTCTTTATAGAACTGTATGTGAAAGTATATGCACCTGCATTCTTGTAGACGTTGCCGTCCCACACCAGCGAGTCGCACACAAATCTGAATGTAGTGTCGTGACTGGTGCTGTATTTTATATCAATATAAAGAGTGTCGACGCTCGGACAACCATTGGCAGTGGTATAAGTATCGTAGTACGTGCCACTGGTTGTGACGGTGTCATACGTACCATCTTGCATAGCCCAGATGTAACTGTCACAAACAGCACTCACACCGGTCAAGTGGTTGGCCGCACTGGTGCTGTAGTTCACCTGGAGCGTCAGGTCATACTGGCTGATGCAGCCTGCATCGTTAATAATACTGAATATGTCGTGGGTTACTGATGTAGTGTATACAGTGTCGATGTTTCTGTACTCATCGACCCACGCATACTCGTTGCAGGCCGTGTCAACAATCGTGGTATCGGAGTTGTAGTTGACGGTGAGATAAAGGGTGTCGACGCTGAGGCACTTCTCGGCAGTGCGGTAACTGTTATAGTAGGTACCGCTCACATTGTAGCCCTTTATACTATCGTTATTAGTCCATGTGAAGGTGTCGCAAACAGTCTGCGTAAATGCGCGGTTGCTGTCGTAATACACTGTGAGGTTGAGTGTGTCGACACTCGGGCAGCCCTCGTCAGAGGTGTAGTTGTGGTAATATAGGCCCGAGGCAGTGAAGGTGCGGTTGAGCGATTTTGCGCTGTCGACCCAACTAAACTCATTGCAAACGGTATCAATGCGGCCTATATTGCTATTGTGATTAATGGTAAGGCGAAGGGTGTCGACACTCGGGCAGCCGGCCGAGGTGTTGTAATGGTACAGATAGATGCCTGTAGCAGTATAGGCACTGTCGCCCCATGTATAGCTGTCGCACTGTGTAGTGGCATAGGAGCTGCTGCTGTTGTAGTTGATGGTAAGACGCAGGTTCTCCACACTCGGGCAACCATCTGCGTTAACATAATTATAGGTATCGACGGCCGAGGCGTTATATGTGTTGCCGTGCCATGTAAAGGTGTCGCAAGCGGTGACTACAGTATTGATGGTGCTGTCGTGCTTGATGTCGAGGGTGATGTTATACACTATGTCGCACACCCCGCCTATGGCACCCGTTATGCGGTCGCTGTAGGCGCCAGAGAGCGTGTATGTGGTTCCTCTCCATGTGTAGCCATTACATGCCACGCCTGTGTCCTGAACCTCATTGTACACTATGTCCTTGTATACGGTAAGGGTGAGGCGGCGCACACTGTCGTTTGCTATGCCCGACACTGCGCTGCGGAAGCTTTTGGTTCTTACTATAGTCGACGTGTCACTGGTAACACCCGTGAGGTCTATGGTCAAGCCCTCCCATGTGTAGGTCCCATTGCTGAAGCAGGCCGATTCCTGCACATCGATAGTGTCATGTGTAAACTCGGCAGTGTACAGGGCATTGCCCAACACCACAACATAACGAGGATTGGTAGTGTCACCGTCATTCCACTGTTTGAAACGATAATTGGGAGTGCTTGGGATGGCTGTAATCACGGCAGTGTCAAGGTACACATAGCGACCAGCGCCAGACACACTACCATCGATGAGACCGTTGCGGGGCAGCACGGCTGTTGATATGCTGAAACTGTCACGGACATAATAGGCGGTGTATGTGTTGTTGCCATTCACGTGAGTGAGCATACGGGGGTTGGTAGTGTCGCCATCGTTCCAATGGTCGAACACATAGCCCGGATTGGGAGTAACACTGATACGCACACTACCGTCAAAAGGCACATACTTGACACTGTCGTTGCTTGCCGCCTGTGTGGGGTCTGCCGAGCGCACAGTAATGGTCATGATGTCCGGCTCGAACACTGCAGTGTAAATCCTGTCGCGACCTTCCCACGTGGCGTTGTTGCACGTGGTAGTATCGGTCAGCGTGGGATTGGCATAATCGGCAACAATCCAATGCAAGAAATGGTAGTTGGCAGGAGCTACCGGCGGGTTGATTATAATGGTCTGGGCCTGGGCTACACCATTAACAATAATCGAATAACTAATGGTACGGACAGAATCCTGCGCAAAAGTCTCCGACCTTACATAGATTTTATCATTGTTGGTAGTCGACTCGTGGCCACCGGCAAGTCCGGCTCCTGGATTGGGGCCTAAACAGGTGTTAACCCACTGCGCGTGGATTTCATTAGCACTCATCAACAAGAGTGCCGAAAGAAGGAAAAGAGAAGATATAAATTTCTTCATAATGAATAGTATTTATCGTTTCTTTTGGTCAATAAACAATCTGGCAGATTAATGTCTACCTAATAATACAGCTATCTATCAGCAGTTTACACACAATATGCATATAATACTACTAATTTGCAAATATACGAATAATTTTCGTAACGAAGAAAAAAATCAACAAAATAGGGGCAGTTTTCAACAGCGGCGGCAAATCCTACCATCCCATGAGCATAGTTGACCCTAAAGAAATATTCAGGATTCTTGTAGCCCGCGACACATAGAGAACCTATAAATAGCAAAGCAGCCCGACTGATTGAGTCGGGCTGCCATATAAGTGGGGATTGTCCCCTGCGGGTTGCCCCGCTGTGTTATCAAGTTACTTCTTCACTACACGGCGGAGCATCATGCCTTCTGTTGTGGTGATGCGGAGAGTGTAGGCACCGGCAGAGAGACGGTTGAGGTCAATACGGCTGGTGTTGTCGAAGCGAGCGACCATGCGGCCAACGAGGTCGAGAACCTCAACGCGGGTAACTTCAGCACCGCTGATGTTGATGACACCGGTGGTGGGGTTAGGATAGACGTTGACGTTGTCCTGCTCGGCGTTGTTGATGCCGTTCATGTTCTCGAGGTTGAGGATGAATATCGAGTCGCAGGTACCGAGGGTCGAATCGGCAAATACGGTGTCGAAATACATGTCGGTGGACCAACGCTGCTCACCGCGCCAATCAATAGGAGCCCACACAACGGTGTCGGTGACACTGATGTAACGGTGATTGACCACGATGTTGAGGGTTATGGTGCTGTCGCAACCATACTCGGTGGTGTAGTTGTTGGTGCGGGTAGTGGAGACTGTGAAGACTTCACCATCGTAGACGACCACCTCGCAAGCGGCCGGGACATCGATAGTGGTATCGGTGGGCAGACCAAGAGCCAGGTTGAGGGTAACGATGCTGTCGCAGCCGTTGACGGAAGTGAGGGTTGCTGTGTAGGTGCCGCCGTCGGTGATGGTGCTATCCATCCAGAGGTAGCTCTCGCAAGCCTTCACGTCGAAGCTGTGGTTGTAGACGGGGTTGATGGTGAGGTTGAGCACGTAGACGGTGTCGCAGTTGCCAGTCGGGTCGTCGTTGACGTTGGTAGTAGCGGTGTAGGTAACACCATTGTGAGGCCAGGTGTAGCTGCCGCACTCAATGATGGCTTCGCCACCAATGACATAGGCATTACGCACGGTGTAGGCGATGGCGACGATGCTGTCGCAGCCGTTAGCGGTAGCAACGGTGTCGGTTACAGTAGCAGAGTTGGTGTAGGTAACACCCTTCCAGACGAAGGAGCCGCACACGGTGTCAGCAGAAGAGGAGAAGCCGCCCTCGACGGTGAGGATAAGGGTGTGGGTGTTGACGCAAGGATCAACGGTGTCGAACACTACATAGTTGCCGCTGGTGCCGTAGTTGATGTTGTTGAGGCTCCAGGTGTAGGGACCGCAGGAGAGAGCGGTGGTGGTGTCGTGGGTGCTGCGGGTGATGATCACGTTGATAGTGGTGATACTGTCGCAACCCATAACGCTGGTGCCGTTCTCAACGAGGGTAACGTCGCGGTTGTAGGTGGTGCCATTCCAAGTGTAGCTGTCGCAAGCCTCCTCGGTAACATTGACGCTCAGACGCTGACCGACGGTGAGGTTGAGCACATGGATCTGGTTGCAGCCATTGGGCAGGCTGGCGGGATCATAGAGGAAGGTGGTGTAGAAGTCGCGGGTGTTGAACACCGAAGCGGGAATGTTGAAGCCATTGTTGTTATATGCAGTACCACGGCACACTATATCATTAATGGTGTCGTAAGAGCTGTAGTTGATGGTGAGGTTGAGCGTGAAGACGCTGTCGCAGTCGCCAGTGGTGGTGTTATGACGAGAGTAGGTCGGGGTGGTGGTGCTGGCAGTGTAACGGATGCTGTCGCGCCATACATAAGCGTCGCAAGCGGTAACGACATCGGTGGCGGTGCCGGCAGTGGCGATATGGAGGTTAAGGGTGGGGAGCACAATGCAGTGAGTCATGCTGTCGGTATAAGGAGTACCGGTAACAACGGTGTCGTTGGTGTAGGTGTTGCCGTCAACATCCCAAGTGTAGGTGTTGCAAGCGCTCTCATTGATGGTCTGAGCCACGGTGCTGCCAGCAGGCTGGATGGTGAGGAGAAGCACAGCCACGCTGTCGCAACCCTGCTCAACAGGACGCTGGAAAGTCTTCTTCACGTTGGGCACCTGAGTGGTGGTGTAGGTAACGCCGTTCCAAGTGTAGCTGCCGCAAGCCTCGACGGTGTCGTAGCTGTAGACGTTCTTAATGACGGTGAGCTCGAGGTTGTAGCCTCTCTCGTTGGGAGTACCTTGGTTAAAGATAGGACCAACGGTACCACCGGCCTGCTCGATGATGAAAGTAGTATCGCGGGTAGGCTCGAGTGTGTTAGGCACCCAGAAGTTGATGATACCGGTGTTCGTAGTAGAAGAGGCGGTATAGGTTACGCTGAGGTCTTTCACGATAACAGTACCCTGAGCGCTCATACATACAGTGTCGAGAATGTTCTCATAATTGTAGACGATGGAGAGGTGGTAACGGACGATGGAGTCGCAGAAACCAGTAGGAGTGGTACCGGCAGCTATGACAGCGGGGTCATAGTAACGAGCGGTGGTGTCGATATTGATAGCATCGCCAAGCTGCATACCCTTGCCCTGCTGGAGGAACGTCTCGTCCATAGGCAGAGAGACATTAGGAAATGAAGGAGCGAGGGCATTGGCCGGGAGCATAATGGCAGGATTACCAGTCATAGGATCAAGACCCAAGTAGTCGGGAGCGGGAGCAAGCATCCAAGGATTCATTGCCGAGGTCATGAAGGTAACGATAGTATCGTCGCTATAAACAGCCTCGAGAAGGGTGAGGTTGAGTTCATAAAGATTGTCGGGGACAAAAGCGACAGCACCGATACCAGCACCATCGATGGGGTAGGTATAACCAGGGGTAATGTTGTTGTTAGCGTCTTTCTCAAGATAGATGGGATTATTGGTTACATACACACCATTGGTAAGGTCGCGATAGAGAGCGTTGGAGGGAGCATCAGCATCGAGCTGACCATAGGTAACGCCATTACCAACCATCGGGATGGTGGCATCGGTCTTCCAAGTGTACTCACCGCAGCCAGTCTCTACATAGGTAGCAGCAAGAACAGGTTTGCCAACCATGACACGCATCCAGTGGAGTTTCTCGCAACCGTTGGTGGCAACACCAGCATTGACAGGATAATCCTCGGTGGCAGTAGCGGCAGAACCATCGATAAGTTTGCCATTATAAGTATAGCGACCGGTGGCATTGCAGAAAGCGATAACGGTGTCCCACTTCTGCTCGTCCTGAGCGGGTTTGAGAATCAGGTTGACAACGATAATACTATCGCAACCGACAGCATTATTCAGCATATATTGCAAAGGCTGACCAGCCAATGTCAGAGGAGTAGAGGGATCGTAGGTAGACTCGTCGTTGTTCTGATACGTGTAGACGGGGAGGTTGGTCAATGCAGCGGGAGCAACTACCATGTAGGGGTCGCGCATCTCGTCGCCAGAAGCATCGGCATCAACACCCATCTTCCAAACGGTGTTGACCGGGTTGCCCCAGTAAGTACCAACTATAGGCAGCTCGAAGAGGGAGCAGACCGTGGTGTCGATGGTCTTGGTGGTGCTGTTCATAACAGTGAGGTGGAGGATATGCATCTCGCAGTCGCCAGGCGCATAGAAGGGATCGGTAGTCTCGGCAATGAGCAGGGTGTCGATCTTGCTATAGACGTAGCCATCGGTGCCGCTGGGAGTGGTGGAGTGTGCAGAGTCAATAACACCGGCAAAGGTTCCGTCGGCCTTGGTGATGGGCCACACAGGATACTCGTCGCAGACAACCTCAGTGGTATTGCTGGCAAGCACGGGGACATTGATTTTAACCTCGAGCAGAATCTTGTAGTAATCAACTGCAGGAGCATTGGTGGTGGCATCGACAATCACATAGTAAGAAGTGGTATCGGTGGCGGAGATGCTGGTTACGACGTTGCCGTTGGCATCCATCACTTGGTCGAGCGAAATGCTACCGGCGGCATAGGTGGTAGGAGTGGCATCGTAGAAAGCAATCGGGTTAGTGGCGGGAATAGCGAAAGGACCGCAGTGCTCGATAGCATAGGTGTTGGGGGTGTGGACATACTGGGTAGGAGGAACAGCAGCGGCATTGGCGCTATTGTTCATGTAAAGAGTGATCATGTCGGTGGTGAAGCTTCCGATAGGAGACCACTGGCCACGACCTACACCGCTCTTGTAACCGGCAACGGCGAAGAAATATTTGGTGTAGGGGTTGAGTGCTGCAACAGCGGCGGAGTCGATACCGACTACAGTTGCCTGAATGTTGGACGGGCAGGCAGTAGCCAGAGTGCTGTAAGAATCCCAATTGGCAATACCGTCGAAGAAAGCGGCACTGTCGGACTCCTCAACAATAATATAGCGGTACTGGCTGGCGTCGACATTGGTCCAATGAAGATTGACAGTAGAAGCAGTAATATTGGAAGCCCAAACTTGGCAGGGTTTGCGGAAAGTAAGCTCGGCTTTCACATCCACGGGAGCCACGGGAGCTGCATTGGCAGCGGCGGCCAGCACAAGATACTGGGTGCTGGTATAGGTGGTATCGGTGGCTATAGTACCTGTGTTGTCTTTGAAGTTGAGGTACTCGTTTGTTCCAGCAAGAATTCTCTTGGCGAAAGAGAAGGTGCGGGCAGCGGTAGTAGTACCGGTAGGCACGTCATACACAAACTCAATGCCATTGTCGGCCTTGGTCAGGATGACCTGGAAGTTGAAGGTGCTACCATTCAGACCGGCGTTCGACCACTCAATGGTGAGGCTCTCTGCACCTGCGGTGGCATCGTATACCTTATAAAGGTTGAGCGCACCAGTGCTGAAGTTGTCGCTGCCAGTGGTAGCCAAAGGAGCAATAACGCGAGTGCTGGGCATAGCATTGTATGCCGTTGGGCGTGATAAGCTCACAAAACCGTTGGTGGAGATGTAGATGGGATCTCCCTGATTGATCACTTGCGAACCCAGAACCATGGAGAACGGCATGTTGAGCTGAGCGATACCGCTGCTGTAAGCCACGGCCGAGTCAGCATAGCCCGGGAGGGTAGTGATAGATGTGTAGCCTGTTGCTCCGGCGGCAACCTTGTAGTCGCGAAGCTTGTCGCAATTGCTCTGGGCATTCGAAAGCCAAGGTAGCAACAAGGCCATAGCAAAGAAGGCACTTAAAAGATACTTTTTCATTGTCATCTTTCTTGCTTTTTTAGTTGTTAGTTTATTTTTCTTATTAATTTTTACTCTTTTGGTAGTCTATTCAGACCGTTTTCATACCATTTTAACGCCCTGTGCAGTGTTTACGATACGATAGTTATTAATCCACAAAAATGTGGAAAACAACTCATTATCGCATTTTTCAACTCTTTGCAGGGTGTTTTTCTGTAATGATTTCAACTTGCAAAGATACATCATTTTTTCCGAATGGCAAAGTTTTTTTTTCAAAAGGCGCATTTTTTTATGATTTTTTTAAGTTACTATCCCGCCTCCTCCCCCCTCCCATCGCTCCCACGCCACACCGCCAACACTACCCTACCTCACCTCCACTTCTTCCATAATGCCCCACACAGCACCCTTACTCCACCACTCTTCAAAGCCTCCCCCGTCTCACACCTCCCCCAAACCATACCGTTCTGGAACCGACGCCACTCCTCTTCCTCACCTCAGCCCTCTCAACTATCGCAACGTTTTGTTGAGGCTGATTTACCCGTCACCTGCATTCTATAGTTGTATTTAAAGATTGCTAAATGGTGACTGCTAAAATAACGTTAAGCTTGAATTATTGGAGGCGACCTTTTATATTTACGGATTGCATATCCAAAACAATAAAAGCGGGGAGGAGGCGCGCGAGGGGGAAATAAAAAAGCCTCCTGCTTGAGGAGGCTTTTTTAATATGAAATAGTCTGTAGTTACTTCTTCACCACTTTGCGGATCACTGTAGCTTTGTCTGTAGTGATTCGGAGTGTGTAGGCACCTTCGGCGAGGTTGGTAAGGTCGAGGACATTGGTATTGGTAAACTCGGCGACCTTGCGGCCAACAATGTCGAGCACCTCAACACGCTGTACATCGGCACCACTTATGGTTACCATGCCATAGGTCGGGTTGGGATAGAGAGACATCTGAGACTCAACATCGCTACCCTCGATACCGTTGGTGATGATAGTGAGGTAAAGGGTGATGATGGAGTCGCAGCCATTGACATCGGCAGCATGGAGTGTGTCGTAATACGTACCTGTAGAAGTATAAGTATTTCCATTGAACCAATCGTAGAAGCTACCGTATTCGGTTACCCACATCTCGCTGTGAGAAGGCTGGTTGACGATGAGGCGGATGGTGTCGGTGTTAACGCAACCATACTCGGTGGTGTAGTTGTTGACAAGGATGGTAGTGTTGTAGTAGGTCTCGCCCTGATAGGTTATCTGCTCACAGGCTGCATACTCCTCGGTGCTTGTGGAAGGCTCGCCGAGCGAGAGGATAATAGTAGCGGTGCTGTCGCAACCATACTGGTTAAGACCGTGGACAGAGTAGGAGCCGTCGGTGACATAGGTCATACCATTCCAAGTGTAGTTCTGGCAGGCCTTGATTTCCTCAACGCTGGAGGAGACGGGGTTGATGCGGAGGGTGAGGACAGAGATCATGTCGCAACCGTTGGTGGCCAAACCCGGGAAGATGCGGCTGTCGCGGTAGGTACCCTGAGCAGGCAGACTGGAGGAAGGAATGACGAAGTTATGTGCATTGTAACCATTACCGGCGCAGATGGTGTCGAAGATGTTCTCCGTCTGGCTGTAATTGATAACGAGGTTGAGGTTGACAATGCTGTCGCAGCCGGAAGCACGAGGTATGCGGAAGCGCGGAGTGTTGGTGCTCTCGGTGTAGTAGAGACCGTCGATCCAAGTATAAGCATCGCAAGCTATGACGTTCTGCACGCCCATGGCAGCGTTAGAGACTGTGAGCACGAGGGTGAGGATGGAGTCGCAACCAGTGCGGGCATTGTTGAACATGTAACCGACAACGGTATCGTTGGTGTAGGTACCAACGGTGACAGGAGTTGAAGTAGCCATTGTATAGTCATTGGGGACATCGACTACCCATGTGTACTCGTCGCACTCATTGGCGGACATTGTACCATAGGTAGGATTACCGTCGGAGATGACGAGGTCGAGGAAGTAGAGGCTGTCGCAACGACCGGCGGAGTTGTAAGTACGAGTGCGCTTAGAAGCGACTGCCGTGCCTGCCCATGTGGTGCCGCCATCGGTGGAATACTGCAGGGTACCGGCGGCGTTACGCTGATAGACATAGTTGTTGCGATCCCAAGTGTATGTACCAGTGCACTGACGCACAACAGTGGTGTCGGGCTTGACAAGTGTGAGGTAGAGACGCTGAGCGGAGAGGCAAGCACCTGTGGCGGTGTCGATAGTGGCAACTTCAATAGTTTCAACATAGCGGTTGGAGGAGGAGAAGTTTGCATAAGTAGTGTCACCAGTGACGCTCCATTTGTAGAAGTTCTTGCACTGCTGGACAGCGGTCTCGGTGAGCGGGTTAAGGGTAAGGTTGAGTACAACTATACTGTCGCAGCCATTCTCGGCATCGAAGCGAACGAAGTCGGCCGGGTTCTTAGGATAGGATGCGGTAGCGCTGTAAACGTGGGTGGAATCGTTGCCACCGATGCTGCTGGACCATGTGTAGGTACCGCAAGCGGTAACGGTGAAGGTCGAGTAGGCATTGCGCAACTGGTCAATAAGGAGGATGTAACCCCACTCATTGGCGGTGGCAGAGTCGCGGACCACAACCTGGCCGGAATAGACAGTATCGCGCATGGTGTTGGGGTTGGCAGGGACGGTGAAGGAAAGTGTGGTGTCGCCTGCTGCCCATGTGATGACGGAGTCGGCATCTCTCATGCAGAGGGTAACAGGAACCTCGGTGTAGTTATACACAAGGTTGAGGTTGTAGCGGACAATAGAGTCGCAGTAGAGATCGCGGATACCGAAACGGACGGACTTGGTGAACACCGTGTCGTGGCGTGCGGTACGATAGGGAAGCATAGAGATTGTGCTGTCACCAAGAAGGAGGTTGGTGGTGGTCATGAGATGAGAGACTGTGTCATAACCAAAAGCGGCGGTCTGGAAGTTGAGGTGCAGAGAATATACTGTGTCGGGTACGAAGGTATAAGGAGTGGTGGTGGTGAGATTGTTGTTGGTGTCGTATACGGTAGTTGTGGGAATGGTATTTGTATAGACATAGCTGTCGTCGGTCACATTGCGATAGATGACGTTGTCGGGGTCGCCCGATTCACGCTGTGCGTAGGTCTTGCCATCGCCAATGCCGCTCTCCATCCAAGTGTACTCACCGCAGGCAGTCTTGTTGAAAGTCTTATAGTAGGGGTTGCCAACAAAAAGCGTTATATTGTGGAGACTGTCGCAGCCGTTGGGAGCAACACCGATAAAGGTGGGGATAGTATAGGTAGCGTAGTTTCCACCGTTGGCAGTAGCATTGGGGGCAGCATAACGTTTACCATTGTATACATACTCACTGGCGCAGGAAGCGATAGTAGTATCAACGGCCGTTGAAGTCTGGTGGGACTTGATGTAGAGGAAGAGCATAAGAGTACTGTCGCATCCTACAGCATTGTCAAGATGGAATGTACGGGTCTTGTTGGCAGCAGCTGCATTGTTGGCGAGGGTGTAGGTGAAGGTAGTGTCAACATCGTCGGTGTCGTGCCACACACCAGTTATATGCCAAGCGTATTCGGCGCAAGCTGTGTCGAAGATGCTGTCGGTTACAGATTTATGACGGACAGTGAGATTGAGGCTTATGATAGAGTCGCAACCAGCCACATTGCCACCGGCAAGTTTCTTGTTGAGGCTATCAGGGATAATAGTGTCATTTCTATATATACGGTTGTCGACACCGACCCATTTGAACTGGTCGCAGACGTTGGTATCGACGGTGGCGAAACTCTTGTAGTTGATGGTGAGGGGGAGGTGGACGGTGCTGTCGCAACCCACGGCGTTGTGGAATTTATAAGCCACTGTGTCGGAGGTGTAGAAAGTGTCCACAGTGACTCTACGCACTGTAGTGGGGCTCACTTCCCAACGGATGGTGTCGACTTTCCAGATATAACTGTCGCAAGCTGTAACAGGAGCAAGTACCGAGTCGGTGCTGTAGTTGAGGGTGAGGTTGAGGGTGACGGTGTGGAGGCAGCCGTTGGAGCCAGTGAGCTGGAATGTGTCGGTGGTGGTGCTGACAGTGTGGAGAGAGTCGTTGATCCATCTGTAGCTGCCGCAAGCCCTGACAGTATCGGTGCTGGAGCCATTGCCAAAGAGGCGGAGCTTAAGGTCGTGAACCTTGGGGCAGCCGTCAGCGGTGAGACCCTGAACCACGTTGATGTCCCAGAAAGTGCTATCGTAGTTGGGGGTGGCATCGATGGTGTGACGGATACTGTCGACAGGAGTGCCATCGACAAGGGTGAAAGCGGAGTCGCCGCCAATGAACCACTTGTAGGTATCGCAGGCGACATCCTCTATAGTGTCATGGGAGGAGTAGTTGATGGTGAGGTCGAGCATGCGTATATCGCAGCCGAGCATCGGGGTGGTGTCAGGAACTATATATGCCTGCTGGTTGCTGACGACATAACGGAAAGAGGTGTCGGCCGTAGCATCGGGTGATACAGTTGCCGAAGCCGAGTCGGTGGCATACCATATATTCCAATATGCGCTGTCGCAAGCAACATACTGTACAGTCATAAAGGTAGGCTCATGGATGATGTATACCTGACGGAGGATAGAGTCCTTGCCACCGCGGTTGACAACGCGGAGGGAGCTGTCGGTGGCGGTTATGAGAACATTGGTATCGTAGGTGCCATCGTCCTTAAGGACGCTCTCATTAATTTTATATTGTACGCACGCGTTGATAGTGTCTGCATCAATGGTGTCCATAGCTGTGGTGAAAAAAGCTACATCGCTGAGATAGCCATTGTCCATCGGAGTTGTTGTGTTGGAGTAGACTGCGAAGTAGTATTTGGTGTTGGCGGCGAGGCCAGTGACATCAAGGTAGTTGGTGTCGATTTGGGTGCCGGCCGGGAGGAGTGTGTAGTTGGCCTTGTCGTGGCGAGCCACGATAGTGTCAAGGAGAGCGGAGTCTGTAGTGTAAAATACAGTGTAGTGGTAGTTGGCATCGTAGGGGCGGACATTGCTCCAGTTCAGAGTGGCAGTGTTGGCCTTGATATTGGTAGCCACCGGGGAGCAGGGACGGCGGTTGGGGAGAGTGAATGTATAAACATTGTTAGCGGGAGATGGGTTATAGGAGGTGAGGGTACGGGGAGTCAAAAGAGTGTCGGGGGTGAAAGCCGGCCAAGAGATGCTGTCGGTGCAACCGATAATCTCCGAAGCATTGACCATAAGACCCTGCGTGAAGCTGTAGCGGGTGGCGGAGAGGGTCATATCACCAAAAGCGAACTGGACGGTGTTGTCCTTTTTCTGAAAGATGACCTGGAAGTTGAGGGTAATGTCGTCGACCTGTGCAAAACGCCATTCCACTACAACGGAGTCGGCCGACGTAGTGTAGAAGATACCGAGGGAAGTCTCACGGTAGCCACTGCCGCTGAGGTAAGCCATAGGAGCCACAACCATAGTGGTTGGCATGGTAGCCGGCGAAGTTATAGGTGAGAAGCTGAGGAAACCATTCTTAGAGACATAGACGGTGTCGCCGCTGCTTATCAGCTGGGAGCCGAAAGCCATGTCGAATGGCATGACAAACTTGGCGATACCATCGGCACGCTCTGCGAGGGTCCACGAGGTACCAAAGGTGTTAATGGAGGCGAAAGTCCCCGATGTTGCAGATGGGGTGTAGTCCTTAAGCAGGTCGCACTGCGCCTTGGGGGCCCACGGGAGAAGGAGGGCCACGGTGAACAACGCACTCAAAAGATACTTCTTCATTGTCATCTTTTTTGGATGTTTAGTTATTTGTTTTTTCTTTATTTTTCTCAGTTATCAACGTTTTTTGCACCGTTTTTGTTGCCTCAACGGTGCTGACGAGTGTCAGCACAGAATGACGCAATGTGCGGTACAACAGACAAATAATGCAAATAAACCCGCCAAAACGAAGCCGTTTTGCACTATTGTTTCAGTCTGCAAAAATACAACTATTTTTGGTAACTACAAAATATTTTTTGAGTTTAGACGAATTTTTTAAGAGTTTTTTTGAGGGGGAGAGGGGGGATTGCCGAGGGTTATGAGGTGGCTGGTGGCTGGTATAATATGGCTGTATGGAGTCAGGGGGAACTCGCACGGTAATATTATTTTTAAATGATACGCGCGAGGGGCGTGCGGTTTTTCTGTGTATTTGAAAGATTTTTTGTATTTTTGCAGATTGAAAAAGATATGCTATTATGGACAGTCGAACGATGATAAATATCTATAAATGGGCATCGTACATACTGATAGCAGGTGCCACGGCGGTGTTTTTCATGACCAAGAAAGCCGACCTGACCTTGGTGCTGCTCACTATGGCAGTGTTTATGTATGCCCTAATGTTCCGCACAAGGGCCCGTGCCTTGGAGGAGGAGAACAACCAGCTGAGCGACGACCTGCGCAAGCTTACCCTCGCACTTGCCAAGGCCAAAGGAGAACACAAAGCCAACGACAACGAACAGAAGCAATAACATCTCAATAAATAATAACACTTATGGCAACAACGACAGACATCAAGAATGGTCTTTGCATCAACTTTAACAACGACATCTACACTATCGTAGAGTTCTTACACGTGAAACCCGGCAAAGGTGCCGCCTTTGTGCGTACCAAGATGCGCAGTGTGCGCACCGGCCGCATGCTTGAGAACACCTTCCCAAGCGGTGCCAAGATTGACGTGGTGAGAGTGGAGCGCCGCCCCTACACCTACCTCTACAAGGAGGGCGACCTGCACATGTTCATGCACACCGAGACCTACGAGCAGATAGGTATCGAAGAGTCAATAATCAACGCCCCGCAGTTTCTGAAACCCGACCAGTATGTGGAGATCACGGTGGCCGCCGACAGCGAGACGCCGCTGATGTGTGAGTTGCCGCCATTTATCGAGACGGTGGTTACCTATACGGAGCCGGGCTTCAAGGGCAACACCGCCACCAACGCCATGAAGGACGCTACGGTGGAACCTGGCGTCACAGTGCGCGTGCCTCTCTTTATCGAAGAGGGCGAACGCATAAAAGTTGATACCCGCACTGGCGAATACGCCGAGCGCATCAAGTCATGAGAAAACGTCCCACAAGCTGGTGGGCAGTGGCTACGATAGCCACCACTATTATGATAGCCACGTCGTGCGGCGGGAACAACGAGAAGCCCGCCGCCACGGCAGTGGTGGATTATGCCCAAGTTGCAACACCCGACTTCGACAGCGACTCGGCCTACCACTACGCGGCAGAGCAGCTGGGGATGGGGTTCCGCGTGCCGGGCACCAAGGCGCACCGGCAGTGCAGCGACTGGCTGGAGCATACGCTGCGCCAGTGGTGCGACACGGTGACAGTGCAGGAGTTCAGCGCCACACTGTGGAACGGCAACCGCGTGCCTGGTCGTAACATAATAGCGAGCCTGTCGCCCGAGAAGAACAACCGCGTAGTGCTTGCAGCACACTGGGACTCACGGATGTACGCCGACCACGACCCCGACAGCAACAACTGGCGCAAACCGATACCGGGGGCCAACGACGGAGCCAGCGGCGTGGCCGTGCTGATGGAAATGGCTCGCACTATGTCAAAGCAAAGACCCAATGTAGGCATAGATTTTGTGCTGTTCGACGTGGAAGACCAAGGAATCCCCGAATGGGCCAACGACTACCGCGACGACACATGGTGCCTCGGCTCACAATATTGGAGCCGCCACCCGCACCGCCTTTTCTACGCAGCCAACTACGGCATATTGCTCGACATGGTGGGAACCTCCCACGCACGGTTCACCAAAGAGCAGGTGTCGATGCGGTACGCGCCAGGCATTATGAACAAACTGTGGCAGGCGGCAGCAGCGCTGGGCTACGGCCAGATGTTTGTCAACGAACAGACGGATCCCATACTCGACGACCATTTGTACGTAAACCAACTGGCCAACATCCCCATGGTGGACATTGTCCAGAACAGCCCCGAGTGCAGTTTTTACCCTTACTGGCATACTGTGAAAGACGATCAGGAAGCCATAGACAAGAATACTATGCGGGCTGTGGCACGGGTGGTCATGGCTGTTATATATCAACAATGAGTGTCGCTATGCTAATGCGACTCACCGGCGGCATGAATACTATGGTTTTTCGAAGGATGCTATTAGCGGTGGCTGTTGTTGGCTGCCTTGTTGCCGGAGGGTGCAACAAGGGGGAACGGTGCAAGGTCTCCATCGGCGACGCACGCTTCCACATAGAACCTGACAACGCAGCATACGGAAACCTCAACAACGTTGGTGGATACGAATATTTTGAGGGTGGGCACCGCGGAGTGATAGTGGTGCGCATGGGTCTCTACGACTTTGTGGCCTACGAGCGTACCTGCCCAGAGGACAACACCACGAAGGTGGTGGTGTCGGAGGACTGGGGCAGCACGGTACTGGAATGTCCAGTCTGCGGAAGCCGCTTCAACGCCTACGGCAACGGCGAGCCCCTGACGGGGAGTGCCACGAGATGCTGCCTGTACCAGTACTACTGCCACTACGACGGGCGGACACTCTACGTGTCGAACTGACAAGAGACAAGGGGGTCAGAACTGGAAATAGATAAAAGGCTGCAGGCCTGCCGAGACAAACTGGTAGGCCACAAATACCGCCACCACAGTCACCACTGCGAGCAGCCATAGCGGCATAGTTGCAAACCATAGGCGGTAGCGGCGCTTGAAACGCACCGGCAGCCAGTGGATGGCCATGCCAGCGACAAAGAGTGCAAAGACCGCAGCATAGTTGGCTACCACATGCGGAACCACCGAGAAGTCCCAGGTGCTGCCTATCTGGTGTACCATGTGGGAAGCGGTGCGCCAGGCCACCTCGTTGGCCTCAGCGGGGTTGAGGTTGGAACCCGAACGGAAGAAGAGCCTTGTGAAACTGATAAAGACAAAGGTGAGGAGGATGTTCCAGACATAGGAGAGCCCACCGGCGAACGAGCCTTTGCGACCGCCGGCGAATGTGTTGAGGAGTGTGAGCAGAGTGATGGCCACAGCCGCCACAGTAGTGGCAAAGGCAAGGATGGAGAGCAAGGGCAAAGGGAAATAATAGCGCAGAAGCGAGCAACTGACGGCAAGGGACACTACTACAAAGATACGGGGCCACGCCTTGAGGTTGCGCCAGGCCTTGTATACAAGTATGCCAAGACCGTTGAGGCCGCCCCACGTGATGAAGTTGAAGCTGGCGCCATGCCATAGGCCGCCGAGAAGCATGGTGTCCATGTTGTTGACATTGGTGCACAACGACTGCCTGTGGCGCGGGAAAAGAATGTAGACTGCAAGCAGCAGCAACGCGATGGCAACAAAGGCTATTGTGACAGCCTTGTTGCGGGCCATCAATGCCACGCTGGCCATGACAGCGGCAAGTATGAGCCACGTGGCAAGGGTGGCATTGCGGTTGCCGCCGAGGGGGATATAGAGGTAGTCTTTGAGCCAGTTGGAGAGCGAGATATGCCAGCGTTTCCAAAAACCTGCGGGGTTGGTAGCCTTGTAGGGAGAGTTGAAGTTGAGAGGGAGGTAAAAGCCCATGAGCATAGCCACGCCGGTGGCCATGTCGGTATAGCCCGAGAAGTCGGCATAGACCTGAAGGGAATAGATAAAGAGTGCCGACAGATTCTCAAAGGGTGTGAAAAGCATGGGGTTGTCGAAAACCCGGTCGACGAAGTTGACTGCAAGGAAATCGCTGAGTATTATCTTCTTGAGCAGGCCATTGAGTATCCAGAACACTGCCACGCCAAACTGACGGCGCGAGAGGAAGAAAGGCTTGTAGACCTGATGGAGGAACTGGTCGGCCCTGATAATAGGACCTGCAACCAGCTGTGGAAAGAAAGTGGTATAGAAAGCAAAGTCGATGAGGTTGGAGGAGTGACGTACCTTGCCTTTGTAGACATCGACTATATAACTGATATTCTGGAATGTGAAGAAGGAGATGCCTATGGGGAGTATTATGACACCTGCATCGAAGCGCGCCGTGGCGGTAAAATGGTTTGCCCACCTTGCAAAAATATTGACAACCTGCAGGTCGGAGTGGAAGATGGCGTTATATATGTCGGTAAAAAAGTAGGCATACTTAAAGTAAGAGAGAACGGCGAGGTTGATGACCACGCCCAGAATGAGCAGTGCAAGTCGACCAACTGAGCGTGGCGGCTGCTGGGGTGGCTGGGGGCGCGAGCGCCAACGGTCGAAAGCCATGCCGAGGAGCCAGCCGGTCAAGGAGGCGAGGATGAGGAGCAGCACGAAAAGGCCGGAGGTCTTGTAGTAGAAAAGGAGGCTCACAAGGGCGAGGTAGCCATTGCGGAAAGTCTGGCACGTGCGGTGCTTGCCACTGGCTTTGTCGACAAAGAGGTTTTGGAGAGCCAGCACCACGGCAAAGAGTGCAAGGGCAATGAAGAAGAACACCCAGAAGTCGAGCTGCGTAAAGAGCAGCGGCTTGAGGGAGTCGAAAGCCAGCAGGGATTTGAGGTAGGGGAGCACGAGAGACGTGGGATATGAGTTGACAGTGGGTTAGGGGGTTAGGATGGAGTTGACGGGAGCTTTATTGTGAGCGATATAGTCGTTGTATGCTTTGAAGAGGGCGTTGGTGAGGAGGTCGCCCACCAGTTCGTAGCCGCTGCGGGTGAAATGGACGCGGTCGTGCTGAGCGAGTTTGGCGATACGCCATTTGTCCATTGAGCGGAGGCCGCCCATGACATAGAACTGGTCCCAGAGGAGGCCGCCGGTGTCGTTGGCCAGACGGTAGAATACATCGCGGGCAAGGAGGCCGTTGGTATTGACGGAATAGGAGCGGCGCCCGGTGCGACGATATGCGTCGTTGTTGGTAACGAACAGGAAGAGGCAGTTGGGGCATACAGAGCGGATACTGTCGACAAGCTGCAGGTAGGACTGGCGGAAAGCCGCTGTGTCGAAATCCTTGGCGTTGGCATCGTTGATGCCGATGCCAAATATGACGAGGTCTGGGCGCAGGGAGCGGAGGTCGGAGGAGAGGTAGCTGCATTTGATGTAGTCGGGCACCGCAGCGCCGTTGACGCCAATGGAGTGGTAGGAGAAGCCGGGGCGCTTGTTGGCGAGGTAGACGCCGGTGAGCGAGAAGGACTGCCCGGCTTTGCAAGGGAGCAGTATGCAGAACGAGTCGACGGAGCTGCTGAGGTTGAAGACGTAGCGACGGGTACGACTGTCGATATAAGAGGGTGGCACCTCGCGTCCTTGCAGGCCGAGGAGAGGCACGACAGAGTCGGGCGAGAGGCCAAAGAGCACCACCTGTGTGCTCCTGTAGGCAATCAGAGAGTCGGGGATGACGATAGCAATAGCCGCGAGCGAGTCGCGTGCCGTCACGGCGATGCCGCAAAGGCCCAGAGGCACATCGGGCTCCTTATATACGTTACGCGTGAGTTGGAGCGGATGGGAGCGGTGGATTTTGTAGTCGGCGGGGTTGTTGCACTTGCGTGCCGCCGAGTAGGGGAAAATCATGCCGCGGTCTGAGACGAGGTGGGGGTAAGCTGCGAGGAGGTTTTGGCGCACACGGTGGGGGAAAGTGCCGGCCTGCACGTGTGAGCCGCCTATATGGACTATGGATATGTGGCCGCGGCCCGTGGCGGCAAGGGTGCTCCACTTGTCGAAGAAACGGTCGGCGGCTCCGCTGTTTGGTGCGGAGTAGAGGGTGTCGGCTTTGTAGCGAATGAAGGGATGGGAACTGTCGAGGCTCACGAGGCGAAGGGCAGGCTGCGCCGGAGAGAGGGATGGAAAGAGGGACAGCAGCAGGAAAAACAGGGGCGACAGCCGGGATCGGCTGGCGCTGCTGCGGGCGGGGATGGGGAAAAACCGGGGCATGTGACGGACAAGGGTGTTATTGGGTACTATGGGCGGTGGACGGCAGGGGTGGGGGGGGCGGGGTCATTTTACGGCGGAAGAGGTAGAAATTGTAGGCTTTTGTCAAAGCTTGTGAGAGCTGGTCGCCCATGAGGTTAGCTCCTTTGTTGGTGAAATGCACGTAGTCGGCACCGGCAAGCGAGGCGTCGTGCCACGACAGCATGGAGTTCAAGCCTCCCATGGCATGGAAGATACTCCAATAGGCGGCGTTGTGGGCGGTGGCGGTGAGCTGCAGCGAGTCGACAATGGCAGGAAGGAAGGGGTAGCTCTGCAGGACGCCGCCCACGGTGCTGCTCATATCACTGGGACCCACAAAGAGCACTGTGGCATGAGGGCAGAGGCGGTGCAGGTAGTCTATCTGCTTGCCGATGCTCTCGCAGTAAGAGGAGAGGCTCTTGGCGTTGCGGAGATAAGGCACCGAGTTGCCACCGAACTGCATGATAATCAGTCCGACATCCATAAGTGAATAGGAAGCCCCGAGCTGGTCGGCATTGACCATGCGGAACTGCTGACCCGAACAGCCTCGCATGGCAATGTTGTCCACCGCCACACCGCTGTTGGCATCGAGCATAAGGCCATAGATGTCGGCATTGCCGGAGAGAGAGAGACGCATGGAAGAGGCCGGACTGTCGAGGTGCCAGGAGAGCATCTGTACCCCTTCGTCGACAAGTGTCTGCGACTGCGAAAAGCCGGAGGCCTTTAGCGAGAGTGTGGCAGTGAGTGGGGAGCCGAAGTTGTTGACAAGGAGTCGCACAGTGGAGAAACTGTCGGCGGAGTCGTCGACAACCTTTGCCGAACAGTAGGCCTGACCTGCAAGGTGGTAGCAGCGCATCATAGGGCCGTAGTTGCCATTGGCGCGAAGCTCAAGGCTGTCGCCGTAGCAGATACGTAGAGAGAGAGCGCCGGATGCGTGTTGGCTTACCGAGGGGGAGTACATAGTTTGCACGAAAGGGAGCAGGCCAGGGCCTGCGCCGCCAAAGAGCTGCT
Organism: Bacteroidales bacterium; assembly: GCA_017454015.1. Lineage (GTDB taxonomy): Bacteria > Bacteroidota > Bacteroidia > Bacteroidales > P3 > Colimorpha. The sequence goes on along the minus strand of JAFTDW010000005.1, from coordinate 75,645 downwards.
GCATGGCGCGGCGGAGAGATGCTGTCATGCGGTCCATCTCAATCTGCGAGTCGCCATAGTGGAGCAGGCGTACAACACGGCCGGAGGCGCGTGCTGAGTCGAGCATCCTGAAAAGTGGGTCGAAGAAAGTGCTGTCGCCATTGGGGAACCAGAAGCGGTCGGGGCCGTTGAGCAGCAGAGCCGAGTAGTAGTGCAGCGAGTCGTTGAGCGCCGCGAGGCGCTCCTCGCGGAGCTTTTCGGCGGCCATGATGGAATCGAGGTTGGGCTTAGGCTCGGGCGGAGCCAAGAGACTTGTCAGAGAGGGGAAGCGGAGGTTGGCGGAGCCTATGGGGATGCCATCGCGAGGGAAGAGCAGAGCCACAAGAGAGAGCGCCGCGAGGACTGCGGCGAAGAAGAGCAATATGCGGACAGGGGATCTCAGGTTTGGTTATACGCTCTAAGTTCTACACTAAATTGTCTCGACGTATTCGGACTGCTATTATGCATCAGCCCTTAGAGGCCAGCTGCTTTTCGAGGGCGTCGATACGGGCCACGAGCTTGTCGAGGTGAAACTGGTGGACATATAGCCGGCGCTGGCGGTGAGCCTCTATGGCAGGGCTGCCGAGGATGACGGTGTTGGAATCCACGGAACGCGTGACGCCCGACTGAGCGCCGATAGTGACACTGTCGCCCACCTCAATATGGCCCACTATGCCCACCTGACCGGCCACGACGCAATGGGAGCCCACCTTGGAGGAGCCAGCCACGCCAGACTGAGCCGCCATGACGGTGTGGGAGCCCACCACCACGTTGTGAGCTATCTGGCACAAGTTGTCGAGCTTAGCGCCACGGTGTATGACGGTGGTACCCATTGTGGCGCGGTCAATGCAGGTGTTGGCGCCTATCTCGACATCGTCCTCGAGGACCACGGCGCCTATCTGGTCGATCTTCTCATAGCTGCCGTCGGGCTTGGGTGCGAAACCAAAACCATCGGCCCCGAGCACGGCGCCGGCATGGATGATGCAGTTGCAGCCCACCTGCGTGTAGCTGTAGAGCTTGGCGCCGGCAAAAAGCGTGGAGCCGTCGGCAATGCGGCAGTTGTCGCCCACATAGACCTGCGGATAAATCTTCACGTTGTGGCCCACAACGACGTTGTGGCCGATATAAGCCGCCGGGCCCACGTAGCAGTCGGGCGGCACGGTGGCGTCGTCCTCTATGAACGCTGCCGGAGAGACCCCATGCTTGTCGAGCTGCAGCTGGTTGAACTTCTTAAGCAGGGAAGCGAAAGCCACATAGGGGTCGGCGACCCTGATGAGGGAGCAATGCAGAGGCTGCTCGGGCACAAATCCGTTGGCGACAATGACAGCTGTAGCTGCGGTTGTGTATAGATAGTGAGTATATTTTGGATTAGCGAGGAACGAGAGGGAGCCTTCGGAGCCTTCCTCGATTTTGGCAAGCCGGCAGACGGTGGCGTCGGGGTTGCCCTCGACAGAGCCGCCAAGCAATGTGGCCACTTGTGAAAGTGTGAAATTCATGTTATTGGAATGAAAGATAGGGTTTTAAACGGACAAGAGTTGCGGTGTCAATGAGGTTGACACGGAGCAGGTCGCTTGGGCTGCGGTAATTGCCGTAGCGCTGGCGGTAGGCCACGATAGCCTTGGCTTGGTAGTAGTCGACGTATGGATGGCGCTTGAGGCTGTCGAGCACAATAGTGTTGATATGGATAGGGCGGAGGAGCGATGTGTCGAGGCGGAGCGACGGGAGGATAGCGGCATAGAGGGAGTCGGTGAAGCCATACACCTCGAGGAGCTGCTCCTTGGCGTAGAAGCCGCCCAGACGGCTGCGGTAGGCGACTATGCGGTTGGAAAAGGCGTGGCCTATGCCGCGGAGCTGCTGCCAGTCGAGCGTGTCTGCGCTGTTCATCTCGAGCGAGAAACGCTGCTTGCGGAAAGGTATGTGCTGAGCGGACGGCGCATGTGGAGGCACGGCGGGGAGCAAGGTGTCGGGTGGGGGGAGCGCGGCGCCTGCGGCGCCGCGCGTAATGGCTCCGGGCAAGGCGGCGGCCGCCGCCACCAGAGCCAGCATCACGCCAAGCCAGAAAAAGCCTTGCCGCTGCTCTCTTGTGGGGTTGCCCCGTCCGGAAGGGTTGCTGCTATTGGGTTGTCTCGTCCTCATTCCACTCTATGGTACCGCGTTGACGTATTATTTGTGGGCTTTCGAAATTGTCGTCGCTCTCGAAGCCGTCGCCGTAGGTGACACGCTGGCCGTTGACGGAGCGCACCGAGTCGTGCGAGAAGAGGCGGTGCTCGGCGGCATCCCACACGAGGCTGAGCAGATAGACGGTGTCGCCCGTGCGGTGGTCTACAATCACCACGCTGTCGCGTGCCTCCATGACATCCTTGCTGTCGTACGACACGGCATAGCGCGCGGAGACGGAGGCGTTGAGCGACCTGTGGGAGCCGTAGAAATCCATGGCGACACCCTGGGGGTAGATGGTCTTGGCTTCGGGGAGCTGGTAGACATCTATCTGCGGTGCGTCGAGCAACACCTGCAAGTCGCCGTCGGAGCTGCGCACCACATGGGCCTGCCTGACCGACTGGCTGGGGAGCGCCTTACGGTCGAAAAAAGCCACCTTCTCCATGTCGTTGGCACAGGAGGCAAATAGCAGGAGAAGTGGCAATATGGGCGGGAAGTGGTTGATGTGGGGTTATTTTTTGGTGCGGACAGTGGTGCTGACGCCAATCCAGCCACCCACGGTGTAGCTGTTGCCGTCGAGCAGGTTGAGCATGAAGGCGTCGGCCTGCTTAGGGAAATGCTGGGTGCAGGAGGAGATGAACTTGTTGACCGTGGAGGCGAACTCTTCGCCGCTCTCCACGGAGAGTGCGCGGCGAGCCTGGTCGACAGCAGCCCAGTAAACCGACTTGCCCCCCATGCCGTCGTCGACCATTCCGGCGCTCTGGGAGTAGAGCTGTGCGATGCGGAAGAGAGGGTCGCCCTTGGTGGGGTCGTACTCGGCGGCTTTGTTATAGGCGGCGCGAGCGGCGCCATAGCTGCGCTGAGCCGAGTTGGCCATGCCAATGGCAAGATAGGTGTTGTAGAGGTCGTCGGCTTCCGTAAGGCCTTTGGCAGCCTCGTTGAGATACTCCACAGCCTTGGCGTACTGCTGGTTGTTCACACACATCTGTCCCATCAGCAAGGCGGTGGAGGGGGACGGCTGCATCTCGTGGAGTTTCTGGGTAGCCTTGAAGAAGAGCTCCTCGCTCATGCAGCGTTTCTTGCGCATGATGGTGGTAATCTTGACGAGGAGATCGGCATCGTTGGGGTTGGCCTCGAACTTCTTGGAGTAGATAGCCACCAGCTGCTCGCAAGTGGCATACGGGGAGAAAGCATTCTCGACACTGGCAATGTAGCGTGCAATCTCGGCGGCCTTGGCGGTGTCGTCGCGACGGGCTTTGTACTGCTTCTCCAGCAGGTCGCTGGCGATGTCGTAGTTGTCTACCACAAGCGTAGGCTCGGCATAGCCCTTGGTGACATACTTCACCGTGGCCTCGAAGAATTTCGTGACATAAGCCGCGTCGAGCTTATCCCCGCCCAGCTTCACAGCCTGCATGTACATGGGGTAATAATCCTTGAGGCCATCGTCGCGCTTGTAGGACTCCAAGTCCATGGCTTTCTTGGCGGTGTTCTCGGCGGCTTCGCCGAAGTTGGCAATGCGCAGGTCGTACATGCGCATAAGCTCGGCAATGAGGGTGTCGCGCTCCGCCGGGGTCTTGGCATTGTTTATCATGTTCTTCATGATGGTCACGCCGCGGATGTAGAGGTTTTTGCTGCTCTTGGGGCAGTACTTGAGGGTTTCTTTCCACGGGCCATAGGCGTCGGCATAGTTCTTCTGCTTGTAGAACTCCGTGTAAAGAGAGATGTTGGTGACGCAGCTGATGCTGTCTTCTGGAGTCTTGCCATACTTCTGGGCGCTGGCAGAGACAGCAGGCACTAAGAGGACAAGTGCCATGAGTGAAATTCTGATCTTCTTAATCATATTGGAGGTATTTTGATTTTTACTTTGGTGCTGTTACGTTGATGTGTAAATCCGCAATGGTGGCATTGCGAACTCGGAAGTTAGTCGTATTTGCGTTTGACGAACCACGACTCGCATGAGGCGATACTCAACGATATGGTGGTGCAGCTGTTGGTGAGCAGGTCGGCGTTGCCGAAACGCGAGTAGGCCACACCGATATTGAGCAGCGAGCGACCTTTGCGCATAGGCAGTGAGGCACCCAGGCCAAAGCCCACCTCGTTGATAGGCTCGTTGGAGGTGCTGAGGTACATCAGGCCGCGGTCGCAGTGGAGGCCGCCGCTGAAAGCTATGCGGTGCATGTACTTTGTGGCGTCTTTATTGCCCAGCCATTGCATGCCGAGGGAGTAGCGACTGTAGCTGTCGTAGCTCAGGGTGCTTTGGCCAAATATGTTGAAGGAGGCGTTCTCGGTGTATTTGAGGCCTTTCCATGCCGACCACTCCATGTCGGTGCTCACACGCCAGCGGTTGTGACCCAGCAGTGCGAGGCCCACACCTACTGCCAGAGGCTGCTCGAGGGTGCTCTTGTACTCATTGCTGCCGGTTCGGGGAAACACAGTGTCAATAAGATACTCCACCCCGTTGCGTGTCATGAAAGTGTAGACCGCGGCGGCATCGGTAACCGACATAGCCTGCGGCGTGCGGCATACCAAGCCCACTTCGAGCGTGTATTTTGAGCTCAGCGGCTGGTTGTAGAGCAGACCCAGGTCAAAGGTGAAGTTGCGGATACGCGTGGTCTTCTCGCGGCGCGAGTCGAGGAAATAGGTGGAGTCGTCGCCTTGGAAATCGTAGGTTATGCCACGCACCACACTGCCCATAAGGTAGTTGATGTTAAAACCCGCCTGCAGCGAAGTGCCGTTGGAGCTGCTCACAATGTTGAACGCGTTGCCCCAGTAAAACTGGTTCACGGCGCCGGTGCCTTCGTAACGTGTCTTGACAGCGTCGGGCTCGTTGAAAAGCACCGACTCATAGTTGATGTCGCTGTACGGAAGCAGACCCACCGAGGTTTTCCACCACTTGAGGATTGGGAAAGCAAAGGCAAGGTAGCCTATGTTGGCATCGGCGTCGTAGAGGGAGGCCGAGGGGGTGCTTATGCGGTTCATGTCGACATTGAAACCGATGTCGAACACAAAACTCGCCGGCTGTATCGCCGCGTAAGAGGCAGGGTTAAAAGGGTTGACAAAGTTATAGCCGCTGCGGGCATAGACCGCGCCGCCCGTCATGGCGGCGAAAGGCATATTGTATGGCTGGTTGCCCATGCCCACGCCAAACTGAGAGTAAGGCGCATTGATACCGTTCTGCGCCCTAGCATCAGGACAAAGCGATAGTAACAAAACCATCAGGGTTATTTCAATTCTCCGTTTCATAATTCATAATCTCATCTATGCCAAGCAGCACGAGGTTGGGCTCATAGCGAGTGGCGACACCAAAAGCGTCGGCAAAGAGTTCGCCATAACCGCCGGTGAGCAGCACCTGCAGCCGGGGATGCCTGTCTTTGTGACACTCCACCATGGCCTTCAGAGCCATGCGCGTGGCGGCAACGACACCTACCTGTAGCGACTGACTTGTAGAACGGCCAAGTAAATTGTCTGGCGATAACATATCGGGACTGCTTAATAATGTTTCTACAGATAATAACGGCAGGTTGGCGGTAAAATTATGCAGCGCCCTAAATTTCATGTCGAGTCCTGGCATGATGGCGCCCCCGCGGAACACCGCCTTTTCGTCGACAAGGTCCACGGTTATGCAGGTGCCTGCGTCGATCACCACGCAGGCCTCGCCGCCCGCAAGCTTATGGGCGCAGGCCGCCGCCGCTATGCGGTCGGCTCCCAGGGTGGCAGGAGTCAGGTAGTCTATGGCTATAGGCAGCGGACCGGCGGCGCTCACTCTGGTTGTGGGCAAATGGCGGGGCAGCAGGTGGAGGTCCTTAGGGTTCCCCACCACGGAGAGACCTACGCTCGCAGGGTGCCACTCGTCGAGGAGCGGCTCCAGCAGCGAAGCGCTCAGCGCGGCGGCGCAGACGTGACCGCGGAGCTCGCCGTCGGCCATCACCGCAGCCTTGACCGAACTGTTGCCTATATCTATCAGTAACCTCGACATGGTGTGGTTATATGCTGTTTATTGTAGTTTTGCCTGGGTGTTGCACACGTTCATGGCGCGCTCCGGGCCCACGGTGCAGAAAGCCAGGGCTGCATTGGCTGCGGCGTCCAGACGAGGTTCAAGCACGGCCAACTCGGCTGCAGAGAACTCGCCAAGCACATACTCTATTTGGCGGCCGCGGGGAAAGTCGTTGCCCACGCCGATGCGCAGCCGACAGTAGGCAGCGGACCCTATGGCGGCCTCGATGTCGGCCAACCCGTTGTGCCCGCCGTGCGAGCCTTGCCGCTTCATGCGGAGAGTGCCAAGAGGCAACGCGATGTCGTCGACAAACACCAGCACATTGGCCAGCTCCACCTTCTCCGCCGCCATCCAGTAACGCACCGCCTTGCCGCTGAGGTTCATCAGGGTGGTTGGCTTGATGACAACAAGAGTGCGGCCCTTGTAGCGCACCTCGGCACGGTAGGCATGGCGCTCAAGGGTGAACTTGGCACCCTCGTCCACTTTGCGCACCAAGGCGTCGGCGGCCATGAAACCGCTGTTGTGACGCGTATTGCTATACTCACTCCCTACATTGCCAAGACCTACTATTAGATACTTCATTTGTGGCTCTTGATTTGTGTTTTGCGACTTGCCGCTCTCTGGCTTACGATTAGACAAATCTGTGGAATGAACTGGTTTGAAAAGAGATATAATACTTTTTAATAGTGACATATTATAAAAATAATTTTGCAAAGATACGAAATAAATGTGACTTGGGGGATTTGTGCCATTGCTAATTGTTCATTGTGTGGCGGAAAATATGACAGCTACACAACAAAAACGGATTACTTGCGTTAATAATTTTGTAACACAGATGTGAACTGAGGTCATGAACCGAGGTCATGAGCACCCGTAAAAATAAAAACAAGGACAGCGAATAATCGTTTAATTTAGTATGATTGCTAAATGTTATACCTAAAAATGGTTTTGCCCTTACAGGGCGCACAAACTTTGATGACGTTTATACCCAGGGCGGTGCCCTGGGCTATTGGATTTATGCCCTTACAGGGCATTCCAGAATAATTAGGTAAAGAATTTAGTATTCATTAATTTAGAAACCATTTCTATTTCCTATGTCCATCCGAATACTCCTTCTGGGCAGTGGCGGCCGCGAACACGCCATTGCAAGCAAGCTTGCAGAGAGCAAGAAATGCAGCCATCTCTACATAGCCCCCGGCAATGCAGGCACCGCGGCGCTGGGTACTAACATTGACCTTAACGTCAGCGACTTCGACGCCATACGCCAATGCGTCATAAACCTCGGCATAAAGATGGTTGTCGTTGGTCCCGAAGTGCCACTGGTAGAGGGTATTGTGGACTATTTCGCGGCCGATGAGCAGCTTGCCAACATCGCCGTGATAGGCCCCTCCAAGGAGGGTGCCATGCTCGAAGGCAGCAAAGACTACGCCAAGGCTTTCATGACCGAGCACGGCATACCCACGGCACGCTACGGCACCTTCGACAGGTTTACCATAAACAAAGGCATAGACTTCCTGCACAACCTCAGCGCACCCTACGTGCTTAAAGCCGACGGCCTTGCCGCAGGCAAAGGCGTGCTCATACTCGACACACTCGACGAGGCTGAGGCATCACTGCATGAGATGCTCGAAAAACAGTTGTTCGGCAAAGCCTCGCAGCAAGTGGTTGTCGAAGAGTACCTGGATGGCATAGAACTCTCCGTGTTTGTGCTCACCGACGGGCGTCACTACAAGATACTGCCCACCGCCAAGGACTATAAACGCATCGGCGAAGGCGACACCGGCCCCAACACCGGCGGCATGGGCTCCATAAGCCCCGTGCCGTTTGCCGACAAGAACTTCATGCAAAAAGTGGAACAGCGCATAGTGCTGCCCACCATAAGAGGGCTGCGCAAGCAGAAAACGGACTACCGCGGCTTTATCTTCCTGGGTCTGATGGCAGTAAAAGGCCCCGACGGACTGGATCCCTATGTGATAGAATACAACGTGCGCATGGGCGACCCAGAGACACAGTCGGTGTTCCCACGCATAAAGACCGACATGGTCGACCTGCTGGAACATACATGGAACAAAACACTTGAGACCATCCCCCTCGACATTGACAGCCGCACGGCGGCTTCGGTGGTGCTGGCCGCCGAGGGCTACCCTGGCAGCTACGCCAAAGGGATGCCCATACAAGGGCTGGCGGAGTGCAAGGAGTGCATGGTGTTCCATGCCGGGACAGCCAACGGCAACGACAACAAAACAATAGTGACCAACGGGGGTCGCGTGCTCTGCGTCACCGCACTGAGCGACACCCTGCCCACCGCACTGCTCAACTGCTACCAGGCCGCCGACAAAATAACATGGGACGGGCGCTATATGCGACGCGACATAGGCCAAGACCTGCTGCGCCTCTCCGTGGAATAAAACGGCTAATACTCTGTAAACAAGATTACAGAGCCTTGTCCGGCGTCGACGACAAAAGTGTCGCCGAGAGCCTCGTTGAGAGTACCCATCCACCATTGGGTGAGGAGGAGCTGTTGCAGCGGGTAGCGCAGGCCTTGGGCACTTACCGGATGCTGTGGCGTGAGCGAGAAGATGGATATTTGCTGGCCTTTGTGCGACGGGAATTGTCTGCGCCCATACACCGGCTGCATGACACCGTAGTCGCTGTATATCACCGGTTTTACAGGGGTACCGTTGGCAGTATGCTTAGAGCCGTAGAGAGCCAGATAGCTGATGTTGCCCAGAGTGTGATCTTCGCGGAGACCGGTGGCGCCGAGTATGGCTATGTCGGCCCAGTTGTGGGCGCAGCATAGACGGAACGCCTTGCCCAGGTCGTTGTAGTCCTGCTCGTCGACCTTTATGAAACGGCTTCCGAGCTCGTCTTTGAGCTGCTGCGGCAGCGAGTCGCCATCGCCGGTGACATATAGCTCCGCATTGACGGCAAGGGGCACACCCGCATCGACAAGGCGGGCGTAGGCACCGTCGCAACATACGAGGCGCGGGGTGGCGGAGAGCATCGCAAGGAGACCGCAGCTCGACGGAAACTGGCCGTTGGCCAAGATAACTACATCGTGGTGTTGCATGAACGGTATTTCTTAAGCCAGCTATTATATCCTAATATACTCATACCAAATGCAATGGCATAGAAAGCTGCCACTGTGTACATCTCATTGAGCAGGCAGAGCACCACTGTTATGGGGTTCACAAGTAGCCAGACGTACCACTGCTGGTAGTATTTTTTTGCCAACAACCACATACCAAGTATGTTGAGCGAGGCTGTGAAGCCGTCGAGAAATGGTTGGTCGCTCTCTCCGGGCAGTCTGCAGAGCACAAAGGTTATCAATGCTGTTAACAATACGGTAACCCCGATAAAGAGCAACCACCCGCTGAGGCTTAGCGACTTGATATGCGTCGTGGCATCAGGGTTGCGCCTGTCCTTGAGTATGCCCTGCCACAGCAAAAGACCATAGAATGAGGCAATTATGTAATATGCCTGTATGGCGGCATTGGCGTAGAGCCCCCGTTGGAAAAAGACTATGAGGTATGCTATAGGCATGAGCACGCCGAAAAGCCACATTACAGGGCGTTCCTTCCACTCAAAGTAAACGTAGACTATGCCTATTATCGAGCCTATTATTTCGAGAGCCATTGGGGTGGGCGGTGAAGAGAGTGTCTACATGTTGAGTATTGCACGCAGGGCGAGGTTGATGCCGGGTTGCTGGTAGTAAGCGCGGTAAACGGTGCAGGAACCGTCGGCGCCATAGTCGTTGTACATCCACGCAGGCAGGCGGTAGTGGTTGTCGAGGAGGTTGTTGACAAGGAGCTGGAATTCCATCTTGTGCCACTTGTATGTGGCTTTGAGGTTGAGAAGCATATAGTCGTCCTGCAGTGTCTCGTCGCGGTCGGAGTTGTCGCAGTACATCTCGCCGACATATTTGCATTGCAGCTCAACGCTGAAATCCTTGAAGCACTGGTAGCTTGCCGAGGCGGCGGCCAGGAGGGCGGGGGAGAAGCTGAGGTGGGTGTTGCCCAGGGAGTTGCTCTGAAGTACGCCGTAGTAGTCGTAATAGGAGTATGTGTAGTTGAGTATGCGGTTGTCGCTGAGTGTGAGGTTGGCTTTTGCGCCGAAGCGCGGCAGGGCCTGTGGGTGGAGTGCGCCTTCGAGCTCGATGCCGAGGCGGTAGGAGCGGTCGACGTTTTCCATGATGACGTAGCCCACGGAGTTGAGGCGGCCGCTGGGTACCAGCTGGTCTTTGTAGTACATGGCGTAGATGTTGGCGGCGGCCTGCCAGTTGGGGTTGCGGCTGTAGCGGTAGCCCAGCTCGAGGTCGGCGAGACGCTCGGGGAGTACGGTGTCGCGCGCCGTGGTGGATTTAAGCACATCGGTGATGTCGCCGCGAGTGGGTTCGCGTCCCACCATGCCCGCCACCATATAGAGGCGGCTGCCCTGGGTTATGGTGTAGTTCCAGCCGAGCTTGGGGTTGATGAAATGGTATTGCTCATGGAATGAGATAGGAGTGAGGTCGTCGTCGGGGCCGTTGATCTGGTAGTCGACGTATCGCATCTGGTAGTCGGCGTAGATGTTGTGCTTGTCGGAGAGGTAGTATTGCATACGTGCGAAAGCTGTGGCGTCGTATTTCAGGCTGTTGTTATGGTGCCACTCGTCGCCCCTGGCGGTGCCGGCCTGGTCCCACACTATGGTGCCGAAGACCTGCCCGTCGTAGCGTTGCACCGTGGTGCCGACGGAGAGGTTGAGCTTGTGGGTGGTGTGGTTGAGGGAGAGGTTGCCGGTGAGGGAGTGGTTGAGCATCTGCTTGCGAGTGATCTGGTCGCTAAGGTAAAGCTGCTGCCAGTAGCCTGCTGTGTCGGAGAAGTTGGCGTCGTCGAAGTACTCTTCGTAGTAGCCGTCGCCGTGGGTGTAGTGGAGTGTGGCGTTGAGTGAGGTTTTGTCGGTCAGCAGGTGTGAGAGATAGAGTTGGTAATGGCGCTGGTTATAGTTGTCGGACTGGTTGTCGTAGTAGCGCAGGTTGCCGTAGGCGTCGAGGTAGGCGCCGGCCGGGTTGTAGGTGGGGTCGGCGTCGAGGTCTTCGGCGAAGGCTCCGTCCCACGTTATGCCGGTGTGCTGCTTGCCTATGATGGCGGTAGCCTTGAGGATGCTGCGCGAGCCGTAGTAGCCGCCGGTCATGAAGAGCGACTGGTGGTCGCAGAAGCCATTGCGGACATAGCCGTCGGACTTGACGTTGCTGTAGGCCATGTCGAAAGCGAAGCCTTTAGGAGAGAGGCCTGAGCCTGCGGTGAGGCTGTAGGTGCGGGTGTTGAAGGAGGCGGCCATGAGGTCGGCGACGGCGTAAGGCTGCGACGAGGTGTTGAGGGTGAGGAGGCTTATGCTGCCGCCCGCCGAGGCGGTGCCTCCCATGGTGGCGCCAATGCCGCGCTGGACCTGCAGGCTCTGGGCCATGCCGGCGAGGTTGGGGATGTTGACCCAGTATACGGCCTGGCTCTCGGCGTCGTTGAGTGGGATGCCGTTGATGTTGACGTTGATACGCGTGGCGTCGATGCCGCGTATACGCAGGGAGGTGTTGCCCACGGTGCCGTTCTCGCCGGAAGCCACGAGCGAGGGCTGCTGTCCCAGCACGTAGGGCAGCGAGGTGTTGATGCGCTCTTTGGCGAGCTCGGCGCGCTGAAGGGTGGAATTGGTGATAGGTGTGCGGTCGTCGGCGAAATTGCCGTTGACAACCACGGTCTTTAGCACACGCAGCGAGTCTTTGTCTGTTTTCTGCGCGTAGGCGTTAGACATGAGGCAGCCGAGAGTGGCTGCAGCGAGTGCAATGCACTGCAAAATAGAAAAGCTTGGTCTTTTCATAGGTTTTCCTCCGCCGGTATTATCCGTTTCAGGTTCAAAGGGTATTATCTCAGCTCCAACAAGTTGGGCACCCCAAATAATAAAATTCACTGCCCCGAAAGGCGGTGCAAAGATAGCAATAAATTTTGGAATTGAGGCAAAATTGCGGATAAAATTTATGGATACTAAATGTTATATGATTGCTAAATGTTATTCGCTGTCCTTGTTTTTATTTCATAGGTGCTCATGACCTTAGTTATACCTAAAAATGGTTTTGCCCTTACAGGGCGCATATATTTTGATGCCGCTTATACCCAGGGCGGTGCCCTGGGCTATTGGATTTATGCCCTTACAGGGCATTCCTGAATAATTAGGTAAAGTATTTAGTATTCATCTAAAATTTTCGGAATAATCGGAATAATCGGAGTAATCGGAGTGATCGGAGTAATCGGAATAGTCGGAATAATCGGAATTGGTTTTTTGGGGGGTCAGCTGTTGTGACGCTGGTAGAAGTGCCACCAGCGCTCGGGGATGTGACCGTTGCGGGTCTGCTCGTATTCGGCGTAGGTGCAGGGGATGAGGTAACACTGCGGGCCGCCTTGGCTGGCATTGTTGTTGGGCACCTCGAACCACCAGCGGTTGGTGAGCTTGCTTTTGTAGAAGACCATCTGAGGGTCGGCGTCGGGCATAGCCACAACGAAACGCAGGTAGTTGTCGGGGTTGCGCTTGGGGTAGTCGTTTTTGCGGTTGGCGCAGCCTTCGATGAAATACCAGACGGCGTGGGCGCAGAGATGAGCTGTCTGGCCGTGGCTGTCGAGGCGCGGGTTGAGGCCGTAGAGTCCGAAGGAGGAGACGTTGTCGCTGAGGCCGGCGTAATGGGCGAGGGTACAGAGCTCCTCGCCGTAGAAGCCGTGCGGTGAGGGGAGGCCCTGTGCCGGCGCGTCGCTCTGGCGCACTGCGGAGATGTCGACACTTACGAGGTTGGAGTTGCGGAGCACTGCCTCGGCAAGCTCCATGTCGGCGCGCACCTCGCCGAGCCGGTAGGTGTCGAACATAAGGCTTTGCATGAGTCTCTGGGTGTCGGCGGGGATGAAGTAGCTTTGGTAGCCGAGGTTGTTGAAGTTAAAAAGGTAGTTGGGCATTTGTTCGACAATGTGGCGGAGGTAGGAGAGCGAGGTGATGTTGCTCGACTGGTCTTCGCCGATGGCGAAATGGGAGTTGATGGCGCAGATGTTGACGACACGGCCGAGAATTTCGTAGGCTTTGTAGTTGCCGAAGGTGAACTCCTGGCCGCCGCCGAGGATGAGCACCGTAAGGTTGCGCTCGAGGAGTTTGTAGAGCACTTCGGCCAAGGCGTACTGCATGTCGGAGGGTGTCTCGGCGCGGGTTATGTTGCCGATGTCGACGATGTGCGGCAGCGAGGTGTGAGCGGCGAGTGCGTAGAGGTAGGTGCGTATGGCGTCGGGGCCGTCGGCGCAGCCGCGGTTGCCCACGGTGGTGCGGTCTTCGGGGACGCCGAGGATGGCTATTGCGGCATCGTCGAGCGGGGGCATGTCGCCGGGCTCGCTGTAGATATGGATGGCGTTGCCGAAGAGGGACTTTCCTGCGGAGGGGCGGAAGCCTGTTTTTTCGAGGTCGACGGGGTCGAGGTAATCGATGAGGTTCATATTAATATCGGGGTAATCGGAATAATCGGAATAATCGGAGTGATCGGAGTAATCGGAATAATCGGAATAGTCGGAATAGTCGGAGTAATCGGAGTAATTTTATAGGGTTAGCGGCCCCAGTTGAGTTTTTCCCTTATGGCAGTGAAGAAGCTCTGGTTGGGGAGGCGGAGGAGGGGGATTGTGAAGGGGGCCTTGGATATCACCACGGGGGCGGAGGAGTCGGCAGCCACGGTGCGGGAGTCGATGCCGAGGCTGTAGAGGGTGCCGGGAGGCGTTTCGATGCGGAGCTGGGAGGTGTCGGGTATTATTATGGGGCGGAGGGTGAGGGTGTGGGCCGCTATGGGAGTGACGGCGAAGCAGTGGGAGTTGGGGGTGAGGATAGGGCCGCCGCAGCTGAGGGAGTAGGCCGTGGAACCTGTGGGGGTAGCTGCGATGAGGCCGTCGGCGACATAGGTGGCGACATACTCGCCATCCACATAGAGCGAGCTGGCAAGCAGTGAGAGGTGCGAGCCGCGGTGGAGGGAGACCTCGTTGAGGGCGAAGGCAGAGAGGTTGCCGTGTGTGAGTTGCAGGAGGGTGCGGCGCTCGACCGTATAATTGCCTTCTAAGAGGTTTTCGGCGAGGGTGTGGCACTCTCCCTTGCCGGCGGCGGTGAGGAAGCCGAGATGGCCGAAATTGACGCCGAGGATGGGCTGTCCGTGTTCGGACACGAGATGGACGGAGGAGAGGAGTGTGCCGTCGCCCCCTATGGAAAGGAGGAAGGAGACCTGGCGCGGCAGGGTGCCGCGCTCGGGATAGAGGCTTGGGGAGACGGAGAAGGAGAGGTCGGAGCCGTGCTGCGCCATGAATCCCTGGGGCATCCATAGGGCTACGCCGTGGTTTTCGAGCTCGGCGACAAGCTCCTGAAGGGGCTCCATGTCGCGGCGGTCGAGGTGGCGGATGTAGATTGCTATGTTCATTTTTAATATCGGAGTAATCGGAATAATCGGAGTAATCGGAGTGATCGGAGTGATCGGAATAATCGGAGTGATCGGAATAATCGGAGTGATCGGAATAATCGGAGTAATCGGAATAATCGGAGTGATCGGAATAATCGGAGTAATCGGAATAATCGGAGTGATCGGAATTGGCTTTGATAATTTATCTGATTAGAGTCACTGTGCCGCTGGCTTGGCGGCGGCCGGTGCCGTGGAGGGTGTAGGTGAGGTGGTAGATGTAGGATGCCGCTGGGAGTGGGGTCCCGGCATGGGTTCCGTCCCAGCATTGTGAGGGGTCGGTGGTGTGGAAGAGGCGCAGGCCGTTGCGGGAGTAGACGGAGAGGCTGTAGCCCGCGGCGTCGAGGAAGGTGTGTGATATGCAGAAGCGGTTGTTGGAGGCGGCGTCGGGGGTGAAGGCGTTGGGGATGTAGAGCGTGGCGTGGCGCCGGTACTGCACTATGTTGGAGGCCGCTGTGTCGAACAGGCCGGCGGGGGTGTCGGCGGAAGGGCTCACTGTCATCACCTGGTATTGGAGTGGCGCGGTGAAGGTGCCGAGGGAGCGGAGGTTGTCGGTGAAGCAGTCTGAGCTGCAGGTGGCGAGGTGCTGCCAGCCGTGCTCGTGGAGGTTGTCGGTGAAGCGTCGATGGAGCTGGAAGGGTGAGTGCGCGGTGTCGGCGGCATGCCAGCGGAGCGAGAGGCCGTAGAAGTCGCTGGAGGTGACCTGGAGCAGCAGTGATGAGGCTTGGTTGGAGAATGAGGTGGCTGTCTCGCACGAGTCGAGGACCGAGAGGCGGTACTGGCAGAACGCCGTGGCGAGGGGCGCGAGGGTGTCGGAGATGTAGTGCGCGGGGTTGTCGGGATAGAAGCTTGCCACAAGGTGCCAAAGGGTGTCGGCGGCGGAGGCGGTGTCGGCGCTGGACGGCCCGAGCGGCATGGTACGGCGCCAGAGGGTGTAGGGGTGGACTTTGTAGGAGGTGTCGACGAAGCAGCCTACTGTAGCGCCTTGGCGCGCGGTGTCGGCGGCTACTTTGAAGATATGGAGGTGGCGAGCGGTGCGCGAGGAGGCGGCAGCCCGGAGTTTGACGATATTTGAGTAGGCCTTGACGGCTCCGCCGCGGCCGCAGGCGGCGACACGCAGGAGGAGCTCGCCGCCGGACGGCGGCAGAGAGGCGGCATGGCTGTGGACGGCTCCGGCGGCGTAGTGGAACACCCTGAACAGGCTGTCGGCGGAGGGTGCCGCCTGCAGCTCGTAGCCCTCGATGGTGTCGGGCAAAGCCTGAGCCGCAGACCACTGCATGGAGAGGCGGCTGCCGCAGTGGGTAGCCTCGGCGGAGAGCACTATGTTGCCGGCGGGCTGAGTGAGGGGGCTGGCGGTGAGGCAGCTGTCGAAAGCGTAGATGCGGAAGGTGTTGGAGCTGAGAGGGCTGAGTGTGGCGGCAAGGTAGGAGGTGTCGTGACGTCCCCACACTGTGTCGAGACTCAGGCAAGGCGTGCCGGTGCAGATGAAGTAGCCCATGATGTCGCTGTCGGGGCTTGGGTGCCACCTGAGGACTATATGCTGCGAGGCGCTGTCGACGCTGACAGAGTGCAACCGGCAAGGCGTGGTGGGGCGCGGGTCGCTGATAAAGACCGCTGCGGAGCCACGGGCGCAGGGAGCCGCAGGAGAAGTGCGGCAGACGAGGTAGAGCACCGTGTCGGAGCATACCACGCGCCGCAGGGTGTCGGTGTAGCTGTTGCGGCGGGTGGAGACGAGGAGCTGCGGAGCCGTGTCGGCGGGGTATTGCCTGTAGAGGGTAAAGACTTGGTTGTCGGAGCTGTCGGGCGGCGACCAGGAGAGGTTGACCATGTTGTAGCCCACAGCGGCGGCGTTGAGCGGCAGCGGTATGGTGTCGGCGCGTGCGGCGGGAGCAGCGACGAGCATGGCCAGCGCCGCCGACAGCACCAAGAGTGGCACGAGGGCCAGATGCTGCAGGGCGGCCAGAGCGGCGTAGCGCCCGCGGCGTGAGAGCAGCTCTTGGTGGGTGCCGCGCTCCACGATGACGCCGCCGTCGAGGGTCAATATCTGGTCGGCGCGGCGCACCGTGCTCAGGCGGTGGGCTATGAGGAGTATTGCCAGGTGGGGGCAGAGGCGGCGCAAGCCTGCCACGCTATCCATGACCAGCGCCTCGCTCTCGGCGTCGAGTGCTGCGGTGGGCTCGTCGAGTATCAGGAGGCGCGGTCGGCGCAGGAGAGCCCTCGCGATGCTAATACGTGCGCGCTGGCCGCCGGAGAGGTTGCATCCCCCCTCCCCCACCTGCGCGGCGTAGCCGCCGGGGAGCTGACTTATGAAGGCGTCGGCACCGGCGAGGCGCGCGGCGGCGGCCACCTCGCTGATGCTTGCGGCGGAGCCGAAGCGTATGTTGTCGGCCACGCTCCCGCTCATAAGCTGCGGCAACTGGCGCGCCACAGCCACACGGGAGAGCCATGCGGGCTCGTCGGCAAGCGGGCGCCCGTGGACTTTGATGATGCCACCCGTGGGCTCGTAGAAACGCAGCAGGAGGTCGACTATTGTGGACTTGCCGCTGCCCGAGGCGCCGACGAGCGCCGTAAGGGTGCCGGGCTCGATGGCAAAGGAGACACCCCGCAGGACGGCGTCCGGCTGTGTGCCGTAGCTGAACGAGACATCGCAGAACTCCACAAAACAGTCCGCGCCGGACAGCGGCGTTTGCGGGCTGGGCGGGGCGACGGGGGTGGGCTGCGGCTGGAGCAGGTCGGCGATGCGCTGGCCGCTGGCGGCCCCCTTGCGCAGCTGCGACCATGCGGTGCTTATCTCTTTGCCTGGCGGCAGCAGCAGCACGAAAAGCATGACATAGCTCACAAAAAGACTGGCGCTGAGCCCTTCGCCGCGCTGGCTGGCGAGCATGGCGCCGAAGAGCATGACACCCACCACCACGCAGTTGCCCAGGAAATCGCTCACGGGAGAGGCCAAGTAGATGCGCTTGAACATACGTGTGCGCATGGCCACCAGCCTGTGGTTGAGGGTGTTGAAACGGCTGCGCACATAATCTATGGCGGTGTGCGCCTTGATGACACGCGCCCCCTCGACGGCCTCGCCGGTCAGCGCCACGAGCATCGCCGTGGCGCGCTGCACCGCCTCCGACTTGCGCTTGAGCTTGCGGCTGATGCCGCTTATCACAAAAACCACAAGCGGCAGCGCCAGCAGCGCGGCGAGCGTGAGTTTGGCGCTTAAGTAGAAGAGCATGGCGAGATAGAGGACTATGCTTGTGAGACTCGTGGCGAGCTGCAGGAGAGAGGCGAGGAAACTCTCGTCGAACTCGGCGATGTCGCTGCCGAAACGCGCCACTATGTCGCCCCGGCGGCTTGCGGTGAAAAACGACATGGGGCGCCGCAGGGTGGAGGCCATCATGCCGTTGCGCAGGCGCCGCGCCACCTCTATCCTTATGGCGGAGCCTTGGACGGCGGCGAGATAGGAGAAGAGGTTTTTCAGCCCGTAGAGCAGTAGCAGCAGCAACGAGAAAAGGAGCAGGGCGCGTTGGGGCCCCTCGGCGACGAAACGGACGTAGAGGAGCTCGAGGGCCTGCGCCACGAGGTTGCCGGAAACGGCGGAGCCGTAGAGGTCGGCCTGCCCGACACCCACGCCGGGCTGGAAGAGCAGCCGCAGGAAGTCGGCCACCGACAAGGCGGTGGCCATGGTGAGCAGCACAGAGAGCAGCACACACGCCATATAGGGCGCCACCCTCCTGTAGGGGAGGCAGGCAAGAAGCATGCGCAACCCTCGGCGGGACTCGTGCGGTCCGGTTTTTCTGTGGCGTGCTATATCAGTTGTGGTTTTTTTTTCTGATTTTTGATGGATTTTGAGCGAAGCGCCCCATTGAGTTAATATCGGAGTAATCGGAGTAGTCGGAATAATCGGAGTAGTCGGTGACCTCGGTTCTTGCTTATCGAAAACGTTCACTACAGTCCGTAGCCTGTGTAGTTCTCCGGCGTCAGCGCCCTGATGCGCTGCTTCACCGGCTCGTCGACCTGCAGAGTCTCGACAAAACGCGCTATGGTGTCGGGCGAGACGCGCTCGCCTGTGCGTGTCAGCTCCTTCAAAGCCTCGTAGGCATTGGGGTAGCCAATGCTGCGGAGTATGGTCTGTATGGCTTCGGCAAGCACGGCCTGGTTGTCCTGCAGGTCGCGCTCTATCGCCTCGCGGTGTAGCAGCAGCTTGCCGATGCCCTTTTCCAGCGAGGCAAGGGCTATGATGGTGTGGGCTATCGGCACCCCTATGTTGCGGCTCACCGTGGAGTCCGTAAGGTCGCGCTGGAGCCTCGACACGGGCAGCTTGTGGCTCAGGTGCTCGAAAATGGCGTTGGCCATGCCAAGGTTGCCCTCGGCGTTCTCAAAGTCTATGGGGTTCACCTTGTGCGGCATTGCCGACGAGCCCACCTCACCGGCCTTGATGCGCTGCTTGAAGTAGTCCATCGAGATGTACGACCATACGTCGCGCGCAAAGTCGATAAGCACTACGTTGAGGCGTTTGCAGTTGTCAAAATAGGCCGCCATCTGGTCGTAGTTCTCTATCTGTGTGGTGTAACGCTGCCTCGACAGGCCGAGCCTCGACGCGACAAACTCGTCGCCGAAGCCGCGCCAGTCTATGTCGGGATAGGCCGCCAGATGGGCGTTGAAGTTGCCCGTGGCACCGCCAAACTTCGCCTCGAACACCGTGCGCCTCAGCACATCGAGCTGCTTCCTGAGCCTGTAGGCAAAGACCATAAGTTCCTTGCCTACATGGGTGGGCGAGGCAGGCTGGCCGTGGGTGTGGGCGAGCATAGGCACGTCGGCCCACTCCCGCGCCCGCTCCTCAATGAGGGCGCAGACGGCCTCGTAACGAGGCAGCAGCACCGCCTCGTGGCACTCGCGGATGCCGAGCGGCACCGCCGTGTTGTTGATGTCCTGGCTCGTAAGGCCGAAATGGACAAACTCCCTGAGCCCGGCAAGCCGCGCGTCGCCCATAGCGTCGATGCGCCGCTTGATGAAATACTCCACAGCCTTCACGTCGTGGTTGGTGGTTTTCTCTATCTCTTTCACCTCCTCGGCCTCGGCAGTGCCAAACTCTTGGTAAATGGCACGCAGGGCACCCTCGCAGGGAGAGACCTCATCCCAGCGGCCCAGCCGCTGCAACAACGCTATGAAATACTCCACCTCAACCCTCAGGCGGTAGCGTATCAGGGCCTCCTCGGAAAAATAGGCCGCAAGCGGCTCGCTCTTGGAACGGTAGCGCCCGTCGATGGGCGATATGGCATTAAGTGTATTCATTATAAAATTACTCTGATTACTCCGATTATTCTGATTACTCCGATTACTCCGATTTAGTATTGTAATTTGCTTTACGGAGGCCTACAGCTCTACGTTCATGAACTTGTGGGTCTCCAGGACTTTCTGTATCTTGCGCGAATGCGTGGCATCGATCAGAGCCTGCGTGTAGAGGCTGTTGTGGGTGTCCGTGCCAAGAAACTCCACCCAGCCGCGGTCAAGCATCTGGAACGCCTTCTGCTTGGCGCTCTCACCGTAGAAACCGTGCATCGACAGTATGTTGAGCTGGAAAAACACCCCCTGGTTCTTCAGCTGCTCCATGCGCTGCGAAAACACGCCGAGGTAGGGATAACGCTCCGGATGGGCAAGAATCACCTCGTAGCCCTTCATCTGCAGGTCGAATATCATCTCGTCCAAACCCATCATCTGCTGGTGCAGCGAGAACTCGAGCAGCACATAGCGCCCGCCGAGAAGCAGGAAGCGCGGGTTCTCGACCCTCGCCGCAAAGCCGCTGTCCACTCGGTACTCTCCGCTGATGCCGCCAAGCTTCATCGTGACACCCGCCTCCGCGAGCTGCTGACTCAGCTCCTCGTAACGGCGCGTGATGTCCTCCTCGGTGTTTGGGTAGCGCGGAAACTGAAAATGCGGAGTGATGAAAATGCGGCTGAAACCACACTGCTGCATGGACTCTATGCAACTCTTCGTCTCCTCCAGACTCGGCGACCCGTCGTCAACGCCCGGTATCAGGTGGCAGTGCATATCCGTGCCTATCGCCTCAAAAATCGGATTGGCCTTCCTATGACGCCTTAAAAACTTTAAAAACATAAACGTTGGTATATTATTGTTTTGTGTAACTTTCCTGTTGTATGCCACGAGTGGCATGCGCAAAAACTGTCTTACTGCTTCACCCTCTCTATATCAGCCCCAAGCGACCTCAGTCGCTCGTCGATACGCTCGTACCCTCGGTCTATCTGCTCTATGTTGTCTATCCGGCTCCTGCCTTTAGCACTCAACGCCGCTATCAGCAACGCCACACCAGCCCTGATGTCGGGCGACGACATGGTGAGACCCCTCAGGCTGTAGGCCCTGTCAATCCCTATCACCGTCGCACGGTGCGGGTCGCACAGTATAATCTGCGCACCCATTTCTATCAGCTTGTCCACAAAAAACAGCCTGCTCTCAAACATCTTTTGGTGTATCAGCACACTGCCCTTGGCCTGTATCGCTGTGACCAGCGCTATACTTATCAAGTCCGGCGAAAAACCGGGCCACGGCGCATCGGCTATCGTCATTATCGAGCCGTCCATGAAACGCTCTATCTCATAATGCTCCTGCTGCGGCACTATCAAGTCGTCGCCACACTGCCATATCTCTATGCCCAGCCGACGGAACACATTGGGTATCAATCCCAGATGCTCTATCTGCGCATTGCGTATCGTGATATCACTCCCCGTAAGCGCCGCCATGCCTATAAAACTCCCCACCTCTATCATGTCGGCAAGCAGCCGGTGGCTGCAACCGTGCAGACGCTCCACACCCTCTATCGTCAGCAGATTCGACCCCACACCGCTAATCTTTGCACCCATCGCATTGAGCATCTTGCACAACTGGTACACATACGGCTCGCACGCCGCGTTCATTATCGTTGTGACGCCATCCGCGCAAACCGCCGCCATCACTATATTCGCCGTACCTGTCACCGAAGCCTCGTCAAGCAGCATGTAGCAGCCCTTCAGCCCCTCGGCCACCGCACTGTAGGCAAACACCTTGCGGCGGCCCTTGTCGGCGCTCTCCACCCAGTATTCTGTCGCCTCCACCCTCGCGCCAAGCCTCTCAAGGCCGTCAAAATGGGTGTCCAACCGGCGACGCCCTATCTTGTCGCCACCCGGCTGCGGCACAAGAGCCTCCCCAAACCGCGCAAGCAACGGCCCGGCAAGCATTATGCTGCCCCTCAGCGACGACGCCTCCTCAGCATACTCCGCACTCCTCAGACGCGACAGCTCTATCTCGCGCGCCTCTATGCGCACCGTCCGGCTTTGCCCCTTACGCTCCACATCCACACCGGCACCCAGTATGCTCAACAAATCAAGAAGCCTGTTCACATCGCGTATGTCCGGCACATTCTCCACCACAACAGCCTCATCCGTCAGCATCGCCGCACACAACACCTGCAACGCCTCGTTCTTCGCACCCTGCGGCACTATCTCGCCCCGCAAAGGCACTCCCCCGTTAATCAAAAAACTTGCCACTGTCGTCTGTATTTTGTTTATTGCTGTCCTTGTTTTCCGATTACTCCGATTATTCCGATTACTCCGATTACTCCGATATTTATTTCATAGGTGCTCATGACCTCAGTTCGCAGGCTCGCCACATGACCTGTGGTTCTTTTTCTTCTTGCGTTTGCGCTTTTTCTTGCCACCCTGTGCATCGTCAGCCGCGCAACTCTCAAGCTGCTCCCCCTCCAGCAACACCGTGCCTTCCGGCAACCGCAGCCGGCCCTCGCTCAGCAATGCTATATGCTCGGCAATCTCACCGTCGCTCACGTCAGACCCGTAGCACCGCTTCTGCAACCGCTTCATATAACCCCCAACGCGCATCGTCAGCTCATTGCGGTCCTCCTCATTCTCACAGCCCAACGCACAATCCACCAAACGCTCCACCACACGGCCATACTGGCGCGACTTCAGGTTGCGCGCCGAATAGCCTATCTGTCGGGGCTTCATGCCCTCGCGCCCTCCGGCAAGCTCATACGGACAATCCACATCAAGCCCGTAGTCAGCCATCTCCATCAGGTGGTTCCACAGAATATGCTTGTAATCCGCCGTCTGCGTAACCTTAGGGTTTACCCTCGCCATAATGGCCACTATCGCCTCAGCGACAGCTGTCCTGCGCTCTCGGTCCTCTACAGTCTTGGCGTACTCTATCATCTCCGCCACATTGCGCCCGTAGTCAGCTATCTTCAATCTATCCCGCTCTGTGTTGTAATCCATGTCTAAAAGAGTTATTCGCTGTCCTTGTTTTTATTTCATAGGTGCTCATGACCTCAGTTATTCGCTGTCCTTGTTTTTATTTCATAGGTGCTCATGACCTCAGTTATTCGCTGTCCTTGTTTTTATTTCATAGGTGCTCATGACCTCAGTTATTCGCTGTCCTTGTTTTTATTTCATAGGTGCTCATGACCTACGGTTGCTCGCTATCCGTGTTTTTATTTCTATTTGTGCTCGCAGCCTGCGGCAATAAGGGTTAAACTCGAAATAACGAAATTATAGGGTATTAAGGGCTAATTTTTTTCTGTACGGAGCGGCATACATACTAAGCAACCTCTCTCTCATTGCCTCCCTGTCGTCGCCCAGCTTGCACTGCTCCTCTATATGTCGTAGAAAAAATTCATCGTCCACCGACTCGCCGCACAGCAGCCTGTACGCCTCCTCGTTGGTCTTCATCAACTCGTATCCATTCGTAATCCTTCCGTCGATAATCGCCGCCACATTGCGGTAATACGAGGCAAGCCCCTCACCGCACGCATCCTCCAGCTCTCTCCTCTCCAGCGGCCTGCACACATTCAGCACCACCCTGCCTTTCGGCTGCACTATCCCGGCAAGCACACTCCGGCGGTCCTCACCCTCACTCTTCTCATAACAGCCACACCTCTCTCGCTCCACAAGCTCCCTCGCCTTCAAGCCGTCGCAAGGCTCTATCTCGTACGAGATACTCACAGGCACTATATGAAGACTCGCCAGCGACTCCACAACATCGTCGCCACCACTCATCGCCAGCATCTTCACCACCGCCTCTTCCGTCTTGTCCTCTCCGTCTTTTGTCCGCCCGTTGCGCTGCGCTATCCACACTGAACTGCCGCTCCATTTCATGAGTCGTTTTCTGGCTGCGGCAGTGTAAGCAAGCTTCCACTGCTCTTGCTTATCGAAAACGTTCCCCTCCCCTATCGAAGCCCTGATATACTCCGACACACGGCGCAACTCATCGTAAAACTCACGGCGCCCTCCTCCCCTCTCTATAGTCAGCATCTTGTTAAGGTGCGCCATGTCAACCATCAAACGGTGAAACATCAAGTTCGCGCCTATCACTATGCGCGTCGTATCCATCCTCTCACGGAGCAAGGCATACTGCAGCAAGAAAGCGTCCAACACTATATCCCTGTGATTGGCTATAAACAAATACCTCCCATCGTGGCTCAGCTGCTCCAGACCATGGCACTCAAAACTGCTCATAGTCTTCTCCACAATGTTCTCTATCGCCTCGCGCATCACCCCCTCCTGCAAATCACTCACACTCCTGCAACCCCTCAGACGCTCCACCATCTCCTCCACACGGCTCTCTCCAAACACATAGCCCAACACCGCAATAAAATCCTTGTCCTCCACCATGCTCCACACAATGCCCTCCACCTCATCATCACTGCATGGCAAAATCTGAATTGTATCTATCATAAAGGTTATCCGTTTTAAACGTTGAAAGGTTAAGCTATTACGAAATAACGAATACACGAAATGACGAAATATCTATATAAAAACTTTAAAATATAAATAATATTGTCTACCCCCACGAAAAATTAAAAACCGAGGGTGCAAAGAAACAAAAAAGCAAAACAGCTAACGGACCCCACCAACCCTAAAACCATTATTCGCTGTCCATGTTTTTATTTCATAGGTGCTCATGACCTCAGTTGCTCACTGTCCATATTTTTAATTTAATAGGTGTTCGCAGCCTGCGGCAATTCGCTGTCCATGTTTTTATTTCATAGGTGCTCATGACCTTAGTTCAACCTTAAAATCCCTTTAAGACCTTAAAAAACTCTTCCGGCACCTCGCTGTCGAACCGCATGTCGCGACCCGTCACTGGATGCTTGAAATACAGTCGCTTGGCATGCAATGCCAACCTGCCTATAGGCGATGCGTCGTCCTTATATCCATACATGCTGTCGTGGACAAGCGGATGACCCTCCTCTCTCATCTGCACCCTTATCTGGTTGCGCCTGCCCGTCTCCAGCCTCAGCTCCAGCATCGTGTATCGCTTGCCGCACTCCACAACACGGTAATGAGTCACCGCCTCCTTGCCATTTCCCTCCTCTTTTGACGACAATACGCAGAAATCGCCGTTGCGCAGCCAACTCCTTATCGTGCCGCTTCTGCGTTCCATCACCCCCCACACCACCGCCACATACACTCGCTCATACACAAGCCCTTTCCAATCCTCTTCAAACAAACGCGATACCTCTTTGCTCTTCGCCACCACCATCAAACCCGACGTGTCGCGGTCCAGCCGGTGAACTATATGCGCATTACACCTCTGGTGAGTGGACCTGAAATAACCGTTAAGCTCTGAAATAACCGTCGGTTCCATTTCATGAGTCGTTTTCTGGCTGCGGCAGTGTAAGCAAGCTTCCACTGCTATTGCTGAACGAAAACGTTCCCCACTGTTGCCACGACCCACCGACAACAATCCCGCACCTTTGTCAACCACCACCAGAAACCTGTCCTCGTAAACCACCTTCAAACCCTCCATCTCGAACCTCTCTCTGAACTCGCGCTTCTCCACCTCCACCGCACTCCCGCCAGTCAGCTTGTAATCGTACTTCACCACTACCCTGCCGTCAACCTTCACACAACAGCGGCGGAGAAACCCTTTAACATCGGTACGGCTCCACCCACAATCAACAGCATTGCCATACAAAAAATCCAGCAAAAAACCACCCTCCTCCCCCACTTTGAAACACCATTTATTCCTTCCCATACCCTAAAATCAAAGTCAAACAAAATGTTCCATTTCATGAGTCGTTTTCTGGCTGCGGCAGTGTAAGCAAGCTTCCACTGCTCTTGCTGAACGAAAACGTTTCACGTGAAACAATTATGTAAGATATTAACAATAAAGAAATTATATTATTTGGAAAAATAACGTTATTAACAGAATTGCCGTTTTGTTAACAGGTTGTTGATTTTAGCGGATTATGCCGAGTTTTTTTGATATTTCGAGCATTTTCTCTATGGGTTTGCGGGCGGATTCTATCATTTGCGGCGACATTATTATTTCGGAGGATTCTGTTTCAAGACAGTTGTAGAGTTTTTCGAGGGTGTTTAATTTCATGTATTTGCAGTCGTCGCAGGCACAGTTGCGAAGGTCAGCGAAGGTGATGAATTGCTTGTTGGGGTTTTCTTTCTGCATCTGGTGGATGATGCCGCTCTCGGTAGCTACGATGTATTGGCTGCAGGTGTTTTGCTTTACATAGTTGAGCATTGCCTTGGTGCTTCCTATAAAGTCAGCCTCGTTGAGCAGCTCGGGGTTGCATTCGGGATGGGCTATGACCTTTGCTTCGGGGTAAAGTTGCTTGAGCTGTTGCACCATGGAAGCCTGCATGTCGTTGTGGACATAGCAGGTGCCGTCCCACAGCAGCATGTTGCGGCCGGTGAGTTTGTTGATGACGGAGCCGAGGTTGCGGTCTGGAGCGAAGATGATTTTTTGTTCCGCTGGCAGTGAGGCGACAATTTTCTCGGCATTGCCGGAGGTGCATATTATGTCGCTCTGAGCTTTTACGGCAGCGGAACAGTTTATGTAGGATATTACGATGTGGTCGGGGTGCTGCGATTTGAATTTGGCGAGTTCTTCGGCGTCGCAACTTTCGGCGAGGGAGCAGGAGGCCTGCATGTCGGGGATGAGCACTTTGCGCGAAGGGTTGAGTATCTTGGCTGTCTCAGCCATGAAGTGCACGCCACAGAACACTATGATGTCTGCAGTGGCCTGGGCGGCCTGCTGGGCGAGTGCGAGACTGTCGCCTATGTAGTCCGACAGGTCCTGAATTTCCGCCCGCTGATAGTAATGACCGAGTATTATGGCGTTTTTTTCTTTTTTAAGTTGCTTTATTTTGCTTGACAGTTCTTGTTGTTGCATGGCGTGGAATGTTTATTATTATTTCCTTTTATTTTTTTATTTTTTATTTTTATGTTTGTTAGTTTTGTTGGTAACTTTGATGTAGTTTATGGTTGCTGATATTTATGCATAGATAGTAACGTTGTTTTAAATTATAGATTGTTGAGTTGATGTGTTTTTTGTTGTTTTGAACAGATGGTTGAAAATGCTGTTAACTGTTGTTTTGTGATATTTTTTTAATTGTTTAGATGCTGAAAATGCTGTTGATTTTTGATGAAAAGTTGGCTGATATTAACATTTTAGTTTTGTCTGGTATTTGTTGACATTTGTTTCAACATGTTGTCGCCACGGTTTCAACAGATGCGTGTTGATATTCGGAGCTGCTTTTGTATGAATATGTTGTGTGTTGTTTGTATCTTTGCAAAACAAATAATTATTGACAATTGCAATTATGGCGGAAAAAATTGTTATGGCGTGTGACCACGCAGGTTTTGTGTTGAAGGATGTCGTGAAGAGGCATTTGGAGGAGAAAGGTTTTGAGGTTGAGGATTTTGGCACATGGAGTGAAGAGAGTGTTGATTATCCTGATTTTGCACACAAGGTTGGCAGGGCTGTGGACAGCGGCGCTGTGAAGCGTGGAGTGGTGATTTGTGGAAGCGGCAACGGTGTGCAAATGACTGTGAACAAGTACCCCAATGTGCGTTGTGCCCTTTGCTGGACCGAGGAGATTGCGCGGTTGGCGAGGGCTCACAATGATGCCAATGTTCTGGCCTTGCCGGCGAGGTTTATTGGGCCTGAAGAGGCTCTGGGCATTGTTGATGTGTTTATTGACGGTGTGTTTGAGGGTGGCAGGCATGCACGGAGAGTTGCCAAGATTGCGATAAGCTGATATTCTCACGCTGGTTGAGCTACAACTACTATAAAGAAACGTTCCATTTCATGAGTCGTTTTCTGGCTGCGGCAATGTAAGAAAGCTTCCACTGCTCTTGCTGAACGAAAACGTTCCATTTCCATTAATTATTCATTAATATTCTTAATAAAGCGACTGGTAATTAATGTTAAGACTTAAAAGTATGCGTTTTGGCGTTTTCACAAATGGTTTGTTGGGATGAAGTCTGAAGCTTACAGCAGGTTTGTGTCGTCTACCCAGAGTGTTGCCGAAGTGGAGGCAATAGATGTTGGCAGCAGTGCTGTTGCCGGAGGGGAGAGATTCAGAGATATGTTGCGGGCTGCGCAAAGTAGGCTGGGAGAGGTTCTTGAGGATGTGGAGCGGGGTTTCAACGACGCCGGCGGCAAGGTTTTGTGGGCTGTGGATTTTGACGATTTGTTTGTGAAGCTCGGAGAGCTGGTGAGGGTGCACAATGTAAGGAGTTACAAGATAGCGAGAGCAGGCAGTGACGGTGTGGCAGAGGAGTTGGGTGTAAGGTATTTTTTTGAGGGCAAAGGCATTAAGGAGTCTGATGATGCCGATATGCGGCTGTGGGTGGCGGATATGTTGACGGATGGGGGTTATGTGATGATGGCGGGTGGTGTGGACGGTGTGCCTGTGGGTGCCGCAGGCGGCGGCATAGATGTGTTTTTAGCCACTCTGGACAGGGTGGGTGCCGGAGTGTGCGACTCTGCTTTGTATGCCGGCATGAAGGGCGCTGCTGGTGGTTTTGGCTTGGTTAAGGCTGGAAGGGGGAAGTATTTGTTTTTGATTGACAACGGCAGGACCAATGTGCTGGCCGACCCGGGTGCGAGGGATATGCTGACTTGCGTTGGCTGCGGCAGGTGCAGAAAGGTGTGTCCGGTGGCCACTATGGTAGGTGGCAGCAAAGGTTACAACAATGTTATATGGGGTCCGCCGGGGTGCGTGTTGTTGCCAATTATGGAGGATGATGAAGAATATGCTTTTGTGAGCATGGCGTGCACTATGTGTGGCAAGTGTGAAGAGGTGTGTCCTATGGGACTGAAGATAAGGGAGATGATAATGCATGGGCGTGTCCGCCTTACAAGAGATAAGGTGTATGGCGACGAGGATCTGAGGAGGTTCAGAGTTTTGAGATGGCTCCTGTGCCGCAGGTGGCTTCTTAACGCTGGAAGGTTCCTGAAGGGCCTTATTGTGGGTTGGCTTGGATGGGGTGGCGTGAGGGCATGGCTCAGGGGCAGACTGCGTTTGCGGCCAGCCGCAAAAAGTTTCAATGCGAGGGTGAAGCGGGTTAAATGATCCGCTTGCTAAAGACAGCGCGTTTTATTATAGGCTGGGACTGGTATGTGGTGTTCCAGATGCGCTCGGCTTCGTTGCCTATAATTTGCGGGTTGCTGTAGGACCATTCCACATGGTTTTTTATGGCGTTGCGGTTCATCTCGGCATAGTAGATGGAGTGTACACCACGTTTTTGCCAGTCGGGGTGTACGCCGTTGAGGAGCAGGTCTATAGTGTCGAAATGGTGCAGTGCGTGGAGCAGGTGTATCCAGCCGAAGGGCAGCAGGTGGCCGTTGGCTTTCTTGTATGCCTGGTTGAGGTCGGGGATGGAGAGGCCGAAAGCAACGAGGTTGTCGTCTTTGTCGACCACGAAGTTGGCGAACTCCAGATTGATAAATGGGAAGTATTGTTTGATGTATACGTCGATTTCTTCCTCGGTGAGAGGCACGAAGTCGTAAAGAATTGAGAAAGACTCGTTGAGGGTGTGGAAGAACTTGCGTGCGTAGGGGTAGATTTCCTTGCGGCGTTTGAAACGGAGGAGGCGCAGGTTGTAGCGCTGTAGTATGAGTTCGTTGATACGCGCCACTTTGTCGGGAACAGGCTGGGAAGCAGGTATTTTGTATTGTTCCCACTGGCAGGCTGTGGAGAAGCCGTATTTTTTTATAAAATCTATGTAGTAAGGGGGGTTGTAGAGTGTGCTGAGGTTCTGGCGTTGGTCGAATCCTTCTATGACCCAGCATTCTTTGTCCATGTCAGTGAATCCGAGAGGACCTTCTATCTCCTCCATGCCGTGCTGGAGACCAAACTGTATAACTCTGTCGACGAGAGCTTTGAACACTTCGTAGTCTTCAATGAAGTCACACCAGCCGAAGCGAACGGCTTTTTTGTTCCAGTGTTGGTTGCTGCGGTTGTTGATGATGGCAGCCACGCGGCCCACAACTTTGCCGTCGCGAAGCGCGAGAAACATCTGGAAGTCGCAGTATTTGCGCGAGGGGTTTTTAGGGGAGAGAAGTGCCCGTTCGTCGCGGAGGAGAGGGGGTATGTAGGTTTCGACGTTGCGGAAGAGTTGGTTTGGGAAGGCGATGAATTGGCGTAGCTGTTTACGCGTGTCGACGCTGATGATTGTGCAGGGCATATATTAGAGTATGTTGAGCGCTTTGAAGCATTTTTTTACTTTTTCGACAGCGAAGTCGACGTGTTCAATGGTATGAGTGGCCATCCAGGAGAGGCGGATGAGGGTGTCCTCGGGTGGAACGGCGGGACTTATCACGGGGTTCACGAAGACGCCTTCGTCGAGGAGCATGCGGGTCACCTTGAACGTTTTCTCATTGTTGCGCACATAGAGAGGAATTATGGGGGTCTGAGTGTGACCTATTTCGAAACCTTCTTCGCGGAAGCGGTTGAGGGCGTGGTTGGTGACTTTCCAGAGGTTTTCCTGTCGGTCGGGTTCATGGCGCATGATGTCGATGGCGGCGATGACTGCTGCCACTGCTCCCGGGGCGATGCTGGCGGTGAAGATATAGGGGCGGACGTGGTGTTTGAGGTAGTTGATGGTCTCGGCGTCGGCAGCCACGAAGCCGCCAATAGAGGCGAGGGATTTGGAGAAAGTGCCCATGATGATGTCTGTGCGGTCGAGGAGACCGTAGTGGGCTGCGATGCCGCGGCCTTCCTCACCGAAGACGCCAAGGCTGTGAGCCTCGTCGACCATAAGTGTGGCGCCGTACTGGTCGCAGAGGTCGGCTATTTGGGGCAGCAGGGCGATGTCGCCTTCCATGCTGAAGACACCATCGGTAACGACAAGCTTGGGGGCTTCGGCGGGGCAGCGCTGCAGTTGTCGCTCAAGGTCGGCCATGTTGCTATGGCGGAACTTGAGGGTGTTGGCAAAGGTGAGTTGCTTGCCCTCAATGATGGAAGCATGGTCGAGCTCGTCGAAGATCACATAGTCGTTGCGCCCTGTTATGCAGGGAATTACGCCACTGTTGGCCTGAAAGCCTGCGGAGAAGAGCATGGCGCCGTCTTTGTGGAAGAAGTCGGCGAGAATCTGCTCCAGCTGCTGGTGTAGGTCGAGAGTGCCGTTGAGGAAGGGGCTGCCGGCGCAGCCGGTGCCGTATTTGTCGATGGCGGCTTTGGCGGCTTCCTTGATTTTAGGATGGTTTGTAAGTCCAAGGTAACTGTTGGAGCCAAGCATAAGAACTTGCTTGCCATCCATGACGACCTCGGCATCCTGGTCGCTCGATATAGCACGGAAATAAGGATAGACCCCTTGTTTTTTAACGATTTGGGGTTCTTGATATTTGGCCAGTTTTTGTTGTAGTGGCTTCATCAATTTTACTCTTTTGGTTTTTAGCCGTTAACAATATAAAATATTGCGGCTACTAAAATGCAAAAGTACAAAAAAAAGTTAAATTATTCTGTATTCTCTGCCATAATTAATTCACCAATTTTTGCAACAAGTCGACTTGTACCTATTCTAAATGTCTTGTTATCAATATATTGTTCTCCCATTACTGAGGCCGTCATTTCGGCATAATTTAACACTTCTGGTATGCTTGTAAGGCCTCCCGCAACCTTGAGTCCAACTGTTTTGCCTCCGGCAAGGCAGTGTTTTTTTATTGCTTCGAGCATTGTCTGCACTGCCTCGGGTGTTGCCGACACGCTGCTCTTGCCCGTGGATGTCTTGATGAAGTCGGCTCCGCCTTCCATTGCTAGTTCGGATGCCTTGAAAATCAGGTCGCGTGAGGCGAGCTCACCGGTCTCAAGAATAACTTTGAGAGTATGTGTGCCGCAGCATTGTTTGACAGCAGAAACCTCTTGGCGTAGAGCGTTATAGTTGCCTTCGAACACCATGCAGCGTGATATTACCATGTCGATCTCGTCGGCGCCGTTTTTCAGGGCGTACTCCGTCTCGTGCAGTTTTATCTCCAGCGGAGCTTGGCCCGAAGGGAAGCCACCGACAACGGTGGCTACCTTTATGCCGCTTCCGCACAATAGTTTAGAGGCTTGAGCCACGAACACAGGGTATACACACACTGCGCTCACGTGGCAGCCCTGCGGCTGCAGCCGCAGGCTTTGCAGGCACAGCTGCTCGATGGTGCTGTGCGTGTCGGTGCCCGACAGGGCGGTATTGTCAATGCAGGAGAATATTTTTCGGAGCATGGTGGCTGAAGGGTTGGAAGGTTGCTCGCTGTCCATATTTTTATTTTATAGGTGCTCGCAGCCTGCGGCAAAAGGGTTTAATGGTTATAAGGTTTGAGGGTTATACTTTGTAGTAGTTGCGCAGTATTTTTACGAAGAGGCGGCCTGGGAGTATTTTCTTGAGCAATACAGAGAGCCGTTGTTCGGTGTTGGCTACCACGTAGCGCATGTGGGGACGGCGGCACTCGATGATTTTCACCACCTTGCGAGCCAGTCGCTCGGGTGGGAGTCCTCCGTTTTCTTCTTGTTCTATGATAGTTAGCGAGCGGCGGAAACTCTCGCCATAGGCTTCGCTGTCCATCGTTGCCTTGCTGCATTTGCGGCTGGCGGTGAAGCCGGTGGCGAAGTCGCCGGGTTCTACCATCACCACCTTGATGCCGAAGCTTGCCACCTCGGCGGCAAGGGCTTCGCTGAAGCCCTCTATGGCAAATTTCGAGGCAGAGTAGTAGCCCTGGTAGGGCAACCCCATGACACCACCTATAGAGCTGAGGTTCACTATGATGCCGCCGCCTTGCCGCCGCATGGGCGCCAGCACCGCGCGGCACACGTTGACGCAGCCGCCAAAGTTGGTGTCCATCTGCAGCGCTATCTCGTCGTCGGTGGCAAGCTCCAGCGAGCCGCCAATGCCCATGCCGGCGTTGTTTATCACTACGTCGAGCCGTCCTTCGCGCTCGACAATGTCAGCCACGGCGTCCTTCACGGCGGCGCTGTCGCGCACGTCCAGCTGTATAAACTGCACCCCCTTGCATCCCTCCACCTCGGCAGGGTCGCGCCGGCTCGTGCCATACACTCTGTAGCCCCGCTGCGCAAGCAGCGACGCTATGCTGCGCCCAAACCCCGACGAGGCACCGGTTACCAATACTGTCTTGTCCATGCTTTGTAACAATTTTTTTGCAAATTTACATAAATTCCGCGACATAAACGCCAGCTCATGAAAAAAATATACTAAAACGCCAATTATCACCAATTTCCATGTAATTAATTTATGGACAATTAAAGGCGACAAAAAAATTTTTTGCCGCGCACGGCACCGTTTTTTATTGGTATACCAAAAAAAAACTGTATCTTTGCAATTTATCTGTATCGCCCGTTTCTCTCTTAAACCATGGACTCGGTCATATCGAAAATCGACGCGTTTATCCGCAAATACTATAAAAACCGCCTCATCAAAGGCGCCATCATCGCTGTGGCTCTTCTTGTGTCGCTCTTCCTCGTTGTAGTCCTGCTCGAGTATTTTGGCTATTTCTCCACCACCGTGCGCACCGTGCTCTTCTGGCTCTTCCTCGTCGCGCTGGGCACCATAACGGCGTTCTACGTCGTCGTGCCGTTGCTCAAGATGTACAAGCTCGGCAGCCGCATCTCCTACCAACAGGCGGCGCGCATCATAGGCAGCCACTTCCCCGATGTCGAGGACAAGCTCCTTAATCTCTTGCAGCTACAGGAGCAGGCCACTGCCAGTAACTCCGACGGCAACGCGCTGCTCCTCGCCTCCATAGAGCAGAAAACCAGCCTCCTCTCCCCTATCCCCTTCGCCAACGCCGTCGACCTCCGCTCTAACCGCCGCTACCTCAAGCTCGCCTTGCCGCCTCTCGCACTGTTGCTCCTCGCCGCCGTGCTCTTCCCCTCGTTTATCTCCGAGCCCTCGCGACGCATCATCAACCACAACACCTACTACCAGCGCCCGGCGCCTTTCAGCTTCGTGGTCGACAACCCCTCGCTGCAGGCGGCGCAGCACGACGACTTCACGCTGCAGGTGCATGTCGAGGGCAGCTCCATCCCCGCAGAGGTCTACCTGAGCATCGACGGCACCCCCTTCCGCATGACACCGTCCTCAAAGACCCACCACTCCTATACCCTGCGCAACCTCCAGCGCTCGTGCCAGCTACAGCTGCAGGCCGCCGGCGTCCAGTCGCCGGTCTACAGCCTCACAGTGCTGCCTAAACCCGCAGTGGTCGACTTCCAGACGGTGCTCACCTACCCCGCCTACACTCACAAAGCCCAAGAGGTGCTGCAGGCCGACGGCAACCTCACCGTGCCCGAAGGCACACAGGTGCAGTGGATCATGTATACTCGCGATGTCGACACCCTCCACTTCGCCGTAGCCGACCGCCAGGCGCTCCTCACGCCCGCCTCCAACGGGCGCATCACTCACACCCACCGCGCCATGGGCAACACCTCCTACAGCCTCTGCGCCTCTAACAACCACGGCCTCGTCTCCGACACCCTCAGCTACTCCATCTCAGTAATAACCGACGCGGCGCCGCTCATCGCCACCATCCAAGTGCAAGACTCCCTCAACACCGACCGCCTGTACTTCAAAGGCCGCATAAAAGACGACTATGGTTTCTCCAAGTTACTCTTCAAGATAGAGATAGATAACGTTGCCGACACCACCCGCCACCTCTCACAACAACAGCAGATAGGTCTCTCCAACCTCCTCTCGCAAGAGTTCTACTACTCCACGGATCTCGGCGAGCTCACACTCCAACCCGGCGACCGCATACGCTACTACTTCGAAATCTACGACAACGACGCCATCCACGGCCCCAAAGCCACACGCTCACAACAATACCAAACCGAGATACCCACCGCCGAGCAGCTCGACAACCTCCTCCAGCAAGGCAGCAACGAAGCACGCCAGAAAGCCGAGAACTCTATGGCCGAACTCCAGCGCCTGCAACAGGAAATCAACGAGATGATGCGCAAATTCGTCGACAAAAAAGAACTCTCGTGGCAAGACAAAAAACAACTCGAAGAGCTCGCCAAGAAACAAGAAGAAGTGCGCTCTCAACTCCAGGAGATGCAAAAACAACTCCAGCAAAACAACCAACTTGAACAAAAATACCGCCAGCAAAGCGAGAAAATCGTCGAAAAACAACGCGAACTCGACCGCCTGATGAACCAAGTCCTCAACGACGAGATGCGCCAGATGATGGAAGAAATACAGCAAATAATGCAGGAGGCCGACAAGAAAAAAGTGCAGCAGCAACTCGAACAGCTCAAAATGCGCAACGACGATCTTGAAAAGCAGCTCGACCAGAACATAGAACTCATGCAACGCCTCGAACTCGAGAAAAAAGTCGAGGAAACCATCCAGAAAACCGAAAAACTCGCCGAGGAGCAGCGCAAACTCGCCTCCGAGACCAACAATGCCAAAAGCAAGGAGCAACGCGACGAGGCGGCAAAAAAACAGCAGGAAATAGACCAGAAATACCAGCAGCTTAAAAACGAAATCAACCAGATACAACAACAATACCGCCAACTCGACCCACAGGCCGATTTCAAAGTCGACCAGCAGCTGCAGCAAAACATAGAGCAAAACCAGAAACAGGCAACCAACCAGCTCAACAAAGGCAACAACAAGGAAGCCTCCAAGCAACAACAAAAAGCCGCCGACCAGCTCGACCAACTCTCCGAGCAACTCGCGCAAGCCCAGCTCGACATGGAGCAGCAGAACCTCGCCGAAGACTCCGAGACGGTGCGCCGCATACTCAAGAACCTCATACAACTCTCCTTTAACCAGGAAACCCTCATATCAGACCTCTCCAAGACCTATATCCAAGACCCACGCTACCAGACCATCATAGCCCAACAAAATAAAATTAAGTCCGATTTTGCCAACGTCCAAGACTCCCTCCGCGCCATGGCACACCGCCAGCTCACCGTGGCCTCCGCCATCGGCAAGGAACTCGATGCCGCCGACCTCGGCGTAGCCAAGTCGCTCGCCGCACTCCTCGAATTCAACCAGGCCTTCTACGGCAACGCCCACAACACATCAGGCTCACAGCCCATGCAGTACACCATGACCTCCTTCAACAACCTCGCGCTACTCCTCGCCGAATCCCTCGACCGCATGCAAAACTCCATGCGCCAAAACCAGCAGAAGAAAAACAACGGCAGCTGCAAAAACACAGGCATGCAGTGCAAATCGGGCTCCAGCTCCAACCCCGGCAAAGGCAAGCCTAGCGCCAAAAGCCTCCGCCAAATGCAGGAGGAACTCAACCGGCAGCTCCAAGCCCTCAAAAAACAGCAAGGCAGCCAGCAAGGCAACAACGGACGCCCCCGCGCCGGACAACAAGGACAGCTCAGCGAGGAATTTGCACGCATGGCCGCACAGCAGGAACACATACGCCGCCTTATGCAGGAATACGGCAGCGAACTCAAGCAGCAAAGCGGCGGCAACTCTCAGCTCGCACGCGAAATTGACGAGCTCACCAAACAGATGGAACAAACAGAGACCGACCTCGTCAACCGCACCATCTCCACCCAGACCATCAACCGCCAACAACAGATACTCACACGCCTCCTCGAACACGAAAAAGCCGAGATGCAGCGTGAGAAAGAACAACGCCGCGAAAGCCACGAAGCACGCGACATCTACCAACCATCCCCTGCCGACCTCCAGCGCTTCGACCGGCTACAGCAGAAAAACGCCGATCTCTTCCGCGCACTACCCCCTACCCTGTCCACCTACTACAAAAACAAAACCAACGACTACTTCTTCAAGTCAGCCAACTAAGTTCCCCCAGAAAATCATACCAAAACCCTGATCCTCCATGACGACTATTACCCTGCTCTCTTCACTTGAGGCAATGCCCCATATAGAATATATCATCAGCGACATCTGCGACGAGCTACACCTCTCCGGCCTCACACCCTCCGTAACCCTCGCCGTCGCCGAAGCTATCCGCAACGCCATAGTACACGCAAACCACGGCGACATATCCAAAAGCCTCACCCTCTCTTACGGATACTCCGGCGGGACTCTTTGCTTCGACATCACCGACGACGGTCCCGGCTTTGACCTCGACGCCACAATGAAAAACAACCTCGACCTCCCGTCCTTGCAAAACGGGAAGGGTGGGGGAGAGGGCCTCTTCCTTATGCGCAGCCTCGCCGACACTCTTAGCTACTCCATACCCACCCACACCCTCCATCTCGAATTTGCAGCACAGGGCATCAACCCCACCCTCGCCACAACGCGCCAATCCGCCCTCGCCAGGCACTACGATACAACCCTTCTGAGTCTCGATACCTGAATTTAGCTTATATATCAATATATAATATTGTAAATCATACCTTTATAGCCGCAGAGTACAAAGCGTCCGCCAATGGCTAAAAACAAAAAATCCTGAAATTCTTCAATGAGCATCAGCTTCCACTCCCAACTTTCGCAATTTGCACTCGACGACGAGCAAAAACTCCGTCAGTGGATCACCGCTGTTGCCAAAATCCATCATAAAGAGGTCGCCAATATCGCCTACCTCTTCTGCGACGACGAATATATTCTCTCAGCCAACAGGCAATACCTCCAGCACGATACCTATACAGACATCATAACTTTTGACTACTGTGTTGCCGACACTCTTTCCGGCGACATACTTATAAGTATCGACAGGGTATCCGACAACGCCAACCAGTTTGGCGTGGCTTTCACCGATGAACTTCACCGCGTAATAATCCATGGTATACTCCATCTTGTCGGCTTCGCCGACAAGACAGACCAACAGGCATCCATCATGCGAACCATGGAAGACCAAGCCCTGAAACTATGGGAGTTAGTATGAATGTTTCACGTGAAACATACTACGATGTCATTGTAGTTGGAGGTGGTCATGCCGGTGCCGAAGCTGCAGCGGCAAGCGCACGGCTCGGCGCTCAGACATTACTTGTGACGCAGTCGCTCGACACCATCTGCCAAATGTCGTGCAACCCAGCAATGGGAGGCGTCGCTAAAGGGCAGATAGTGCGTGAAATCGATGCCCTTGGCGGCCTTTCAGCACTCATCACCGACGCCGCCACCTTGCAATTCCGCATGCTCAACAGCTCCAAAGGCCCTGCCATGTGGAGCCCACGGGCACAATGCGACAAAACACTCTTCTCACAACTCTGGCGCCAACGCCTTGAAAACACACCTAACCTCCACCTCTGGCAGG
Source organism: Bacteroidales bacterium (assembly GCA_017454015.1). Lineage (GTDB taxonomy): Bacteria > Bacteroidota > Bacteroidia > Bacteroidales > P3 > Colimorpha. Next base: position 37,504 of record JAFTDW010000005.1, on the reverse strand, counting down.
ATGAGGCGGTGGATCTCATCATCTCCAACAATGTATGCGAGGGCATCACAACACGCATTGGTCTCTCTATTTATGCAAAAGCCATAGTGCTCACCACCGGCACCTTTCTGGGAGGCACCATATATATCGGCGATACCTCATTCTCTGGTGGTCGCCTCGGCGAGAAAGCCTCCAACCAACTGCCAGAAAACCTCCGCACATGCGGTCTTGCCACCGCGCGACTTAAAACAGGTACCCCTGTGCGTATCGACGGCCGCACCATCGACTTCTCAAAACTTCAGCCGCAGCCCGGTGACTCCAACCCATCAAAATTCTCCTTCTCCGACACCACAAAGCCAGTCGCTGAACAGCTGCCATGCTACATAGCCTACACCAACCTCAGCACTCACGAAATACTCAAGACAGGCTTCGACCACTCTCCTTTGTACACCGGACGCATCTCGGGTACAGGCCCACGTTACTGCCCCTCAATTGAGGACAAGATAGTGAGATTCAGCACTAAAGACCGGCATCAACTCTTCCTCGAACCCGAAGGTCGCCACACAAACTCATATTATCTCAACGGCTTCTCATCGTCACTGCCGCTCGACATCCAGATAAGCGCCCTTCATACCATCTCAGGGCTCGAAAAAGCACGTATCCTAAAGCCGGGTTATGCTATAGAATACGACTACTTTCCTCCATCAAAACTCTCCTACTCCCTCGAAAGCACCATGGTAAACAACCTCTTCCTCGCAGGCCAGATAAACGGCACTACAGGCTATGAAGAGGCTGCTTGTCAAGGTCTTATGGCAGGTATTAATGCGGCGCTCAAGGTTGCCGGCAAGCCCCCTTTCGTCCTCTCACGCAACCAGGCCTATATAGGGGTGCTTATTGACGACCTTATAACCAAGCCCGTCACAGAACCTTACCGTATGTTCACCTCGCGGGCCGAGTACCGAATACTACTGCGGCAAGACAACGCCGACATACGTCTAACCCCGCTGGCCTACCAGCTCGGCATGGTCTCCGCCGAGCGTCTGCAGCGGGTGGAACATAAGCAACGCTATGTAGCTGCTCTCACGGCTTTACTCTCGTCAAATTCTATCGGCCCCGCACAGGCCAATCCGCTCCTTCAAAGCCTCAACAGCTCCCAGCTCTCCCAAAAAACCCCCCTTGCAACACTCATTCTTCGTCCCGAAATAAATATAAATCAATTAATTCTATTTATTTCCGACCTTATGCCGGACATGCCTCAGAATATCAAGGACGAAGTGCTTATGGCCACGGAGATACAATTGAAATATGCGCGTTATATAGAAAAAGAGAATGATACTGCCGCCCGTATCCTCAAGTTCGAAAACCTCGCAATACCTCACAACTTCGATTACCAAGCCCTTCAGTCGCTCTCTTTCGAAGCCCGCGAGAAACTCTCTGCACTGCGCCCGTCCACTATAGGGCAGGCGGGCCGTATCAGTGGAGTCTCCCCGGCCGACATAGCTGTGTTGATAATCTGTCTCGACCGTCAGGCGTAGTAGCTATAATTCAGTAAGCCTGAGTGTTAGCGACCAACATCTTTATATAATCCTTTGCTTCCGGTCCGAGGTTGAAAAGTAGGTCGAGTACGCTAAGATTGGCCGCAAATCCATGCCGATCGCCAAAAACCTGATGGTATTGGGGAAACTGAAACAGGGTGCATTTACCATGTTTGTCAATGGCATCGCGCAAATCTCCTTCAGCTTCGTCAGGGGAGACATAGCTATCGCTAAATATCATGGAGCATGATATTTTGAGCAGTTTTGCAAGCTGCTCGGTCAATGCGTAGTTCAAATCAACGAGCCAGTCGTGGCGTTTGGTCAGTAACTTCTCTATACTATCCTGATAGTAAATGAAATAAGGAGAAGCATTATAGGCTGCTTGCAGTGTGCGCCAGTGTATCGTCTGCCATCGCTCGCTGTAATCTATCTTAACCTCCCCGGTCTTGGTATGGTTGCCCTGTGGGCAGACAACAGGTACCGACAGAATTTTTATCCCATTGGCGGTGGCTATCATGCAGCGGTTTCTCATGGTCTGGCGGTGGTAGGTCTCCATCCGTTCTATTGTCACAGAGTTTCCACTGCCCGCCAACAGTGCCATATAGGCAACAGATGGCATATAACAGGTACTTAACAAATTCATATTCATAATGCAAAATTACATTTTTTTTGTCAAATTTATTACTTTTTCGGCTATTTGAATTTTTTTTTGTATATTTGAAATTGCATATAATATGTTCGTATTGAGTTTAAAGTGTTAAAAATCAAGAGTATAATGCGTTTTCTATTGTCTTTTGCGGCATTGTTTTTGTCGTCCGTGACGCTTTTTGCGCAGAATACGACATTGACTGTTCCGCAAACGGGTGGTTCCACCGAGACGTTGTTAACGCGTACTCTCTACACTGTGTTGGACAATGGCGGTCAGAGTAATTATAGCAACAGTGCGGACGGCTATCTCTTACTTGTTGCTCCGGCTGGTTATGACATCCATCTGACCGGCAACTACTGGACGGAGCAAACCAACGACTATTTGGAGATTTTCGATGCCCAGACTACCAACCAGGCTAACCGTCTTGGCCGATGGTCCGGCCAGGGTACCATCAACGTTACTTGTGTTTCGGGTTATGCGTATATCCATTTTTATTCCAATTCAAGTAACTATCAACGTGGTTTCCAGTTAGATGTGAAATGTTGTCTGCCCATGTTCGCCAACCTCGACGTATATAATGTCAGGGCGGAGAACGTAACGGAGAACTCATTGGAGCTCAACTGGGTCGACTTGAGCGGTGCCACTGAGTGGCGCGTGCATTACGGCACTACCCCCTATTCCATGCAAGAAACGAGGGTTACCCACAATCCTTATTTGCTTATCACCAACCTCCAGCCTCGAACATACTACTATTTCCGCATACACAACAACACGCATTCATACGACACCACCGACTACTGCACTGCCGACAACCATGTGTTCCTCACCGCATGTCCGGGAGAAAGACCTTCATGTATAAACTTTACCGACCTGACATCGTGCTGGACTTACGCAACTTATGGCACTTTCTGGGATCCCGACGAGACGGTGGGTGTCTACGACCAGGGCAGCGCCAGCAACACATCGTGCCATACAGTCCACACCGATACTACAGAGTATGATCCCCGCACTGGCAACCAGCTGCGTTGTGTGCCGCCAGGCGAAATAGCCTCGGTGCGTCTCGGCAACTGGGGTACCGGCGCCAAAGCCGAAAGTATCAAGTACGAGTACAAGGTCGACACCCTTATAAGTAATCTGCTCATACTTAAATATGCTGCTGTCCTTGAGAACCCTGGTCACAGCCCTGCCGAGCAGCCACGTTTTACATTCAAAATCCTTGATGAATATGATAATGAGATAGACGCTGTCTGCTACTCTGCCGACTTCATCGCTGCCGCCAATCTTGGTTGGAACACAGGGCAGTCCACATCGATCCTGTGGAAAGACTGGACTACGGTGGGCGTCGATCTTACGAGTCTTCAGGGTAAACGTATTTTTGTCAAGCTCACCACATACGACTGCAGCCAGCACGGACATTACGGTTATGCATACTTTGTGTTGAAATGCAGCACCAAGACCATACAGTCGTCTACGTGCGGCAACGTTGTGGAGAACACGTTTACCGCCCCCGACGGCTTTTCCTATGAGTGGTATAACGCACACGACAGCAACACGATACTGTCAACGGAGAAGTCGCTTCATGTAACCCGCCCAGGTGTTTACAACTGCAGGCTTAACTTCGTGGGTGGCAACTCGTCGTGCAGTTTTATCATGTCGGCAATTGCAGGTACCCGTTACCCGTGTGCGGACTTCTCCTATGGTTTTATCGACACTTCGCAATGCAAGAACCGCTACCAGTTCTATAATGAATCGGTGGTGGCAGCCGACTCCGCACACAACAACCGCACCACGATGCCGTGTGATGCCGTTGAGTGGGACTTTGGCGACGGCACAACGTCCACAGCCAACAACCCTGTTCACGCATATTCCAGTGGCGTCTATCGCGTAAGGCAGGTGGCCAAACTTGCAGGAGGCATGTGTACCGACACACTATATAAATATATTAATGTAGTGTCTCCTTGTCAACGTTTCGACACCCTTTTTGTGGCTGTATGTTATGGCCAGACCTACCGTTTGTTCGACACGGTTGTTGCCATGCCGGGCGTCTATGAGCGCGACAGCGGGATACTTACGCGTACGCTCTATTTCTCCGTTGTGATGCCGCAGCTGCGCTTTGTCTATGACACAATAGTCGAGAACCAGCTACCCTACACCTATGGCACCCACACTTATGCCCAAGGTGTGGAAAGTGACACCATCAAGTATCAAGACTTCTATGGCTGTGACTCCATCATCAATTACAGCCTCCATGTTTGGCCCAATGTATATAATACTGTCTCGCGCGATGTTTGCGTATACGACTTTCCAATAACATGGAATGGGGTGCGATTTAGCGGCCCCGGCACTCACGATGCAATCCTTACGGGCTGTCATGGTGAGGACAGCGTGCTGACAATGATAGTTAATGCGCTACTTAATACTTCATCTATTGTCCATGACACTATTAATGAGAACTACCTCCCGTGGAATTATCATGGCACAATATTCACCGACTCTGCAAAGCATGTGGAGGTTATTATTCGCAATAGAGCTGGCTGCGACAGTGTCGTGGACTATACGCTGTCAATAGTTTACAACATCACAACCACGTGCGATAAGTTTGTCCAGTTCCCCAATGTGGTAACTGCCAATGGTGATGGCATTAACGACAAGTTTGCAATAGTCAATCTTTTGGGTTCGGGCTGTTATCCTATCAACTCCTTGGCGATATATGACCGTTGGGGTGCCCTTGTATACAGCGTTACAGACATACGTACCGAGGATGACTTCTGGGATCCCGCTGCAACACGCACGCCGGCAGGAACATATTTCTACCGCTTCGTCGGCAAAGGTTACAAGGGTAACTTACAGCGAACAGGCGTCATAGAGGTATTACGATAAGGTTTTTAGCTTTAGTTTTGCATTACCGGGCATATTTTTTTGGAGATATGAAAAAAATAGTGTATCTTTGCAAAACCTTTCGGTAGGATAGCAAAACAGCTATAGTGTTTATAGATAGTGCATTATATACCAAAAAGCCATATCAACGACTCAGTAGCTCAGCAGGTAGAGCACATCCCTTTTAAGGATGGGGTCCTGGGTTCGAGCCCCAGCTGGGTCACTATCAATCTCCTCAAAGGGTAGCAGATAGAAGCACGGAACTATGCTCCCGTGCTTTTTTTTTCTTATATATGCAATTATGAAGTATCTCATCGCGACTCTTTTTTTGATTGCCATAGAGCTTGTTTACTTTGCCTTAGCCAAGAGGTTTAATATTGTCGACAGGCCCAATGAACGTAGTTCACACAGCTCCCCAACATTGCTGGGTGGTGGTATCATCTTTTTTCTGGCGGTGCTTTACTACTCTGTCACCAACAATTTTGCCTATCCGTGGCTGCTGCTCGGCCTTTCGCTCTCGGCCATTATCAGTTATATAGATGATTTACACCCACTCCCCTCAATTCCCCGCATGATAGTGCAGTTTGTCACGCTCGCGCTTATAATGCTTCAACTTCAGGCTTTTGGACTCGCTACGTGGAAGATAGTGTTGCATATAGTTGCCGCCGTTGCCATAGTCAATATCTATAATTTCATGGACGGCATAAACGGTATGCTCGCCGCCTACACGCTGGTAGTGCTTGGTACTTTTATTTTCATTAATCTCTGTGTCAGTCATTTTATCGACAATGGATTAATACTGATACCGCTTATCGCAGTAGGGGTGTTCTCGTTCTTTAACTTCCGTACCAAGGCACGCTGTTTTTCAGGTGATGTAGGCTCCATCACTCTCGGTTGTCTGGTGCTTTTCCTTATAGGTCGTCTTATCCAGTCAACCCCTACCAACAATGTAGGGTTGTCGTATCTTGTCTTTATAGGAGTTTTTTTGGCGGATGGAGGGCTTACGATACTCAAGCGTATGCTGAGGGGCGAGAATATACTTAAACCGCACAGGGAGCATCTTTATGAAACACTGGCCAACGATTTCAATGTCCCGCACCTCTATATATCGGCTTGCTATGCCCTGCTGCAGATTCTTATAAATATTTGCTTTTTCTTGGTGAGAGACAAGAACCTCTATGCCGTGAGCGTTGCCATATTCTTGGTTATAGCATACAGCACAGCGTTCTTCATCTTGAATAATAAAGCCAGACCACATACAATTGAAGGGTAAGTACAATATATTAGATACTATAGGACTGATTCTGATGGTTGTTCTGGCTGCGGCATTGCCGTGGTCGTGGCGCATATCGCTTTACGCGTTGTTTCTTATGTTGCCATATACGCTGTGCTATTGCATAGCGGCACGCAGTGTTGGCAATGCCTCTCTTGCTCGGTGCTGGCGTGTAACATTCTTGTTATTAGCTGTTTTCTCGCTTATATATGTTGTCAGTGTGTTTTACAGCACCAACACCGCTGAAGGCTGGCGCAACGCAACGGCAAAGCTAACGCTTGCTCTTGTCTCAATAGTTGTTTTGGTAATACCTAAAGGTCTGTTTACCAAGAAGGAGGTGGGAGTTGTCATGCAGTTCTTTACACTCTCTCTGGTGGTGCGCTTCATAGTCAGGTTGCTCATTACCCTTTACGACCTGCTATATGCCGGTCGGCCTCATGATGAGCTTATGGGCTCCTATTTTGACCCGCTGCACCATACCTACCTCTCGATGTATCTGTTGTTTGCATTGTCGTATATAGCTCTTCAACTGTTGCGTGGACAATGGGAATGGCGCCATTGGCCTTTTGTTGTCGCTTTGTTATTGGTGGTCTACCTCGTTGTACTCCAGTCTCGTGCCGCCTTGCTCATATTCTTGGCCTTTGCCGTTGCAGCATGGTTCTATCTGTTTTTTGGTCAGAAACGGGTTAAGTTGGCATTGTTTTTGTTGCTTGCGGCTGTTGTCGGCTCGGCGCTGATGTTCGCAGTCATTCCTGGGTCGCAGAAGCGTCTGTTCAACACCATAACTGCTGTAATATCCGGAGATTATCATGACGACCGCTATTATACCACCAAAGCCACCCTTGCTGTTATATCCAGCAATATGCCGTTTGGAGTGGGGGCAGGCGACAGGGAGGAGCAGCTTGTGCAGCAGTATCAGCTGATAGGTGCCGAGAAAGCCCTGGCACATACCTATAATTCACATAATCAGTACTTGGACACTCTCATGGCCACGGGCATCCCTGGTCTTTTGGTCTTGGTGGCGTTGTTTGCCGTGCCGCTCTTCGCTGCCGTAAAGGAGCGGAGGTATCTTCTCTTGGCACTCGTCACCATAGTGGCATTCAACGCTTTGTTTGAGTCGTTGTTCGAGCGGCAGATGGGTCTTATATTCTTTGCTGTGTTTTGTGCCATGCTTGCGCATGCGGAACCCTCGCCAATGTTTTCGTTCAGCAAGAGCAATGGGGGCAAGCCCCCATTGCCGCAGCCAGAAAGCGACTCATGAACTGAGGTCATGAGCACCTATGAAATAAAAACATGGACAGCGAATAACTGAGGTCATGAGCACCTATGAAATAAAAAACATGGACAGCGAATAAATGGAACCAATACTATTATTGCCTAATGAAACTATTGCGTTCATCCCTATTATTTTTAATATTAGCTGTTTGCGGCCCTTCATTGATGGTCAGTGCCCAGCAGTCGGGCGAGCAGATGGCGTCGTACTATTACCAAAAAGGGGAGTTTGACAAAGCCGCCGAGCTCTACGAATCCCTTTATGCCAACACCCGTAATATTTATTACTACCGAACATTGCTTGAATGCTACATCAACCTGCAGCGTTTCAAGGAAGCAGAACGCTTGGTAGACCAACGCATCAAGCAGACATCCAACGACCTCACTCTATATGTCGACCTTGGGCGTTTGCAGCAGATGCGAGGCGATAACAAAAAGAGTGCCAAGACTTTCGACGAGGCTATTCGTCGCATAGGCACCAACACCAAGCAGACCAATGACCTTGCCATAGCCTTCGACAACTATCAGCGCCCCGACCTTGCCTTGCAAGTCTATCTTACTGCACGTACAAAGACCCGCAACCCGTTCCAATACATACCCGAGGTTGCCTCCCTTTATCAGCGTATGGGTCGTTACGACGACATCGCCGCCGAGTATTTCAGCCTGCTCGACAAGTCCCCGGGCTCTCTGGGTAGCATACAGATCTCATTGCAGGGCATGATGCGCGACGACCCCTCGCCACAGCTCACACAAGCCATTCGCAGCGCGTTGGCTGCCAAAATACAGGAACAACCAGATGCAAAGCACTACCTCGAAATGATGATTTGGTTTGCATTGCAGCAGAAAGACTTCGAATTTGCCCTGATGCAGGCCCAAGCCGTCGATGCCCGTTTTCCCGACAAAGGGGCCGAGCAGGTGATGCGTGTGGCTGCCATATCCGAGGGGGGCGACGCCCTGCAAGTCGCAGCCGATGCCTATAACTATGTGGTGGCCAAGGGTAAAGACAACCCAAACTATATCAAGGCGCGTATCGGTTCACTCAATGTGGCCTTCAAGCAGCTCAACATCAACTACCCATTGCCGGTAGACAGGTATAAGAAACTCAAGCAGATGTACAGCGATGCTTTCGAGGAGCTGGGGCGCTCGGCCTCCACGGTGCAGCTCATGCGCAACTATGCCAACCTGCTTGCCTACTATGGTGGCGAGGTGGAAGATGCCGCCGACGTGCTCTATGATGTGCTGGAGATGCCGCGTCTCAACGCCCAAGTTGTCAACGCCACAAAGCTCGAGCTGGGCGACCTCCTGCTCTTTGCCGGCTCGGTCTGGGATGCCTCGCTGCTTTATATGCAGGTCGAGAAAGCCAACAAAAATGATGTGATAGGCTATAATGCCAAATTCAAAAACGCCATGCTGTCGTACTACAACCATGACTTCCCATGGGCCAAGTCGCAGCTCGACGTGCTGAGAGCCTCCACCTCCAAGCTCATCGCCAACGACGCCATGCAGCTCTCACTGCTTATAAGCGACAACATGGAGGACGACAGCACCTATACAATGCTCGAATACTTTGCATCGGCACAGCTCATGCTCTACCGCAACCAGCTCGACTCCGCTTGGCGGCTACTCGACGAGATATCTACACAGACGCTTGCCCACCCGTTGTTGGATGATGTGATGCTCGAAAAAGCCCGCATACAAATGAAAAGGGGTGAATACATCCAGGCCGACACCCTGCTCGCGCGCCTTGTGCAGTTCTACCCATCCTCGATAATAGCCGACGATGCACTCTTTCTGCGTGCCGAGCTCAACACCGACAAGCTCAACAACCCACTTGTGGCCCGCGAGTGCTACGAGCAGATACTTCTCGACTACCCCGCATCACTCTATGTCGACACCGCCCGCAAACGCTATAAAACCCTTCCCGCCCCGGAGAACAATTAGTTTCTGTGGATTTCAAAGCAATATTATATAAGCAACTACAAAACCGCACAGGACACCTTATTGTATTTGTCCTGCTGTATGCTCTGCTGTTGGTTGAGTATGTGAGGTTTGTTTATGCCAATTATTGGTCAAAAGGCTTCGAGCTCTCGGTGCGACCCGTAAACATCATCATAGGCCTGTTGCTTGTTGCGTTGGCAACGCTCTGGCTTTTTGTGTGGGGTAGGGGAGACGGCTCCCACGCCAAAGCGGCGGATGGCGGTTATATGTATGTCTTGTCGCTTTTTGTAGCAGTGGTATTCTTCATGCCTTCGGTGGTCATGTACCAGCTGGGGGGCACCACTATCTGGTTGCCAGTCTATTCACTGCTGTTTGTCTTCTTGCTCTCCGCCCCGTTCTTGCAACTGCCGGAATTGCGGCTGCACAAGGTGCCCAACAGTGTGCAAGTGTGGCTGTTACCTGCATTGGCGTTGTCAATGGTAATCCCTTTCGTTGTAGCCTACCGAGCCAATATCGACTGGTCGGTGTTCGCTATGGGCAGCAACACATACGATGTGCGGGCGGCAGCGAATGTTAAAGGCAACGTGCTGACAGCTTACCTGTTAGGGCCTTTGGTCAAGGTAGTGCTGCCATTGCTCATAGTCTATGGCCTTAAGCAAAAACGCCCTGTAATCTGCGGGCTTGGCATAATGCTGATGCTCTACATCTTTGCTGTCAACCCTCAGAAAACCATTCTCATATCAGTGTTTGTCGTATTGTCCTTCTATTTTTTTGACAGTTATAAGGCCAAGGCCGGTGTCTTGTTATATGGTCTATTGGCAGTATGCGCAATCTCGGCATTGCTCAACCTGCTCACAGGCAATCTAATGGTGGAGTCCATTGTTGTGCGTCGCATGTTCTTTATCCCCGTGCAGGTTGCCGACTGCTATTTCTCGTTTTTCTCCGGTTCTCCGCTGCTGCTCTCGCACAGTTTTCTAGGTGTCATATTCGATTACCCCTACACCCTCGAACCGGCAAACCTGATAGGTTATGAGATGTACGGGCGTGCCGTCACCCACTGCAATACAGGTGTCATAGCCGACGGCTACATGAATTTCGGCCACGTGGGTGCGTTGCTGTTTGTAGTCATAGCCGCCGCGTTGGTGCGTTGTCTTGAGTCGCTCAAACTCGACCATGCCTATATGGGTTTGTCGTTGCTCTTTGTCTTCACCTTTCTCAATGGAGCACTATTCACCACGATGCTCACACACGGCGGTTGGGCATTGTTCTTATCAGCCATGTTCTTGATACCTAAATCCATAAGCGGAACCCATGAAGCTTAAGCTTACCGATTTTGTAAAGAACAGTCTGCTCCTCTCCTCGGGGGTGGGGATAGCGCAGGTGCTGCCGCTGGTTTTCTATCCGATTCTGGGCCGCATCTTTGCCGTCGACGAGTTCGGACTGCTGGCCACCCTGACGGCTATCACCTCCATACTTGTGGTGGTCTCCACGGGCAAATACGAAGGAGGCATACTCATAGCCGACAACAAACGAGAAGCCGCTGCCCTCGCGGTGTTGTCGTTGCTCCTTGCCGGTGTTTTCCTTATTGTGTCTTATCTTGTCATGCAGCTGCTAATGGCAGGTGCCCTGAGCCGTTGGCTGAACGAGCCGGGACTCTACAAGTGGCTGTTTATATGCCCGTTGTCGGCATTCTCTATAGTAGTCTTCAACGTATACAACGAGTGGTGCGTGCGGGAGAAATACTTCAAAGCTTTATCGGTCAACAAGATTGTCAACTCCGGCGCCATAGTGTTGGGCAAGCTGTTGTGCGGCCTTGCCAAGGTGGTGCCGCAGGGGCTGGTGGTGGGCGACACGGCAGGGCGTATGGTCACGGCGGTGGTCTGTTGGTGGCGCGCCTTGAGGCTCGACAGCGCATGGTTCCAGCAAGTTACGTGGGCCGATATCAAAACGGGTGCCCGTCGTTACATTGAGTTCCCCAAGTATAACATGCCGGGGCAGCTGCTCAACGCCGTAGGCATGCAGGCCCCCCTGTTGCTTATAGCGGCTTTTTTCAATAAGACCGAGGTGGGCTATTTCTCTATGGCCATGGCTGTCTTTGCCATACCTATCACAGTGATTAGCGGTGCCTTGCGCGATGTGTTTCGCCAACGTGCCAACGAGGACTACAAAGCCACGGGCAGCTGCAGGCAAGTTTACAAGAAACTCGTTATCCCATTGTCGGCCTCGGCTCTGTTGGCTCTGTTGGCTTTTGTCTGGTTTCTGCCGTGGCTCACTACTTTGTTCCTTGGCAACCAGTGGCTTGTAACCGGCCACTACGCCCAGTATCTCGCACCCGCCATGGCGCTGTCGTTTGTGGCAAACAGCATGAGCGGCGTCTTCATCGTCGCCGAGAAACTCAGGGCTCTCTTCTATTGGCAGGTCTATTATGTTGTCTCTACGCTTGTGGCCGTCATTGTCGGTGGCTACTTTTGCAAGTCGATGACCGCTACAGTGTTATTGTTCTCGGTTCTGCGAGGGTCTGCCTATCTGTTGAGCATCATAATGACTTATATTATCTCAAAAGGCGGAGGCAAAAGTAGTTCCAAACTAATAGCTGTTTCTCGATGCGTAGCATATAACACAAAAACCAAACGCAAATGATTAGGGTTTGTCATCTCACTTCGGTACACGACGAGAACGACACGCGTATCTTTCTCAAAGAGTGTGTCTCGCTAAGTCGCAACGGTTACGAGGTATTCTTCGTTGTGGCTGGTGCGCAGAGCCATGTGGTCGATTGGGTCAACATAGTAGGAGTAAAGAAGATAGGCAACCGCCTAATGCGTATCGTGAGAGCCTGGCGGCCTGTCTATGAGGCTGCCGTCGCCATCGATGCGCAGATATATCATATCCACGACCCCGAGCTGCTCAAAGCTGCCGTGCGTCTCCGTCTCCGTGGCAAAACAGTGGTCTACGACAGCCACGAGGACCTGCCCCGCCAGATATTGGCCAAACCGTGGATACCAAGTGGGTTACGCCCGTTGTTGTCGCGTGTGGTAGAGCGTGTCGAGAATGCCAGGGCACGCAAAATGTCGGCAATAGTCACCGCCACACCACATATCAAAGAGCGTTTTGAGCAGCTGCTGCCATCCGACAGGGTGTGCGCTGTCGGCAACTTCCCTATACTTGACGAGATCAAGCCGCGCGACAACTGGGACTCTCGCCCCGTCGCGGCATGTTATATAGGAGGCATATTCCGGGAGCGCGGCATAGAGGAGATGGTGTGCGCGGCTGGCAATGCCAATATCCCGCTGCTTCTGGCTGGCACCTTTGCGCCCCCTTCGCTGCTCGGCGAGATGCAACGGCTCGATGGCTGGAAGAATGTCGATTACAGAGGCTTTCTCGACCGCCGTCAGGTCGACGAGCTGTTGGCGGACAGCATGATGGGGCTCTTGCTGCTCCACCCGCTACCGAGCTATAAAGACTCGCTGCCTATCAAACTGTTCGAGTATATGGCTGCAGGCATTCCGGTGGTCTGCTCCGACTTCCCGCTCTGGCGTGGCATTGTCGAGGATTGCCATTGCGGCCTCTGTGTCGACCCGCTCGACGCAAAGGCTGTTGCATCAGCAGTGCGTCAGCTGGCTTCCGACAGGGAGTTGGCTCACCTCATGGGACAGCGTGGAAGGGCTGCCGTGGAGAATAAATATAGCTGGAAGTCGCAAGAAAAGATACTTTTAGACCTTTACGCCACGTTATTATAAGTATGAAAATATCGGTAGTCATACCCTGTCGCAACGAAGAGGTTTATATTGAAGACTGTCTGCGTTCCCTGCAACGCCAGGCTGCATCAGGCATAGAGTTGGAACTGATAGTTGTCGACGGCTGCAGCACCGATGGCACCATGGCAGTATGCCAACGGCTGCAACGCGAGTTCGACAACATCGTCGTGGTCTCTAATCTTCGGATATTCACCCCTTTCGGGCTCAACTTGGGAGTAAAGAAAGCCACTGGCGACTACGTGCTTATCAGCAGTGCCCATGCCGCTTTCTCGCCCGACTATGTGGCTCGTCTCATAGCAGCGCGAGAACGCTATGGAGCCGATGTTGTGGGCGGCGTCATGCTTACCGATGTCAAGCATCGCACCCCCAAGGCGTTGGCCATAAAGGCGGTGCTTTCCAGTCGGTTCGGTGTGGGCAACGCCATGTTCCGCATAGGAGTCAGTGAGCCTACAAAGGTCGACACCGTGCCTTTCGGCCTCTACAGGCGCATCCTCTTCGATGAGGCCGGCTATTATGACGAGCGTCTTATCCGCAATCACGACATAGAGTTGTCCAAGCGTCTCATCGCCAAAGGAAAGACCATCATGCTTGTGCCCGATGCCGTGTGTACCTACTATGCCCGCGAGACCTACTCTGCCTTGGCGTCGAACAACTATCGCAACGGATTGTGGAACATACTCACAGTGCGTATCACCCGTAACTTCAAGTCGCTCTCGTTGCGGCACTTCATACCGTTGCTCTTCCTGCTCTCGCTCTCGCTGCCGCTGCTTCTTGCCCTTCTGTGGACACCGCTGCTGTTCCTTGCCGTCGCGTCAGCTGTGGCCTATCTGTTGCTTATAGTGGCTATCTGTCTGAGGCAAAAGTGTAAAGATCATCTCGATTTCTGGAAACTCTTTGCGGCATACGCGGTTCTCCATGCAAGCTACGGTGCGGGTTCGTTGGCAGGCATAGTAAAACATATAAAATGAGTGTGTTATGGAGCAGGTAAAGGCCAAGAAATATCTGGGACAGCATTTCCTAAAAGACGAGACGATAGCCAAGAGGATAGCCGACAGTCTGTCGGGCGATGTGCGTTGTGTGCTTGAGATAGGCCCCGGCATGGGTGTCCTCACTAAATACTTGCTACAACGCGATGATATTGATTTCAAAGCCGTTGAGATAGACAGCGAGTCGGTGGCATACCTTGGCAGCCATTATCCGCAGCTCAAGGTTGTCGAGGCCGACTTTCTGCGGCTCGACCTTGCCGACCTTCTGCCACAAGGCACTGATAGCATGGCGGTTATTGGTAACTTCCCTTATAACATCTCGTCGCAGATACTTTTTAAGGTCTACGACAACCGCAACATGGTACCAGAGGTTGTCGGGATGTTCCAGAAAGAGGTGGCCGAACGTATTGCCGCCAAGCCCGGCAGCAAAGTCTATGGCATCCTTAGTGTCTTGCTCTCGGCCTTTTACGACATAGAGTACCTCTTCACAGTCTCCGAGGATGTCTTCTCGCCGCCGCCGAAGGTCAAGTCTGCCGTGGTGCGCCTGCGCCGCAACAGCGTGTCGCACCTCGAATGCGACGAGCAGCTCTTTGCCAAAGTGGTGAAGGCAGGCTTCAACCAGCGCCGCAAGACTATGCGCAACGCCCTCAAGGCAATAGATGCCGCTATCGACGCCCTGCCCGAAGAGCTCTTGCTCAAACGTGCCGAACAGCTCTCTGTTGCCGATTTTGTAACTATAACCCAAAAGATTTCTCTTTAACATGACTACCTTTAGCTATATACTGCTGGCTTTGGCTCTTGCGCTTGAGTCCATGCTGCTTACCTACCGCAACACCCAAGGCACCGCCTTGCGCCTTACAAAAGGCTTGGCGGTGTCGCTAATCATGGCACTCATGCAGACGTTGCTCTTTCAGGGAGGCGTGTGGCTCGGCAACCTGCTGCGCTTCGACCTGCCCGACATCGACAAGACCTTCTTCATAGCCCTCTTTGTGGTGGTAGTCGTCAAGCTCTTGTTGCCATTGCTTGGTCGCAAGAGGGAGCAGGTGGTCTACGACCTTGGTAGAGCTACCACGGCGTTGGCTCTGTCGGTGGCAGCCTCGGTCAATGCGTTGCTGTTAGGCTTGGGTGTGGGTTTTGTTGCCGACATGAAGGCGGCTTACCTGCCGGCAACAATAGCGATAGCATTGTCAGTCTTGCTACTCTCGTATCTTGGCATAATGTTAGGGCGCCGCAAGAAAGAGCTGGCAGCCAAGCGCTGGCACATGATAGCAGCACTGATGCTGCTGGTAGCGGTGTTTATGTAAGACGCACTTATAGTGCATTCTCGGCCGCGAAGTCAATAGCGGCTTCTCTTGTGGGGTACAGCTCGGTGCTGTTTTCGTAGAGGTATTCAGGAGCAATGTCGATGCTTCCGTCAGCCCATGTAACAGTCCAGCCGTCAAGGGTTATATTGTTAAACACCTCTGGAGCCTCTAATTTACTGAATAGCTTGTATTTCTTGATAAGAGGTTTGCAGTCGAACCGTCCTGCTTTTCCGTTGTTGAAAAGCAGTTCAAGCATATACCCATCTATCGGTTTTGCTTCAACGACCCAAATCAAATTATTATCGTGTTGCATATTATTACTCAAGAGGTTTTATTGGCATGACAGGATTTCCACTCTCAATATTGTGCCAATTCGTTAATAGTTCTTCTTTGTGTAGATCAAGCCAGTCGTACACTAATCGCAATGCCTGCCTTGGCATCTCTCCTTTTATTTTTCCAGTGTTAATGTCGATAATTGCGTGGAAATCATTATATCTAATATGAAAATGTGGTGGGTTGTGATCCGGTATGTACATTGTTATAATGATTCCGTAAAAGCGACAAATTTCAGGCATAAATAATACAAATTATTATTGCAAAGTTACAAAGAAATTTCGAATTATCAAAGACTATTTTGCATTGGCGATAAAATGGGCACGATAATGGTCGTAGCGATTAAGCCAAAATATGAGGCCCATTCCGAGTGCCGCACCGCGGGATTTTTTATTTGTCAGATTAGTCCTATTAGCATTTATGTCGTGGAATTTATGTAAATTTGCAAAGGATAAACACAATAAGGAATAGTACGCAACAAACTGTTAACGAAAACAATGGCGACAACAATAAGAACAAACAGCAGTGTCGACGACAACCTTGCCGCGTTGCGTCAAAGGGTGTCGTTACTTGCCACGCAGTCTGATGACGAAGCCTTGTTGGCTGATGTCGTGGCCATGCTCAGCGGTATTAAGATGCCATGCGAGTATTCGAAAGAGGAATTTGCTACAGTGCTCAGAGAGGCCGATGAAGACTATAAGGCAGGTAGATTCGTTTCACAAGATGAGTTGAAAGCAAGATATGGTATATAAAAACCATTGGTTACGCCGAGCCGCAAAAGATCTTGACGACATTTATTTGTACTACAAAACAACGCAAGACAGACAAAATCAAAAATAATTTGTATCTTTGCAAAAATAACCAAACCTGAATATATGGCATAAAAAAGAGATAAGTAAAACGTAATCAAAGCGTTTTTTGCTTTTTGGTAATGCTCGAAATCTGCAAATTTTATCATTACCCACAAGAAGCAGAACGCTCGTGGTTATCCGCGAGCTTCTTGTTGGGTAATAGGTATGCAGAACCTCGAGCATGACAACAGCTCGCGGTTCTTTTTTTATGTCCATTTCGGAGCTCGGCAGTAGGATCTGCGAAGCTTTTTAGGGTATACAACAATTAATCCCAATGGTCGGTTGGGGTTAATTCACAATAAGCAGGGAGGCCGAAAACTGCGATTAGAGTAGGCGCAACAAATAACAGTTATATCACAATGACAACAAAAACAACAGCAAAACAAGCATTAGGTGGTGAAGGCAGCGCCCCCGTCGCCACAAAAAGAGACTACCAAAGTCCGGTGTTATTGGTCGAGGTATACAGCGTGGAGCGTGGCTTTGCCTCCAGCGGCAACTTTGAGACAATCATAGAATCGGGTACAAACTACGGGCGCAGCAATTTCTTCTGATAATGGAGCCGTTTAGTTGCTTCAAGAAAGATATAAATTATTATACTCAGTCTTTAAATGATATAAAAACCAACATTCAATAATTGAAAAATAGCATGAAGACAGCATTACGCACATTACTAATAGCGGCGGTGGCACTCCTTGCCGCAGCCTGTCAGAAAGACACAATGCCAGAAACCATTAAGGCATCAGCCGAGCAAGCAAAGGACGACAGCAAATTGTCGATGACTGAACGTGGACGCCGGTTGCTTTGGGATACTGACGACAGCATCGCGGTGCATAGAGGTAGCAGCAAAGCAAGTATATACAGACTTTCTTCGGGTGCTGGGACTACTGAGGCGGAGTTTGTAAAGGTATATAATTATATTAGTAGTGGCAATACATATTATGCCATACATCCAGCATCTATAAGCAATTGGTATACTACGGTCAAACTTCCGGCAATACAGCATTCTCCCGACGGCTCGCTGCACAGGCTTCCAATGTATTCTGTGAGCGACGCTCCTGACAACCTGCTTTTCTACAGCATGTGTGCCATAGTACGTTTCCGCATATCGGCCACAGCAGCTCTGAGTCTCAGCTCTATACAGGTAACCGTCGATAGCGCCATCACCGGCACTTTGAGCGTGCGAGGGTCGGGTGCCGAGATGAAATTAAGATCAACCTTACGAGACCCTGATCTCCGAGACAAACAGGTGTTGTTGAGCCTTGACACCCCGCAGGACATATCTTCAGCCAGGAATTTCTACATGTATATACCGGCATACACATTCAACTTGTTCCGCGTAAAGCTTGTGGCATCGAACGGAGCCACCTGCACCAAAACAGCCTCGACAAGCATAATGCTCAACCGAGGCCAGATAACCACCATAACACTTACCGACCTCGACTTCACCACGGCTACCGAGGGTGTGTTGAGCGGCAGGTTCAGCGTGGCTCCGGGCTCCACGGTGCGATTTTCGAAGGGCAACCTACAGTATCAGGCTTCGACAGGTACATGGCGCTTCGCCGAGCACCAGTGGGACACCATAGGTGCAGGCAATGCCAACATATCGAGCACATACAGTGGCTGGATCGACCTCTTTGGCTGGGGTACCAGCGGTTGGGACAACGGCAACTATTTTTATATGCCCTACGATAAATCCCAGTCATACACTTCACCTTACACTGAGCGTAATGGCTATGGTTACGGTCCGTCGGACGGCACTGATGCCAAATACGACCTCACAGGGGCTTATGCCAATGCCGACTGGGGCGTATACAACGCCATATCCAACGGCGGCAACCAGGCTGGACTCTGGCGTACGTTGACCGCTGACGAGTGGTACTACCTCGGCAGCCAAAGGTCTGCATCAACTGTCAATGGAACTGCCAATGCACGCTGGATTAAGGCAACGGTTAACGGTGTGTGCGGTTTGATATTGTTTCCCGACAGCTACACGCATCCCGACGGTGTGGCGCAGCCCGTCGGGATTAATTCGGGTTCGCAAATTCGTTATGAAAACAATAACTACTCTCAGTCTGATTGGACGTTGATAGAAGCTGCCGGTGCTGTATTTTTGCCTGCCGCCGGGCAAAGAGTTACGACTACCAGTGTATCGAATGTTGGGAAAAATGGTTATTATTGGTCATCGACACGATACGATTTGTCTGATACGCGTCATTCTTTTGCGAGTCAACCATATTTTGAAGGAACAGGGACGGCCGCGTTTCACTATACAAATAGAAGCAAAAGGCAATATGGTGCTTCCGTAAGGCTTGTCTGTGATTAATTAGTTAATTGAAACAATGCCATTCATTGGAATGGCTGTTTCATTCTCATAATCCCATTGTGTCCCGCCAATTTGGCGGGACACAATGGGATTAAACTATTTAGGCTTGTTCTAAAAATTCGCTTTGGTTAATTCTCCACTTCGCTATCGAAAGTCCACAGGACTTTCTTCACTTCGAGACACATTATTCTTTCTATTTTGCAGCACCACACTGCGTTCCGATATTCTCCGCTTCGCTATCAAAACATCCACTGGATGTTTCTTCATGTGGTGTTATTGAGATTAAGCCTCTTCGAGGCTATTTATAGAAGTTGCTTTTACTTACTAATTTGCCAGTTGCTTCTACTTTTCGGTTGTTGGGGTGTTGGTGGCTAATTGTATTGTCATCTGGCAGTGGTGGCAGTCGAAGTATAGTTGCAGCCAGCGGTTCTGGTTGCGGAGCAACAGGATGTCGTCATTTTTTATCTTGCCGTTCCCATTCTTTGCTGATTGTTTGAGGCAGCAGCCCAACTCGTAGCGGAGGCAGTATTTGGTGGTCATGAGAGCTTTGCCGTCGAAAACCTCGTCCCAAGTGGGACGGTTTTTTCCGACTGCGTCGAAAAAGACCATGCTCTTGTCGAGCCCGGGCGCTATGCTCTGCACGCCGTGCTGGCGGTAGAACTGCTCTGCTTTGCTGTTGATGACGTTGGCGCGGTAGTCGAGGGTGGTCTCAAAATAGGGTATGTCGCTGGTAACATGTGGCATGGCATCGGGCTTTGCTTGACGTGGTCTCGCTTGATGTAACGTTTTTTCCGACTGCGTCGAAAAAGACGGCCTCGCGGCGGCGAGCCGCTGCTCAATGAGGTCTTGCACGGCCTCGCGGCGCACCTTATTGAGCACGGCGGCGGGAAAGAAGAGGGGAGTGGCGAGGTTGACAGTGACGGATGTTGCTTCAAACGGGGTGTCGCCCAACTTGCACAGCTGTCTCTTGATATTGTCGGGGTTGGGGTCGCGTGCGGGCTGCTTGTCGCAGGCTATGGCGGCGTGTCCCTCGCAGCGGTCTTCGTCGCGCAGGGTGAGGGCTATGCCGTCGGGTGTCTCGTCGAGAAGCATGGCAACGCCTATCTTGCGTGTTGCCGAAGAGGCTTGCAGCAGACGCTCGAATGCCGCGTCGTTGTTGCGCCAGAGCTCGGTGCCCTTGGGGAGCGAGAGGGGACGGTTGCTTTTTATGGTGTTGCCGCTCACGCCGTTGACGAGAAAGCCGCAGAGGGTGCTCTGGGCATCGAAATAGCAGAGGCCGTCGCCTGCCGCAAAGCGGATGGAGGGGTTGACGGGGCGCACCTGTATGGTGGTACCATCGGCCTGCACTACCTCTGCCACTTTTGTTCCCAAGGCTTTAGGGGTCTGCAGCGATGCCATGGGAGCCCGTTTCTCGAGGAAATAGGTGGTGAAGCCGCGGTTGAACGAGCGTGAAGGGTCGGGTGTGAAGGTGTAGGTGCAGCGGCCCGACGAGGCTTTCCTTATGGCTTCACCGCCTAAAGTGCGTCGTTCTATCTCGTCATCAATCAGTTGGCGGTAGTATGCTGTGATATTTTTGACATAGGTGATGTCTTTGAGCCGGCCTTCTATCTTAAACGAGGTGATGCCTGCATCTATCATGTCACCAATATGTTGCGAGGCGTTGAAGTCTTTGAGTGACAGCAGGTGGGCATTGCGGCGTATGAGGTGTGGCTCATCGGAATGTGGCGACAGGGTGTAGAGGTCGTAGGAGGAGCGGCAGGGCTGGGAGCAGGTGCCGCGGTTGCCGCTGCGGTTGACGAGGTACAGGCTCATATAGCACTGGCCGCTGAAGGAGACGCAGAGGGCTCCGTGTATGAAGGCTTCGAGTTCTATGGAGGTGGTGCTGTGGAGCTGCTCCATCTGCTGCAGAGAGGTTTCGCGGGCGAGGATGACGCGCTTGAACCCAGTCTGTTGCAGGAACTCTATGCGTCGTGGGTCGTAGTTGTGGGTCTGGGTGCTGGCGTGGAGTGCTATGGGTGGCAAGTCGCATTGCAACAGGCCGAGGTCTTGTATGATTGCCGCGTCGGTGCCAATGTCGTAGAGTGCATGGAGCATGCGGCATGCATCCTCCAGTTCGTTGTCGTAGAGGAGGGTGTTGACGGTGGCGTAGACCTTGGCGTGGTAGGTGTGGGCGTGGCGCACAAGCCGCTCTATGTCGGCCAAGCTGTTGCCTGCTGCTGCGCGTGCGCCGTAGGCCGGGGCGCCGATGTATACGGCGTCGGCGCCGTGGTTGATGGCTTCGATGCCGGTTGTCAGGTCTTTGGCGGGGGATAGCAGCTCTATCTTTGGCATTGGGGCGTGTTTTTTTGGGGGGGGTGAGGGGAGCAGCCAATGATGGCTGCTCATTGGGTTTTGTGGCAGGCTGGATACTGGGAGGGGCGGTTTGGCGTTATTTCTAAAAAGTAGGCGTTATGACTAAGGTTTTGTATTCTTTGGCTGGACTTGGGCGGCTGCTTGATGGCGAGAGCTACAAGGGGGCCAAGTGTTTCATTATGCTCGACGGCAACACCTACGAGCATTGTCTGCCGGAGTTGGTGGGAGCTGTGGAGGCGTTGACCGATGCGGAGTTTATAGAGTTGCCCGTGGGCGAGGAGTGCAAGCGCATAGAGATTGCCAGACAGGTGTGGGATGTGTTGCTGGAGTCGGGGGCAGATCGTAGCAGTCTGATAGTCAATCTTGGAGGAGGCAGTGTATGCGACCTTGGCGGTTTCGTTGCCGCAGGGTTCAAGCGAGGCATACGCTATATTAACGTTCCAACTACGCTTATTGGTATGTGCGACGCTGCCATTGGTGGCAAGACAGCCATTGACTGGGAGACTCCGGGCGGCCTGTTGAAGAACGAGATAGGTTTTTTTTACAAGCCAGAGGCGGTGTGTATTGACAGGCGTTTTCTGGCCACTCTGGATGTCGCGCAGCTTGCAAGCGGTGGTTTTGAGGTGATGAAGGCTTTTGCCTTGGCCGACCCGCAGAACTACGCCAGGTTGCTGGATGCCGGTTTAGGTGCCATCTCGCCAGCAATGCTTCGCAGCAGCGTGGCTATCAAGCAGGCCGTAGTCCGTGCCGACCCCGAGGAACATGGCGTGAGGCGTATCCTGAACTTCGGGCATACTTTTGGACATGCCATAGAATCATATAGTTATAAGCAAGGAACAGCCTTACCCCACGGATTGGCCGTAGGGTTGGGCTTGATGTGTGCCATGTATCTGTCGACAAAGAAGTTGGGGATGGACAAAGAGGTGGCGGAGCGCTATGCTTGTTTTACGCGCGACGAATTGCGGCGTGTGGGGCTGGAGCCGCCGCGTTACACGCTGAAAGATACCGAGCCGTTGCTGGACTATATGCGCCACGACAAGAAATGCAGCGGCGAGAGCATACGCTGCGTGTTGATAAAAGAGATAGGTGTGCCCGTGATTGATGTGGAGGTGAGTGAGCTTGAAGTGCGCGACACCCTGCTTAGCTATTCTCGGTGTTGCTGTCGTTGAAGGCACCTATCTGTTTTAGTTTCAAGAAGTAGTAGGTTATAAAGAGCAAGGTGAGCATTATGTCGCCGAGGCCGAGGAATGCCTTGCCCATGAAGAGCACCGTTATCAGCAGTATAAGGAGTTGGGCGAGGGTGTAGCAGTGGAAGCCGTTTTTGCGCAGGTTCCACATAAGGATGGCACCTACAACGGAGAGTGCATAGAGCATTGCCGACAGCAGACAGTAGAAAGTGGGCAGGTTTGCGAGTGTTTCGTAGGCGTCGTAGAGCGTGGGCTGGTTTTGCTTTACGTATTGCAGCATCTGTGCCATGGTGGTGTCGGGCATCAGACCGAGCAGGATGTAGGCGAGGCAGGAGCTGCCCGATCCTATGAGAGTGAGTACAAGCACTATGCGCAGTTGGGTGATTTTTCGCTTGTCCATCAGAGATATTGTGCCATTTGTTGTTGTAGTTTATAGGCTTCTTCGGCGGCGCGAGAGGCGAAGTCTTTGTCTTGCGAGGCGTAGATTATGCCGCGCGACGAGTTGACGATAAGTCCGCAGTCGGAGTTGAGGCCGTGTTGGCACACCTCGTCGAGGCTGCCCCCTTGTGCGCCCACGCCGGGCACGAGGAGGAAGTTGTGAGGCACTATGGCGCGTACTTTGTCGAGCATGTCGGCCTTGGTGGCGCCCACTACGTACATCATATTGTCGGGAGTGCCCCACTGGGTTGATTTGCGGAGCACATGCTCAAAGAGCGTCTGTCCGTCGGTGGTGAGATATTGGAAGTCGAAAGCGCCTTTGTTGGAGGTGAGGGCGAGGAGGATAGTCCACTTGCCGGGGTATGCTGCGAATGGGGTTACAGAGTCTTCGCCCATGTAGGGGGCTATGGTGAGAGCGTCGAAGTTGAAATCGCCGGCCGGGTCGAGGAACGCCTTGGCATACTGGCGCGAGGTGTTGCCTATGTCGCCGCGTTTGGCGTCGGCGATGATGAGTGCGGGTTTGTTGAGGGAGTGGAGGTAGTCGGTGGTCATCTTAAGTTGACGCAAACCATTGAGACCAAGGGATTCATAAAAGGCAAGGTTGGGCTTGTAGGCCACGCAGAGGTCAATGGTGGCGTCGATGATGGCTTTGTTGAACAGGAACACCCCGTCGGGCTCTTGGCGCATGTGCTGTGGCATTTTGTCGGGGTCGGTGTCGAGGCCCACGCAGAGGAACGAGCGGCGTTGGCGGATAAGGTCTATAAGTTGTTGACGGGTCATGGTTTATTGTGTTAGTTGGTGGAAACGTTGTGTAAGCTGTCCGGGTTTGAGGTCGGTGAGCGGGTCGTCGGAGACTATCTTGCCGTGGTTGATGATGATGGCACGGGTGCATACAGCCTCAACTTCCTGCATGATATGTGTTGAGAGGATAACTATCTTGTCCTTGCCCACTTTGCGTATGAGTGAGCGTATCTCCTCTATCTGGTTGGGGTCGAGTCCTGTGGTGGGTTCGTCGAGGATGAGTATCTTGGGGTTGTGTATGAGTGCTGCGGCGAGTCCCACGCGCTGGCGGTAGCCCTTGCTGAGCATGGCTATCTTCTTGTTGGCCTCGGGGGTGAGTCCTGTGGTGCGTATTATCTCTTCAACGCGGTCGTTGACGTTTGGCAGGTGGTAAATGTTAGCCGTAAAACGCAGGAACTCACGTATGTACATCTCATTATAGAGTGGGTTGAGTTCGGGCAGATAGCCTATGATGCGCCGGAGTGCCAGGGAGTCGTCGAAGATGTTGAGGCCGTCGACGGTCACGGTGCCGTCGGAGGGAGGGATGAAGCATGTGATAATTTTCATCAGAGTGGACTTCCCGGCCCCGTTGGGGCCGAGCAGACCCACTATCTCGCCTTCTTTGATGGTGAGGTTGATGTCGGACAAGGCATACTGCTCACCGTAGCGTTTGGTGATGTTCTTTATCTCTATCACTGTAGGGACGTTTTTGGGGAACGTGTAATTGCCGTGCAATTAGCCATTAATAGGATTAATGGGCGATTAATGGTAATCGGTGTTTGCTTTAGTAGCCCATGTCGTGGGCTTGCTGCATACTTATGCGCTGGCCGCGGTAGAAAGCCACCACGAAGGCGTCGGAGAAGCCCAGCTTGCGCAGTTCGTTTTGTTTGGGTTTTGCCTCGGCTGTCGACTTGAAGGAGCCCATAGTGTAGCAGTATGCACCGTTGCTGCGGTACATCTCGAAGCCGGTGACACCGCGCAACTCGCTGTCGCCCTGCCTGAGTTCTCTGTCGGTACGCAGGAACTGCACCTTGAATATCACGCGGTTTTGGCTGCTGGCTGCTGCTTGCGAGGCTGTGGGAGTGGTTGTGGCGGTAGGATTGGTGGTGTTGGCTGGTTTGTAGTTAGGGTTGAATTTCGGTGTTGTGGGTTGTGGCTGTTGGCTGTTGGAGGCTCCGTCGTTCTCGGTTGTCTTTGTCGTGGCAGGGCGCTCGGGTTCCACGGGGCGTTCCACAACAGGCACTTCGTCGCCGCGTGCGGCGGCAATGGCAGCGTAGAGGGCTTTGTCGAGTATTTGCTGTTGTTGTTCGGCTGGGTCGACGGCGGGCTTGCTCTCTGGTTTTGCCTGTGGTTTTGGGGTCTCAGCGGCAGGCTTCGGGGTCTCGGTCTTTGGGGTCTCAGCGGCAGGCTTCGGGGTCTCGGTCTTTGGGGTCTCAGCGGCGGTCTTTGGAGTCTCGGTTTTTGGGGTCTCGGCGGCGGTCTTTGGAGTCTCGGACTTTGGAGTCTCAGCGGCGGGCTTAGCTGTCTCGGACTTTGGAGTCTCAGCGGCGGTCTTCGGGGTCTCGGACTTTGGGGTCTCAGCGGCAGTCTTTGGAGTCTCAGCGGCGGTCTTTGGAGTCTCAGCAGCAGTCTTCGGTGTCTCGGACTTTGGAGTCTCAGCGGCAGGTTTAGGCTCAGGATCTGGAATTTCTGTGGTTGGTTTGGTCTCGGGTTGCGGGGCCGCTTCGGCGGTTTCAATCCAGCGCGACATTACCACTCTTGTCGGCTTGGCTTCCGTCTGCTGGTTTTCGGCAGCGGGCTTTGCTTCGTCTTTAGGTGTCTCAGCGGCAGGTTTGGGCTCGGCTTTTGGTGTCTCTGTGGCGGGCTTGGCCTCAGGCTTGGGTTTTGTAGTGTTCTCTGCCAGTTGTTTCTCAGGTTTTTTCGCCGTGGTTTTCTTGTCGCCGTAGCCGGGGAGGTCTATCTTGGGTTTATCGAGTTTAGGGGTGCCCTCTTCGGTGGCTTTGTAGGTGGCAAAAGCGTTGAAAAGGCTTATGGCGATATTGGCCTGTCCCTCGTCGGACATCATGTAGGCTTCCTCGTCGGGGTTGCTGATAAAGCCTATCTCAGTGAGTACCGACGGCATAGCGGTTTTGTAAAGCACAAAAAACTCGGCTTGTTTCACGCCGCGGTCTATGGTGCGGAGCTGTATCTTGTACTGGTCCTGCACGTATTTGGCGAAGTTGAGGCTTTTGTCGAGGTATGCGTTCTGGTACATGGCGAACATGACGTAGCTTTCCGGCGAGTTGGGGTCGAAGCCTTGGTACTCGGCGTTGTTCTTGTATCCGGCTTCGAGCAGTATGTCGGCGTTCTCCTTCTTGGCCACGTCCATGTTCGACTTGCTCTGGGAGAGACCCATCACGAAGGTCTCCACGCCCGTAGGCGAGCTGGAGGGGCACGAGTTGGCATGGACCGATATGAATAAGTCGGCCTTGTTGCGATTGGCTATGTGGGCACGTTCGGCAAGGGTAATATCGATGTCGGTGGTGCGCGTGTAGATGATGTCGACATCGGGATAGTTGTCGGAAATAAGCTTTCCGAATTTAAGTGCCACGGAGAGCACTATGTCTTTTTCGGACGATTTTTTGCCGAGAGCGCCGGGCTTGTCGCCGCCGTGTCCGGGGTCAATTACAACAGTTTTGACCTTGCCGGGTTCTCTTTTTTGCGAAAAAACGGGGCTTATCCCAATGACAAGCGCAATAAGTACAACAAATATGCGTTTCATGTATAATAAATTTTTAAGTGCAAAATTACGCACTTTTTAAATATGTTCACGTAGAGGCAGTGCTTTTTTTATCAACGCGATAAATTTGATAACTTATAACAGTCGACCTATAAGGTGCATGTTGCTGGCTTTTGTGCTGGCAACGATAGGCGGTGTGGCCTCGGCCCAGTCGCCGCTGCCGTTGTCGCCCAATGCGTTGACCGATGTGGTTCATTACAAGTCGAAAGACTCTATCACTCTGCAAGTAAAGCAGCGCAAAGCCCATCTGCACAGCGAAGGAGTGGTGGAGTACGAGAACATGGAGCTGCAGGCCGACCAGGTGGAGGTGGACTTCAACCGCCAGACCATGCAGGCCCATGGTTCTGCCGACAGTGCCGGCAAGGTGTTTGGCCGTCCCTTGTTCAAACAGGGCGAGAACCAGTACTATGCCGACACTATAGTGTATAACTACAACTCGCAGAAAGGCATAATAAGCGGAGTGATAACCCAGGAGGGCGACGGCTTTCTGCATGGCAGCAAGGTGAAACGCATGAACGACTCTGTGATGTACCTCAACAAAGGGCAGTACACTACATGCAACTACGTCCACCCCCATTTTGCCATAAATTTCAGCAAGTCCAAGCTCATAGCCGGTGACAAGATCATCACGGGTCCCGCCTATCTCTCCATAGAGGATGTGCCCACCCCGTTGGTGCTGCCGTTTGCTTTCTTTCCCCTCAACAAAGGGCGCAGCTCGGGTCTCATCATGCCTTCCTACGGCTGGATGAACGGGCGCGGCTACTACCTCAAGGATGGCGGCTACTACATGGCGTTCAACGACTATATGGACCTCACGCTCATGGGCGAGGTCTATACCAACCTGAGCTGGACCGGTGAGGTGAAGTCGCAATATTACAGGCGGTACAAGCACAAAGGCTCTTTCGACATACGCTATGGGCGTACCAAGGAAGGTATTCGCGGTGATACCGCCAACTACAAGGTATTCAGTGATTTCAAAGTGGCATGGCGACATGATCAGGACGCCAAGAAAAATCCCTACAGCCGTTTCTCGGCCGATGTCAACCTTGTGAGCCGTAACTACAACAAAAACACCACTGTGAGCAGCGACTACTTCAACGCCACCTCCACCTCAAGCATCTCCTACACCGCGCAGCTTGGACGCAGCCTCAACCTCGCCGCCTCGGCCCGCGAGTCGTACAACGTGCGTACTGGATTGATGAACATACAGTTGCCTTCCATCTCGCTCTCCAGTGTCACCTTCTACCCCTTGCGGCGCAAGGTGGTGAGCGGCGGCTACAAGTGGTACGAGAACATATCCATGTCCTACCAGTTTGCCGGTGCCAACAACCTCAACGAGCAGGACAGCAACATACTCAAGCGCAGCGTGCTTGACAAGATGCAGTACGGCATACAGCACAGCGTGCCCATACAGAGCAACGTCAAGGTGCTAAAGTATTTCAACTGGACCAACTCCGTGAGCTACCACGAGCGGTGGCATTGGAGCACCATAGACAAGCATATCGACGAAGCCACGGGAGCCTTGGTTATCGACACTGTGCGAGGGTTCCGCTCCAACCGTGACGTGAGCTACACCAGCTCACTCAGCACGCGCATCTACGGCATGTTCAATTTCCGCTACGGTCCCATGAAAGCCCTGCGCCATGTTGTCAACCCCACCCTCTCGTTCCGCTACCAGCCCGACTTTGGCAAGGCGTCGCTCGGCTACTGGAAGCAGTACACCGACACCACAGGCTATGTGCACCGCTACAGCATCTTTGAGCAGAGCCTCTACGGCGGCCCTTCCGACGGGCGCAGCGGACAGGTGGCATTCAGTGTCGGCAACAACTTGGAGATGAAATGGAAGCCTCTGCTGAGCAAGAAAAATGCACAGGATACCGCGACGGAACTTAAAAAGATAACACTCATAGAGAACCTTAACTTGGGCATGAGCTACGACGTGGCGCGCGACTCGCTCAACTGGTCCGACCTCTCGGTAAGCGGCCGCACCACCCTCTTCCGCAGCTTCCAGATCAACTACAGCGGCTCGTTCATACCATATGTTGTCGACAGCCTCGGCAACAAACACAACCAGCTGCTGTGGAATGCCGAACGGCGCCTCTTCCAGAAAAGCAACTCCACATGGAGCACGCAGCTCTCCTGGAGCCTTAACAACGCCACATTCAAGAAAAAAGGAGGCAACGAGAAGTCGTCGGCAGCAGGCAGCAAAGCGCAGCTTGTGCCGCCAATATTCCAGACTCCCTACAACTATGACCCGGCGCTGATGACTGGCAGCTATGTCGACTTCTCGGTGCCGTGGAACCTCTCTATAAGCTACACCCTCAGCTACGTGAGCCGCTATGTTGCGCAGCAGTTCAGCCTCAACAGCGAGGTGGTGCAGTCGCTAAGCCTCTCGGGCAGCCTCAGCCTGACGGAGAACTGGAAGGTCAGCTTCTCCACCGGCTACGACTTCGCCAACAAAGGAATGTCGTACACCTCTGTCGACATCTATCGCGACCTACACTGCTGGGAGATGCGTTTCAACTGGGTGCCCTTCGGCTACTACAAAAGCTGGAACTTCAGCATCAACATCAAAGCCGACTCGCTCCACGACGTGAAATGGGAGAAAAAACAGCCCTACCAAGACGGCCAGGGATATTACACATATTAGGCGATGTATGAGTCTCTTATAGCACCAAAACAATTAGCTGACAGATGGGAAAGCTCTATTACACAATAACCGAAGTGGCAGAGATGCTGGAGGTCAACGCCTCGCTGCTGCGCTACTGGGAGAATGAGTTCGACTGCCTGCGTCCTCACAAGAACAAGAAAGGCAACCGTAGCTACACGCAGCAGGATATCGACATGCTGCGCAAAATACTGCACCTCACGCGCGACTGCGGCTTCACCCTCAGCGGAGCCCGCGAACAGCTCAAGGCCGACACCGTCAAGGACGAGAAACTGCAGCTTAAAGAGACGCTTACCGCCATGCGCAACTTCCTGTCCGACCTCAAGGAGCAGCTGTGACCATATACCCTGAATGATCAAGGATTATGACCACAGTAATATTAGTATGAGTGCAACTACTGCGATGCCTATTGCACTGAAGGCAAACAATATCCAGCAGAAAAACTGCTGCAAGCGGTCCAGGTGGCGGCTAACGGCATAGGTGCCGGTGGCAGTCCATAGTATGGTAGTGGCTGTGGCTAAAATGAATAGCCATTCATCGGCTAATCCGAACAGATGTTCGCCAAGGGGCAGCGTCAGCCGTACCGTGACTGCCACTGCCCACAAGGTTAACACCGCGTAACCGAAATATATGATAATGCGTCTCATTTCCGGTACCATTCTATTTTGCGTGATGCGGCCATAGCAACGCCCAGAATTGCAAAGAGTCCTACGCTGCCCACGAGAAGCGCATAACTCTCTATCTGGAGGAGTATATATATGAATGCATACAGCACCATCAGCAGGCTGCCGATGAGTAGGCCCACCTTGCGGTTTCGCATGATGGAGCCCATGTAGAGGCCTATCATGGCCACTGTCATGCCCGATGCAATGAGGTAGGCCGCAAGGAACGTAAGATGTTCCGAGAACGACAGCAGCAACGTGTAGAACAGCATGAGTGCTATGCCTATCAGGAGATACTGCACAGGGTGTATGGGGTGTTCGCGGCGCACCTCCACAAAGAAGACCACGGCAAAGGTGAGTAGTACTATGAGGAAAGCGTACTTCACGGCGCGTTCGTTCTGTTGGTACTGTTCCACGGGGCGGCGCAGCTCCACGCCAAAGGCACTGTTGTTCACCGTGCTCCAGTCTTCCTTGGGTACCACCTGCGAGAAGTTGCGGTTGAGAGCCAGCACCCGCCATTCGGCATCGAAGCCGTTGTCTGTAACGGTGCGTTCGGTGGGCAGGAACTCACCGCCAAACGAAGGTGTTGCACAGTCGGAGTGCAGGTGTACCGATGTAGTGTTACCCATAGGTACGAAGTCGAGGCTGCGCGAGCCGCGCAGCAGCAGGTGTAATTCGTAGTTCAGGCTGTCGCCATTCAACAGGGATGACACATCGACTTTCCACATCAGGCGCGCCTCTTCGTTGGATACCTCCTGCGGTGTCAGCGTGCGACCGTCAACTACAATAACCGGGTTGTCGGTAAGCCCCTTGAGTGAACTGAGGTCGAGAGTCATGGGCAAGCTCGTGTTGGCCATGGCGGCTCGTTGCGCAGTGGTGAGGGTGGGAGGGAGCACAAACTTGCCGCGGAGCGTCAGGGCGGCATCGTACACCGTAAAGTCGTAGATGCCGCGACTCAGGGTGCGGGTGCTCACATCGCCGGTGATGTCGAGGGTTTCGGGCAGTATGGAGAACGACGACTCATTTTTTTGGGTGTAAAACTTGATTGCAGGTCCTTTTATGGTTTGTGCCTCACCCCATTTATCGTACACCTCTCTCTCCGCATCCGACTCGGTGCGTCCGCGTTCGGTGATCATCTCGCGGATGAATGCCCACGGAATGAGCAGCAAAAGGCAAAACAGGCTGATAATACCGAGCTTTAGACCTGTACTTTTCTGTGGTTTGTCGTTGTTGTTCTGAATGGTTTGGTTGTTGTTTTGAATTGTTGTTTCCATGATTATTGTATTTTAAATAACTTTGAAATGCAAAGTAAATAGTCAAAAAAATATCACTTTTGTTCGTTGACAAACTCCTCGAGAGCGGCGAGGTGTTCCTTGAAAGCTTCTCGCCCCTTGAGGGTGGCGCGGTACATGGTGTTTGGCCTGCGTCCGACAAACCGTTTTTCGCAAGCTATATAGCCGGCATCCTCCAGGGCACGGGCATGGCTTGACAGGTTGCCGTCGGTCAGGTCAAGCAGCCGTTTCAGCGTGGCGAAGTCGGCGGTGTCGTTGACCATCAGCACCGACATTATGCCAAGCCGTACACGGCTTTCGAAAGCCTTGTTCAACCCTGTGAGTGTTGCTATCATTTGCGTTTTCTATTAATGACAAGGTAAATGCCGAGCACTATGTGCAATATGCCGAAGCCTACCGCCCAAAACAGCAGGGCGTGGGTTGCCACGAAGCAGTCCACCAGACCCAGCAGCAGTTCGGCATAGCCCAGCACGCCGAGTGCCGGTAACGAGAAATGATGGCTGTTGATGAGGGCGAGGCCGTAGAATACAAGCATTATTGATGAGGTAAGGCCGTAGTGTCCCTGCAGGACAAGGGCGAGGCTCAGCACCCCACCAGCGAATAGCGGGATGCCAAAATTAAATACTACGCGACGCAATGTAGCGTCGATAGCAATAGGGGCGTTGTGGTGTTGTGCCATCCATGCCGTGGATAAGAACACCGTGGCACCACACACCAAGACCAAAATCAGCGACCCATACACCGCAATTTGGGTCTTGTGGGTCCAAAGATAGCTCGTATCGCCGTATAATGTTGTTAACCATGAGTTTGTATTGCCATGAAACACCATGTCGGCCACTATTGCCGCCACCAGTGCCATCACCCCTGTAGCCATTACGCCCCAGCCGTTAATCCACTGGAAACGAGTGCTCCGCTCCATAATTGAGCGTATGTCTTGCAGTTCTTTAAGCGCATCTTTATTGTCCATATTTTCGTAGTACTTTGGATTGCAAAGTTACGAATATTTTTTGAATCATCCAAATTTTTTGTCTTTTGCGGCTGCCAAAAGTATATCCTTGTCGCGTTTCATCGAGTCAATTTGTTGCGAATGAGCATCATATTTTTTGTCACGTTAACATTTTTTTGTATCTTTGCTTTCTGGGGGGAATATAGATATTCTATAAAGACTCATGGTAACGCATTTGTAATCAATTAGTATCGTAAAATCATATATTTGAGACATTTTGAGTTATTTTGACAATTAACGATATGAATAATAGGCTGTTTTGCCAGTTACACGTACTGTAATGATGAACCAAGAAACAGGTGATTAAACATTAATCGCTCAAGCAACCAGATATTTGCAGGATATGAGAGCCACATTGAATATATTTGCCATGGCAGTTGTCGCCATTTTAGTGGCTTCTTGCGCCAAGGATCCGGGCAGACTCATGAAATTCAAGGTTGTCGTGGAGCAACCCAGGGAGCGTGGCAAGATAGAGCTCAACAGGAACCAGCTGAGTTGGACCACCGGCGACACGGTAAGCATATACGATGGAGCTTCCAACCATGCCTTGTATGTACCCGACGCCACCGGCTCAAACACTCCGGAGCTTGTATGGTTGTCGGGCAGCGTCTTGTCGGCAGCACCATATAAAGCCGTGTATCCATCGAGCATCCACACTGGCGCCATGCAGGTGAACCTGCCTATAGTGCAGCGTAGCAGCGACGGTCGCCTGCAGTCCCTGCCCATGTATGCGGAGGGCAACGACGAGAACCTCAAGTTCTACCACCTCGGAGGCGTGGTGCGTTTCCGCCTCTCGTCGAGTGTGGCGGTGAACCTCAGCACTATAGCCATAACCACCGGAGCCCGCACCACCGGCAGCGCAACGGTCACCGGCAGCGGCTCCGCAGTGCGCCTCGGCACCCCCAATGGCACGACAACCACCACGCTGACCCTCACCACCCCGCAAAACATAGCGCAGGCCAAGGATTTCTATATGTCGCTGCCAGTCGGCAGCCATACCCCTTTTGTGATAACCATGACGGCATCCAACGGCACGGTGTGCACCAAGACGGCCAACAGCGCCATAGTCATAGAGCGCGGAGCCATAACCACCATAACGCTGTCCAACCTTGTCTTCAGTCTGCAAGGCCCCGAAGGGGCCGTGGGAGGCCTGTTCAGCGTGAGCGGCAGCGAGCAGGTATACTTTGCCAAAGGCA
Source organism: Bacteroidales bacterium (assembly GCA_017454015.1). GTDB lineage: Bacteria > Bacteroidota > Bacteroidia > Bacteroidales > P3 > Colimorpha. Next base: position 4,069 of record JAFTDW010000005.1, on the reverse strand, counting down.
ACCTGCAGTATCAGGCCACCACAGGCACATGGCGTTTTGCAGAGCACCAGTACGATATTGTCGGCAACAGCAACACCAATATCTCCGCCGCCAACAGCGGATGGATAGACCTCTTTGGCTGGGGCACGAGCGGATGGAGCGGCGGTGCCACGGCCTACCAGCCTTATTCTACCAGCACCGATTATACCGACTATTACCTTGGAGGCTATCTGGCCAAAAGCATGACAGGAAGCTATGCCCACGCCGATTGGGGTGTACACAACGCCATAGCCAACGGCGGCAACGCTGCCGGAGAGTGGCGCACTCTCACCAACAGCCAGTGGTATTACCTTTTCTACAGCAGGGCAGGGGCCGCAGGTAAGTGGGGCTACGCCACTGTGGCCGGTGTGAACGGCGTGATAGTGCTGCCCGACAGTTTCAGTGACCCTATGAGGAACCACGGCAACGGGGCTTTCACTGGCAGCGCGACGACGGGGTGGTCAGCCAACGTCTATACCGACGCCAACTGGGTCTTGATGGAGGCTGCGGGGGCTGTGTTCCTGCCAGCGGCAGGCTATCGCAGCGGTGCGAGCGTGAGTCAGGTGGGGGCGTACGGCCAGTACTGGTCCACGGTGTACTACGACACATACAGCGCCCACCGTGTGAGTTTTGGCAACAGTTGCCTCGGCGCCGACGGCTACGACATACGCAGCTACGGCTTCGCCGTAAGACTGGTACACGACTGACAATTACTCAATCATCGTCCCGGACCGACGGGTTGTGCTTTTGCAGGGTGGCGGCTCTTAGGGCACCTATGCTTTGTTAGAAAGTAAAGGTAAGTGTTTGCGCTTCTGGATACCAGCTGTGGAACACGAATGTATAGGTGCCGCGTTCCAAACCGTAGATGTCAAACTCGTTATCTACTTCACAAAAGCAGTTGGCCTGGGGGTTGTTCTCGTCTTCCAACTCGAATATGTCAATGGTCGAACCGTTGCGTGTGCAAGTCACGTTAATACCGCCCTCCATCATGGCGGTGCCGCAGTTGACCAGCAGGTTGTGGTGAGTAACGTGAACGGTTCCGTTGTTGTATTCCACGTTCACCAAGTCGGGGTTCTCAAAACCCTTGGCAGCAGCGTCTGTATGGAGAAGACATCCCGAGTGATGCACGTTGTTTGGATTGATGGCAGGTTCGGTATAATCCTTACCGCACTGAAAAGCCATCACACTAATTGCCGCGCCCAGCGAGGCGAGTATTAGCTTCTTGATATTATTCATAGATTTGTACAATTTTTAAATTTTAGGGCTCTGTAACGTTTGTAGTGGGCAACCCAGAAAAAAGTCGTATAATCAATCTGTTGTGAAAGAGAGAACAGAAGTTTCGGCGTCTTTTTCCTTGCCGGTGAAAGTATAACGGCAAAAACCACCGATTTTGTATATTATATCATGTCTTTTCACGTCGTAAAAAGTCCAAATATTCATGAATTACATACATAAGCCGTGCCTGATTTTGGGCTTTCTCGTATATGCTTTGTCCCTTTTCGTGGCTTCAAAACAGACTGCTTGTCACGATAACTTCTCAAGATTTCGCCACGTATAGTACTCCCACAATTTTCTCTCAAAATGTTTTAAGTTAGACAACTTGTACATTCTATGTTCTTTGCGGTCAAGCTGCTTGCGTTGCATTTTTGTCATTGGAATTGAATCCACTCGATAGTATCATGTTTGGACTCTCCAACTATCAAATTGAATCTTGAATTTCTTTTTCCCAATAGATGTTATTATGAAATGAAGACACGGATAACGAATAGCCCCTGACAAACGAAGTGTGGTATGGGATTACATGATACAGTGTCAACTCATGTGTCCATGAGTGAAGAAATGCCAGTTGTATCTCGATAGCAAAGCGTTGAACAAAATTGGATCGCAAATAAAGGGCAAAAAGTGTTGCACTTGTGGCTGGAGTTTAGGGCAAGGTAAGTTCTGCGTCTCCATTTGCACTTTTTGTAATTAAATCGTATGTTTCATTATTCCAATTGTATTTTGTTTTTTTTGAAGAGAAAATCCGCGCAACTGAATCCTTTCCATGTACATGTGAAACAATATCATAGTAATTTTCATACAAAAACCATAGATGCATGGGAATACTATCTATGGGCTTTGAAAATATAGAATCACATTTCTTAATAGAATCAAATATAACAGCCCCCCAGCGTACAATTATGCTGTCCAAATAATTGCTGTAGGAATATGTATCACCTGATTCCTTTGCCAAAATCGCTTTGCATTTAAACCGTAAATATGCTTTATATTCTGGAGCCCATGAAACCATATCTTGTGGGATACTGCTAATAAAAGTATGTGCAGAATCATACCTCTTACATAAATACAGCAGCTGTATTTGATTGAAATACTGCACACAGCTCACTGAGTCACTGTCTAACAACACTGCATTATATTTTAGTGCAGAATCAATGTTTGAGACATCTCCTCCCATGTAATAAACGTTCAAAAAATGCTCATACTGTTCTTTTGCGTTTAGAACATCGTTATCCTTGTGAACAGGGGTTGCACAAGCAAGGCACAATAAAAAGCAAATGCCAAGTACAATTTTCTTATTCATATGAAGATGGTTTTAATAAATTACGGAATGGTATAATAATGACCAAGAAGATAACTTTGGACTATTAAACAATGAAGCATTGGCGTAACCAAGCTTTATGTTTGCATTGGTTAAAATATTATTATACATAGCACTTGCGGTAATATGTACGGTGGCTTGCAATGGTATAGTTCCTGCCGTAGATAAACTTGCTCCTGAAGGCCTTGAAAAAAAAGACTGGCTTCGGAAGCCATTTGTCCCAATAATTTCTAAGACTCCATTATAAATAATCGTATTTGTTTCTCCACTCGCAGTCTTTGACCATTGGTTAACAAATCCATAGATATTTATACCGTCAAACGTTTTTCCATTGGAATTGCCCGGTGAAATGTTTTTTTTATCATACTTTACGCTAACACCTACTCTTATGGTTGCATCGTTACAATTCCTTGATCTAGTGAAACCCGCATGATTTGAACCCATATCAGGGGAATAACTGGTTTCACAATTTTCTTGGGTTTCGTAATTGGTTCTTACATTCAAATCTCTCAAAAGAGCTTCGTCAGTCCCTATATATTCATATCCATCTGGCGTATTGTTTGGTGATGTAGCGTTATCATTCCATTCATATTGGTTTGTTTCCTTGTTCTTTACCCAATCCATTATGGCCTCATTTCCGTCTGGGTCTACCAACTTCACAGGGTTCCATGCGCAGTAGGCATACGGGCTTATACTCGGGTACTTGTCCGCCATCGGGTCGACGCTGAGCCACATAGTCATCAGCTCGTGGTCCATGTATCTTGCGCCGAAGTAGCCGTAGCCTGTCTCGGAGTCTTTCTCTTTGCCCGTGGAAACTAAAGGGGAAAACCGCACATTTTGGGTGCGTTTTGGATCTTCTGTTTTATGTGCCGGATGGTTCAATTAGATGTCGCTTCTATTTGTTATTCCAAAGCAAGAAAGGTTTTTTGCCGTGGGCTTTTTATGTTGTTTCTGATTGCAAAGTTATTCGGAGTGCATCACTTGGCATAGTATCCGCCAGTGCGTTTACTCCCACGGCGTTCTATCAGACCAAGTTGAAGTAATATATTGATATGTTTGCCAATGGTTCTAAAAGGTTTGCCTAAACCTTTGGCGATTGCGGTTGTATTGCATCCTTCATTCACGCGTATGTATTCAAAAGTCTCCCGCTGGCTTTCATTTAATTGACCATTTAATGTGCCACTACTCTCTATCGGCTGTCCGTTGAGCATCTTGTCAAATAGGGAAACGACAATGTCATTATCGGTAGACCCAGTTGTCAAGATTATCGTTGTATCTCCCAATGGCCTCCTTTGTCTGGGCCGACACGGCGAAGGACACCTTGTTCTTGGAGTTTCTTGATATTTCTATGGATGTTGCGTATGTCAATTCCAATGACATCGGCCATATCATGAGTTGTTATTTGGGGATTCCCTTCGATTAGTTCCAGAATTTTCTGTGACGTTTTCTGTG
>JAFTDW010000004.1 GCA_017454015.1 Bacteroidales bacterium | reverse complement strand
CGTTCATCCTGAGCCAGGATCAAACTCTTCATTGTAAGAATTGTTTTCAACCTCACCACGCCTTACCTCTCTTGACTCGTCTGAGTGTCTTGCCTCATCCCTCGTCGGGATGCGCATCTGACACACGCTATCTCTTGTTTCAACCGTTTCAATGATCTTGCACTTCCGCGCCCGACGGGTTACCCCGTTTTTTTGAGCGAAAAGTGGTGCAAAGTTACAACCTTTTTCTCAATTGACAAAATATTTTTTCAAAAAAAACTGCCATGAAGTCATAGCAGTTTTAATATCAGCATATTATAATAAGAAAAAGTTTTTCTTACCAATATAAATCCGCAGTTACTGATGATAAATGAGCATAAATTGTTAGAAAATTTCTCCGATTTTGAGGTCAAAAAACGCAATTGGTGCGTACTCGCTCATAAATTACTATCATACACTTAATTACGCGTGTTTATCGGTCTTATCGAGCTGACAATAGATACTGTTGTTGCTTATGAACTCGGGGACCACGGATTTCATTTGCTCAACAATCTGCATATTATCCTCGGTGGTAAGTATTTGCCAGAGCTTTTGATACTCTTTGTCGATGGTGTCGGCGGAGTACTCCCGCACCTGTGCCTTGAGTATTTTGGGATGGTATGTTGGGATGGTGTTTTCTTTGTTGGAGAGCAGTTCTTCGTAGAGTTTCTCGCCGGGGCGCAGTCCTATCTCTGTTATCTGGATGTTGGGGAGTCCCGAAATTTGTATCATGCGCTTGGCGAGGTCGTATATTTTGACTGGCTCGCCCATGTCGAAGACAAATATGTCGCCGCCGTTGCCCGTGGAGCCTGCCTCGAGGACGAGGTTGCACGCCTCGGGGATTGTCATAAAGTAGCGTATGATGTCTTTGTGTGTGACGGTGAGGGGACCTCCCGCCGCGAGCTGTTTCTTGAAGAGCGGTATGACACTGCCATTGGAGCCGAGGACGTTGCCGAAGCGGGTGGTGATGAAGTGGGTGGAGGAGTGGCGGCTCTGGGTGTAGATCTCGGCCATGCGCTTGGAGGCGCCCATGACATTGGTTGGGTTTACGGCCTTGTCGGTGGAGATCATGACAAACTTCTGGGCTTGGTATTTGATGGCGAGGTCGGCGAGGTTCTTGGTTCCGAAAACGTTGACATAGACGGCCTCGTAGGGGTTTTCTTCCATGAACGGCACATGCTTGTAGGCAGCTGCATGGAAGATTATCTGCGGCTTGTATAGGCCCATAACCTCGTCCATGCGGTGGAGATCCTTGATGTTGGCAATGACGAATTCCATACGGTCGGCGAGAGCGGAGTAGGGCTTGGTGTTGCGAAGCTGGTATTGGAGGTCGTACATCGGTGACTCGGCCTGGTCGAGCATGATAATCTTTGCGGGGTTGTACTGCGTGAGCTGCCGGCATATCTCACTGCCAATGCTGCCAGCGGCACCGGTGACGAGCACCGACTTGCCGTCGATTTCACGCGTGATGTTGGCATTGCCAATGTTGATGCTCTCGCGGGCAAGAAGATCCTCGATTTTGATATCCTCGATCTGCGCGGTTGTGAATGTGCCGTCAATCCAGAGAGAGATATGAGGCACGCTCTTGACTTTGAGGCCGAGTTCGAGGGCTTTGGAGGAGATGGCGCGGCGCTGGTCGGACTTGGCGGTGGGCATGGCGATGACCAGCTCCTCGACATGGCGCCCCTTGACGAAACGCTCGGAGAGCACCGTGGCGGCACCGAGTATGGGTACGCTGTGGAGTTGCTTGCCTATCTTGGAGACGTCGTCGTCAATAAACGCCACTATCTTGTATTCGGTGGAGAGGTCCTGTGAGAATGCCTCCTGCGTGATGAGGCCAGCGGCTCCCGCACCATATATAATAATGTTACGCGAGGGGCGCCGTTGCTTGAAGTAGTCGTTGTAGACACGCTGGCAGAAGAGACGTACAACGATCATGAGCACTATGGTGAAGGTGTATATCTGAACCAGTTCACTGTAGGACGGTAGGAAGCGGCGCTTGATGACGTTGTAGTTGTTGTTGAACATGTTGGCCACAACTATAAATATAGCCGGGATGATGCAGGCGGCCATAATGGTGTAGATATCGCTGAGGCCGCTATGACGGATTATGGAGCGGTAGGTGCCGGTGAAGCCGAATGCGGTTACGGTGAGCAGGAGGAGTATGGCAAACTTCACGCCGAGTTCGAGCTGGCTCACCTGAGGTGCGTATCGGTAATGGAAAAGCTCTGTTATGGCGAAGGCCAGCGTGAAGAGGATAATGTCGAGTATGAAGATAGACCAGCGGGGAAGTGTGGTGTGCCGGTATTTGTAGATGAGGTTCCTCACCATTTTGCGGAAAAAGATGGTTAGTCTGCGTCTCATGATATATGTTCCATTTAATGTGAATGAGTCGTTTTCTCGCCTCGGCATAGTGCAAACACTGCGTGATTTGCCCTCTGCGCTCGGTTTATCGAAAACGTTGGATTAAAGCTGTGGCTACTTGTTGGATTTCTTGTTGTGTTATATATGGGTGTATGGGTAGCGAGAGGACGCTTTGCGCGAGGCTCGATGCTATGGGGCAGTCGGATGGCGGCAGTTTGGCGAATGCCGTCTGTGCATGCATGGGTTTGGGGTAGTACACGGCGGTGGGGATGCCCATAGTCTGGAGCTGCTGTCGCAGCTGGTCGCGCCGCGACGGGTTGGCGAGGGTTATGGTGTACTGTGCCCAGCTGGAGGTATAGCCGTCGGGGATGCAGGGGCACTGGGTGCTGCCAGCCAGGAGGCTGCTGTATTGTGCGGCGGCCTGGTTGACGGCGTCGAGTTCGTGGTTGGCGAAGGCTGTGAGCTTTACATCGAGTATGGCAGCCTGTAGGGCGTCGAGGCGTGAGTTAAGGCCTATGCGCACGTTGTCGTATTTGTCGGTTCCTTTGCCATGAACCCTGAGCGAACGCAGCAGGGATGCCCACTCGTCGCTGTCGGTGAATAGGGCCCCACCGTCGCCGTAGCAGCCGAGGGGCTTTGCGGGGAAGAATGATGTGGTGGCAATGTCGCCGAAGGAGCAGGCCCGACGGTGGCCTAATGAGCCGCCAAATCCCTGAGCGCCGTCTTCGAGGAGGTGCAAGCCGTGTTTATGCGCTATGGGGCGGATTGCATCGTAGTTGGCCGGAAGGCCGAAGAGGTCGACGGCTATGACGGCACGCGGCGTGCCGCTGTAGAGTGTGCCGGCGGATGCTATTTTGGATTCGAGGTCGTCCGGGGAGATGTTGAAAGTACGGCTGTCGACATCGACAAAGACCGGTGTGGCGCCGCACATAGCCACCACCTCGGCGGAGGCGAAGAAAGTGAAGTCGGGGACAAAGACGAGGTCGCCAGGGCCTATGTCCCAGCAGCGAAGGGCGAGGTAAAGCGCGTCAGTGCCGTTGGCGCAGGTTATACAATGGCGGACGCCGACGTATTGCGCGAGGCGGTTCTCGAGGGATGTGACGGCCTCGGACATGATGTAGCTGCCTGAGGCGGCCACTTGCAGCATGGCTTGGTCGATGGACGGCTTGAGGTGCTGGTATTGTCTTATAAGGTCGCGGAACTGCATTGTTGACGAGTATCGGTATTATATGTTTGAGGGTTGCAGTGTGCCGTTGGTCAGCCGGTAAGTGCGGCCGCACTGACAATGGAAAGTGCTGTCGAGTTTGTGGCCACACTGGCACACCCAGCCTTTTTGCCGGGCCGGGACGCCAGCCATGAGGGCGAAGTCGGGCACGTCGGAGGTGACCACGGCACCGGCTGCGATGAGAGCCGAGCGGCCTATGGTGTGTCCGCACACCACTGTGCAGTTTGCGCCTAGGGAGGCACCCTCTTTGACCAGAGTGTGGGCGTATTTGCCGTGAACCGGGAAATGGGCTCGCGGGGTCGAGACGTTTGTAAACACGCAGCTCGGCCCGCAGAACACGTTGTCCTGGAGTTCAACACCCTCGTAGACCGAGACGTTGTTCTGGATGCGCACTCCGTTGCCTATACGGACATTGTTGGCCACGTTGACGTTTTGACCCAACGAGCAGTCGTTGCCGATAGATGCACCGGACTGGATATGACAGAAGTGCCATATTTTGGTATTGTTGCCGATGGTGACGCCGTCGTCGACGTAACTGCTTGGATGTACGAAATATGATGACATATTACCAACCGAAAGGGTGTTTTGAGAGCGGTAGTTTTGCGAGTGGGTGGTAATCGCCCACGAAGCCCACGGGCACGGCGTTGCGGATGTCGTGGACAATGGAGATGCAGTTGTAGGCCTCGCCAACGCGGAAGCCCTCACCGGCGAGGATTTTCTCGTAGCTACGCGTGTGGAGCTCGGTGAAGCCTGCGCTGAACTCGAACTCTTCGTCGTTGACCTTGATGGTGCGGTAGGTACGCTGGCCTGCCTCCACGGCTTCGCGGGGGAGGGTCTCGGCGTTGATGCTGAGGAAGTAGCGGACACGGGCCTGCTTGAGTTCGAGGTATCCTGCCACACGGTCGTGGCTGGAAACATGGACAATGTTCTGCTCGACGGGTCCGAAAATCCAACTCAGCATGTCGTAGAAGTGTACGCCGATATTGGTGGCGATGCCGCCGCTTTTGTGGACGTCGCCTTTCCAAGATGCGTAGTACCAGTTGCCGCGCGAGGTGATGTAGGTGAGGTCGACATCGTATTTGCGATTTTGCGGACCTTGCTCTATGCGGCGTTTGAGTGCTGCGACAGAGTCGTGCAGGCGCAACTGGAGTATAGTGTAGGCCTTGTGGCCTGTCTCATTCTCGATGCGTTGAAGTGCTTCTATATTCCAAGGGTTGAGGGTTACGGGTTTCTCGCAAATTACGTCGCAGCCGAGACGCAGCGCATAGCGCGTGTGGGCGTCGTGGAGGTAGTTGGGGGTGCATACGGTGATGAAGTCGAGTGGGTTGCCCCGTTCCTTGAGGCGGCTGTTGTGGCGGTCGAAGAGTTCCTGCTCGGTGAAGAATGCAGCGGAAGGGAAGTAGCTGTCCATTATGCCGACGCTGTCGTTGCGGTCGTAGGCGGAGAGCAGGGTGTTGCCGGTGTCTTTGATAGCCTTGAGGTGGCGAGGGGCTATGTAGCCGCCCACGCCGATTATTGCGAAGTTTTTCATTGCTTGTTGTTTATGTTTGCCAGGCATTTGCCGAGGCTGTCGAGCCAGTAGGGGATGTCCAGGCCGAAGGTATGCTTGATTTTGGATTTGTCGAGCACGGAGTAGCTTGGGCGCACGACCTTGCTTGGGAACTCGCTGCTACGGCAAGGATGAATTGCGCAGTTGGTGTTGCCTGCGATGCGAGCTATGGCCATGGCGAAGTCGAACCAGCTGCACACGCCTTCGTCAGAATAGTTGTATATGCCTTGTTGGTTGTGGTATAGCTGGTTGTCAACGATGTGGAAGATGGCCTTTGCGAGGTCTGCGGCATAGGTGGGGGTGCCCACTTGGTCGTAGACCACATTGAGAGAGTCTTTTTGTGAAGTGAGGGCGAGCATGGTTTTAACAAAATTCTTGCCATACTCGCTATATAGCCATGCCGTGCGGATTATCAGATAGTTGCAGCCCGAGCCAACGACAGCCTGCTCGCCTGCGAGCTTGGTGCGGCCGTAGGCGCCAGTGGGGTTGACGGGCTGGAGTTCGTTACAGGGGGTGTTGGAGATGGTGCCGCCGAACACGTAGTCGGTAGAGACATGTATCAGCCATCCGCCGCGAGCTTTTATGGCTTCGGCCAGTATGCGCGGGGCTGTGGCGTTGATGAGGTGGGCGGCAGGTTCGTCGTCCTCGGCGCGGTCGACGTTGGTATAAGCTGCACAGTTGATGATGCACTCGACGTTGTGGCTGGCGACGGTGCACTGCACTGCTTCGGCATTGGTGATGTCGAGGGTGTCGATGTCGGTGAAGATAAATGTATGCGGGGAGTTGGAGGCGAGTAGCCTTATGTGCGAGCCGAGTTGACCGTTGGCACCTGTGACGAGTACTACCATCTTCTAATTAGATAAGTTATTAGGGTAAGCTGATGCGTATGGTTTTGTCGCTGTTGGAATTGCACTTATTCGCTGCCCATGTTTTTATTTCATAGGTGCTCATGACCTTCGGTTAAAAAGGGCTGGCGGTGTCGGCAAGGCGGGGATGGCTGGAGTCTTTGGGGGAGAGGATAACATCGGAATGTGGTATCTGCCAGTTGATCGCGAGCGTGGGGTCGTCCCAAGCTATGGCTCCTTCGCTTTGCGGGTTGTAGTATGCGTCGCATTTATATTGAAATACAGCCTCTTTGCTAAGCACTACGAAACCGTGGGCGAATCCTTGGGGGATATAGAATTGGCGATGGTTGTCTTCGCTGAGTTCGACGGCGACGTGTTTTCCGTAGGTTGGCGAGTTGCGACGGAGGTCGACGGCTACATCGAGCACTTTGCCGCGAACGACACGCACGAGTTTGCTCTGAGCGTGAGGCGGTTTTTGGTAGTGGAGGCCGCGAAGGACACCGTAAGACGACTTGGACTCGTTGTCTTGGACAAAGGGGGCCGAGATGCCTGTGGCTTCTTGGAAATCGCGGCTGTTGAAGCTCTCGAGGAAGTAGCCGCGGCTGTCGCCGTGGACTACAGGCTCTATTATCAGGAGACCTTGTATTTCGGTGGTTATCAGATTCATTTGTTTTCTTTGGCTATGCGCAGGAGGTACTGGCCGTATTGGTTTTTGGCCATAGGCTGGGCTATGAGCTCCAACTGTTCTGCTGTGATCCAGCCTCTGGAGAACGCTATTGCTTCGAGGCAGGCCACCTTGAGGCCTTGGCGTTTCTCAATGACTTCTATAAAGGTGGAGGCTTCGGCGAGGGAGTCGTGGGTGCCGGTGTCGAGCCATGCAAAGCCCCGACCAAGGAGCTGCGCCTTGAGCTGACCATCGGCAAGGAAGTGTTGATTTACCGAGGTAATTTCCAGTTCGCCACGAGCCGACGGCTTGATGGTCTTGGCTACCTGCAAAACTTTGTTGGGGTAGAAATAGAGGCCCACGACGGCGTAGTTGCTCTTGGGGTGGAGGGGCTTTTCCTCAATACTGAGGACGTTGCCTTGATTGTCGAATTCGGCCACGCCGTAGCGCTCGGGGTCGGCCACCCAATAGCCGAAGATGGTGGCTTTGCGCTCCTCGGCAGCAGTGCGGACAGCTTCGCGAAGCATGGAGCCGAGGCCGTTGCCATGGAAGATATTGTCTCCCAACACCAAGCATACGTCGTCGTCGCCAACAAATTCTTCACCTATTATAAAAGCCTGCGCAAGGCCGTCGGGGGATGGTTGCTCTGCGTATGAGAGATGGATGCCGTAATCGCTTCCGTCGCCGAGCAGTCGCTGGAAAGCGGGCAGGTCTGCAGGTGTTGATATAACAAGTATGTCGCGAATACCGGCAAGCATGAGCACACTGATAGGATAGTAGACCATGGGCTTGTCGTAGATAGGGAGCAGTTGCTTGCTGACACCTTTTGTTATAGGATAGAGCCGGGTGCCGGAGCCGCCGGCGAGAACTATGCCTTTCATTTCTTCGTAGTGGTTTGCAGAGTTTATTATTATCTGGTATGACGGTGTGGATACTTGACTTACTGGTTGCCAACACCTTCCTCGGACGAGCCGTAGGGGCTGCCGTAACCATAGCCGTAACCGTAACCGTAGCCGTAGCCATAACCGTAACCGTAGCCGTAACCATAGCCGTAACCATAGCCATAACCGTAACCGTAGCCGCCGTAGCGACGCTTGATAAGGGGTGTGTCGGTGAGGACTATAGCCATGTTCTTGAATTTCTTCTTGTCGTAAAGCTCCTGAATAAACGGGAAAGAGGCTTTCTTGAGCACGCCTATGCGCATTATATATAGGGTTATGTCGGAGACTCTGTTGATAACCACGGCGTCGGCAATTATCTGGGCAGGGGTGGAGTCGTATATGACGTAGTCGTAGTGCTGGCGCAGGTAGTCTGTCAAGGCCTCAAGTTTTTCTCCCATCAGAAGCTGTGTTGCATTGGGAGGAGTTTTTTCGCACACCACATAGTCAAGGTTTTCACTCGACTGGCTGTGCATTATGATGTCCTCTTCGCTATCGGTCTGCCCAAGGAAGTAATGGATGATTCCCATGCGGTTGTGGCGATCCATCACCTTTGAGAGGCCTCGACGGCGGAAGTCCATGTCTACCAATATGGTTTTCTTGCCTGAATAGGCCAACGAGAGGGCAAGGTTGAGTGCGGTGTACGACTTACCTTCGCCGGGGATGGTCGATACGGTCTGGATAACCTGATGCTCATTCTGGTTGAGGAAGAAGGGCAGGTTGGAATGCAGTATGCGGAACGATTCGGTGACCAAGTCAACGCCTTTGGCGGTAACCAGAATATCGTCGTCCTCACGTCCTTTGGGTTTCTGCGGTATCTCACCCAGGAGGGGTATGGTGAGGTTCTTCTCCACGTCAATCTTAGAGCGCAGCTTGGTGTTGAAAAAGCTTATACTGAACATTACAACGGCGGGTAGAGCCAAACCGAGGGCGAAGCCCACAAGTATAAACTTGGAAAAACTTGGACCTACGCTACCCAAACGGGCACTCTCCACCACCTTGGCATTAGCCACCGTCACGGCAAGGTTCATGGCATTCTCTTCACGTTTGCTCAGCAAGTAGAGATAGAGCTCTTCCTTGATTTTCTGCTGACGCGTGATCTCCGTGACCGCCTTGTTCTGTGTAGGCATAGCTATTATCTGCCCCTGAGCTCTCTGCTGCTGGGATCGCGCTGTTTGCAGACGCGTGGTCGCATTCTGCACAAGGTTGTTCACCGACTCGGAGATAACCTTGTGTGTGGCGGCAAGCTGCTCCTGCTGATTCTTAAGAGTGGGGTTGTTTACGCCTGCCGTCTTGCGCAACTTATTGTAAGTAAGCAATTGCTGATTATAGGTACTTATCAGCGACTGTATGGTTCCGTCGCTGACACCCACGTTGGCAGGTATCAGTTCCTCGCTGTTGGCTGGATCTGTAATATATTCCTGTAAGTACTTCACAAGCATCAACTCCATTTCAAGCCTCACAACCTCTTCATTATAGCGTGTGCTGCTCTGCATGAGTGTTCCGCCTGCATACTGTATGTCGGGGTAGCGAGAATCTTTCTGTATCTGCTCCACCTGTGAGTCAACATCGTTTAACTCACCGTATATAAGCTGGATTCTGTCGTCAATAAACGCCTCTGTCTTCTGGGCTACAAGATTTTTGTCCTTGACCACATCCTGGTTGTATGCTTCTATCAGTGTGTCGATAACCTCTATGGCCCGCAGGGCGTTGCCATCGGTATAACTTATAGACAATATCGATGCTTTCTCGGCGGCTCGCCCCACATTGAGGCGCCCACTGAGCATACGAGCCACACTCTCTGCCGGCACGCGCGAAAGACGGAACGCCACACCCTTACAACGACTGTTGAAATACTCCGTTTTGTCAATAGTAAATGAAATACTGTTGGATATAGGCACTATCTCATTGAATGAAGCCTCTTTCGGCTCGCTATAGCGCCTGCCCTGCGGCAAACGGTAACTATACTTGTTTCCTCCCAACGGCGTGACCTCTACCAGAAGCGACGGATCATAGCTCGGATCAAGATTATACATATACATTCGCAACGGTGCGTCCTTGTAGTATGAAATCTTGTGAAAATAGTCATTCCTTGCACATGTGGTGTTCAAACCCAACGTCTCCACCACATTGAGTGCCATCGCCGAGGAACGGATAATGTACATCTCATTTTCCAGCGATAAACTGCTGTTATCCAAACCCATATTATTGAGCATCTGGTCCATACTGCGCGACGAACGACGCGAACGGCTGTCGTCATCCCTCACAAGTATCGTGGCCTTTGCCGAGTATGTCTTAGGTTTAGACTTGTATACAAAAGCAGCTACCACCAGACAGATAAACACTGATATCGCAAACCAATACCAACTGTTAATGACGATAAACACCAGGTCTTTTATCGAAATGGCGTTATCATTTTTCTGAGCAGTCGTCCCTTGTTGTGGGGCAGTCGCAACATTGTTGTTGTTTGTAACTTCCATATATTTGAATGTCAGATTACACTATTGACTTTTTTACAGACCTCTAAACACGCGATAATAATACATTGTTACCATTAGCGACAAAACCGATGTCGTTGCCGTAATGTAGCGCAACACTTCCCCGTTCCTCGCGGCATCACGCTGACGTCTTTTTATAGGTTCAACGTAGACTATATCGTTCTGGTGGAGCATATAATATGGGGACTGGAATACGCTGTCGTTCGAAAGGTCCAGTGTGCCAATGGTACGCTGTCCCCGCTCCTCTCTAACCACAGTGACCTTAGAGCGCTTGCCATACAACGTGACATCACCCGCCTCACTTAAAGCCTCAAAAATCGTCATCCTGTTGCTCTCCGAATGGAGCACTTGGGGTGTTCGCACCTCACCCAACACACATACTCTGAAATTCAGCAACTTCACCGTCACCACGGGGTCCGTGATATGTCCCTCCTTTATCAGTCTGCTCTCTATTGTTGCCGCCAGCTCAGTGTACGTCATGCCAACCACATGCATCTTGCCGAGCACCGGAAAAATAATATCGCCGTCGGCATTGACAAGATACCCGGGAACGTTGCTGGTCGCAGGATTCATTACAACGCCACCAGAAACAGCAATTTTGTTCGTCTCCTGATTAAACTGCAGAGCCGATTCAGGTGTCTCACTCTCCACATAAATACCCAAAATATCACCCACTTCGATACCCCTCATCTTCATCGCCTCAACGGCCATCGCCGAGTCCCTCGCAGCATCAACCAGATATATGATGTCACGCTTTGACACACATCCCACCATTACAATACCAAGCATGGCCATTATACCCAATCTTGCAGCCACACTGGCAATTTTTTGACTTAATTTTTTTAGATACATCGCTACAATAATATAAAAAATAACAATAATATATAAACAAACCCTACAGCACTATTGTACTGTAAATCTATACTCTGCAAGCACAGTCATGATGACTGTGCCTGTTTTAAGTTATGCAAAGTTACGAAAAAAAAAACAATCATTGCTGTTTTATGCCGAAAAACTTGTATCTTTGCACAAGGTTTTACGGTTTAACAATCAAACACTAACTTCTATGCAAGCTCTTATTCTGGCTGCCGGCTTGGGTACACGTCTTCGTCCTCTTACCGACAGCAAGCCAAAAGCCCTGGTAGAAATTGAAGGACGTACATTGCTTGAAATCAATATTAAGAAACTCATAAGTTATGGCGCAGACCACATCGTCGTCAATGTGCATCATTTTGCCGACAAGGTAATTGACTATATAAACTCACACACATGGAATGCAGATATATACATATCCGACGAGAGTGGCACCTTGCTCGACACTGGCGGAGCTATTGCACATGCTATCAGCCTCTTCGAGGCAAATAAGCCAGTGCTTATACATAATGTAGACATAATATCGTCCATCGATATTTCAGAGCTGTTGTCTCACCACCAAAAACATGCCCCTTTTGCCACACTTGCTGTAAGCAAACGTCATACAAACAGGCAATTACTATTCAACGACAACCAACTGATTGGGTGGCACGACAATCGCACAGACCAATACCAATGGGCAACGCCCCAAATGATACAATCTAACAAACATACCGAACTGGCCTACAGTGGAATCAGTGTACTTAGTTGGCAATTCATACAGTCACTGCCCAATGCCACACAGGCATATCCTTTGGTGCCATGCCTCTTGAAAGCCGCAGCCAACCACTCTGTCATCCCTTACGAACATGACGCCGGAATTTGGCTCGATGTTGGCAAACCGGAGACACTTGCATTGGCTAAAAAACTGATAACAAAATAACAAACTATATCTTCAGTCATGACTTTTATTGAAGAGGTGGCGGCTCGCTTAATAAACGAACACGGTGACCAGCTGGAAAAAGTAATGGTTGTCTTCAACAACAGGCGCCCTGCATCTTATCTGAGACGAGAACTGTGCAAATTAGGGAAAGAGGCTTATTTCCTGCCAGAGATTGTAGGCATGGACGACCTAATTGTAAGGCTCGGAAATCTTGAAATAATCCCCAATGAGCTAATTATTTTTGAATTATACAATATACACAAGACAATAGAAACAACACGTAGCGATGAATCTATCGAGCAGTTTATACCTTTAGCCGATGCCCTGATTTCCGATTTCTCTGAAATAGACCTGTACATGGCCGACGCCAAAAAACTCTTTGCCAACCTACATGAGATAAAGGCCATAGGCGAATGGGACATAGAAGGATCAGACCTTACTCTTTTCCAAAAAAAATATCTGCAGTTCTACCAATCGCTTTACACATATTACAGCTCTTTACGTGTACAGTTAATCCAACAAAAAAGGGCATATAGCGGCATGGCCTACCGACAAGTGGCAGAAGACATAGACAAGCTATGCGAGAAACTGCCTTTTGAACACATTTACTTTGTGGGATTCAACGCATTGTCTACGTCAGAGAAGACCATTATCAAAGCGTTTGTACGCCGAGGGACAGGAAAACTCATAACCGATGGGGACGCATATTACGTGGATAACCCACTTCAAGAAGCCGGCCTTTTTCTGCGGAGACTGCGCGAAGAGGGGCTGTGCGATACAAAAGAATACACCAAACATTTTGCACAAGGGAAAAAGGATATAACTATCGTGGCGTCACAGGGCAACATCCTGCAAGCCAAGTATGCAGGCAGTCTTATCGAACAACTTGCCACTCACAATGACAGTACACTTAGCGACACTGCCATTGTACTTGCCGACGAGAAACTATTGCCAGCCGTGCTCAACAGCCTTCCCGATTGCGTATCAACAGCAAATGTGTCAATGGGCTTCCCCTTCGACCAAAGTCTTGTATATAGTCTTACTATCAATATATTAAAACTATATATAAACTTTCGTAACGGCATGTATTACCATGCTGATATTGTATCTATATTAAAGTCGCCAATAATAAACAGGCTACTGTATGACGGGAAAAATTCCGACCGCAACAATATTGACCAACTATTTGCAGACAAACATATTATTAGGGCTGATGGCGAGACTATAAGGCAAACTTGCGACGCCGGGGGAATGGTTGTTGGGAGCATTATGTTTCTTTTTGTCCCTACCCTACCTACTGTCAAAGAGTTGCCCGCTATATTTAGAAGGTTGGCCAACATTGTGATGGAGCAAAAAGCACTACAAAATGTGCCGCAGGAGGAGCAGGCCGTGAATTGCCTGCATGAACTGGCGGACTACTTTGAAAGCTTGATGGAGAGAGGGGCGGCAATAGAGAGTGTCACGATGTTCGAGAAGATATGGCGTCGATTGGCAAGACGGCGAAAGATCTCGCTGATAGGTGAGCCTCTGGCCGGGTTGCAGATCCTTGGAATGTTGGAGGCAAGGAATCTTGATTTCAAAAGAGTTATACTGCTATCTGCCAATGAGGGAGTACTGCCGTCGAGCCGCAACGAAGGCGGACTGATTCCACTCGCAATAAAACGGGCCTTTGGGCTACCCACATATAAAGAGAAAGACGCGGTGTATGCGAACCATTTCTATAGCCTTATACAACGGGCTACGCAGTGCTGGATAGTATACACGACCCCTACCGACAGCATGAACAAAGCCGAAGCGAGCAGGTATGTATTGCAAATAGAGGAAGAGTTACAGCCACAGTACCCCGACAATATAAGTATCACTATCAACAATATAGGGATGAACAGCACTTGTGGTGACAAAAGCGATGGAAATCATTTTACCGAGGTCGGCAAAACAGGCATACTGTGGGAGAGATTGTTGGAGAAAGCCACTGTAGAAGGGCTTTACCCATCGCCGATGAGTTATCTGAGGACGTGTCCGATGAGGTACTATTATGAATCGCTGCTGAGGCTGAGGGAGAAGGACGAGGTTGGCGACACACTTGACGCCAGCGACTTAGGCAACTTGATACACAAGGCGCTGTACGACATCTACAGCCCGTTTGTCGGGAAAAAAGTCGACGTGAACTCCCTTAGATACAACCTTCAGCACATAGACGAGAGGATACACAGTGCGGGGGCGAAGTTGTTTGAATACGGGAGGACACACGAGGGCCGCAATCTTTTTTATGAGAGCATTGGGGGCACTATGCTGCAACAGATGCTGGAAAAGGAGATAGGACTCTTGGAATCAGGACACCACGACTTGGAAATAATAGGATGTGAACAGACACTGGAGACTGTCGTGCCCATAATAGTGAAACAGGGAGAGGGGGAGGAGTGCTTCGAGGTGAAGGTGAAAGGTATTGCCGACAGGATAGATTTGTTGGACGGGGTGCCGCGGATTGTGGACTACAAGACTGGCAATGTTGACGGGAAGAAGCTTTGCGTTGATAGCCAGAATGTTGAGAAAGGAAAAATAGACGACAAGTGCTTCCAAGTGCTGATCTATGCATGGATATACATGCGAGAGAATGGGTGGGCAAAACAAATTGTTGCGGGCCTTTATCCGCTACGGAAGATCAGCGATGGTTATATGGCATTGAAGATTGACGGGGAGGAGCTTCTTGGGAGGGGTGAGATGGCTCTGTTTGAGAAGTACCTAAGCGGTGTGCTTGGGAACCTGATGGACCGCAGTGTCCCTCTGAGATGCGGCGAGAAGAGCGATATGTGTAATTATTGTGTTATGGGCAGTGGTGTGTGTCAGGCGTCGAACTGTGTGTCGCGGAAGTAGGGGCTGCCTGCGAGTCGCTGGAGGAAGGAGATGTTTTCGCGCACTATGGTGGAGATTGCGTTGTCGAAAGTCTCGCCGTTGGCGGAGTTGAACTCCATGCTTATGGGTAGCTGATAGATGGGTAGCTGACGGAGCAGGTCGGCATGGGGGGATGAGACGAGCCGTGCGGCGTCTTTTTCTGTTGTGACGATGGCGCGAGGCTGGTCGTTGGGCAGAGCGGCGAATGAGTCGACGATGGTTTGTATATCGTCTGCGGTGAACTGGTGATGGTCTGGGAAGGAAAGGTGTGTGACGGAGTGAGTGTGTTTGAGATGGGCAAGCAGAGGTGATGGGTTGGCGATGCCTGTGAGCAGGAGTATGTTGTGTGGCAGGGAGAGGTCAAGTGTGGTTACCTGGCAGTCAGGGGTTTCGGTCCAAAGTGGCTGGGGCTGGTGGTAGAGGATATGAGCGAAGAACACGCGCTGGTGGGGCTTGACGCCGAGACGCGCGATGAAGTTGCGGCGGTCAAGTGGTGGGATGTCGAGAGGTGACTTGGTGACGACTATGATGTTGGCTCGGGAGTGAGCTGTGCGGAATTCGCGGAGGTTGCCGTAGGGGAGTATGCGGTCGGAGAAGTAGGGGCGATTGTATTCGGTAAGGAGTATGTTGACGGTTGGTTTGAGCCAGCGGTGCTGGTAGATGTCGTCGAGGACGACGATGTCGGGAGGGTTGTTGAGATTTTGGAGGTTGGAGATGGCGAGGAGTCTGTTTTCGGAAACGACGGTGGTTACCGAGGGGAATTTGCGGGCCATCATGGCTGGCTCGTCGCCGATGGTATTGGCATCGGCGTTGTACTGGTCGGCGATAATGAAGCCCTTGGTGTCGCGGCCGTAACCGCGGCTGAGCATGGCGACATGCATTTCGTGGCAGAAGAGAGAGAGGATGTACTCTACCATAGGGGTCTTGCCGGTGCCGCCTGTGGCGAGGTTGCCTACGCCGATGGTGGTGATGTGGGGTGTCTGTTGTTTACGGATGCCGGTATCCCACAAGAGGTTGCGGATGGCGACCCCGACAGCGTACCAAACGGTGAAGGGGAAGAGGAGATAGAAGATGCTTTTGCGATGGGTGGACATGTGGAGGGGAAAAAGGGTTAAAAGAATTAAGGGTTAAAAGGTTGGAAGGTTATAAGGTTGAAGGGGTTCTGGGTTTTCGGAATTTCTTTATTTCGGGGTGGGGATTGGATAGGGCGCGTGGGGTGCACGCGCCCTTGATGGTGGCAGAGTAGCGGCTTATTTCTCAAAGTAGCGTTTGAGGAGGCCTTCGAGGGCTTTGCCGTGGCGAGCCTCGTCGCGAGCCATCTCGTGGACGGTGTCGTGGATGGCGTCGAGGTTGAGAGCCTTGGCGCGTTTGGCCAGGTCGGTCTTGCCAGCGGTGGCGCCATATTCGGCGTCAACGCGCATCTTGAGATTCTGGGCAGTGCTGTCGGTGAGCACTTCGCCGAGGAGTTCGGCAAATTTGGCGGCATGCTCGGCCTCCTCGAAGGCTGCCTTTTCCCAATAGAGGCCTACCTCGGGGTAGCCTTCGCGGTGGGCTACGCGAGCCATGGCGAGGTACATTCCAACCTCTTTGCATTCACCCTCAAAGTTGGCACGGAGGTCCATCTTGATGTCCTCGGGGGCATCCTTTGCCACGCCGACGATGTGTTCCGCGGCCCAAGTCTTGATGTCTTCGCGCACTTCTTGCATGGGTTTGCCGCAGATGGGGCATTTTTCGGGCATTTCGTCGCCTTCATAGACGTATCCACAGACGGGGCAGATAAATTTTTTGCTCATAATGTTTTTGTTTTAAATTGTTTTTTTTCGTGTAATGGAGTGCAAAGTTACAAAGATTTTCTGACACGTTGGAAGTTTTTTTTGAATATGTGGTATTTTTTTTGTAATTTTGCATTGTTCTAACAGTAGTGAAAATGAAGATAGACAACACATACAAGGTGCGTCAGGTTGCAGGTGAGAGCCTTGTGCTGGTGCAGCCCCGCCAAGGGGAGGAGATGACCAAGGTGGTGGCTCTCAACGAGACTTCTGTGTTTTTGTGGGACAGTTTGGTCGACAAAGATTTTGTGGTGGACGACGCAGTGGCTCTGCTTTTGGAGCGCTATGACGTGGACAGG
This sequence comes from Bacteroidales bacterium, assembly GCA_017454015.1. Taxonomy (GTDB): domain Bacteria; phylum Bacteroidota; class Bacteroidia; order Bacteroidales; family P3; genus Colimorpha. The sequence goes on along the minus strand of JAFTDW010000004.1, from coordinate 52,374 downwards.
GAGACTGCGACGCGCGACGTGGAACGCTGGGTTGAGCTGATGAGGGGCGCGGGAATTATTGTGGATTGACAGGATGGTGACGGGGTTGACGCTTGATATTGCGGGACGAAGGATGCGCGTGGAGGGGCCGGGAATGCCCGGATTGCTCCGCGAGGTGCCGGGTTTTGGTGTGTTTGAGGTTGAGGAGGGGGCAGGATATGACTGGACTATACGGATGACTGACGAGGCTGGGGATGCAACGATGCTTGAGGAGGCGCGCAGACGCAGCTCCGTGCTGCACAGCTTCGATCTCGAGATAGACCATTCGCACTGCTGTCTGGGCAGGGATGGCGAGAGCTACACTGTGTGCATCTGGAGCGATTTGCGGGGTTCCGACAGGCTGACGGCGGTATGCCGACCCGACGGCACTGCACTGATGTCGGCGACAGACAACATGGGGTGGCTGCGTTTTGCCCTGTGGATGGTTTTCACGCTCTTCGCCACGCCGAAGGGGATGACCCCTATACATGCCTCGACAGTGGTATGGCATGGAAAAGCTGTGCTATGCCTTGGGGAGTCGGGTACGGGGAAGAGCACGCACACGCGCCTTTGGCTGGACAACATAGAGGGTAGCAGGCTGCTGAACGACGACAGCCCAATACTGTGTCCCACGGCGGCGGAGACTATGGTGTACGGCTCGCCGTGGAGCGGCAAGACGCCGTGCTACCACAACGTGGGGGCCCCCGTGGCCGCCATAGTGCGACTGTCGCAGGCTCCATACAACAAGATTGAGAGGCTTGGAACCATTCAGGCCCTCGGTGCGCTATACCCTTCATGCCCTCCAGCTCTGGCCTACGACAGCGGCTACACAGACCACGTGGTGGCTTTGCTGGGAAACGTGATACAACATACCCCCATATACCACCTTGAATGCCTGCCTGACAAGGATGCGGCGACGCTGTGCCGAGACACGGTGTTCGGGAAGGTTTGAATGAAAAGCTATGGAAAAGACCGTGACATTGCCTAACGAGATTATCTTTGAAGCCGTTGAAGAGCGAATGGCCCGAGGGGAGGCCACGGTGATACCTTTTGCAGGCAAGAGCATGGAGCCCACGCTGCGCGACGGCAGGGTGAAGATACGCCTGGCGCCTGTAGGCGAGGGTCGCATGCCGCGACGAGGCGACATAGTGCTTTTCCGTATGGGCGGTCGGCACATACTGCACCGCGTTGTGAGACGAGAGGGGACGCACTACACGATGCGTGGCGACGCCTGCGCCACGTGCGAGAAGGTGGAGAGCTGCGACGTGGTGGCGAAGCTCGACAGCGTGATATACCCTAACGGCCGATGCACGTCGTGCCAGTCGGCGCGGTGGCGCCTGCGCTCGGCGCTTATCCTCACCGCCAAAGGTGTGCGTCGGGGCCTGTCATACACCATAGGGCGGCGCAGACGGCGAGTGCTGTCTCCTCTGTACATAGTGGCACTGCTATTGCTGATGTGGGCACCGCTGGCTGGGCTTGGCATACCACTCAACAATTTTGTGTTAGGCATACGCCTTGACCACTTGATTCATGCATCGGTATACCTGCCTGCGGCCTGGTTCATTGCCCACTGGTGGAGCGACCGCAGCCGCCCCTCACTGATAACGGCCCTCCTGCTGGCCATGACCACGGAAGGGGTGCAATACCTGCTGCCTTACCGAGGCTTCGACATCAACGACCTTGCAGCCAACCTCATGGGCGTAACGGCAGGCTGGCTGACGGTGCGCAGAAAATTAAAAACAGACAAATGACAATGACAATTATAAACCTGAAGATTTCGTAATTTCGTAACCTTTTAACCTTCAAACCCTATAACTTTTTAACCTTTTAACCCTTGAACCTTATGGCCGACACACTGGTAGTAACCCCGACCTACAACGAGAGGGAGAACATTGAAAAGATAATACGCAAGGTATTCTCGCTACCCTGCAATTTCCACATGCTGATAGTGGAGGACAACTCGCCCGACGGGACCGCGGCGATAGTGAAACAGCTGATGCAGGAGTTTCCAGACCGCCTGTTCATAAAAGAGCGTCGAGGCAAGCTTGGGCTTGGGACAGCCTATCTGGATGGTTTCCGCTGGGGACTGGAGCAGGGCTACGAGTACATGATAGAGATGGACGCGGACTTCTCGCACAATCCTGACGACCTCCCGCGCCTGCGCGAGGCCTGCGCCGAGGGCAAGGGCGACGTGGTGGTGGGAAGCCGCTACGTGGACGGCAAGATAAGTGTGGTGAACTGGCCGATGGGGCGGTTGCTAATGAGCTACTATGCCTCCAAATACGTGCGCACCGTGACGGGCATGAAGGTGATGGATGCGACGGCGGGGTTTGTGTGCTGGAGCCGACGCGTGCTGGAAGCCATGAAATTCGACAAGGTGAAATTTGTAGGCTACGCTTTCCAGATAGAGATGAAATACACAGCCACCAAGCTGGGCTTCAAGGTATACGAAGTGCCTATAGTGTTCACCGACCGCGTGCTGGGGGTGAGCAAGATGAGCATGAAAATATTCAAGGAGGCATTCTTCGGGGTGTTCAACCTGCGGCTGCGTGACTGGAAGCACTATTGAGAAACTGTTTGAAATCCTAATATTCTCGGGAGATTTTGTGACTTCGTGTTTTCGGCATTTCGTTATTACGTGTTTTTTTAACCCTTTAACCCTTAAACCTTAAAAAGCCTTGAAAAGAGTTATCATAATACTAACGGTGCTGGTGGCGACCATGGTGAGCGCCACGGCGCAGAACAAGATGCTGAAGCCCGACCAGCTGATGCAGCGCGACCTCTACCCCCAGCAGGCGATGCGGGGATTCCGCTTTGTGCCGGGGAGCGCAAAGCTGCTGTACATGGCCGACACGACCTGCAGCCTTTTTGACGGCAAAAGCACACGCCAAGCTACGGCTGCCGAGCGTGAACAATACCGCAGCCTGAAGAAGACCGCTGTGGGCGAGGGGCGTGCGGAGATCAAGGAGGGCATCCTCTACGTGGACGGACGCCTTGTGGAGATTGGCAACGGCTACGGCATAGTAGTAGGCGAGAGCGTGCACCGCAACGAGTTCGGCATCAGCGGAGGCCTCTTCTGGTCGCCCAAAGGCTCACAGCTTGCCTTTTACCGCATGGACCAGACCATGGTCACCGACTACCCGATGGTCAACACAGCCTCGCGCATAAGCACGCACGAGCCTTTCAAATACCCCATGGCCGGGATGGCCAGCCACCAAGTCACGGTGGGCGTATACGACGCGGCGACGCACCGCACCACCTACCTCAAGACTCGCAAGGACACCACGCTGCACGAACGCGAGATGTACCTCACCAACATCGCATGGAGTCCCGACGAAAGCAAGGTGTTCATTGCCAAAATCAACCGCGAACAGAACCACATGTGGCTGGAACAGTACGACGCCGCGAGCGGGAAACTGGACAAGGTGCTGTTTGAGGAGCGCGACAAACGCTATGTGGAGCCCTGCGACCCTATGATATTCACCCCAAAAGGCGACCAGTTCCTATGGTTCTCCATGCGCGACGGCTACAAACACCTCTACCTGTACAACCTTGACGGCACACTGGTAAAACAAGTCACCAAAGGCGAATACGAAGTCGAGGACTTCATACAGTTCGACCCCAAGGGGCAGCACATCTTCGTCTACGCCAACCAAGACAACCCGACGGGCCGCGACGCCTACCGCGTGAATCTCGCCAGCGGGCGCATGGAATGCATCACCCTTGTCGACGGCAAACACAAAGGCACCCACTCGATAGTCCTCAACGAGGGCTGCACCCACTGCGTCGACATCTGGAACGCCAACGGCACGCCCACGCGCGCCGAATACCGCAAGCTGGGCGACGCCAAGCCGCCCCGCAACATGTACGCCGCCGAGAACCCGCTGGCCGCGTACGCTATGCCCAACGTCACATTGGGCTCCATCAAGGCCGCCGACGGCAAGACCGACCTGTACTACCGCCTCATTACGCCGCCCAACATGGAGCCCGGCAAGAAATACCCGACACTTGTGTACGTCTACGGCGGTCCCCACTCGCAGCTGGTCACCGACAGCTGGCTTGCCGGCGGCAACCTGTACTTTCTCTTCCTCGCCCAGCAGGGCTATGTGGTGTTCACTCTGGACAACCGCGGCACCGACAACCGCGGATTTGAGTTTGAGAGTTGCACGCACCGCAAGCTTGGACAGACAGAGATGGCCGACCAGATGGAAGGCGTGCGCTTCCTCAAGAGCCTGCCCTACGTTGACGCTGAACGCATGGGTGTAGAGGGGTGGAGCTTTGGGGGATTTATGACCATCAGCCTCAAGCTTGCCCACCCCGAGGTGTTCAAGGTAGGCTGCGCCGGAGGTCCCGTCATAGACTGGAAATGGTACGAGGTGATGTACGGCGAACGCTACATGGATACCCCGCAGGAGAACCCCGAGGGCTACGCTGCCACCTCGCTCATAGCCAAGGCCAAGGACCTTGAGGGGAGGCTCCTGGTGATACACGGCGCAGAGGACAACACCGTGGTGTGGCAGAATTCGCTGGAGTTCATCGACGCCTGCATCCGCGCCGGAAAGCAGGTGGACTATTTCGTGTACCCGCACCACGAGCACAACGTGCGCGGCACCGACCGCCTGCACCTGTACTACAAAATGTTCGACTACTACGAGACACACCTGAAGTAACGCAACGACGTGGCAACGCGACAACGATACAACATTAAACGGCAAACTGTGGCGACAGTGCTCTTGCTGCTTTTTGTTGGGGCTTGCGGCGCTGCGCCGCAGGCGCAGCCGCCGCAGGTGCGTCAACTCTACGGGGAGGCTTTCGCGCTGCAGGCCGAATACAAGGCTGACGAGGCCATAGCTTGCCTGCGCCAGCTGCTTGCCGTGGACAGCAACTTCCACCCTGCCTACAACCTTATGGGCTACATCTACGAGGACGCCTATGCCGACCTCGACAGCGCAATGATGTGCTACCGTCGCGCTGCACGGCTGAATCCCTCATACGCCAAGGTGTACCTCAACATGGGGCATATCCACTACCGCCGGATGCACTACGACTCCGCCATGCTCTGCATAGAACGCGCCCTGGCAATAGACAGCAACTACGCCGACGCATACTTTGACCTTGGCTGGGTGTACAACAGCAAAGGCGACTTGGCACGCTCCGTAGCGCTCTTCCGACGCGCCGCGCGACTGGGCTCGGCGGTGGCACGCAAATGGCTTTCGGAATACGGCTACTCGCTCGACGAGGACGATGCCCCCGTAGAACCGCCTTCGAGGCAGATATACCAGCGCGAGAGACCCACCACGACAGCCGTGGAGTACTAAAACAGAGCGGCCACGTTCTTGAGAACATGGCCGCCTTTTTTATCGCGCTATTGTCGGAAACTTTATTCCACTACAAAGGGAACGCTGTATTTCACGGAGTAGACACCGGCAGAGGTCTGCTCCAGCACACACATGCGGATGTAGGTCTTGGCGGGGTCTTTAAGGCCGTAGGCGCCATAATACTCGGTGTAACGGGCTGCGCCGTGGACTTCCAGGACATAGCCTTCGTTCTCAGCGACAGTGGCCTCGGTGCCAAACTGCGATGCCTCGGGGATGGTCTTGATGGCTGCGAGCGACTTGGCTTTGCCATAGTCGGCTATGGTGGCGGCGTTCATGCACACTGCGGTGCCCGAAATACCGGCGGCCACGGCCTCATCGGTGGGACGTGTGCTCATGCCCTCGGCGATGAGTTTGCCGTCCTCCAGGCGGATGCGCACGCCAACGGGGTATCCAGCCTTGGGATCGCTGGTCTTATATGTTATCTCTATGGGTTTGGATGCGGTAAGCTCGGCGGTTTGGAAGTCGATGCCTTCTTTCTCGTCGTCCTTGGTGCAGCCGGTGAATACAAAAGCCATGGTTATGGCAGCTGCAAAAAGCATTAAAAAGTGTTTTTTCATACTTTAAATAGGTTTTAGATTATTGTTTGGATTACTATTGTCATAATAACGCTCTTTCGGGTTTAATATTTTGCCTATGGCAAAAAAAAGCATTCTACGGCACAGGGTCGTAGCCGGAGCCGCCCCACGGGTTGCAGCGGAGTATGCGTCTCAAGGCCAGCCAGGAGCCCTTGAGAGCGCCGTATTTGCGCAGGGCCTCTATGGCATACTGCGAGCAGGTAGGGGTGTAGCGGCAGGCCGGCGGCGTAAGCGGCGATATACAGACTTGGTAAAACCGCACCAGTGCTATCAGTATTTTCGACATGATATGGTCAGTTTTCCTCGTTTATCCGCTCTATGAGCTTCTGCTGTAGTTTGGTGTAGCTGGCTTGCAGCCTATGGTAGTCGAGCAGCTGGTTGTGGCTGTAGCTTATGGCTATAAGCAGATGGGTGTTGCTGGAGGCGAGGGCATCGTAGAGCGCTGGTTTGGCGAGACGGTAACACTCGCGCATGATACGCTTGGCACGGTTGCGGTCCACGGCATGCTTGAAGCGGCGCTTGGAGACGCTTACCATAAGCCTGGCGCCTCGCTGCGCCTCTGCCTCGTCGCAAGCCAGCCAGCAAACGGCGAAAGGGAATACATAGAGTTTGCGGCCTTCAGCATAGAGCCGCTCAATCAGCTTGCGGCTTTTGATACGCTCATCCGAGCTTAGCCCCAGAGGTTTCATTGGCGGTGTTTTCTGCGGCTTTGGCGGCTTCGCGGCGTGCTTTCTCGGCTTCGCGTGCGGCGCGGCGTGCGGCGGCACGGGCCTTCTTCTCCTCCATGAGCTGCTTGTACTTTGCCTTGCTGGTAAATACCGACCTGCCCTTGCGCGAACCGCTGGGGCGGCCGCCGGTGTTTGCCAGTTTGGCCCGCATGGCACGCGCCGATGCCTGACGAGTGCTGATGACTGTATCCTGAGGCTTGCCCATGAGGTAGTTTTCTATGGCCATGGCCATGGATGGCGTGGTGCGCGTGGGAGCCGCAACAGTGAGCTTGATACCGGCGGCGTTGAGCGCGGCGTGTGTCGATGTTCCGAAAGCGGCCACGAGCACAGACTTGTCCTTTATGTCGGGATAGTTCTGCAGCAGCGAGCGCACTCCTATCGGAGAGAAGAGCGCCACCATGTCGTAGTCCTCTATATTGATGTTCTTCATGTCCCTCGGCACAGCCTTGTATAGGGGAGCCTTGGTGTAGTTGAACTTGGCCTTGTCGAGCATCTTGGTATACTCCGTCTGCTTCTCGTTGCTACACGGAAAGAGGTAACGCTCGTCGCGATGCTTCTGCATGATCTCTACCAAGTCGCCAAAATACTGTTGCGTGCCGAAAAACACTTTACGCTTGCGATACTGTATGTAGTTCTGCAGGTAGAGGGCTATAGCCTCCGTGGAGCAGAAATACTTCATGCCGTCGGGCGGGGCCTCGCGCAACTCTTTGCACATGCGGAAGAAATGGTCGACAGAGTTCTTGCTGTTGAAAATCACAGCCGAATAGTCTCGGATATGGATACGCGTCTTGCGGAAATCCGAAGCACTGATACCTACTATCTCAAAAAACTTGAAAAAAGTCAGGTCAATATTGTGGTTGACCTTCAGGTTACGGTAGGGTGAATTCTCAAAATCGGCCGGTTCGGGCTGTGAAATCAGTATTTTTTTGACTTTCATCCAATATATATATTTTATCTTAACACACCGAGTTATAGTATGTTAAGTAACTTTACCAAGACCAATGCTGGTACTAATTCCAAAATGCAAAGATAATAAAAAAGATACAAACTGCGGTTACCCACCTTGCTAAAAATTATATACACCCCTCTCAATACACGCACCGCCTCGGTCAGGATTATGGCTGCCATACTCGCAAAAAACATGGGTATCTCCATTGATGCATTGCCGTAAAACAGCAGGCAGAGGAGGGGCATGAGGAGCAGCGAGCCAATCATGTGGTGCACGCAGCTGTTGGAAAGGTACGCCAGCGACTGGGACTGGCAGTCGTATGTGGCCCCGAGCAGCAGCGTAAGTCCATTGCGCAGAAGCACAAAAAGCATAGTGAGCAGCAGGAGTAGCATGTAATTGAGAAAAGCATGGCTCGACGGCAGTTGCAAAGACATGCTCTGGCTTGCATAGAGGAGCACCAATGCCACCTCGAATATAAAGAATATAGACATCGGCAAGAAGCCCCAGAGGGACTTGGTGCCGCTCTCGCGCTCGAGGCGCTCAAGACGGCGCGAGGTGAAACCAGCCACTATTAGGTCGAGCAATTTCATCTTACGCCTGTTGAGGTAAAGACTGACCATTGCCACAAGCAAGACCACGACAAAAAACACCCAGTCGGGCGAGACGGTGTTGATACGCACCGCCGCGGCGTCACTGCTCGGCTGCAAGCTGTGCCCGGCAAAAAGGCTTGTCCGCTCACAGCTGTCGCACCCGCTCCAGAGTTTGTAGAGGGAGTCTTGGGTAAATAGCACCTCTACATCGGTCGGGGCCTCAACAGGCCAGGGCGCAACGCTGTCGGAGGCGGTGAGCAACGGGCGATATGTCGATAGGGTATCTGCTGTCAAGGTTTGCTGGCTGTTTGTTTTTTTCGCCGGGCTTCACTGTCCGGCATGGTGAGAGACCGCTATTCCACCACCATCTTCATTATAGACTGGTCGACTGCTGTGGTTATAACTACAAAATACACTCCTTTGGTATATGGCGCTTTGATGGCGCATTTGTTTTCCGCTGTGCTCCGCCACCCTGTATGTTGCGGGACTCCGCGGCTGTCAACTATTTGGACATTCCTTATTGGCTCACTGCTTTCCGCCATGACCACGGAGCCTGCTGCGGCGGGGTTGGGCCACAGAGCATTCCCCATGCCTCGGTGTGTGGCGTCTATGCCGTTTTGCCGTACCCCCACAACGGCCACAGCAGGTATGTGCTGATGCTTGGTGGCTGTAACGACAACACTGTCGGACAATATTGCACGGCGACAATGCACGGCGGCACGCCCGGTGCTGTCGCACACGGCAAGCCCCAGAAGGCTGTCGGACTGCACAACGGTTACGGTTGCCAGCGGCTCACTGTGCACCTCTACGCAACGGGTCCCCTCTGCAAGGGTTGCTGGCAGTTGCACGGTCATGGTGCCCGGCACGCCGATATAGGGCGAGAGCGACGGGTCGCCAAGCAGATTGTATGCCTCCCAATAATAGGCGTCGTAGGGTGAGCCTGAGAGCGACACCGCCATGTTGCCTGAGGCAAGCAGCCGGGCTGCCGCAAGAGGGCTGGGGCTCGTCGAGGTGTCATGGCGCAGGAGTATGTCGTAAGCACCCGGGTTGCCGGGCACATATCTGGGGCTGAGGGAGGCCGCCTGCCCACCCACGGCCCAATAGTAGTCCTCTTCCCACAACGTCTCGCCGGCGGCGCCTAAAACGCCCACAGCGGCGCCATCGGCTTTGCGCAGCAAATGCTCGCCATAGCAGTCGCTCCCAATCTGGTTGGAGAGACAACAGTTGTTGACAAACAAGGCCGAATGCCCGTGAAACTGCATGGTATCTATGTCGAAGGTGGTTACAGTTGGATAGAGCCACCCCATGGTGGTGCAATGTGATGTGTAGCCCACCAGAGCGTTGCCGCCGGAGAGAGCGCGCTTAATGGGCCCGAGTTGCAGCTCGGATTGCGGGTTGCGGAAAGCCGCAGTGTCTATTCCGAGACTGTCGAGCAGGCGTGCCACATAGTTCACCACGCCGTTGGTGACCACAGGGGCCGGCTCACGCTCCTCGCGACCGGCCACAAGCAGGGCCGAACTTAGTGTGGAAGTGTCGACCGTCGACTGCTTCTCATAGGCTAATGTCTTTGCCACCACGCCACGCAGTTGCTCAATACCGTCCACCGACCATCGGCCTATGAGCATCTCGGGCAGACAATCTCCGGTGAACTCTGCGTAATACAGGTCTGTGCGGTAGGAAGGCAGCCCCGACGGTCGGTGCCTGGCGGGAAACTGCGGCAACAGGCTGGGACTTCCTACAAGTAGCAACATGGATGGCAATGGCGCGGGCTGCAATGTGTCGTGATATATTTGGCTTAACCTACCGAGGATTGTGTCTGCGTTGGCTGTCAGAGTGTCGAAATAGAGCTCCCTTACCTCTATGCCGCGCTGTCTTTGCCAGCGCAGCCATTGCCCAAGTTCGGCACGCCATGCCTCAGGAGCCACCAGAGCCATAGTCTCTCCCCTACCCTCAAGGACTTTGGCCGTGGAGGTTTGATACAGGCTGCCGTTGGCCGCCATAGCCATGAGCGGCTCGTAATGGCGGCTCGCCGTGCGGCTCCAAGAACGCTCGGAACGCGCCTTGTCGGCTCCAACGAACTCCACTGTCACCTCCATGCGGCGATGGAGCACCGCCTTACCGCCCTCGAGAGTGATGGCACTATAGTTTACCTGCACAATGCTTACGCCTCGCATGGTTCCTATGACTCTCATGCTTACTGGCACGGAGTTGTCGCATTGCCACGGCAGTTCGGCGCCGGAGGTCTTGCTGTGCGACATCCGCTGACTATGGACGGGACCGTGCCACAACTCCGTCTCGTCGGTTTCTATATGCAGCCTGGGGAAAGCCCCTTCGGGCACTATGAGAAGCAGGCTGCCTCCCAGATAGTCGGTACTATGCGATGTGTCGGCAACCGTCAACGAAAAAGTGTAACATTGCCAACTGCTTCCCTCTTCTCGAAAGACCAGTGGCTGCGCAGACAACGAAACCACGCCCACAAACAATAGCAGCAAGAATGTAAGGCGTCTGACGTTCATCGCGTTATTCGTTGTCCATGCTTTTGATTTCAAAAAAACTTATAACCTCGGTTATTCGGTATATACAAAAGTTCCGTTGGGAGTGTCCACCGTCACCGTGGCACGTTCGGCGGGCTCGCAGTGACCTATGACTTGGGCTTCAATGTTGAAACTGCGGGCTATGCTTATTATTTCGGCAGCGGCACGCTCGTCGGTATAAATTTCCATACGGTGACCCATGTTGAACACCTTGTACATCTCGCGCCAGTCAGTGTGACTTTCCTGCTGAATGGCCTGAAAGAGTGGCGGTATTGCAAACATGTTGTCTTTCACAACATGGAGGTTGTCTACAAAATGGAGCACCTTGGTCTGAGCACCGCCGCTGCAGTGCACCATGCCGTGTATAGCCGGTCGGCAGGTGTCGAGGACTCGCCGTATAACCGGTGCATAAGTACGTGTTGGCGATAAGACCATCTTGCCGTAGTCCACCCCGGAAACTGCGCTGCTTTCTGTGAGCTTGCGGCTTCCGCAGTACACCACCTCCGGTGGCAACGCATTGTCAAAACTCTCAGCATAGCGTGAAGCATATAGGTGGTCAAACACGTCGTGGCGCGCCGAGGTAAGGCCGTTGCTGCCCATGCCGCCGTTATATGCGGTCTCGTATGTTGCCTGCCCGTAGGAGGCAAGGCCTACCACCACATCGCCAGCCTTGATGTTGGCATTGTCAACCACCAGATCGCGCCGCATACGCGCCGTGACAGTGCTGTCGACAATTATGGTGCGCACAAGGTCGCCCACATCGGCAGTCTCTCCTCCTGTGAGATGTATGCCTATGCCGAGGTCGCGCATCTGCTGCAAGAACTCTTCCGTGCCGTTGATTACGGCTGCGATGACCTCGCCGGGTATCAGTCGCTTGTTGCGGCCTATGGTAGAGGAGAGCAATATGTTGTCCGTGGCTCCGACGCAAAGCAGGTCGTCGAGGTTCATGACCACGGCGTCAATGGCAACACCTTTCCACACACTGAGGTCCCCTGTCTCGCGCCAATACATATAGGCCAAAGACGACTTGGTTCCGGCTCCGTCGGCGTGCATGATGTTGCAGTAACTGCTGTCGCCTCCGAGCACGTCGGGTATTATCTTGCAGAAAGCCTTGGGGTAAAGGCCTTTGTCGATGTTTTTGATAGCGTTGTGGACATCCTCTTTGGATGCCGAAACACCTCGCATGTTGTATTTTGCTGCGTCGGCCATTATATATGATTATTGTATTTGTGCAGCTATCTTATTGGCAAGAGCTTGCATCTCGTCGGGTTGCATGGATATATGGTGCGCGAAGTTGAGGTCTCCGGGGTTGTTGAGCGGCACCAGATGGATATGGGTATGAGGAACATCTATACCCACAACAGCCACACCGACCTTGATGCAGGGGCACACCTTGCGCAGGGCAGTAGCCACCTTGCGGCTAAAAAGGTGCAGTCCCGTGAAAAGATCATCGTCGAGGTCGAAGATGTAATCCACCTCTTTCTTGGGGATGCACAGCACGTGACCCTTTACTATTGGGTTCACATCGAGAAAAGCCAAGAAATCGTCGGTCTCGGCCACTTTGTAGCAGGGTATCTCGCCCGCAACTATGCGCGAAAAAATCGAAGGCATGGTATTATTATTGTTTGTTAATAGCGCGACCAATATTGGTTGCGCTCATGTTTTGCTTAGCGCTCAACAGAGAGTATCTCGAAATGCATTGTGCCGGCAGGGACTACCACCTCGACAGTGTCTCCGGCTTTCTTGCCGAGGAAAGCCTGGGCAAAGGGCGAGGTTACCGATATTTTGCCTTGCTTGAGGTTGGCTTCGCTCTCGGGCACTATCTGGTAACTCTGCTTCATGTTGTTCTTGGTATTGCGTATGTTTATCTTTGAGAGGAGCAGCACCTTGGATGTGTCAATTTTCGACTCGTCGATTAACCTCGCATTGGCAATAAGGTCTTGGAGCTTGGAGATACGCGCCTCGAGCAAACCCTGGGCCTCTTTGGCGGCGTCATACTCGGCGTTTTCGGAGAGGTCGCCTTTGTCGCGTGCCTCGGCAATGGCGGCCGAGGCGGCGGGACGGTCTTTGACAATGAGTTGGTGGAGCTCGTCTTTGAGTTTTTGGAGGCCTTCCTCGCTATAGTATTTGATTTCGGACATAATGATTGATATGGATTTTAGTAAAAAGCAGGGAAAGGTTCGCCGGGTGGCTAACCTTCCCTTTTAATTTCTATTTGTTAATTAATGTAGTGTTACTACAGTTTGATAGTGGCGCCAATGGTGTGAGTGCCTTTCATTGGCGAGGCAGTGCGGTAGGAGTAGTCGATAGCTATAGTGTTGTCGTTTTTCTTGGAGAGAGGAATGAAGACTGTGGCACCGGCGCAAATGCCAGTGAGAGCCGTGGTGCGGTTGTCGTTATCGAATATGTCTGTCTGGTATACGTAGCCTACGCGGGCCTGGAACAACTTGAGCAAGCTGTACTCAAGACCTGCAGAGATGTTGTCCTTGAGGAACGCATTGGAGGTGAAGTTGCCGGCCATGGTAATGCGCTGATCCCACTGCGAGATGAGGAGGTCGTAAGATATACCGATGTTGAAACAGGTGGGTAACTCCATCTCTGCGCTGCGGAACTCAACAGTCATGTTGTTGCCTGCATCGTTGATAGTTGTGAACGACATACCCGTGCCGCCGAAACTCATGGCAGGACCGATATTCTTAAGAGAGATACCGAACTTGAGCTCATCATCCTCGCCGGTGACATACTGGATGCCGGCGTCGAGGGCAACACCCGTGCCCGTGACGTTGTCGGTAGCCTCGCTGATTACCTTCAACACGGCACCACCATGGATACTTGGCGTGAAGGAGTGCGCATAGGCGACATTGATATTCATATAGGTGGGCGAGAAGGTACCGTTGCTACCCGCCTCGGGGCTACCCTCGGTCTGAATGGGGATGTTGCCAAAGCTCATGGCCATGACGTAGGCAGCCACCACACCCTGATCACCCACGCGCTGGGCGAGGCCGAAAGAGTTGATGGATGCGGCACTGACAAGACCGCTCTTGCCACCCATGAACATGGTGTTGGAGTAGGCTATCTCTGTCTTGGTCACGAAAGCCAAGCCTGCTATGTTGGTATAGAACGCATCGATACCGCGACCGCAGGCGGTGTTGACGTTGCCCCAGCCCGAGGAGCGAGCCCATGGGTTGATAAGCAGCTCGGTGGCACCGGCTGTACCGCGACGGTCGTCGTTGCCTGCCATGACACTCTCTGCCGACAATGCGGACACAAGCGCGACTGCAACAATTACTCTTGCTATATTTTTCATTGCACTAAATATTTTTCCGTTAAATAAAGATTAGAACTGGAAGGAGTTGAGGTCGACAGGTCTCATGGTGCCAAACCATTTGACGACACGGTCGCCGATACCTTCGGCATGGAAGTGTATTAGATACATACCACCGGCAATAGGTATACCGTTGTGGTTGTGGAGATCCCAGTCGTAGGTAGTGGTGTTGGACGGTGTGGGGCCGAGGCGACGCACAAGGGTGCCGTCCACAGTGTAAATGGAGATAGTGGAGTTGGCTGGCACATTGATGAAGCGTACCTTGGTCTCAAGCTGGCTAGCTGTCTCGTATGTTGCGTAGCTGTAGTAGGGGTTGGGGACCACGCCAATCATGGAAAGTATCGAGTCGCGGAAGTCCTTCTCGGCATTTTCCTTGGTGGCCTGACCTGTCAGGGTGGCAATGTCGTCCGTAAGCTCAAACATGAACATGGGGTTGTTGGCGTTGATGGTGTCGTGTCCGCAGTTCTGCGGTGTGGTGCCGTTGTCGCCCATGTACATACCATACTGGCGGGTCACATTGATGTCAATGGTAACATCGCACGGAATGTTGCGCGGATTGTCGAAGATGTAATTGCTCGACACAAGAGGCATGTTGACCCACGCCACGGTAGAGAAGAGGAAGGCCGAGCTGTCGCGCTGCGGGAGGATGAACTTGGAACTCTCGGGTTTGAGAAGTCCGCGGTTGATCTCGGCGGTGGCGTTGGCATCGGTGGTGGCGAGGATGCGGTCAAGTGAGCGGAGCATACGGATAGCCCAACGTCCGGCATCGTAGGAAGGTGTGGAGTAATCCACGATAGTGCTGCTATTGGCGTGGTAGCGCGGGAAGCTCTGCGTCATGGCGTTCATGACATAAACAAAGTGGCGACCACCCATGACATAGTCCTGAGTACCACCCTGTACAGTGTTGACCGGGTTCCACATCATGTCGCGACCGTTGTACTGCACGTAGCGGGAGTCTTCACCAAACATGATGTTGAGGCGCTCGCCTGTCTCAAGCGAGATAGCATAGCCCGGGAACCAACCCATACCACGGTCACTGATGTAGTTGGGGCTGTTGGGATCTTCCGAGGCACCTGCGGTGGTTGCAGTGTCGCCGTTCTTGTCGACAGAAGCGTGTTTACGTATCTGGAAACGACGGGCGTTGCCCTCGGACTGCGTATAGTCGTCGCACATCTCAAGGACGGGACAACGGGTCCACTTGCTTTGGTCGGCGGTGATGACAATACGCACGCTGGGCAGTTTGGACATGTCGTTGAACGAGATGGACTTGTTAGTGGTGTGATCCATCATGTAGCGGAGTGTGGAGAAATAGCTCTTATAGGTACGGGAGTTCTGGACATTGATGCGGCGGAGCGAGTCAATGATGGTAGAGTCAGAGATATAATAGCGGAACGAGAATGCGGGGTGATACTCAAGGGAAGAGGTCATGCCGTAAGGAGCCCAGAGGCCGCCGACCACTTTCTCGAAGACCTGATACTTGTCGATAGGATCAAGTTCCATACGGAACGTGCCGTTGTTGCGGGTTCCACGATAGTAGTCTTCGTCAAGATAAGCCTCCGCCAGCGAGTAGTTGGTGGTGCCGCTCTTAAATTGGTTGAGAGCATTCTCGGAATACTGCGAACCAGAACGCACCCAGTTATAGATCATATAGTTGTCGTTGTCGGGTATACCCGAGAGCCACTGCTTGTTGACATCTGCAAATGTCATTGTGGACTGTAGGACGGTACCGTCGTTGACAATGCCGCTGCCTTTGCCGGGTTTGAGAGTGGAGTTGTCCAAACGGATACTGGAGGCAACAGGCAATGGGTTGGAGATGCCGACGGAGATGCCGAGGTCGAGGAAGAGTTGCTCATTGTAACGGCCAATGACAAAGTCGGAGGTGTCGGTAAGGACATCGTCGTAGAGCGGCTGGCCGTCAACACGGGAGATTACCCAGCGGGCGTCGTTGTCAATACCCGTGAACTTGATATAAAACTTGCCGGGTTTAATGTTGAGCGGGTCTATAACCTTGACGTTGACGGGGCCGGCGTTCTGCTCATAGAGGGGATGGTCTATGATGCACGGGTTTTCCATAGAGGCGCTATAGGTACCGCCTGTGGTACGCTCCACTATCTTTCCAGGGCCTTTGCCTTCTTGACCGGGCTCACCCATGATTTCGGTGATAGAGGACTCCGAGAGTTTGAGTGCAAAGCCACCGTTGCCGTAGCCCTCTATACGGGTAATGTTGGGGCAAAGTCCATACTGGGCTTGTGCCACAGTGCCGCCGTTCTCGGCTGCCGGGTCGTGGGGGACGGCCTTGACAGCAGTGATGGGGCCGCCGTTCTCGTTTTTACGACCGGCGAGGTAGGGCTCTTTCTGACCGTCCAGCTTGGCGGCGTCGGTCTGCGAGTACTCTTTGTAGCGGTTGTGGGCGTAAGCCACGCAGATATAGTAGTATTCTTTGTTGTTGACAAGCTTGGTGTTGTTGCCTGTGGCGAAACGGTCGCTCGTAACACGGAACACGTGCTGTATGCCTTTGTTGGCACCGGTAACCATCACCTCGCCGGTGAGCAGTCCTGTTGTGGAGTTGGAGGTGTAGTTAACAAGGGTTCCTATAGGCAGCGTGGCGTTGGTGCTGTCGTAGTAGTTTTCCAAGTCGCACTGTGCCACGAGGCGGGCCTTGGTCTCGTCGCCTATGTCGGCAATGGAGGCGTTGGCATCCTTGAGCTGGTAAATCTGGTAGCCCTCAAAGAGGTAGCTGCGCTGGAGGTCGGTGTACATGTGCTGCGTGTGGTTCTCGTCGGTATAGGCGCGGACGATGGAGGGATCAACCTCTTTGTAGCGCTCGTTGTAGTTGTTGGATGCGGGGTTTTCGTAGGTAATGTAGAGGATCACCTCGTTGTTAAGCTCCTGAACCACGAGAGTGGGGGCATCGGGGCCGTCGAGCACCTTGAAGCAGTTCTCGAAGAGTGCCTGGCAGACATCGTCAATCTCGCGGAGAAGCTCGACACTCGACCACGGCGAACCGCTGGTGGCCTGAGCAAAAGGTATACCCACGGTGATGTAGTTGAGTGCACCGGGTTTGAGGGTGAAGGGACCTGCCGACTGCATGAAACGACGGTCGCCAGGGGTAACGTTCTCACCGGCGGTCTCCTCGGTCCAGTTCTCGGGATTGACCTCGGGGATTTCTCCGTTGGTACCCCAGTGGAGCGGGTCGCTGTCGCCCGGGAACATAAAGTCGCAGTCAAGTTCGGTGGTACCTTGGCTAATGGCATTTCCGCCATACTTCATATGGGTGCCGTTTTTCCAATAACCCTGGAGGTAGTTATAGTAGTCGGTAGCCTTGGAGGGCTCACCATTGATAGAGTTGCTGCTGTTTTCATAGTACACGAAGCGACGCATACCGAAACGCTCGTCGTCAACAATATTGTTACCAAAGTTGACACCGTTGATGGCGCAGTTGCCAATGGCATCGTCAGCCTTGAAATACCATGCCAGAGGGTAGAAAAGGTCTGCGTCGTCGGTGAGGCTTATAGTGTCGTATCCACCGCCCGGAAGAGCATAGGTGGCCAGCTGTGCGGGATAGTAGAGACGCATCTTTTCAATGTCGATTTTAGGA
Organism: Bacteroidales bacterium; assembly: GCA_017454015.1. Taxonomy (GTDB): domain Bacteria; phylum Bacteroidota; class Bacteroidia; order Bacteroidales; family P3; genus Colimorpha. The sequence continues at coordinate 34,679 of JAFTDW010000004.1, read as the reverse complement.
TTGTCCTTGCCGTCGGCATCCATATAGGGGCCTTGGAAGAAGTCAATACCAACGGCAGGCGGCACACCGGAGTAAGCACCCGTACCAGGACCGTCGGTAGCCTTGCCATTGTAGCAGTAGCCGAGACCGCGCTTGACATCGCACCCGATATAGTCGTCAAAGCCATAGCCCAGGTCCGGGTCGACCCACTGGCTGAAATAGGTGTTGCGCAACTCATAGGTGGAGCGGTTGATAATCTCGTAGCTATAGAAAGTCATGTTGTTGATCTCGTTGTTGGTGGCAAAGGCAAAGGCTTGCGCACGGATTTCCATACCGATAGGCTGGCCTTTGGACTCGGTATGCACGTTGCCCATGTCGTTGAACACCCACCAGATGGTCTGGTCGCCTTTGAGCACCTGGTCGGAGAGTATGCCGCCCTTGACTATTCCTGCGGAGTCTTCCATGGTGGGCTTGGGAGCATATTTCTCACCCGGACGGAGAGCCGCCTTGAGGGTACGCGGGCAGAGTTCGTTGTCGAAATCATAGTAGGGATAGTCGCCGTTCTGGTAGTTGTACACACCGTCGCCGTCAACATCGCGGAACGGTGCAAGGTAGAACGACTGGTTGGAGTAGTCGGGGTGAGCCGGCCACTCTTTGATGACCTGGGCTATTGCCCCGTCGTCATAGCTGGCATTGGGTGTTGCACCCGTCTCCGTGTAGTCGAACATGGCCATGAATGCCTGCACCTCAGCCTGACTAATCTTGAAGTGTTTGTCATACTTGTTGCAAGTGACTATGTCAACGTCGGCAGTACCGTCAATGGTAAGGGGACCCGGCCAGTAATCGTCGCCGTCCTGTCCAAAGCGGAGAGCCGCAATACGAAGCTGGTCGTTGACATCGGTGCCACCAATCCAGAGGGCTGCGCAGTAGAGTGGTGTGGAAGTACCATCCTTGGGTATGTGATACTGGGTTATACTTCCGTCATACCACATGTTGCCGTAGCCATTGATAAGGGCACGCACGTTGTTGATATTCAACTCAGCAGTACTCTGAGCTCTTTTACAGACAGCGGCCTTTGACTGCACCTGTGTCCTCTTGAGAGTCGAGGTTTTACAGGTGGTACACTCACGCGCCGCAGCGGTTCCCCACAATGAGGTGAGGAGGAAAGCCACTAATACGGATTTGCTGACTATATTCTTCATGTTCTGAGGATTTTCGTGTCTTGGTAATTAGTGAATAGAAATTAGTATGATTAGAAGCTATAAGTGAGACCGAGTTTGATGGTACGCGGGTTACAGTAGTTCCAAACGTTGTTGATGAGATAGATGGTGTAAAGGTCGCGGTAGGACTGCGGGTCGAGGTAGGAGTTGATGGTGGACTGAGTCTCGGGATCGGTGAGGTAGCCGTTGTCGTCGGGGTTGCCGGTAACACTGAACACACCCACCACGTTGCGAATGTCGAAGAGATTGTTCACGGTGACGGCGGCATTGAGGATAGTCTGACGCTTGCCAACCTTGAAAAACCAGCTCTTGTCGACTATGACATTGAAGTAGAAGCCCCAAGGCAGACGGGCACCACGGTAACTACCCACAATAGTGCTCTGCGTGTTGCTGAAGGCCTTGGTGTAGGGACGACCCGACTGGGCTACAGCCATGAAGTTGACACCAAAGTTCTCAAGGGGATAGATGTCTTTCTTACGGTACTGGCCATTCTCGTCCTTAACCTTGCGGGACATCTTGAAACCTTCGCTCTTGGCATAGCGGAAGTCCACGTTGGCTTTGAACTCATGACGACGGTCGTCGCGGATGGGGTTGAGCATCTTCAGGGTCGTGTAACCCTCTTTGATGAGCTCCGACATGGTGGTGCTGCTCAAGCCTGTACCCTCGGCATACTGGAGGGTGTAGTTGGCATTGATACGGATGTTCTTTGACTGACGCAGGTCGTAGCTGAGAGTGAAACCTTTGATGGTCTTGAAGTCGAGGTTGTCGTAGGAGTAGTAGTTCTGGTTGGGGTCGGCGCCGGCATACTGCACAAGCTGTATAAGGTCGCGCGTCTCTTTATAATAAGCGGAAATGCTGATTGCCGACACCTTGTTGAGCATCTGCTGGAAACCGACCTCATAGTTGGTAATACGCTCGGGCTTGAGGTTGGGGTTGTTGAGGGAAGAAATCTGAGTCATGTAGAGGTAGCTGAGGTAGTCGGCCTGCCAGTTGCTGGAGGGACGACGGGCAATAATGTCGTAGCTGGCCTTGAACTGTGCAGCAACGCCAACGGGGAACGAGAAAGCCACACGAGGCATGACAACAATCTGCGGCTCGTAGTCCTTGAAAGCACTGGAGCTAATCTTGTTGCCGCTCTCATTGCCGTTGTAGGCTTTCTGACCGTCGGCAGTGCGGAACGGGGTGGGCTTGCCGCTGATGGGCGAAGCAACGGCGCTGGGCGACGAAACCTCTACACCATTGGCATCGTACCACACCGAACCGTTACGATAACCGGTGATGTTGGGGGTGGCGGCACTCGGGTCGTCGACATAAACCACCCAACTGTCTTGCGCGTTGTTGGCAAAGGCGTTGCCATTGAGTGTCGTATTGTAGGACATGTGACCGTTGCGGAGGTCGCCCACAGTGTAGCTCTCATAGAGCAGGTAGGGATCCTTGAGCACCATCTGGTTGCCATCAAAACGGTCTACACGCACACCAACATTGAAAATAAGGTCTTGGAAGAAGAACTTGTCCTGAATGTATCCAGCCATGTAGATGGGCGAGAAAACGGGGAGATACTGGAAATTCTCGTGACCACGCGCTTTGGGATCAAAGAAATCGTCGAGGTTCCAGTTCTTGCCGCTATATTTCTCTCCGGTATGGTCGTAGCCGTAGAAACTCACAATGGAATGGCCGCTGTTGAACAGCTCGTTGGTCGAGAACATGGAGAGGCCGCCAAACTTCTCGTACTCTTCAGGGCTGTAGCGGTCTATGTCGAGCCATTCCTTGGAACCAGCGTTCAAAGCCTCGCGGAGCTTCTGGTCAAACAAGGTCTGGCCATCGCCTTCCTTGCGGTCGTAATCAACATACAGTGTCGAGCCCACAAAATGCTCATGCGGATTGGAATAGTCCAACTGGGTGATGTGGGCGTTGGCACTCTGGCGCATGATTGTCCAGAGCGAATAGGCACCCAGACCATAGTAGGCCGATGTGTACTGGTCGTATTGGAAACCAACCTCAAGGTCGTGCTTCTTGATCTGAGCCGAAGCCTTAGCCTGCACATAATAGTAGTTGTTCTCTTGTTTGGCATAGCTGGAGCTCTGAACACCAACATTGGAAAACAGGCTGTATATGGACTGAGGGGAGTCGCCGTTGACAAGACCCTTGAACTGGCGAATATTGTCAAAAGAGTAGAGATAACCCCTCAAGTCATCTATTGTGTAGAGTTGCGCAGTGTAGTTGGCCAACACGGGGTTCCATTTGGAAGCCACAAACTCATTGGGATCAACATAGTCGTACCATGAGTTCTGAACCATGGCCACCTGCTCGGTACCATTGTAATTATAGTTATACTGCATCTCATAGGTACGCTGCTTCTCTGTCACAAACTTTCCTATGTGACCGTACTTGAACACATCGTCGCCGAAGTTCTCGTTGTAGGAGTTGGCATTGTAGCGGCTGTACATGGCGGTGATGTTGTACATGACGTTGCTGATGATGGGTTTCGAGCTCTCATCGGTGGTCTTAGGATCAGGGAAGTGCTGCGTGAAGTCGACGGTTATGCCGGCATTGGTAGCCTTCGAGACACCGTTGCCAGCCCTGCTCATGTTGAGAGGCAGATAAGAGGTCGACACGCTCGGCGAGAGGCTGTAGCTGAATTCACCTGTCACGGTCATAGTGACATTCTCTGTAAATAGCACATTGACTGCACCCTCCATAGCCACCGAGTAGGTACTCAGCGAGGGTTTGCGGTCGGCACTGACGAAATCGCTGTTACGCAGACGGGTTATCTCGACAAAGTCACTCGAATGCAACTGAGTCTCTGCGGTATAGTTAACACCTGTGAGGGGGTCATAGCTAATGGGAGCCTGCTCAATAGCATAAACCAACTCGTCGTTGACCATACGGTAGCGACGGTCTTTGGCACGATACATGCTCGAATTAATATATGTAGCCTGGCCGGTCAGACGGAATCCCACAATGGCACGCTCCGATACGCCACCGCCTTCGAGCTGTTTCTTCTGTTTCACAATAGGACCTGTCAGATAGACCGTCAGTGTGTTACGCAGACGATAGTCGAGGAAAGTCTCATACTTCACCAAGCCTTTGAACTGGCTTGAAGGCGGCTTGAGGGTGATAATCTGCGTACCACCGATGGCCTCGCCAATGCTTGCCGGCGTACCGCCAAGGATAACCTGAATCTCGGCGAGAGCCTCCTTGGGCGCCGTTATACCCGTACGCTTACGCACACCGCCCTGCATGGTAACCATGCCACTTTCACCACGGGCAGTACCCGTACCACCATCGTCGTAGCTCACACCACCGACGGCGGCAACGATACTCTCGACCGAGGTGCCCGGCATGTGGGCAATGTCGGCGTCCGATATACGCTGACCGCTCTCAGGTGTACCCACCTCGATAAGCGGCACACGCTCGGCAACAACCTTGACCTCTTTCAACGTCTCTGTGGCTTTGTCAAGCTCGGCGTTGCATACCGTGAAACCCGAAGCCTTCACAACCACTCCGGTTTTCACAAACTTCTGGTATCCCACATAGGATATCTCAACGCTATAGGTGCCAACCTCCAACGGGCGGATGGTAAAAATACCATCAAAGTCGGTCTGCGCTCCGCCTACCTGCTGCCCATCAAGTTTGGCAATGACATTGACAAACGGCATAGGCTCACCCGTCTTGGCATCGGTAACAGTACCTTTCAGCGTACCTTGTGCCCATGCCATCATGTTGGCAGCCACAAGCAGTCCCAGCGTAAGTAGTACTTTTTTCAACATATCTTTTATTATTACGATTAATTCAACTTAATAGTGAATGGTGGTTAGCACCTAACTAAAAACTTTGGTTCAAGTATAGTTTGATAAATTATAGCTTCTCTCACATTGAACGCGGACTCATCTCTCTGCATCACCGTGGGTACATCCACTACCGGTTCCACTCTCTGGGTTTCCGTTGCGGGTTGCTTGACCTCGCTGTCAGGAGCTTCGTAAGTGAAGTAACTCGGGGCATCACTCGTAGCCTTCTCACTGCCGCCCCATACAAACGCATCCTCCTCTTCCGACGGCTCGTCACAACCCTGCTGTTGGAAATCGTCGGCAACATCTGCCACCGGCACCTCCAACTTGCGACGCCCTTTCTTGAGAAAAGGCATCACAATGAACAAGGCTGTGATTATATAGAATATGATGTCCGAAGCGTCCATTGCTGTTTGATTGTTTCTCTAATCAACAATTCAACCTTCTATAATTTAATTATTGCTTTTTGCCTCTTTTCTCCGTTGGGCAGCCGTCTCTATCTCGTACACCAGCGGGCTGGCAATACATACCGACGAGAACACACCGCACAACACACCGACCAACAATGCGAAGATGAATCCCCTGATAACCTCGCCACCGAATATGAACATCATGAGCAAGGTGAAGAACGTTGTGCCGCTCGTGTTGATGGTACGCGCCAAAGTGGCGTTGACGGCATCGTTGATCTGCGTCTTGAGGTCACGCTTCGGATAGAGTTTCTTGTTCTCACGCACACGGTCGAAGATAACCACGGTGGCATTGATGGAGTAACCGATAACCGTCAAGACAGCTGCGATAAAGCTCTGGTCAACCTCAAGGTTGAAGGGGAGCAAACCGTGCAACAAGGCAAACATACCGATAACCAGTATGGTATCGTGAGCCAGGGCGGCAACACTACCGACACCGAATTTCCAGTTGCGGAAACGTATTGCCACATACACAAAGATTATGAGCAGACCGCCAATCACGGCAAGTATGGAGTTACGCACCAGGTCATGAGCTATCGTTGCACCGACCTGCTCCGACTGGATAATACCTATAGGATTGGTCTCTGTGCTGCGGAACTCGTCGATTGTGATGTTCTTATTGGCAAAGTAGCCCTTGGTGCCATCGTACAACTTCTGCGTGATCTCATTCTTGACCTCGTCACCATCCTCGTTGATCTTGTACTTGGTGGTAATCTTGAGCTGACGGCTCGGGCCGTAGGTCTTCACCTCGGGAGCCTCTTCAAACTCTTTGGCCAGACTGGCGCGCACATCGTTGGCACTCACATTTTGGTCAAAACGCACAACGTATGTACGACCACCGGTGAAGTCAATACCATAGTTAAGTTTGCGTACGCCCATGCTCGCGAAGCAGATAAGTATGGCACACACACCTATAATATAATATGTCTTGCGGTTGTCGACAAAATTGATGTGGACATTGCGCATGAAGTTCTCCGTGAAAGGATAGGAGAACGACAGCTTGCGCTGCTTGTTAAGCATCCTGTCAAGTACAAGTCTTGTGATAAAGATACTCGTGAACAGCGAAGTCACAATACCTATGCAGAGCGTTACGGCAAAACCCTGCACAGGGCCGCTGCCGAACATGATGAGAACCACACCCAGCAGGAATGTGGTGACCTGACCGTCGATAATTGCCGAGTAGGCATTCTTGAAACCGTTGCTTATGGCATTGCTCATGCTCGCGCCGGAACGCAACTCCTCCTTCACACGCTCATAAATAATAACGTTGCCGTCGACGGCCATTGCCATTGTCAACACTATACCGGCGATGCCAGGCAGTGTCAACACGCTACCAATGGAAGCCAGCACACCGAGCAGCAGGAACACGTTGGTGATAAGGGCTATGACCGACACCCAACCGGCACGGTTGTAGAACACCACCATGTAAACCAGCACAATGACAAAGGCCAGAATGAACGAGATGAGACCTTTGTGGATGGACTCCTGACCCAGCGAGGGACCCACCACAGCCTCCTGCACAATGACAGCAGGAGCCGGCAGCTTACCGGATTTGAGAATATTGGCAAGGTCCTTGGCCTCCTCAAGAGTGAAATCACCAGTAATCGACGAACGGCCACCGGCAATCTCGCCTCTCACAACAGGGGCGCTATATACTATATCATCAAGAACTATAGCCACGCACTTTCCGACATTGTTGCCTGTGATGCGTTTCCACTTCTCGGCGCCGGTGTTGTTCATGGTCATCGAAATCTCATTGCCGCCAACATTGCTGAAATCCTGACGGGCATCGGTGATAACGCCGCCATCAAGCAGGGCATTGGTGTCGCGGGGGTTGACTTTGATGGCATAGAGAGCATAAACGTTGGAACCCTCTTCCAGCGGCTTGGCGCCCCAGAGGAATTTCACACTTCTGCGGTCGAAGATATTTCTTGCCTCGGCCTCGCGTATCATTCTGTCAACAGCCGAACGGTTTTTCTCCAATGCATAACCCACAACAGGGCCTACACCCAGCTGGCCATTCTGGTCCACGTTGGGCTGGAACACTGCAAACAACGGGTGATTCTTGTCATCGGCCAACGACTGGTCGGCATCGGCATCTTCGTTCTTTGCCGAAGTTAGTGCGTTGAGCAGCGAGTCGGACGAACTGATAGTTGTGTCGTTGTCGGAAGTCTCTTCCTCGGAGGACTCCTCCTCATCGCCTTCAAGATTGGCCAAGCCGGCGGCATAGCTGTCGACTTTTTCCAGCATCGGGAAAGCCTCGCTTGCCTCGTAGCAGAGCCAGAACTCAAGTTGGGCTGTACCCTGCAGGAGTTTGCGAACGCGCTCGGGGTCTTTCACGCCGGGGAGCTCAACAAGGATGCGCTCGCTCGCCTCCAACTTCTGGATGGTGGGCTGGGCAACGCCGAACTTATCGATACGCTTGCGCAAAATCTCATAGGTGCGGTCATAAGCGCCATCGGTCTCCTCCTTCACGATTTTGATGACATCATCATTCTTGTCACCAAGCTTGATTCTGTCCCTCAGCTGAGCGTTAAAATACGGAGCCAGTTCAACTTGGGGATTAATATCGGTGATAGCGTCGTAGAAAAGCGACACAAAATCGCGGTTGGTGGTGGTCTTTTGGTTTGCCAAGGCTTTCTTGATAGCGGCATTGAACACGCTGTCGTCGGTATGGTTTGCAAGAGCCCTCACAACATCGACGGTAGAGACCTCTACCATAACGTTCATACCGCCCTTGAGATCGAGACCCAGATTGATTTCCCTTGCCTGGCACTGCCTGTAGGTGTAACCATAGAGAACTTTCTCGGTGGCCATCGAGTCGAGATACATTGTCTCGCTCGAGGTGTAGATGGAATCTCTCAAAGTCTGCTCGTAATCGCTATTGCCAGCAGCTGCCTTGGCGATATAATCCTTCACACCGGCGCTTTCTATCTGCGTTGCGGCATACTTTCTGGCATGGCGTTCTACGCTTCTCGTTGCCAACGTAAACGACAATTGGAAGAGGCACACAAGAAAGAACGCAATTGCCAAAACTCTGATAAGTCCTTTATTTTGCATACTTTATAAGTTAATAATGTTTTATACTGCACACTATTTGAATGTGCAAAGATAACAATTTTTATTGACACGCACACGAATTTCTTATTCAAAAGCGAAAAAAATGGTACTTTTGCAAACCAGAAATGTTGATAAATATGTGAAAAAATGATAGAAAAAACCAATCTTACGATTCCTGATTTATCCGAAGACAACAAACCACGGGAAAAGCTGCTGAAGAATGGCAAGAAGTCGCTGTCGGACGCCGAGCTTATTGCTATTATCATAGGCAGCGGGCAGCAGGGGCAAAATGCGATACAACTGGCACAGCAGATGCTAAAGGACTACGAACACTCTCTCTCCAGACTGTCGAGAGCAGAGGCTACTGAACTGATTAGAAACTACAAAGGGATAGAAAAGGCAAAGGCTGCAAAGATAATTGCGGCTCTTGAACTCGGCTACCGGCTCGGCAGCAACATCGACAACGACAAGAGCATATACGCTAAAAACAGCATGGATCTCTACAAATATGTTTCAGGGAAAATCATCGACCAGCCGTACGAGGAGTTTTGGGCCATATATCTAAACGTGAGAAACAAAATAATATCCTCGCAACAAATAAGTTCGGGAGGAATTACCGACACTCCTGTAGACCTGCGACACCTGTTTAAATATGCCCTTGAGCACAACGCGGTACGCATAGCAGTGGCACACAACCACCCTACTGGCGACACCAAGCCAAGCTCAATGGACAACAAACTGACCTACAAACTGCATGAAGCCGGCAAGCTGATGAATATAGAGCTCATCGACCACATCATCGTGGGAATTGACGGAAGCGGGCAGCAGACATACTACAGTTACCACGACAACGGCAACATACTATGACACCCGCAGGGAATGCAATGCCCCCTTTAGCGTTTCACTGTTATCTCCACACTTGCCGACGCCACCGGTCCTCCCAGGGGCGGTGCCAGCTTGCTCAGCCTGACAGTCACTTGCTCTATTCTGGCAAATTGTTGAAGCAAGGTGTCGGCAATGCGCGACACCACGTTCTCCAACAGGTGCGAAGGTTTGTCCATCTCTTTCTTTACAAGTTGGTACACCTCAAGGTAACTGACCGTGGAGGTTATCTCATCGGTTAACTGTGCCTCGGAGGTGTCGACTTGCAACTCGACATCTGCAACAAAACGGGTACCTATCTTGCGCTCTTCCGCAAAACAGCCATGGTACGCATAGAACTGCATGCCGTTGAGTCTTATTAAAGCCATAACAAATTATATAGACCGAAGTTAGGGACTTAAATAATGTTGTCGAATTGGCTGAGGAACCGCAGGTCGTTCTCAAAATAGAGCCTCAGGTCGCGTATCTGGTATTTGAGCATAGCCATGCGCTCTACACCCATGCCGAGGGCAAAACCGGAGTACTGTTTGCTATCTATACCGCATGATTCAAGGACGTTAGGGTCGACCATGCCGCAGCCGAGGATTTCGAGCCACCCTGTGCCTTTGCAGATGTTGCAGCCTTTGCCGCCGCAGATGTTGCAGGAGATGTCCATCTCGGCCGAAGGCTCGGTGAATGGGAAGTAAGAGGGGCGGAGACGCATCTTGGTTTGAGAGCCGAACATCTCCTTGGCAAAGTACAGCAGGGTCTGCTTGAGGTCGGCAAAGGTGACATGACGGTCAACATAGAGAGCCTCCACCTGGTGGAAGATGCAGTGGGCGCGCGCTGAGATGGCCTCGTTGCGGAAAACGCGTCCCGGGGCAATGATACGGATAGGGGGCTTGGAGTGCTCCATGACGCGCACCTGCACAGAGGAGGTATGAGTTCGCAGCGCTATCTCCTGTGCGCCCGATGGGGTGCGTGGGTCTGTCTCTTTCTGGACGAAAAAGGTGTCCTGCATGTCGCGGGCGGGATGGTCGGGGGGGAAGTTGAGTGCGGAAAAGAGGTGCCAATCGTCCTCTATCTCTCCCGACTCCGCCACAGTGAAGCCTATACGCCCGAAGATGTCTGTTATCTCATTCATGACGACAGAGAGCGGGTGACGACTGCCGAGAGCGGAAAAGTCGGTGGGGCGGGTGAGGTCGGCGGAAACGGCGGTGTCCGACTGCTGCTCAACAAGGTTTTTGAACTCCTCGACTTTCTGCTGCGCAACGTTCTTGAGCTGGTTGAGTATCTGCCCAAGTTCCCGTTTCTGGTCGGAAGGGGCAGCCTTGAACTCGTCGAAAAGCTGGCTGATGATGCCTTTCTTGCCAAGATATTTGACGCGGAACATCTCGACCTGCGCGGCTTGGTCGTGTATGTTGTCAATGGTGGTTTCCTGAATGTCGCGGATGTATTGTTGAATTTTCTCTTTCATAGCAGATGCGATGGATGTTAAGGTGTTGTCAGGTAGGTGTGAAACAATGCTATTTCTGCCCTAAGTATGTCATTTTCATGCGTATATCCTGGAGCGGACGGTTCTGGCGGTCGCACTGTGCTGCGGCAATCTTGTCGATGACCTCAAGGCCCTCCACAACTTCGCCGAACACGGTGTAGTCTCCGTCAAGGAACGGGGTGCCACCTATTGTGGAATACACGTTCTTCTGGGCAGGGGTGAGCTGTTTGCCGGTCTGCTGCTGGAGTGCGCCGAAAGTGCCTTCATTCCAGAGGTTGCCTTGTACTATATAAAATTGGCAGCCCGAGGAGCGTTTCTCCGGATTGACATTGTCGCCGGTGCGTGCCGCCGCGAGGGCGCCTTTCTTGTGGATGAGGTCGGAGCGGAACTCGGCAGGGATGGTGTAGCCGACGTTGCCGTTGCCAAGCATGACGCCTGCAGGCGCATACTTTGAGGAAGGATCGCCTCCTTGTATCATGAAATTGCGGATCACACGATGGAAAAGAAGGCTGTCGTAGAAGCCCTCTTTTGCCAATTTTATGAAATTGTCGCGGTGCAGAGGGGTCTCATTATAGAGCTTTACAGTCATATTGCCATAGTCGGTCTCTATGAGTACATAGGCTGATGTTTCAGTCTGAGCCACCTGGTTTTCAGAATGTTGAGCACACGAGCAGAATGTCAGCCCGAAAAAAATGCTCAGGAAAAGGAGTTTTTTTGCTTTCATGACATGAAAATTTATTAATTTTGCAAATGCAAAAGTAGTCTAAAAAATCCAAATAAACGGAAAAAAAACAACAAATCATGAAGAAAAAAATTTTTGTAGCCGCGTGCATTCTTTTAATCAGCGGTTTAGCGGTGTGCTTTATGAATAGTTGTGACAAGGATACGAACTGTTACTTGCAGGTCACTGTGAAGGACAGCAAGGGCGGATTGGTGCCACACGCATGGGTTAAGGTGGATATCGACAGCAGTTATGTGTCGCGTCAGGGGTATACCAACGCCTCGGGACGCTTCGACACAGTGTTCGAGGCCCCTGCCATCTTCAACATCAACGCCAAGTTTGAGCACGACACGTTCTACACAGAGATCTACACTCCCGACAACTATTACTGCTATCAAAAAGGGAGCAACACCGTGAGACTCAAGGAGGGCGAGATTGTAGAGGCTACGGTCACCCTCGACCCCGGCATCGTGAGGGAGAGGAGATAGTCATGTTGCCCAGTTTGTCGCCCGACGACCTTGAGCAGATTGCCGCACAGGGTATCAGCACCGAAGAGCTTGCTCGTCAGATAGAGAATTTTCGGGAAGGCTTCCCTCCTATCCAGCTTTCCGAACCAGCCACTATCGCCAATGGAGGCATCACACAGCTGTCCGACAAGGAGATAGCTCGTTGTATAGACCTCTACGACAAGCAGGTGGCCAAGAAAGGACTGGATGTGCTGAAATTCGTGCCCGCATCGGGGGCCGCCACTCGAATGTTCAAGGAACTCTTTGAGTTCTCGTCCACCTATTTCGGTGTGAGCCACAACTTTGAGAAGGAGTTCCCTTCGGTGAAAGAGTTTCTGGAAAACATCCGCAGCTTCGCTTTCTGGGACGACCTCGGGAAGAAAATGGAGAGCAGCGGCCTCGACATCAACGAGTACCTCAAGAGCGGCGACTACACCACGGTTATCAACTACCTGCTCGGCGAACGCTATCTTGCCTACGGCTCCCTGCCCAAGGCATTGCTCAAGTTCCACCGCTACGACGGCTATGCACGAACCCCTATAGAGGAGCATATAGTGGAAGGGGCGGGCTACGCACGCAACGCCGACGGCACGGTGAGGCTGCATTTCACCGTGTCGCCCGAACACCGCGATCTCTTCCGCAAAAAAATAAAAGAGGTAGCCAGCCACTACGAGGAGGAGTACAACATCAAACTCAATGTAAGCTATTCGGAGCAAAAGCATTACACTGACACAATAGCCGTCAACGAACGCAACGAATTGCTACGCGACGAGGATGGCCGGCTTGTATTCCGTCCCGGCGGCCACGGGGCTCTGATAGAGAACCTCGGCGAGTGCAACGCCGACATAATATTCATAAAGAACATCGACAACGTAGTCCCCGACTGGCTGAAACACACCACTATAGTATATAAGAAAGCTCTCGCCGGACTGCTTCTGCAGTTGCGCGAGAAATCCTACGGATATATACGCGAGCTCAAGACGCGTGCCGACGAGCAGAAGGTACAGGAGATAGCTCGCTTCTGCAGCAAACAGCTTCATATCGACCTGCCCGACCCAATGCCGCAAAGCATAGTGCAACGCCGCAAACTGCTGTTGCAGATGCTCAACAGACCGTTGCGCGTGTGCGGCATGGTGAAAAACCAAGGAGAACCAGGCGGAGGTCCGTTCTTTGTTGTCGACAATGCAGGTCACCGCAGCCTGCAGATTGTGGAGTCGGCACAGGTAAACCTGCGCAACCCAGCACAACAGGAGCTCTTTACACAGTCCACCCACTTCAACCCCGTCGACCTCGTATGCTCCACCAGGGACTACCGCGGCCGCCGGTTCGACCTACGCAAATATGTAGACCCCAAGACAGGTTTTATATCAAAGAAATCCAAAGGGGCCACCACGCTGAAGTCGCAGGAGCTGCCGGGACTGTGGAACGGCGCCATGGCATTCTGGAACACGGTATTCGTGGAGGTGCCTCTCGCCACATTCAACCCGGTGAAAACCGTCAACGACCTGCTACGCAAGGAACACAGGGAGGGCGACTGATTTTTTTTTGGTTAATACAAATTTTTAGTGTATCTTTGCAAAACCAAAGCAATGTGGATGTAAACACATCTTACGCAGAATTTCAATAAGTTAAACCAAGTATAAACACTTAAAGTCATGGGTATAAACGCTAACAAAAAGGTCAAGAGAAGAAAAGTGAGAGTAACCGGCAACAAGAATTCGACCAACAACTGGGGTCTTAACGCAGCAGGTTGGAATGCCGTTCACAAAGCCGTCATAGCTAAGGACGAGCAATAGTTTGCCACTAATCACACAGCGCTCTAAACGAAAAGGGGGGAAGGCCGAGGCTTTTCCCCCTTTTCGGCATACCGTTATGCCAAACCCTTGCCGCGCCCCCAATAGGCATACGCTCCGCGTCGTTTCCTGAAAAACAGGGGCTGCACCATGTAGCGAATAATCGGACTCAGAAACTGTTTTGATTTTATTGAATTGACAAGAACAATTGGACATATAATCGAGGGATTTTTTTTGCGGCACTGAGGGCGCAATGGGGTGCCATTGTAACCAAAGGGCTGTAAAAAAAACACCGAGTCATAATGGCATAAGGAATTTATTGAACGAAATCAAAACAGTTTCTTAATATGCCTTATTAAAAAAATATCGTGCCGTTACGAAAAAAAATCGTATCTTTGCAGACGGGATATTGTATCCCACACACTTGCGGAGCGTGTCCGTAGGTGCGTGTATTTAATTATATATCAAACATAAAGAACAAATACCTTATATCAATGAAGAGAACCTTATTCGTGTTCCTTTTGGCCTCTGTGTTGCTTACGGGCTGCAGCGGACTGGCAAAAATGAAGACCCAGAGCAAAAAAATCCGCTACCAGGCCACCCCTAATCCGGTGGAGACGATGGACGACAAGGTGATGGTGAAATTCACCGGCTCAGTGCCCGAGAAATATTTTGCAAAGAACGTGGCCCTCTTTCTCCAGCCTGTGTTTACATGGGAAGGCGGCGTGATACCGCTCAACCCCATCACCCTCAAGGGTGAGAACGTCAACGGCGAAGGCATAGCCATAAGCTACGACAACGGCGGCAGGTTCACGTACAGCGACGAGTTTGACTTCAAGCCCGGCATGGAGACGGGGCGCGTCACACTGACCCCAGTGGGCTACACGACAGCCACAACCGACGACGAGGCGAAGTTCGCCGAGGAGTTCCGCGTGTCGCGCCGCGACGGCAAGGATGTCACCGGCTACCAGCCCCCAGTGAAACGCAAAGGCAAACGCTTCCCCACCGTGCTTATCTCCGACGGCGTGAACAACACCTCGGCATGGGTCAACATACGCGGCAACATCTCCATAGCCCCCATCAACTACAACAAAGAGCAGGGCGTGGTGGAGACCTCCGACATCTACTTCCCCAACGGCCTCTCCACTCTGGACTGGAACCTCTACATGAACCGCAAGTTCGACGCCAAGAACAACCTCGAGAACCTCAAACGCATCATTCTTGAAAACGGCCTGCCCAAGCAGATAAACGTTACCGGATGGGCTTCGCCCGAAGGCGAGGAGACCAACAACGTGGGCGTGTCCAAAAACCGCGCCGAAGTGGCCACAGTGCAGATCCGCCGCGTGCTCGACGACGCCCTCACCATAATGGCCCGCCGCGCCAACGTGCAAGCCCACGAACTGGAGTACTGGAAGTACAGCCAGCTCAAGAAAGTCATTATGACCACCCGCTCCGCAGGCGAAGACTGGGTGCACTTCGTAATCATGGTCGAAGAGTCCGACATACAGGACAAGAACGCCATAATCAATATTGTGGAGACGCAGCAGAACCTCATCAAGCGCGAACAGATGATAAAGCACATGGCCGACTCCTACTCCATACTGAACACCGAGATCTTCCCCAACCTGCGCCGCGCCCAGATAGCCCTCTACTACTCCGAGGCCCGCATGGACGACGTGGAGCTGGCCAAACAGGCCACCCTCAAGCCCTCCAAGCTCTCGTTCGACGAGCTTATGTATGCCGCCTACATCAACTACAGCTACCCCACCAAGCTGAAATACTACAAGTGGGCCACCGAGAACCACAGCTCCGAGTGGGCCGCCTGGAACAACGCAGGAGCCGTGGCGTTCTACCTTGAAGACTACGGCGAAGCCGAGCGTTTCCTCAACGTAGCCCGCGAAATCAACCCCCACAACCCCGACGTGCTCAACAACACCGGCCTGCTGTGCCTCGCCAAGAAAGACTACAACCTCGCCAAATACTACTTCGAAGAGGCTCAGCGCCAAGGCTCTTCGGATGCCGCCACCAACCTGCCCATCCTCAACCTCAAGAAAGGCAACTACAAAGAGGCCGAGAAACAGCTCAAGAAAAGCACCTGCAGCTTCAACCTCGCCTTTGCGCAACTCATGAACGGCGAGACGAGCACCTCTATACGCACGCTGGACTGCTGCCTCGACCAGAACTCGGAAGTCAACTACCTGCGCGCCGTGGCCTACGCACGCCTTGGCGACCGCACCAACTGCCTCAAGAACCTCAAAGCCTCCATCGACGAGAAATACGAATACAAGGAGAAAGCCGCCGTCGACACTGAGTTCCGCGCCTACTGGGACGACCCCGACTTCAAGCTTATCGTCAAGCTCTACTAAGACGGGAACCCTGTGTATTAAACCCTGACTGCCAATGCGGCGGCAAATACCCAATATCATAACCCTCTGCAACCTGGTGAGCGGGGTTGTCGCCACATGGCTGGCATCGCAAGGGCACACCCTTGGCGCCGCTGCATTCATTCTTGCCGGCATCTTCTTCGACTTCTTCGATGGCATGGCCGCGCGGCTGCTCGGCGTCTCCTCGCCGCTTGGCAAGGAGCTCGACTCGCTGGCCGACCTCGTGACATCGGGCGTGGCTCCCGCCTTCATACTCTTCGCACTGCTCAACGCCTCGCCGCTGCCACAACTGCGCTACGTGGCTTTCCTCACCCCAGCCTTTGCCGCCTACCGGCTCGCCAAGTTCAACCTCGACGAGCGCCAGCATTCGTCGTTCATAGGCCTGCCGGCACCCGCCGCTGCGCTCGTATGGGTAGGCATAGCCATAGCCTACGGCAACGGCACACACTATCAATGGCTTACCACGACGGCTGGCGCCATATCACTCGCCACACTCTCACTCGTGGTGGCCATACTAATGGTGAGCGAGCTGCCCATGTTCTCACTGAAGTTCAACTTCAAGCAGATGGACTGGCACCACAACAGCACACGATACTGCTTCCTCATAGGTTGCGCCGTGCTGCTCGCTGCTCTGCGCACACTGGCCCTGCCCTGCATAATACTGTGGTACGTAATGCTCTCGTGCTTCACCTCGGCACAAAAACGCTCCTGAACCGCCCATGCATACCGACCCCAGACTGATAGCCATAGCCGACTACGACTACCCACTGCCCGAACACCGCATAGCCAAATTCCCGCTACAGGAACGCGACGCTTCCAAGTTGCTGGTATACAACAAGGGCAGTATTGACGAGAGCCATTTCCGCAAACTCCCCGCCCTGCTCCCGCCCGACACCATGCTGGTGTTCAACAACACCAAGGTCATCCACGCCCGTCTGCTTTTCCGCAAGGCCACGGGGTCGCATATAGAGATTTTCTGCCTCGAACCGTGGCAGATGCCCTTCGCACAGTCCTTCGAGCAACGCTCCCGCTGCAGCTGGCTCTGCTTTGTCGGCAACAACAAGAAATGGAAAGCCGACACACAGCTGGAGCTGCCTTTCGCCATAGGCGACAAGCAGCTGGTTCTAAACGCTATGCGCAGACAAGCCGTAGGCAATGCGTGGGTAGTGGATTTCATGTGGGACGGCGAGGTGTCGTTTGCCGAAGTGGTGGAGCACGCCGGTGTCATACCGCTGCCGCCCTACCTTAACCGCAAGGCGGAGACGTCGGACAACAGCCGCTACCAGACCATCTACGCCAACCCGCAAGGGTCGGTGGCAGCCCCTACCGCCGGGCTGCACTTCACCGAGCAGGTCTTCAACGACCTTGGAGCAAGGCACATAGCCACCGAATACGTCACCCTCCACGTGGGAGCCGGCACTTTCAAGCCTGTAGGCAGCGACCTCGTTGGCGAACACGACATGCACACCGAGAAAGTCGTCGTCACCTGCCAGAACCTGCGTCACCTGCTCCACCACCTGCCCAACCCCATAGTGGCTGTTGGCACCACATCGGTACGCACCTTGGAATCAGTCTATTGGTTTGGCGTACAACTCGCTTCGGCACCACACCTCGAAGCCATGCACGTAGGACAATGGGAACCCTACGAAAACGCACAAAAGACAATAAGCACTGCGGAAGCTCTGGGCAATGTGCTGCAATGGATGGAGCGCAACGATACCGACACGCTGCAAGGCGACACACGGCTGCTCATAGCACCAAGCTATAAGTTCCATGTAATAAATGGGTTGGTAACCAACTTCCACCAGCCACGCAGCACCCTGCTGCTGCTCGTGTCGGCTCTTATCGGCGACGACTGGCGCGAATGCTACCGCTATGCGCTCGACCACGACTTCCGGTTCCTGAGCTATGGCGACAGCTGCCTGTTTTTGCCATGATACACAAACTGCTCAGCATCCTGTTTCCGCGCCGCTGCCACGTATGCGGAAGAATACTGGTGGCACAGGAAGACCTTCTATGCGTAGGTTGCTCTCTGGAGCTGCCGCACAACTACTCCATCGAGATGGCACACAACCCCATAGAGGAGCTTTTCATGGGCAGGATCCCCGTGGTGAGCGCAGGGGCTCTGCTCACCTTTCGCGCCGAGACCATCTCGCAGCACATTGTACACCGCATTAAATACAGCGGCGACTTGCGGCTGGCCAAGATGATGGGGACTATGATAGGGCACCAACTGGCCCGGTCGAACCGCTTCGACGACTGCGACATGCTGCTCCCCGTGCCGTTGCACAAAAAGAAACAAAGAAAGCGAGGATACAACCAGAGCGAAGAGCTCTGCAAAGGCATTGCCACCGTCTTCAACCGCCCCATAGACACAACATCCGTACAGCGCACACGCAACACCTCGTCGCAGACACACCATTCACGGATAGAGAGAGTTGAGAACATGGCCAACGTCTTCGCCGTCATACAGCCCGATGCGTTGACGGGCCGCCATGTGCTGGTTGTCGACGACGTGGTCACGACAGGCGCCACCATAGAGTCGTGCTGCAAAGCAATACTACAGGTGCCGGGCACCACGGTCAGCATAGTGACACTGGCTTCCGCCTCAAAAGCCTGACGGCGGCCACACCGCCCACCCCTGCCTGCGTATCCTTCCACTTTGCCCAGTAATCATAGTTTGCACCCTACCAGCACAAATAATGACATGAGCAGCATCTATGAAATTAAAAACATTACAGCGAATAACATTTAGCATTCATATTATTTTATCACCACCACCTTGCGGGGGGCGAGGTGACCTATTTTTATGATGTATGCGCCGGAGGCCGACACGTCGAAGCGCAGCGGAGCCTGCTCGCCGCTGCGCGTGGCGAGCAGGCGGCCTGTGATGTCGTAGAGCGTCACCGCGTTGTCGTCGGCACCTTCCCAATGCATTTTTCTAATATAAATATTAGTGCCAAACTAATTATTTTTGTTATAATTACAAAAAAAATTGTAACTTTGCATTTCGAAAAAATGGATTATTTGCCAAAAAATCGAAATGAAATGATAATAGAACGCCAGCAATATATTGATAAACTGATGAATGCAAGGGGTAACGGACTGATAAAAGTAGTTACAGGCATCCGTCGCTGTGGGAAATCATTCCTGTTAAACACCCTTTTCATAGAAAAATTAAAACAGGATGGGGTGCAAAGCCAAGACATTTTTTTTGTCAATATGGACAATCTGAAAAGTCGTAAATTAAGGAATCCAGAGATACTGCTCGATACGGTGGAAACGTTCTGCTCAACATCCAAGAATATACACTATGTGATTATTGATGAAGTGCAACTGGTGGAGGACTTTACAGAGTTGCTCAATAGTTTGTTGCACATCCCCAATGTGGATGTCTATGTAACTGGCAGCAACTCACGGTTTTTGTCAACAGATATTGCTACGGAGTTCAGAGGTCGAAGCTTTGAAATCCACCTGTGGCCATTGTCTTTTGCTGAATATGTGTCTGCAACGGAGGGCTCAATAGATGAAGCATGGGACTATTATCTACACTATGGCGGGCTTCCTGCACTTGTCTCAATAGGCGTCGCTGACAGGGAAGAATATCTTAAACAACTAACGGTCACAGTATATTTGCGTGACATAATTGAACGGTACAATGTCGAAAACACGTCAGAATTGCGTGAGCTGACACGTGTACTCGCCTCATCCATAGGGTCTCTTACCAATGCCACCAGCCTTGCCAACACCTTCAAGAGCAAGAAGAAAATCACATTGTCAGACAATACAATAACCAAATATCTCAAATACCTTGAGGAGGCGTTTTTGATAGAACGCTGTCTGCGCTATGACATTCGGGGAAAGCAGTATATCGGTGCCCAATCCAAGTATTATTTTCAAGATGTGGGGCTTCGGAATGCCTTGCTTTCATTTAGGCAATCAGACAGAGGCAGCATAATGGAGAATATAATATACAACGAATTACGGTCAAGAGGTTTCTCTATTGATGTTGGGAATGTGACGATACGACCGCAAGGGGCTCCTCGACAGACGCTGGAGATTGATTTTGTGGCAAACAAGGGAAGCCGGAAGTATTATATTCAGTCAGCATACCAGATGCTTTCCGATGACAAGACAGCACAAGAGAAACGGTCGCTGCTACACGTTAATGATTCTTTCCGCAAGATAATCCTTACTGCGGGCTATCATGCCCCGAGCCACGACGAAGACGGCATAACAACTATTGGCATCTATCAGTTTCTGACAGATGCCAACAGCATAGACCAATAGCAGGTCTTGTCTCTTTGCTACTTTATCACCACCACCTTGCGGGGGGCGAGGTGTCCTATCTTTATGATATATGCGCCGGAGGCCGGCACGTCCCTGCTCGTCGCGGCGCGTGGCGAGGATGCGGCCTGCGATGTCGTAGAGCGTCACGCTGTTGCCGTCGGCACCCTCCACCACTATACGCCCGTCGCAGCTGTACACCTTCGCGTCTATCACGCTGGCATCTTCTATTCCTTGCTATATGGTATATACTTATGTCGTGAATATTATGGTTTACACATGCTGTGTCGTAAAACACCTTGTAAAGCAGTGGACTATAGCAAAATCACAAACAAGAAACACCAAAATTTCGCGAGACAATACATAGTAACTCGCATTGATATTACTTGTGGTATTATTGCACTATCTTCACATTGTCAAAAGACACTTCCTGATTCCCTGACACCAAAAATCCAATTCGGTTAGACTTGACTTCTATACCGTCCATCTCAAGAGCCTCTTCTTCGTTCACAATAAACATAGCACTTTGCCCTTTTTTCTGAACCTCAAAGGTCAACGATATGCTCTTATCGCGATTTTTTTTATCCTTTTTCTGTTTTTTCAACACATCTTTCTCATCGCGCACGATTACACCATCTCGACATTCAGCAAACCGGACCATGTCTTTTTCTATATAAAAGACCTTATAGTTCTTCCTATCATTAAAGTCGAATATTATTCCAACGTAACGATCTTTCTCTATGCCATCTTTCGCATTAACTTCCACACTGATTGTAAAGTTCTTATTTCCGTCAAGATTAGTTTTACACCGGCTTATGTAGCTCCATCCCTCATTACTTTTAATTATAAGCATTCCATCCCTGACGACTGCCTTACCATCCTCATCTTCAAATTCTGACCAGCCCTTGCTTGTCTCGAAATCATCCTGCCAAATAACTCTTTGAGCATTTAGGTTCCACTCTGCTGAATAAAGTAAAAGCGCTGTTACTACTAATAGTTTTTTCATTATCAAACTCTCCATATTTACATTTTACCTATACGGGCTTGAAATTCAGATATCATTGGTTCATATGTTTTCAATATTCTAGACCACTCAACATATTGGTCATTTGTGCCATTGTATGGTGCAATCTCTGAACATAATTTTATTCGATACGTCAAATCACCTCCGGCATTAGTTTCTTTGATAATGACACGTGTACGTACTTTAACCTCTGCACCTGGAAATTCTTTGACTACCCAAGCAGACTGAATATAACCACCCATTTGGTTCGACTCTTCTATTTCTTCAATGTAATTCATAAGTATCTGATGCAATGTTTTCCATACAAGTTTTGCTGCTTCTGATTCGCTTCCTGCATGCTCAATGTAGGCTTTGGAAACTGGTACAGTGAAAAATTTGTTTGCCATTTCGGTGGCTATAGACTGGTTCCATGATTCGTCAGGATCTAAAGTAACATCTATAGCATTTCTTGTATCGTCTTCTCTTATTTTGAATCTCCGTGTCACATATCCTTCTTTCTCAATCTTTACGCGTATATGTCCTTCTCCACATTTTATGTGTGCTGCGTATGTACCTGTAGCCACATAGTTATTATCCACATAGATTTTTGCATCATCTTGGTCTACGGTAATTTTCACGATTTTTTGTAAAGCTCCACATCCTACTGCAAAGAAGGAAATAGAAAACATTAAAAGCAGAGAAAAATGTCTCATAATATTACCCCTGATTCGTGTCGGGTGCAACTTTTGCTGACGTTGATTCCCGAAAACGCCGTTGTCTTATTTTTACCATGAGACATATAAAAAAGAAGCGCGGGAATCTGCCACTTTGCTTATCCCGCATAGAAGGCCTTCGCATTGCCTTTGGCTTAGAATAAGCAATGCCGAAGCCCACGCGTTATGATATACAGAATTATGTATACCAAACCATGGACGTTGACATTGCGTTACTGCTAAGCCTAATGAATTTGCGAAGTTCTCTATGCCGCAGATAAACGCTGTTACAACGTCTTTCTTATATGTCTTGCCGCCCCGCCCGCTGCCTCGGCAAGCACGTTCTTAACAGAACGTTTTTCCGACTGGCGTCGGAAAAACCCCCGCTTCGGCTTTGGTTGAAACGACGGTGCAAAATTACATAAAATTCCCGAAATATACGCAGGCGTATGTTTTTAAACATTAATTGTCATTAATTAATCATTAAATATCAGCTACTTAATTAATGCCACATTATATGGACAATTAACGGGAATTAATGTTTTTTCATAGGAGAGTAACACTAATTTCCCGAAATATACGCTGACGTGTGTTTTTAAACATTAATTGCCATTAATTAATCATTAAATATCAGCTACTTAATTGACTTCTATTAAGGCGACCACAAAATCTTTTGAACACGAATAGCACAAATAACACAAATAGTCTTGTACGGAGATTAATGTTTTTTCAAAGGAGAGCAACACTAATTTCCAGAAATATACGCTGACGTGTGTTTTTAAACATTAATTGCCATTAATTAATCATAAAAAAACAGCCAAATTACACAATAAGATATATCACGCCACGATATCTTCACCGTAAAGACATTGAAAATGAAAGAGTACAAACAAGCCTTCCCCACATCCAGAAGTTTCTGAATGAGGGGAAGGTTTGTCTGAAGTTGGAGCGTCTGTGGTTCTCTCTTATTTCTTCTTGATCAAAGAAACAACCCAGAGCAGTATCACTGCGCCGATTACGGCGGTGACTATCTGGCCGACGATGCCGGCCCAGTGGATGCCTAACCACGACAGCACATTGCCGCCGATGAAACCGCCGACTATACCGACCAACAGGTTGACCCAAAAGCCGAAGCCAGCACCTTTCATGATTTTGCCAGCCAGAAATCCTGCCAGCGCACCGATGAGGATTGTGATGATAATACCCATAATTTTGATTTTTTATTTGAGGTAGGTTCTATTTGTATTATATGGTTCAGAGCAGGTTGAGCGACTTTTTCAGAGCCTCTATCTTTGCGTTGAGCGACGACTCCACCTCGTCGAACTTCTGGGCACATGAGAGCTCGCCTTTAACGCTGAAATAGAACTTTATCTTGGGCTCGGTGCCGCTGGGGCGCACCGTGACCTTGCAGCCGTCGGCAGTGAAGAACTGCAGCACGTTGCTCTCCGGCAGGTCGATAGGCGTGGTGGCACCCGTGACCATATCCTTGTCTTCCAGCGACTTGATGTCGCGTATGCGCACCACCGCGCTGCCACATATCTCGGCAGGCGGATTCTTGCGGTAGTCGGCCATCATCTGCTGTATCTCCTCGGCGCCGCTCCTGCCCTTGCGGACCACACTGAGCAGCCCCTCTTTGTAGAAGCCGAATTCCTTGTAGATGTCGGTGAGCACATCGAAGAAAGTCTTGCCCTGCGAAGCCGCCCATGCGGCAATCTCGGCAATCATGCAGCACGAGCCTATGGCATCCTTGTCGCGCACAAAGTCGCCAATCATATAGCCGTAGCTCTCCTCGCCGCCGCCAATGAAATGTTCCTTGCCCTCGAGGCTACGTATCTTGGAGCCTATCCACTTGAAGCCTGTAAGAACGTCGTAGACCTTGGCGCCGTAGCGCTTGGCGATGGCGGCAGGCAACTCGCTGGTGACAATGGTCTTGATAATATAATCGTTGCCTTTGAGCGTACCTTTGTCGCTATGCGACTTGAGGAGGTAGTAAAGCAACACGCTGAGTGTCTGGTTGCCGTTGAGGAGCATCCAGCTGCCGTCGGGTTTCTTCACCGCCACACCCACACGGTCGGCGTCGGGGTCGCTGGCAAAGACTATGTCGGCATCGATCTTCCGGGCAAGTTCCACGGCCATGCTCATTGCCGCATGTTCCTCGGGGTTGGGCGACGGGGTGGTGGGAAAATTGCCGTCGGGCACCGCCTGCGGCTCCACGATGTTGACATTGGTAAATCCAAGACGCTGCAAAGTCTTTGGTATCATAGTGATACCAGTTCCGTGGAGCGGGGTATAGACTATCTTGACATCGTGGTGGGCCTTGATGCACTCTGGGTGCAACACATTGGCTTCCACATGCTTGATAAAAGCCTCGTCGACATCTTCGCCGATACTCACTATCTTGCCCGTGCCGCCACTCCACTGCACATCGGTTATCTGTTTGATTTTAAGCACCTCGTCGATCACGTTGACATCGTGGGGAGCGGTGAGTTGGCAGCCGTCGTCCCAATAGGCCTTGTAGCCGTTGTACTCCTTGGGGTTGTGTGAGGCTGTAATCATCACACCGGTGTTGCAATGCAGGTGGCGTATGGCAAAGGAGAGTTCCGGGGTGGGACGCATGTCGTTGAAAAGATACACCGTGAAACCGTTTGCTGCCAGCACGTTGGCAGTGATAGCGGCAAAGTCGCGGCTGTTGTTGCGACTGTCGAACGACACAGCGGCTTTCAGCTCGCTCACGCCTTGGAAACAGCGTTTTACGTAGTTGGCAAGACCTTGTGTAGCCATACCCACTGTGTACTTGTTCATGCGGTTGGTGCCCACACCCATGATGCCACGCAGTCCGCCGGTGCCAAACTCCAGATGGCGGTAGAAGCTCTCGTTGAGCTCTTCGGGGTTGTGCTCGGCAAGCTCGCGTATGGCCTGCTTGGTCTGCTCGTCGTAGGCGCCGTCGAGCCACGCCTGCATATTCTTTTTTGCTGTGTTGTCAATGGTCATATACTTGTTTGTTTTAGTTTCGCAATAAGGTATAACAACGAAAGGCTGTTTTTATTGTGGATTGGCCGACAAATAGCGGCGAGGCGGCAACCCTTTGTACTTTTTGAAGTTGCGACGGAACGTTGAGGTGTCGGCATATCCCGATGCAAAAGCCACGTCGCTTATCCGCGCCCTCGATGTTTTCATAAGGTCGATGGCGTGGTCGAGGCGTTTGTTGTTAAGGTAATCGTAGAAAGTAGTGTTAAGCTCTTGGTTAAGATAGCGTGAGAGATACGAGCGGTTGGTGCCTACATATTGCGCGTAAGCATCGAGGTTTACCTCATGCTGGAGATGCATATTCTGCTGTTCTGCCTGCTTCAACCGCTTTGCTATCTGCATCTTGACAGCCTCTGGCAGGGCTGTCGACGAGACATCATGAGATGCCGGGTCAAGCTGCTCTATGCACTCCGCCTCGCTCGACGGGGCTCGCCTGTCGTGATATGTGCTCAGAGTTGCCACAACAAGCAACACTATGGCAGAGGCAAAGTAAATCATGCGGCTCTCTGAAGACGGCATAACAGCATAGTACACATATATTAACATGTGTATCTGTATCGGGACAACAATGAGCCAGAGCTGCCACAGATGCTGCCTCCTGTATGCATCGTCATAATTGGACCACACATCGCGGTACCGCAAGAACCAGAGGGCATGGTATGAGAGCAGAACAGAGTAATAGACAGCGACATATAGCGCCAATAAATAAAACACCCGACCATCTGGATCAAGAAGGAACACCGCAAACATCGCCACAAAAGGAAGGTAATGCAACACTACCTTGTAGAACGATGGAAGCGTTTTGTAACGAAGCGTGTGGGTGATTAGGTAAAACACTGGCGACAATAGTGTTATCGACAGCATGTCGAAAAAATGCAACGGCAAGCCTGCCGGAGACCTGAAGTCGTAGATGACAGCTAACAAGACATAGCACAGCTCAAGAAGCACCAAACCTGCCACGAGCAGGTGCAGCCTTGAGCGGCCCGCTTTTGCCCCCCTTCCCTTTTCCGCCGGAACTGCCGCACGCGAACGGAAAAACAGGACCGAAGCACTGACGGCAAGAAGCATCATATAGGCTCCGCACAATACATACTGGGCTGTCGGAATGTCATGCATAACAAAATGCAAAGATACGAAATAAAATAAAAAGCTCTCGTAACAAAAAAACAATTACATCCCCATCAGCCTAAATATCAGCATATAAAAAAAGAAGCAAATGGAGTAGTTTAATATCTTTTTACCAATTGCCATTACATATAGACAACAAAATGCTATCTTTGCAAAAAAAGTTTTGTCAAAAACACACGCAAAAGTCAATACAACAATGAGCAATGATTTCCTGATTTCGGGCATACAGCAGACCGGCGTGGGCTGCGAGGACTTTGCAGCCTCGTGGCGCTGGTACATCGACATGTTCGGCATGGATGTGCGTATACTGGAGGACGACACCGTGGCGGAGCGCATGCTGCCCTACACGGGAGGCAAGGCACAGAAACGCCATGCCTGCATAGCTGTCAACCTGCAAGGCGGTGGCGGCTTCGAGATATGGCAGTACTCGGAGCGCAAGCCTGTGCCCTGCCCCTTCGAGGTGGCGGCGGGCGACCTGGGCGTGTTTGCCGCCAAGATAAAGAGCCGCGACGTGGCAAGCTACCACAAGGAGCTGAGCGCCAAATACAAAGACATAAGCCCGCTGTGCACCGCACCCGACGGAAGCCAGACCTTCATGGTGCGCGACCCCTGGGGCAACCACTTCAAGGTTGTAGAGGACAACTACATATTCATAGACCAGGGCAAGCTGGGCGGCGGCATCGTGGGCTCAATGATAGGCTGCAGCGACATAGAGAAATCCACGAAGCTGTACCGCGACCTGCTGGGCTACGACCAGATGGTATACGACCAGACCGGCAGCTTTGACGACCTGGGGTTCATGGCCGGTGGCGACGGGCGTTTCCGCCGGGTGCTGCTGCGCGAGAGCAGCAGGCGCCGCGGCGCTTTCGCGCCGCTCTACGGCCCGGGGAGCATAGAGCTGGTGCAGGCCCTCGACAGACAGCCACGCAAGACTTTTGAGGGGCGCTACTGGGGCGACCCCGGATTCATACAGATATGCTTCGACGTCACCAACATGCGGGCCCTTGAGCAGCGTGCCAACGAGCTGGGATACCCCTTCACAGTGGACAGCTGCAAAGACAACGGCCACTTCGACATGGGCGAGGCCAGCGGCCACTTCACCTACATTGAAGACCCCGACGGAACTCTGATAGAGTTTGTCGAGGCCCACAAGCTAACCATAATGAAACACCCCCATATAACCATCGACATGCTGAAGCGCGACCGCGAGAAAGCTTTCCCGAAACTCTTCTTCCGGCTCATGGCCCTGAACAAGGTAAAATTGTAAATAATAGATACTATGTCTGTTTGGTTAAAAATTAATATGAATACTAAATTCTTTACCTAATTATTCTGGAATGCCCTGAACTGAGGTCATGAGCACCTATGAAATTAAAAACATGACAGCGAATAAAGGGCATAAATCCAACAGCCCAGGGCACCGCCCTGGGTATAAACGGCATCAAAATATATGCGCCCTGAACTGAGGTCATGAGCACCTATGAATTATAAACATGGCAGCGAATAAAGGGCAAAATCAATTTTAGGTATAACTAAGGTCATGAGCACCTATGAATTAAAAACAAGGACAGCGAATAACATTTAGCAATCATAAAATTGATCACGTTTCCGACAAGTATGAACAATATCATTGACTATCTGCGGCAGGACGTACGCTTTGGCGAGGCGCTCAAAGCCTGCATGAACTGCGGTGTATGCACTGCGGTGTGCCCCGCGGCAGAGTTCTACGACTACGACCCACGCCGTATCTGCGAGACGGTGCAACGTGGCGATGAACAGGAGATTGAGGAGTTGCTGAAGAGTGAAACCATCTGGTACTGCGGCCAGTGCATGTCATGCAAGCCGCGCTGTCCGCGTGGCAACGTGCCGGGAGAGCTTATAAGCGTGCTGCGCAAGGCGTCGCAGGAGTTTGGCTACTTCAACAGCAGTGAGAAAGGGCGTCAGCAGAAACAGCTCATGGACACCATACAGCGCAACATACTCGAGATAGGCTACTGCGTGCACCCCGACAAGGTAGACCCCGATTATCACCCCGAGCAGGGACCTGTGTGGCGCTGGTACCGCCAACACATAGAAGACATTGCACCCAAACTCGGCGCCAACTACCACGGCGAGGGCAGCGGCGCACTGCGCAACATACCGCAAGAAGACCTCGACGAGGTGCGGCGCATCTTTGAAGTGACTGGCGGCATGGATCTTAAAGAAAATGTGGAAAGACAATGAGTGCAACAGATTTTGGATTTACGATAAGCACCACGAGGATAGTGGACTTCGACGCCGCCAACCGGCAACGCTATGAAGAGCTGCTGAGCCGCGTGCCCTCGTACAAGTACTGCATAGCCTGCGGCAACTGCACAGCCACATGCACAGCAGGCGGCATGACAGGTTTCAACATAAGAGCCACCCACCTCAAATTCAGTCGCGGACAATACGAGGGGCTCGCCGACGAACTCAACAAATGCATGCTCTGCGGCAAATGTGTGCTGGTGTGCCCCCGCGGCGTCAACACCAGAGCACTCATAGTAAACATGCGTAAACTACTGGAGGAGAGCTAAAAGTGTTTGATATTTTTGTATTGCCATTCTGCGCAGGTGTCGTTGCCCTGCTGGCTGTCTCGCTGATGAAATATATACGCTGGATTAACAGTTTCAGCAAGCGGCAACAGATAACCATACGTCGCAATATCCTGTCGATAAAGATTTTGCCAGCCATCTGGGAGATGTTTCGCGAGTGTCTGCTGCACTGGCGCATCACACAGCGCAACCTGCTGCTGGGCTACATGCACCGCAGCCTCGCCTTTGGCTGGTTCCTGCTCATAGTGGTGGGCTTTGTGCAGGCACTGATGGCCTGCCCTGGCGGACATCCATTCTATGCCGCCATATTCTTCAACTACTTCGAGCCAAGGTCCGAACGCATAGTGGAGTTTGCCCATTCGCAACAGATAGCCACACTGATGGATGTGTTGCTGCTATACGTGCTCAGCGGACTCTTCCTTGCAATGCTCAAGAAGGTGTGGTCTAAACCGTTAGGGATGAAACGCACCACCAAGCACAACCTCACCGACCGCATAGCCAAATTCTCGTTATGGTGCATTTTCCCGTTGCGGCTGCTCGCCGAAGGCGCCACTTCGTCAATATATGGCAACGGTGGTTTCCTTGTAAGATGGGTAGGCACGGTGATAGCTGCCATAGGACTCGACAGCGCCGAGATAGAGTACCTGCTGTGGGTGCTCTATTCACTGGCTCTCGGCACCTTCTTCACACTGATGCCGTTCACTCGC
Source organism: Bacteroidales bacterium (assembly GCA_017454015.1). Lineage (GTDB taxonomy): Bacteria > Bacteroidota > Bacteroidia > Bacteroidales > P3 > Colimorpha. The sequence continues at coordinate 4,967 of JAFTDW010000004.1, read as the reverse complement.
TACATGCACATCTTCACCGAGGTGTTCCTCATATACTTCCGCAAAAACGGCGTGATAGAGGGCAACAAACCGAGCGGCTACACCAAGTTCGAGCTCAGCGCCTGCTCGCGCTGCGGCATCTGCATAGACCACTGCCCCGTCAACCGCGAGCTCGGCATAAGCAACACGCAGGGAGTGTATCTGCTGCAGACCATACGCAACAAAGACCTGTGGCACCGTGCCGAGCAGATAGCGGCAAACTGCATGGTGTGCGACCGCTGCCAGGTGGAGTGCCCCGTGGGCATCGACCTCGCCACAATACGTCGCCAGGTACGCTCGGAGGCACATACCGCCATCGACAAACCTGTTGGTTACAACTATTTGGAGCGTGTGCACCCCTTCAACGCCATAGGGCGCATAGCCTATTTTGGCGGATGCATGTCGCACCTCACCCCCGGCATCACCAGTGCCATGGAACAGATATTCAAAGCCGCAGGCCAGCCCTACTGGTATATGGACAAGGAGCAGAGCATCTGCTGCGGCCGCCCGCTGCTGCAACAGGGCCTGGTAAAACAGGCCGAGGTGCTGCGCCGCAAAAACCGCGACATGATAACGCGGTCGGGGGCCACGATGCTTGTAACGTCGTGCCCTATATGCTACCAGTCGTTTGTCAAAGAATACCAGCTGTCCATCAAGGTGATGCACCACACCGAGTACATCGACATGCTGCTGCGTAGCGGCAAGCTAAAGGTGAAAGCCGGCAGCGAGCGTATAGCCTACCACGACCCCTGCGAGCTGGGGCGCGGCTGCGGCATATACCAGGCGCCGCGCGACGTGCTGGGCAGCGTGGGCACCCTCCTGAAAACCAAGGAGGAGAGAGCCAACAGCCTCTGCTGCGGCTATAACCTGGGCAACATATCGATAAGCACCGACCAACAACAGCTCGTGCGCGACGCCGCCCTCGGCAACCTGCTCGCCCCCAACCCCGACACCATAGCCACCGCCTGCCCCATGTGCAAACGCTCCTTTGCACGCGCCAACGCCATACCCGTGAAAGACATTGCCGAGATAGTGGCCGACTCCTTGGTGCAGGATTGACGAGACACATGGCATAGTGCAACAGCCAACAATAAAATAACTATAAAACTCACAACACAGGACTAACAATAGTATGGCCAACAGATATTGGAACGAGTACCAGAAAGAGATAGCCGACGACCACTATTTCTACGAGCGGAGCTGCATACGCCAGACCTTCTTCCCGGGGTCCGAGGCGGCTTTTCTGAGCATACTGCGCAACGAGCTTGGCAAGGACATCTGCGACAGCCCCCACCAGCACACCTGCACCGGCATAGGCTACCACAGCGACGTGGTGCCTTTCGAGACCACCATGACCGTGGTGGCACGCCTCTTCTCGCTCATGAAAGAGAGCGGATACAAGAACTACGTGCCCTCGTGTGTCACCAGCTTCGGCGTATTCTCGGAGATGGTGGCCAAATGGCACGAGAACCCGGCACTGAAAGAGCAGGCTCGCGCCTACCTGTGGGAGGCTTGCAAACGCGAGTTCGAAGAGCCCGAGAACATAGCCCATCCCAGCGACATCATCTACAAGTTCCGCTTCGAACTCAAGCCCAAGATGCGCTACCAGCTGGTGAACCGCTTCAACGGCAAGCCGCTGCGCGCGGTGGAGCATATAGGGTGCCACTACGCCAAGATATTCCCCGACAAGGGGGTTGGCAAAGCCGAGTTTCCATACGTGCTGGCAGGCATGATAGAGGCGTGGGGCGGCGAGGTGGTCGACTATCCCGAGCGGCGCCACTGCTGCGGCTTCGGCTTCCGCCAGTATCTGGTGCGCGAAAACCGCGGCTACAGCATCGCCAACACCAAGAAGAAATTCGAGTCGATGGAGCCCTACGAGCCGGACTTCATACTCACCAACTGCCCGGGCTGCGCCATGTTCCTCGACAAATGGCAGTACACCATCTCGGAGATGCAAAACAAGACCTACGACACCGAAGGCTACGGCATTCCCGTGCTCACCTACGAGGAGCTCACCGGTCTGCTCCTCGGCCGCGACCCCTGGCAGCTGGGCCTTCAGCTCCACCAAGTGCAGTGCGAGAGACTGCTCGACAAGATAGGCATAGCCTACAACCCAACAGAGAAATACAAAGGCATAAGCGGCCGCATCAACCCCATGCCGGCCAAACCCTCGTGCCTTAAAGTGTGACCAATGCACGGTTAGGATTTATAACATTTAGCATTCATATATATGAAAACCATAGCTGTTATAGGAGCGGGGCCCGCGGGCATAGAGGCAGCCTCGGTAATGGCACGCCAGGGCTGCAAAGTGGACCTGTACGAGAAGCAGGAAGAGCCTCTCTGCAACATAAGGGACAAAGCGCTGCTGTTTCCCAACTTTGAGAAAGCCGACACGATAGCGGAAGCACTCCTCCAGAAACTACGCCACGAGAACATCAGCCTCATAAGCGGCCACGAGGTGCAGCAGCTGGAACGTAATAAAGGCAAGGAGAGCAGCTGGACTGTCGACGGCAGGCAATACGACGCCGTAATCCTCGCCTCGGGCTACACCCCATTCGACGCGCACCGGAAGGAGGAGTTGGGCTACGGCATATACGCCGGTGTCCACACCTCGCTCGATATGGAGCGCATGCTGCGCGAAGGGCGCATAGTCAACAGCATAGGCGACAAGCCCCGCCGTGTGGTGTTCCTGCAATGCGTGGGCTCGCGCGACGAGAAGACGGGCAACCACTACTGCTCCAAGCTGTGCTGCGTCACGGCGGTGAAGCAAGCCATAGAGGTTAGCAAGATGCTGCCCGACACCGAGGTCTACATCTTCTATATGGACCTCCGCATGTGGGGACAGCACTTCGAGGAGCTGTACCGCAGCGCGCAGGAGGTATATGGTGTGAAATTTGTGCGCGGGCGCATCTCGGAAGCCGCTGGCACCTACGACGGGCGCGTGCAGATAAAGGCCGAAGACACGCTACTGGGACTGCCCCTGCGCATCACCACCGACCTGCTGGTGCTCATGGTAGGCATGGAGGCCTCCGACGGCACACGGAAACTGTCGCAGATGTGCGGCATCTGCGGCGAATACGGCTTCGTACAGTCATCCGACCCACACCTCAACGACAACAGCACCCTGGCACCCAACCTGCTGGCAGCAGGAGCCTGCAAACGTCCCATGACCCTCACCGACGCCATCAACGACGGACGCTCCGCCGCCTGCGAGATACTTTGCAGTTATTCGCTACCCTTAGTTTTTAATTCATAGGTGCTATTCGCTGTCCATGTTTTTATTTTTACGGGTGCTGCTCATTTCATTATTTTGATTTCAAGGTATTCGCAGGCTCGCCACATGACCTCAGTTCATGACCTCAGTTGAATAAGATTTTATCATGGGTGTTATAGTACACTTTAAACCAACAATCTATAAATGACCATAGTAGAGACCATAGCCGACCGCCACGACATCACTCCGCAGGAGCTGGCCCAGATACTTACCGCCAACGACGACACCCTGCTCAAAGAACTCTTCGCCACCGCGCGGCGCGTGTGCGACGAGGTCTACGGCAAACGGGTCTTCATGCGCGGACTCGTGGAGATGACCAGCTACTGCCGCAACGACTGTCTCTACTGCGGGCTGCGCCGCAGCAACGAACAGGCTGTGCGCTATCGCCTCACCCCCGACGAGATAGAGCAGTGCTGCGACAAAGGCTACCGCCTCGGCTTCCGCACCTTTGTGTTGCAGGGCGGCGAGGACGGCTGGTTCACCGACGACAGGCTGGTGCCCCTCATAGCACGGCTGCGCCAACGTTTTGCCGACTGCGCCATAACCCTCTCGCTCGGTGAACGCACCGAAGAGAGCTACCGCAAGCTTTTTCAGGCCGGAGCCAACCGCTACCTGCTGCGCCACGAGACAGCCAACGCGGCGCACTACAGCCGCCTCCACCCGCCGGAGATGTCGTTTGACAACCGCATGCAGTGCCTGCGGCAGCTCCGCGAGATAGGCTACCAAGTGGGCTGCGGCTTCATGGTCGGCTCGCCGTGGCAGACCGTGGAAACCCTCTACGAAGACCTGCAGTTCATACGCTCCTTCCGCCCCCACATGGTGGGCATAGGGCCGTTCATACCGGCCAGCGGCACGCCGCTGGCCGACCACAAGGCAGGCAGCGTCGACACCACGCTGCGACTGCTGTCGCTCATCAGACTCATACACCCGCAGGTGCTGCTGCCTGCCACCACGGCACTCGGCACCCTGCACCCGCAGGGACGCGAACTCGGCATAATGGCAGGAGCCAACGTGGTCATGCCCAACCTCTCGCCCACCGAGCACCGCAAGGACTACAGCATATACGACAACAAGCTGTGCACCGGCCACGAAGCCGCCGAATGCCGCGGCTGCCTCGACCAGCGTATCCGCTCCACAGGCAACGAGCTCACCACCGACCGCGGCGACTCACTGATCCCTACCAGCCAGGGCAATTAGAAACGGCTATTCGCTGTCCATGTTTTTATTTTCATAATGTGCTCATGACCTTCGGTTCAACGGAATACAACGGGACATTGACCATCCAGTCCTGCCCCTCGTAAGGTTTCATTGAAAACCTAACCCCTTTCCTGCACGAAAGTTCTGAGCGATTTACTTTTCACATTCTCCTCGGCTTTAACCTCGACAGGACTAATCCGTCCCACCAACTGAAGCCAATAGTGTCCTAATTATTTTTCGTTAGGCAGACACAGTTACGTTGAAAAACAAGTAGAGAAGGACGGCACAAAGGGAGAGCGAAATGGAGCATCCCCCCTCATGTGGAATCTGCGTCATCATTTATCCCAAATCGGTCATTAGACTTTATATGGTAAGTTGAAATAATCCAAAGAAGTCCATATACCTTGGAAGGCGGAGCGCGTTTTCAGAGAACGGGCAAGGTAAAGGACGTTCCTGTCCTTGCTTCTTGAGAAATAGG
>JAFTDW010000003.1 GCA_017454015.1 Bacteroidales bacterium | reverse complement strand
TGCAAAGATAAGAAAAAAAACATTAATCCCAGTCAATGCCCCGTTTTTTTTTTCTCGCAGATACCGCAGAGATTGTTTCTCGCAGATATCGCAGATAACGCAGAGATTTTTTATTTTCTGCGATTTCCGCGCTTTCCGCGAGACTTTGTTTCAACGTTAATGCCCATTAATTTTTCATGGTGGGTCCTATTTTTCATTGAGAGCGCCTGTTCTCCGCTGCGCTATCGAAATGCCACTGGCATTTCTTCACTCCGGGACGCATGTCGTTTTTATCTTGTTGCCCCACACTGCGTTCCTTGTGCGGGGTTATTGAGAGTTAGCCTCTCCGAGGCTATTTTTAGATGTCACCTCATATAATTACCCATTAATGAATAAATTAACGACCAATTACACGCAATTAATGTTTAAAAGCCAATTCGTAAAATTCGTGTTATTCGTGGTCAATATTAATTAACGGCCAATTACACGGCAATTAATGTTTAAAAGCCAATTCGCATAATTCGTGTTATTCGTGGTCAAAATTAATTAACGACCAATTACACGCCAATTAATGTTTAAAAGCCAATTCTCATAATTCGTGCAATTCGTGGTCAAAATTAATGACCAATTACACGGCAATTAATGTTTAACAGCAGGTTGCAGGCTTGGTCTATGACGTTGTCGGAAGAGGTCTGGCCGGGTATCAGTCGCACCACCACATCGGGAGGCACGCCGTTCTCATAGTTGAATCCGTCGAGGGAGAGTGTGCGGGTAAGGCTGAAGCGGTAGTACCAGCCGTTGGGCAGCTGTCCGCCGTTGGGGAGTCCGAGGCCGCCTCCGGTGGTATCGCCAACCACGGTGATGTTGGGGTACTCTTTGGCGCAGAGGGCGAAGAAAGAGCCTGCGCTATAGGTGCCGCGGTCGGTGAGCACAGCCACAGGCAACCTGCACGGCGGGCAAGCCGCGGTGGTGTCTGGTGCGGTAACCGTCACAGGGTCGCTGAACTCATGGTGCGCAGGACCGCTCTTTATCTGCGAGGTATAGAGCGGCATGTCTGCCGGATGGTCGAAGCAGGAGAGCAGCTGCCACATGTAGAGTATTGCGCCACCGCCGTTCTGGCGTATGTCGAGCACAATTGCCTCGGCATCTTTATTGGCATCGAGCACCGTCTTGAAATCGGCGGGGTTGGCATTGTCGGAGAAGGAGCCGTAGCGGATATACACCACACGCCCGTCGGCTATGCGGTTCCACACGAAGGCGCCAGTGGTGTGGTAGTTGGTGCGCAGGTAGTGCTGTTTCACTATGTTGGCATCGTAGTTGGTGTTGTATATCATGCGCCAGTACACACCCTCGCAGTGCGACATATCGAAGGGGCTCACTATGTTCACGTGGCCGTCGTCGAGGGTATTGAGCATTGCTGCGAGCACCCTAAAGAGGCTGTCGTCGCTCATGTCGTCGTAGACGCGTGGACGCAGCGTCTCGCGCACCATGTCCCAGTTGACGTTCTTGACATCGAAAAAGGCATACTGTTGGTCGACTTTCTCCCACAGGTAATCGAAGGTTGCCGTGGGTGTAGCCTCCATGTCGGATGGCATAAGCATCTTCTCGCACGAGGCTAAAAGCAGACTCACAACCAACAATGGCAGCAGACGTGACAAATTATTTGGTTTTCTATTCATGGCTTTTATGGTTTTATGTTTGCTAAATGATATACCTATAAATGATTTTGCCCTTTATTCGCTGTCATGTTTTTAATTTCATAGGTGCTCATGACCTCAGTTATTCGCTGTAATGTTTTTAATTTCATAGGTGCTCATGACCTCAGTTCAGGGCGCATATACTTTGATGACGTTTATACCCAGGGCGGTGCCCTGGGCTGTTGGGGTTAAGCCCTTGCAGGGCTTTCCATAACAATTAGGTAAAGAATTTAGTGTTCATTTATGGTTTTATGTTTGGGGATAGACAATGTTTCACCGTTCACTAAACACTATTCTTTAGGCAGGGGCAGTCTGGTGCCGATGTTGACGTCGATTGTCGCCACAACGAAGTGCGTGGCCTCGTCGTAGCGCCATACGCCAGTGTTGTGTGTGGTGAGGTAACTCCAGCGGTAGGCAAGGGCGAGCCTGTTGCCGTTGCGCATCACATAGCTGGCTCCCAGCTCATTGTGCCACTCGGCAAAAGGCACCGCCGAGAGTTCATAGGTAGAGAGTACGGCGCCCACCTGGTCGTTGGTACCCGAGAAATTGTCTATATAGCTGAACCCGGGGCGGAGTGCGGCACTCACAGGGGCAATGGCGAGTTGGTCGTAGAAGCGCAGGCGGTAGTTGCGTTGGTCGCCGTCGTGACGGCCTATGTCAAAACAGATGCGCCCCACTGCCGAGAGACTGGCAAAATCGGTCACTCCATAGCTGGCATTGAACATGTTTGGATTGAACTTAAAGCCCAGGTAGTTAGAGAGCGAGCCTCCCGCCATGAGCAGCCAGTGGTCGGTGTTCCACACGGTGCGCAGCATTGCAAAACCCATGTTGGAGCCAATGCCATAGGCACTGAAATTAAGCGTGGGGTCCACTGCATCCTCGTAAATGGCAAACGAGGCGGACTGCCACGGCTGCAGCGACCAACGCGCAAGCTCTATATTGACCTTGCAGCCCAAATTGGCACCAAGACCATAGTAGCTGACGGGCGACACCCCCATGTCGCGGAACGAGGCATATCCTACCCCAGCGTCAAGTCCTAACCAAACCTGCGAATAGGCTGGCAAGAATGCCAACAACAGGGCCAGCGTCAATGCAAATTTGCGGCCCAGAGGCCGTTTGGTTCCGTCGGTCGACATTTTTTTGCCAACACGATATGAACAATTCAGAAGCGTTTTATCCATGTGTGTAAAGATTTGAGGTTACGTTGCTTTACTTTTTTTTCGCGGCTTGCGGCGACTCGTCAGGCGTAATTATACGCGATGAGTTAACTTCTGACAATATGCGTTTTTTCTGTATCTTTGCATTTTGAAAACGCCGCGATAACACGCAAAAACATTGCAAAGATACACAAAATAAGTCATCCGACAACAAAAAAAAGAGAACCCGAAACCAACAAGAATGGATAACCAAGAGAAATACAAATCATTAAGGCAGCAGCACAAACTATTCACCTACGAGTCGTTCAGCTATAAGTTCGACAGCGAAGGCATGTGTATGTCGTTTAATTTCTCGGTTGGCGACACCATTCATTTCCGTCCCACGGCAAGGATACCCCGACGCAACTTTCTTGCCGAAAGCCTGCCCGGAGAGGTTGCCGACCTGCTGGTGTTCAACATAGGCATGATAGAGCTTATAAGCTACTGGAAATGCCTGTGTCCGCCAACAGTGCGCATTGTGCCTTGTAAACTGTGCGACGAGCAGCTGGCCTTTTGGCGCAAGCTGTACTACAACGGCCTTGGAGAGTTTTTCTACACCAACGGCATAAAAGCCACCGAGCAAGACTTCATGAAAATAGAGTGCACCGGCACTCGTGACATGGGACCGGTGGACATCACGCTTGGCAACGGATACCTTGTGCCCGTAGGAGGCGGGAAAGACTCTGTTGTAAGCCTCGAACTGCTACGCGAGGCAAACGTCCCCATGCGTCCGCTCATCATGAACCCGCGCGGAGCCACGACGCTGTGCGCCCAACGAGCAGGCTTCTCTCCCGACGACACGCTGGTCGTCAACCGGACGCTCGACAGCACCATGCTCGAACTCAACAGGCAGGGCTGCCTCAATGGGCACACGCCATTCTCGGCAATGCTGGCATTCTATACCTTGCTGGCAGCGGCGCTCTCCGGCGAACGCAACATAGCCCTCTCCAACGAGAGCAGTGCCAACGAAGCCACCATACCCGGCACCAAGGTAAACCACCAATACTCCAAGTCGCTCGAATTCGAGAACGACTTCCGCGCCTATGTGGCAACCTACATCTCCAGTAGTTTCAACTATTTCAGCCTGCTGCGTCCGCTGAGCGAGCTGCAGATAGCCATGCTCTTTAGCAGGCACAGCAAGTACTTCGACGTCTTCAAGAGCTGCAACGCAGGCAGCAAACAGGACATCTGGTGCGGCAAATGCGCCAAATGCCTCTTTGCATACATCATACTGTCGCCCTTCATAGAGCCGCCAACGCTACAGGGTGTCTTTGGCAAAGACCTGCTCGACGACCCCGACCTTGCCGCCTACTTTGACGACCTCACGGGACGGAGCGAGAGCAAACCCTTTGAATGCGTTGGCACCATCGACGAGGTGAACACAGCCCTCGCCATGACCATTGACCGATGGTACAGCGACAACACGCCGCGTCCGGCGCTGCTGCGCAACTACTCCCCCACCGCTTACAAGACGCATACAGACACGCTGTTCACCGACCACAACCTGCGGCAACCATTGTTGGCATTGCTGCAAGAAGCCATAGGCCGACAGGCACACACAGCAGTCGGCAACACCGCCCCCGGCATGGAGCGGCTCCGCCAGTTGCTCGACGGCAGACGCATACTCATTGCGGGCTATGGCCGCGAGGGACGCAGCAGCCACAAACTCATCGAGAGCCTTGCCCCCAACGCCACCGTTGTCATTGCCGACGGCAACGACAACATACAGCGCGAGGCTGCCACCGGCTACGACCTTATCATCAAATCGCCCGGCATACCGAGCTTTGTGTTCGACGGCCTCTGCGACCCCTGCACCATAACATCGCAGACCGACCTCTTTCTGCGCTGCTACGGCAGCCAAACCATAGGCATTACCGGCACCAAAGGCAAGAGCACCACCACCACCCTGCTGCATTCCATACTCACCGCTGGGGGCTTCAACGCCATCCTTGCCGGCAATATGGGCATACCCCTTTTCGACATTATCCCCTCCATAGCCAAAGAGACCATAGTGGTTGCCGAACTCTCCTGCCACCAACTGGAGAACATCCACACAGCGCCGCATATATCCCTGCTCCTCAACCTCTACGAAGAGCACCTCGACCACTACCGCAGCTACACCGACTACCAAAACGCCAAACTCAACATCGCCACCAAGCAGCAGGCTGGCGACCTCTTCTACTACTGCCGCGACAATGCCGACCTCGCAGGACGAATGGCGGGCACAACCATTGCGAGTCATGCCACACCGTACAGCTTCAACGACATGAAGAGCGACAGCGACCTACACTGGATTGCCACTCTGCCACGCACACTCGTTGGCGACCACAACCTCTCCAACATTCTCGCCACATGGCTCATAGCGTCACAGACAGGCGTAAGCCGTGACACTTTCGCCCAGACCGTAGCTACCTTTAGCCCGCTACACCACCGACTCGAACCCATAGGCACATACAACGGTGTGCAGTTCTACAACGACAGTATCTCGACAATACCGCAAGCCACTATTGCCGCACTCGAAGCCCTACAGCATGTGGACACCTTGATACTCGGCGGCTTTGACCGCGGCATCGACTACACGCCGCTTGTGGACTACCTCGCACAACACCGCGTGGCAAACATTGTCTATGTGGGACAAGCCGGACGGCGCATGAAAGAACTTATCGAGGCCGCTCCTGACTCCGGCATCACCAACAACATCGTTGAAGACAACTACGAAAAGATTGTGCTCTGGTGCCTGCAGCGCACACCCCAAGGCGGAATATGCCTGCTCTCGCCCGCCGCTGCCAGCTACGACAGTTTCAGAAACTTTGAGCACCGCGGAGACACCTTCCGCCAGCTGCTCTCAAAATACCAGAAATAAAAACATCTGTTAACACAACCAAAACTCCATCAAACTATGAAGACAAAAAACAATGTATTACAAGCGACAGACGATATTATAGACTTGCGCCTCCAGCTGCACCAACACCCGCAGGTGTCGGGCAAAGAGGTCTTCGCCCAGAAACTCATCCTTGCACAGCTGGCGGAGCTGCACCCCGACAAGGTTTACGAGAAAGTAGGCAGCCACGGCGTCATAGCTGTATGGGGCGACGAGAGCAAGCCCTGCGTGGCCTTCCGCGCCGACATGGACGCGCTGCCCTCCGGCCACCGCTGCGGCCACGACGGCCACATGGCCATACTGCTGCGTATGGCACAACATATAGACCAAAACCGCCAAAACCTGAAGAACACCATACTGCTGTGCTTCCAGCCCGAAGAGGAGACCGGATTCGGCGCCAACAAGATAATAAAGAGCGGCATACTGCAGAGTTACAACACCGTAGCCATATTCGGCTTCCACAACATACCGGCAATCAAAGCCGGAGACCTGGTGTTTAACCGACACACCTTCACCTCGGCCTCGACAGGCATTTGCTTCCACCTCGACGGCACTGAGACCCACGCCTCGACACCCGAGCGGGGCAAAAACCCCGGAGCCGCTGTCGCCGACATCATAGGACAGATGAACCGCAGCTCATCGCCATACGCCGACATACACAACATCGACACCTACGTGCAAGCCACACTCGCCGGCATAAAACTGGGCGGCGAGAACTACGGCATTGCGGCCGGTCGCGCCGAGATGTACTACACCTTGCGGGCATACACAGACAAGAACCTCAGCGACTTCCTCGCCAACGTACGCTACTCGGCCACCGCCATAGCCCACCGCCACAACCTTGTATTCCACACCTCGCTGCACGAGTCGTTCAACGCCATAGAGAACTCCACCTACCTTGTAGACCACCTCGTACAACTTGCCCAAAGCAAATGGCTCACCATACAGGTGCTCGACGAGCCGTTCAGGTGGTCGGAGGACTTTGCCAACTACCTTGCACATTGGCCGGGCGCCTACTTCGGCGTCGGCGCAGGCCTTAAACACCCCGAACTCCACAGCCCCGAATACGAGTTTCCCGATTCCATCATCGAGTCAACCGCGCTCTTCCTCTACAACGTGGCCCAATCTCAAATACCAGTAAATGAGCGAGCCAACTGACAATTGATAATGCGCAACACAACAATACACCCCCAAAAGCGCCGCAGCCTAATCAGGGTTCCGGCACCAATTATCACCATCGTGCTGCTCACAGCGGTGATAACGACAGGAGCAATGCTGCTCTCATGCCGCTACAGCACCATAAGCCAAAACGACAAAACACCCAAATCAGCGACTGAGTACGGGCTTGAATGCCCTGCCGCATCACCCGATGAGCATATAGTGGAATACGACGGTTTCACGGTGTCGTACAACCACACCACTCTTGTGCCCGACTGGGTGGCCTACCAGCTCACCGCCAAGGAGCTTGAGCCAGTATATACAAACAAGAGTTCCAATTTCAGCCGCGACCCCAACCTCAAAGGACGCCAGGCTTCGCGCGAAGACTACTCCAGGTCGGGTTGGGACAAGGGGCACATGGCACCCAAAGCCGACCTCCGCTGGTCGGAGGCCGCCTACTGGCAAAGCCACTACTTCACCAATGTATGTCCACAGAACCCCACGCTCAACGGCAGGGACTGGAACAAACTTGAGGAGAGCATCCGCCGATGGGCTAAAAAGTATGGGGATGTATACATTGTTTGCGGTCCCTTGTTCCACTCCGCCGGGTACCGCACCATAGGCGCTGCCAAGGTGGCCATACCCGACGCCTTCTTCAAAGCGGTGCTCGTGGCCAACAACACGGCAAGCGAGGCCATTGCCTTTGTGTTCAACAACGACGACAGCCACCAGCCTCCCATAAAACAGGCCATGACGGTAGACTCTCTCGAAACAATACTATCGCGCGACCTTTTCCCAAAACTCGACGATGAAACCGAGGTTCGCGTAGAAGCCTCTATGAACCTACCATTCTGGTTTACCAACAATTAATAGCCGTACTTGCCTTTCCAACGCTGGTTGAGCAAGCGACGCGTCTCCTGCTCGCGGACATTGTTGCCGGGCCTATAGAAAGCGCTGCCGCTCAACGCGTCGGGCAGAAACTCTTGCTCAACAAAATTGCCCTCGTAGTCGTGGGCATAGCGATAGCCGTCGCTGTAGCCCATCTCTTTCATCAACTTGGTAGGGGCGTTGCGCAGGTGCAACGGCACAGGCAGGTCACCGGTGCGACGCACAGCCTCCTGGGCGGCTCCCATAGCCATGTATGTGCTGTTGCTCTTGGCAGAGCACGCAAGGTACACCGCGCACTGCGACAAGGCGAGCCGGCACTCGGGCCAGCCTATCTTGGTGACAGTGTCGAAACAGGCGTTGGCAAGCAGCAACGCGTTGGGGTTGGCGTTGCCAATATCCTCGCTGGCAAGTATCAACATGCGGCGTGCAATGAAAACAGGATCCTCGCCCCCCTCTATCATACGTGCAAGCCAATAGACAGCCCCGTTGGGGTCACTGCCACGCAGCGACTTGATAAAGGCGCTGATAATGTCGTAGTGCATATCGCCCAAACGGTCGTAGTGGGCCAGGTTCTGCTGTATGACAGCCGTCGTGCGCGCATTGTCAACAATCACATGCTGCCCACGGTCGCGCGTAACGACCAGCTCGATGGCGTTGAGCAACTTACGGGCATCGCCGCCGCTTATACGCATAAGAGCCTCGCTCTCTTTCACCTCCACCTCACGCCCCTGCGCGGCATAATGCTTCACAGCCATGTCGATAAGGGCCTGCATCTCGTCCTTGCCAAACTCTTTGAGCACAAACACCTGGCAGCGTGAGAGCAAAGCACTGATAACCTCAAAAGAGGGGTTTTCCGTAGTGGCGCCTATGAGAGTTATTACCCCTTTCTCTACGGCACCGAGCAGCGAGTCTTGCTGTGCCTTGTTGAAACGGTGTATCTCGTCGATGAAAAGCACTGCGCCCTGCTCTTTGGTGGCAAGGTCTATGACCTCACGGACATCCTTGACACCGCTGTTGATGGCACTGAGCGTGTGGAACGGGCGCCCAAGTGTAGAGGCTATAATCATGGCAAGTGTGGTCTTGCCAATGCCCGGAGGTCCCCATAATATCATTGACGGGATGTTCCCCTGGTCAATCAGCTCTCGCAGCACCGCACCCTTTCCCACAAGGTGTGACTGCCCGATGTAGTTGTCGAGCGATGTGGGGCGAAGTTGTTCGGCAAGAGGGGCTGGCATAGATGTTTGGGGGGCTCTGGGTATTATAATTAAATATGATTGCTAAATGTTATTCGCTGTAATGTTTTTAATTTCATAGGTGCTCATGACCTCAGTTGCTCGCTATCCATGTTTTTATTTCTATTTGTGCTCGCAGCCTGCGGCAATACCTAAAAATGATTTTGCCCTTACAGGGCGCATATATTTTGATGCCGTTTATACCCAGGGCGGTGCCCTGGGCTGTTGGATTTATGCCCTTTATTCGCTGTCATGTTTTTAATTTCATAGGTGCTCATGACCTACGGTTCAGGGCTTCTCAAAACAATTAGGTAAAGAATTTAGTATTCATTTAAATATTAACAAAACCCTCTGCTCAATCACAAAATAAGCATGGCGTCGCCGTAGGTGTGGAACTTGTACTTCTCTTTTATAGCCGTCTGGTAAGCCTCCATAAGAAACTCGGGGCCGGCGAAAGTAGCCGTCATGATATACATATTGGTCAGCGAGGGGTGGAAATTGGTAACCAACATGTCGGCCACGGAGAAGTCGTAGGGCGGGAATATGAAACGATTAGTCCACCCGTCATAGGGGAACACCTTGCCGTGTAGCGTCACAGCCGTCTCGATGGCTTTCATGGTGGTGGTGCCCACCACGCAGATCTTGTGACCTGACTCTTTAGCCGTGTTGATGATGTCGCACGTCTCGCCGCCTATATGCATCTCCTCGGAGTCCATGCGGTGCTTGGAGAGATCCTCGACCTCGATAGGCTTGAAGTTGCCAAAGCCCGGGTGAAGGGTCAGAGTAGTAAATTTCACATCTTTTATCTCAAGGCGTTTCAGTAGTTCACGGCTGAAATGCATGCCTGCCGTGGGTGCAGCCACACCGCCCTCGTGAGCCGCGAAGATGGTCTGGTAACGCTTGGCGTCCTCGTCGTTGGGCTCACGCAACTTGCGGAGCTCCTCGGGCAGCGGTGTGCGCCCAAGGCTGCGCAGCATCTCCACGAACTCCTTGTGGGGCCCGTCGTAAAGGAAACGCAGCGTGCGGCCGCGTGATGTGGTGTTGTCTATCACCTCCGCCACTATAGCGTCGTTGTTGCCAAAATAGAGCTTGTTACCGATACGGATCTTGCGAGCAGGATCAACCAACACATCCCATAGGTTCGTCTCCTCGTTGAGCTCCCTGAGCAGGAACACGGTGATTTTGGCGCCCGTCTTCTCTTTCTCGCCCGTGAGCATGGAGGGAAACACCTTGGTGTCGTTCGCAACTACCACGTCGCCTGTATCGACGTAGTTTATCAAGTCCTTGAATATGTGATGCTCTATAGTGTGATTCTTTCTGTCGAGCACCATGAGGCGCGACTCATCGCGATTGCGCGAAGGCTTCTCGGCAATGAGCTCCTTGGGTAGGTTGTATTTGAACTGCGATAACTTCATATTTTACAAAGATACACTATTTTATCCCCCTTGTCAAGCAATTTAACTACATTTAACAGCATCGCTAAACAGACTTGCAACCTCCTCCAGCCTTACGGCCTGCTCAACGCGATAGTCGCCAATCTGTGTACGGCGCAACGCCGCGAGAAAAGCTCCGCTACCAAGAGCCACCCCGAAATCGCGGGCCAGACTCCTGATATAAGTGCCTTTGCTGCAACGCACTCTGAAATCCACCTGCGGCAGCCACTCTGGAACATATCCTTGCGGGTTTTTGTATAGCGGCATACCCTGGGCGGCCTCGGCCTCCACTACTCTTCCAAGGTCTCCGCCCAACCACTGCATTTCCCTGTCGGGGTCGCCAGCTCTGAAAGCTGTTATCTCAAAGTTCGAGACACAGACCTTGCGCGGCTTCACTTCGGCCGTCTCGTCATTGTCCCTTGCATACTCGTAGGCCCTGCGCCCGTCAACCTTCAACGCACTGAACATTGGCGGCACCTGCATTATGTCGCCCAAGAACTGCATACGCGCATCGCGCGCTGACTCCTCGGTGACATGGCTGTAGTGGTACGCCCTGTCTATACCCTGTTCCAGATCGTAGCATGGCGTTGTCGCACCAAGCACTATGGTACCTGTATACTCTTTCTCGCCATCCTGCAACACGGGTATCTGCTTTGTTGCTCGACCTATACAGACCAGCAACAGTCCCGTTGCCATGGGGTCGAGTGTGCCAGCATGGCCTATCTTGAATTTTTTGAGGCCGAAAAGGGTTCTCACCGTCGACTTCACCTTGCTGACAGCCTGAAACGAAGTCCACTGCCGCGGCTTGTCGATGGCGACCACTGTTCCCGCCAATAACTCTTCCGCCGTCATTTAGAAAACCAGAACCGCTACACCCACAATGGCGCAGTAGAGTGCGAACCAGATAAGGCGTCCGCGTTTCACGAGGCTGATCATCCATTTGCAGGCTATGCAGCCGCTCACGAAAGCCGCCACGAAACCCACAAGGAGCGCCATAGGCGATATGCCGCCCATAGCCTGGCTCACCCCCACCTCGGCCATTTCCTTTACATCCAGCAATCCTTCGCCGAGTATGGGCGGAATAACCATGAGGAACGAGAACTGCGCAAGACGCTCTTTTTTGTCGCCGAGCAACAGTCCCGTCGCTATCGTGCTGCCCGAGCGCGAGAGGCCCGGCATTACGGCTGCGGCCTGCGCCAACCCTATCACAAAGGCGTGCCACACGGATATTTGCTCCCTCTGCCGTGGCTTTGCCCAGTAGGAGAAGGCAAGCAACGAGGCAGTGACCAACAGGCAGATGCCCACAGTAGTCATCAAGGCGTCGCCGCCAAAGACCGTCTCAACTTGATCTTTGAAGAAAAGACCCACGACACCCACAGGAATCATCGATACCAATATGTTGACAGTATAGCGAGTGCCCTCGTTCCACTTAAACTTGAAGAGGTCGCGGAAAAGCCACACTATCTCCTTCCAGAGTATTACGCAGGTGCTCAGTACCGTGGCCACATGCACCGTGACGGTAAACGACAGGTTGGCGTCGGCATCTGTAAGTCCGAAAAGGTTCTGGGCAATGGCGAGATGTCCGCTGCTACTTACCGGCAGGTACTCTGTCAAGCCCTGCAACACGCCGAGAATCAAAGCTTCAAACCACTCCATAGCACCATTCTATTGCTCGTCACCAACCTTGGTATTCTCTTTCTGGCGAGGACGCAGCATGATAGCGGCTATCTCGAGCAACAGCCCGCACACAATGACTATGGGAGCCACCACAAGCCTGCGGCTATTGAACATGTCATAGTTGAACACATTGGGGTCGTCGCTGCCCCCTCCGCTGAGAAGAAGGTAGCCTATGGCCAAGACAACTATGCCGGCAACAAGCAGTATATAGTTGACCTTGCTGAAATTGAGCATGTGGATATCCTCGCTGCTCGACTTTTTCACCGAACCCTGGGCGGCACGGGCAGCCGTATGGGAATTTTTGTTATTCATCTTCTTATTGTTTTCCATCATATCTGATTAGGATAAAAAATTTCCGGATTGGTCATCAGCCCCGCAACTGGCGGCGCACAGCCAGCAACGTGGAGAAATAGCTTACTATAACACCCGATACGAGTATCACTGCCGCCATGACGCCGTAGACAGTCCAGTCTGCCGACTTCAGTAAATTCAACGAGAACTGCTTGCCCACGACACTAACCATAAGAACCAGCAATGCCACGGCAAACACACCGCCCAGCAGTCCATAACCCACACTGCGGCGCAGATAGGGACGGGTGATAAAACTCATCTCGGCACCCACCATGCGCATCGTCTGTATGCTGTCGCGACGAGCATAAAGGGCTATCTGGATAGTGTTGTTGATAAGCACCACCGACACAAAAAGCAGCAATACGATAAAAATAATGAGGATCCACGATATTTTGTAGAACACATCGTTGAGTTCGCTCACCACATTCTCTTGGTACACCACCCCGGTGACACACTCGTCCTCCCCTACCTCCTTGGTGAACTGCTCTATGACACGGTCGGCGTTGGTAGGTATAATCTCCGAGCGGAAATTAACCATAAGCGACGGGTACAGTGGGTTATAGCCAAGAAAGCCAACGAAATCCTCGCCAAGATCCGCGGCGAAAATCTCGGCAGCTTCATCCTTCGAGATATAGTCGACATTCTTCACGTATGGGTATTGCGCTATAGAGTCGCGAAGAGCCAGAGCGTCGGCATCGCTGATGTCCGGCACAAGGTCGACCTTGAAAGTTATCCGCTCTTGCATCTCATGCGTAATACGGTAGGAATGGTACTCCAAAAAGAGCAACAAACCAAAAACAAACAGCACCAACGTGATGCTGAAAACAGTGGAAGAGTGTTGTCCCCAAAGGTTTACGCCTCCTCTTCCTTTTCTCATACGTCTACTCATAGCATTGCAAAGATAAGAAAAAATAACGACATAAACAGCACAAAACCACAAAAGCAAAACAAAATTAATAACAATAGTACAAAAAATAAAAATACCGATCCCGCGTTTTAACTTTGCCTGAGCAACCTGAAGCAAAGGCCAACACCGGCGACAACCACATGAAAAGACTGTTGCAGCTATGATTGCCACACACTACCGGCCAAGAAACCCGGGCCACGACTATCACGGCACCGGCACCTACCTCCTAACACTGGTGGTGAGCGGACGCAGTCCGCTGTTGGCCCGCTTCGTGACCGAGCAAGGACAAGAAACCCTTCATGCAACACCCCTCGGCGAAGCGGTACAACAGGCGTGGGAGCAAACGCCGGACATACAGTCGACACATGGCAACTGTGTGGCGGTACACGCAAGCGTCTGCATGCCCGACCATTTCCACGGTGTGATAGAAGTGCAGAAGCCCATGCATTGCAGCCTTGGCGATATAATGCAGGCCTTCAAAGCCACCTGCACCCGCCGCTGGCAGGAGCAGCAAGGCCTGCTGCCTTCCATCAATCGACCGATCTCGGTCGATTGGGGAAAAGCGCCGGCATGGCTGCGCGAGAAAGCCGCCACACACACCAGCGAAGGTTCACTGATACGAGCCCTCTCGCCGAAACAGCGGCAAGAGTACTACACCCTGGTGGGACAACAGCAACGCCCACTCTTCGACGACAACTACGACGACACCGTGTGCCTCGACAACCGACACCGCGAGGCCATGATAGCCTACGTGCACGACAACCCGCGGCGGGCCATCCTGAGGCGACTGCTGCCCGACATTATGCAACGCTGCCTACATGTACAGATAGGACACCGCCAATATGGCACCTTCGGCAACCTCTTCCTGCTACGCTGGGCAAACAAGATTCAGGTGCAATGCCACCGACGACACCCCGTCACCAGCCTCCCCTACGAAACCACCGACGACTACGCCACAGAGCACGCACAATGGCTGTCGGCCATAATCGGCGGGCAAACGGTGGTAGTTACGCCCGGCATCTCGCGCGGCGAGCACCTTATAAAAGACGAATGCATTGAGAAAGGCTATCCCCTCATCCACTTACAGAAAGAATCCATCGGACCTTACTGGAAACCTGAGCGTAAACGCTTCGAAGCCTGCGCCAACGGCAGCCTGCTCATCCTTGCCCCATGGGGGCTCGACGAGATGGGCGACGTGGCAGGGGTGCCTTCTGCCACCGACTACAGCCGCTTCCACAACCTCAACAACCTCGCCGCCGAAATATGCTCATTCACCGGCGACGCCAAGATAATAAAACAACAAAACAACAACCAATAATAAAGGACAAAACAATGGACACTGACCGACTTCTTGAAAACCTGAAACACTACGCATGCCGCGTTGGGCGCGTTGCGGCACGACCCGTGGTGTTGCTATACCTTGTGCTGCGCGACCCTGCCACTCCGCGACGCGACAAGTACATCATCTACGCTGCGCTTGCGTACGTGGTGCTGCCTATCAACCTTATCTCATCCCGCAGACATCCGCTGACGGGCTGGATCGACGAAGCCGGGGCCATTGCCTTGGCATACAAGAAGGCCAAGAAAAACATAACGCCCACCATGGAGATGCAAGCCGACGCCATAATAGAGCAATGGCTGGCTGCATAGCGGCGCTTTCTTG
Source organism: Bacteroidales bacterium (assembly GCA_017454015.1). Taxonomy (GTDB): domain Bacteria; phylum Bacteroidota; class Bacteroidia; order Bacteroidales; family P3; genus Colimorpha. The sequence goes on along the minus strand of JAFTDW010000003.1, from coordinate 14,867 downwards.
CCCCTAAATGGGCACTCATAAATAGCAGCAAAGCAGATAGGGAGCCAGCGTATATCTGCTTTGTGCCGCAAAAACAGAGCGCGTGGCAGGCTTGGCCTGCCACGCGCTTTTATTACCAATTCCCCGCACTGACGCGAAGAATGGTGGCTGCTTACTTGTTCACCTGGAACTTTTTGTTACCATTCTTGAAGAAGTCGGCAATCTGGTTGGCGGCGGCGATGCCGGCGTTGATGTTGGCTTCCTCTGTCTGGGCACCCATTTTCTTGGGCGTTGCGAAGTAGCGGCCTTCAAGTTTCTTGAACTCGGCGTCTGCATCGGGCATCACGTCGGAGATGTACTTGATGTCGGCACGTTCGTTCATAAGCTTGAGCAGACCAGCCTCATCGATAACCTCTTTACGGGCGGTATTGACGAGGATGCCGCCTTTGCGCATCTTGCCAACCACATCGTAACCAATGCTCTGCTTGGTCTCGGGAGTGGCCGGGATGTGGAGCGACACGATATCGCACTGCTCAAAGAGTGCGTCGCGGTTGTCAACAGCATGGACACCGCCGTCCTCAATCTGCTTGGCAGTAAGGAACTGGTCGAAGGCGTAGACTTCCATGCCAAAGCCTTTGGCGATACGGGCCACGTTGCGGCCTACATTGCCAAATGCCAAGAGTCCGAGTTTCTTGCCCATGAGCTCGGAACCCGACTTGCCGTTGTAGAAGTTACGCACGCAATACACCAGCATACCCATGACGAGCTCGGCGACAGCGTTGCTGTTCTGGCCGGGGGTGTTCATGGCCACTATGCCGCGAGCCGTGCAGGCCTCAAGGTCGAGGTTGTCGTAACCGGCACCGGCACGGACAACGATCTTGAGGTTCTTGGCATGGTCTATAACCTCTTTGGTAACCTTGTCGGAGCGGACGATGAGGGCGTCGGCATCGGCAACGGCTTTGTAGAGGTCGTTGACATCGGTATATTTCTCGAGGAGAGCAAGCTCATAGCCGTTTTTCTCCACAACTTCGCGGATGCCGTCGACGGCGACCTTTGCGAAGGGTTTTTCGGTAGCTACTAATACTTTCATTTTCTTGTATATTTTTACTTGGTCGACGAAATGGCAGAGAGGCTCCTTATGGAGTTTTTTCTCAAAGCCAGCTCTGCAATCTCTTATTTCCATACAATTACTTGTTGGCTTTCTCGAAATCTTGCATGCACTGGACGAGGGCTTCGACGGCCTCGATGGGGCAAGCGTTGTAGAGGCTGGCGCGGAAGCCGCCGACGGAACGGTGACCCTTGATGCCCACCATGCCGCGCTCCTTGGCGAAGGCCATGAAAGCGTCCTGCAGGTTCTCACGGCCTTCGGCCATGACCCAGCAGTGGTTCATGATGGAACGGTCTTCCTTGCACTCCACGGTGCCACGGAACATGCTGTTGCGGTCGATCTCCTCATAGAGCAGGGCGCTCTTCTTGAGGTTCAGCTTGTTCATCTCGGCCACGCCGCCAATGGTATCCTTAACCCACTTGAGAGTCTCGTGCATCAGGAAGATGGCGCTCACCGGCGGGGTGTTGAACATGGAGATGTTCTTGGCTTCCTCGGCGGCATGGGTACGATAGTCGACCATGGTGGGCAGCGGGTTCATATACTGACGGTCGGTAATCTTGCCGAGGATGTCCTTGCGCACTATGACGAAGGTGACGCCGGCAGGACCAACGTTCTTCTGGGCACCGCCATAGATAAGACCGTACTTCGTCACGTCGACGGGGCGGCTCATTATGTCGGAGCTCATGTCGGCCACGAGCATGACATTGTTAATCTCATTGGCGGCGAAGTCCTTGCGGATCTCGGTACCGTAGATGGTGTTGTTAGTGGTGATATGGAAATAGTCGGCATCGGCGGGAACGTTCCAACCCTTGGGGATGTAGCTGTAGGTCTTGTCCTCGCTGCTGGCCACTATGACGGTCTCACCGAAGAGCTTGGCCTCTTTGGCGGCTTTCTTGGCCCAGACGCCGGTCTGCAGGTAGGCGGCTTTCTTGTTGAGGAGGTTGGCGGGCACGGTGAAGAACTGAGTGCTGGCGCCACCGCCGAGGAAGAGGATCTCATACTCCGCGGGGATGTTGAGGAGCTCACGCCAGAGTTGACGGGTCTCTTCCATGGTACGCTCCCAACCCGGGGTGCGGTGCGAAATCTCGAACAGACCGATGCCGGTGTTGTCGAAGTTGCGAATGGCCTCAATGGTCGATTCGATAGCCTGTTTGGGCAGTACGCAGGGACCTGCGTTAAAGTTATAAGCTGTCATGTTTTTTTGTGTTTAAATTATTTATCTGATGTTAAATTAATTACAATACATTTACACCACAGATGGCAATTTACAAAGATATGCCTTTTTTTTCATATTCGCGCATTTTTGTTAATAAAAAACTTTTTATCATTAAAGTGTTGATAAAATACGACTGTACCATTGCGGTATTTCGACTCGTGTTTGTATCTTTGAATTTTAGTTTGAGTATTTAGAATTTTATGAAAAAGACTGCAAAACTGCTATTTACCGCACTGTTGCTCTTCGGGGCATCAACCCTTTATGCCCAAGGCAGCTACACAAACGAGGCTCTGCGCAAGAAATATGACGAGGCTTCGGATCTTTTCCGCAAGGAAAAATACGCCTCGGCCCAACACATTTTCGACCAAGTGGCTGCATCGGCATCCGAGTCCGACGAGACCCTTGCCATGGAGGCGGCCTATTACGCAGCCATCTGTTCCGAGCAGCTGGGCAACCTCGACGCCGAATACCGCATCGACGAGTTCCTGCGGCTCTACCCACAGAGCTCGCATGGCAACATGGCCAAGTTCTACCGCGGCAACTACTACTACAGCATCAGCGACTACCGCCGCGCCCTCGACTGGTACCGCCAGGTCGACGCCTCCGACATTGAGTTCGGACACCGCGACGAGTACGACTTCAAGAAAGGCTACTGCTACTTCCAGAACAAGGACTCTGAGAATGCCAAGTCTCTAATGGCCAAGGTGATGAGCGGCAAGTCGAAATACCGCAACTCCGCCATATACTACTACGGCCACATACAATACGCCGAAGGTGAGTACGAGCTGGCCCTCAAGAGTTTCAAGCGCATCGAAGGCGACCGCAAGTTTGCCAAGATACTGCCCTCCTATGTGGCGCGCATATACTACTACCTCGGACGCGAAGACGAGCTCCTCGCCCTCGCCCCCAAGATTCAGGCACAAGACAACGTCTTCAAGAAAGACGAGCTCAACCAGATGATTGCCGAGGTGTACTTCAAGCGCGGCGAATATGCCAACGCCCTTGCCTTCTACAACAAGATGGACGAGCCGGAGCCCGGACAGCAGGACAACTACTACCAACGCGGCTACTGCCACTACCAGCTGCGCAACTACGACTCCGCCGCCTACTTCCTCACCCTCAAGACCAACACCCCCGACAGCATAGCGCAGAACGCCCTCTACACGCTTGGCGACACCTACCTCAAACTCAACCGCAAGGACGACGCCCGCAGCATGTTCCTGCAAGCCTCCAAGCTCAACTTCGACAAGCGCATCACCGAAGACGCCCTCTTCAACTACGCCAAACTCTCGTGTGAGCTCAACAAGAACCCCTACAACGAGAGCATCCACTCTTTTGAGAACTACCTGCAGACCTACCCCAAAACACCCCACAAACGCGAGATTCAGGAAATCCTCACACAACTCTACATGACCACCCGCAACTACAAGGACGCCTTAACACTGATAGAGAACATCGAGAACAAGTCGGCCACCATGAACCAGGCCTACCAGCGCATTGTCATCAATCGAGGCATAGAGCTCTTCAACGAGCGCAACTACAAAGAGGCCTCCTCCTACTTCGCCAAGGCCATAAAAATCAACGCTCAGCCCAAGAGCACCGCCGACGCCCTCTACCTGCACGGCGAGACACGCTTCCGCCTCGACGACTACGCCGGAGCGCAAACCTCGCTCTCCAAGTTCTTCAACAACAGCAACGCCTCGGCGTCACCCTACTACAAGCAGGCTCTCTACTCCGTGGGCTACTCGTCGCTCAAGTCGCAGCAGTACCGCACCGCTATAGCCTACTTCGCCCGCTTCCTGCGGCAGACCAACCGCAAGGACGACGTGCAGCAGATATGCGACGCCCACGACCGCATGGGCGACTGCTACTACGTGCTCAAGAGCTTCGACACCGCCATAATACACTACAACGTGGTCATCGACAACCGCGGCAAGGATGCCGACTACGCACTGTACCAGAAAGCCCTCTGCTACGGCGCCATGGGCAAGAACGAGGAGAAGCTCAACAGCCTCAACGCCATACTGGAGAAATACCCGTCGAGCAACCTCGCAGGCAAAGCCCTCTACGAGGTTGCCAACACCTACCTGGTGTGCGACAACAACGAAATGGCACTCCTATACTTCAACAACTTCATCGAGAAATATCCGCAAAGCGCCTATGTAAAAGAGGCACTGCTGAATATTGGTCTTATATATTATAACACTGAGCGCGACAGCCTGGCTCTTGTCTACCTCGACCGCCTGCTCAACAACTACCAAGGCACCGACGAGGCTCGCGACGCCCTCGCCACCGTGAAGAACATCTACATATCACAGAACCGCGTAGACCAGTATTTCGACTACGTTAACAAAACCACCAGCGCCACCGTGTCGACCGGCGAACAGGACTCCACCATCTACCTCGCCGCAGAGAACCGCTACTACGACGGCGACTGCGACAACGCCATCAAGAACTACGAGCTCTACCTCAAGAAGTTCCCCAACGGCTTGTTCCACATTAACGCCCACTACTGCCTCGCCGACTGCCTCTCAAAGATGGGACAGCAAGAAAAAGCCCTGCCGCACTACGAGTTCCTCGCCTCGCGCGGCAAGAACAAGTACACCGAGAAATCCATCCTCAACGCCGCCAACATCAACTACTCCCTTGGCGACAACCACCGCGCCCTCGAGCTCTACCAGCAGCTGCTGCGCGTGTCGGAGAACACCACCAGCCGCCTCCAGGCCCAGAGCAATATCATGCGCTGCTACGTGCAACTCGACGACCACCGCAATACCATAGCGGCTGCCGACGCCATTATCAAAGACCCCAAGGCCCCCATTGAACTCGTTGAGGAGGCTCACGTCACCAAGGCACGCTCCTACTTCAAGGAGGCCACCGACAAACTCAACGACCAAGTGCAACGCAACGAGATGGCCGACAGCACCAACGCCTCATACGACCGCATTGCCAACTCCAGCAACGGCGACTACACCGGCGAAGGAGCCTACCGCAAAGCCGAACTGCTCTTCATAAACAATGCCCTCGACAGCGCCGAGCGCGTGATTGACAACTACTCCACCAACGCCGCCAGCGACTACTGGCTCGCCAAGAGCTTCATACTGTGGGCCGACATATTCTACGCCCGCGGCAACAAGCTGCAAGCCCAGCAGACCCTGCAGAGCATCATAGACAACTACGACGGCGAAGACCTCGTAAGCCAAGCCCTCGAACGCCGCAACCGCATACTCACCGAACAGGCCAACGAGAACAAAAAACAGGATAGCGACGACTCCGACGAGGTGATAATCAACATCAACGACCCAGAATAAAACATCATAATAATCAGAGCACTCCGAAACTCTGAACCTTCAAAAAACATAGTAAGAACCTACTATAATACAGTCTCATGAAACGTCACAATACACCGCGCTTTGCCGCCCTGCTGTTTGCCACAGCACTCATCGCCACAACAGGCTCTGCCCACGCCCAATACGACAACGACGACATACCGCCGTCGTACAACGAGAGCGTCAGCGTCATCGGCAGCTACAACCCCATACTTGAAAGCAGCTTCAAGATCAACGTAGCTCCCATGATTGTCGACACCAACAACACGCTGCAGCACGCCTTTGTCTACGACATAGCCACACGCCGCATCACCTCCATATTCCAGCCCACACGTATCAAAGCAGCCAAAATAACAGGCGAGCCCACCACCAAGCTCTACAACTCCTACTTCCGCCTCGGCTTCGGCAACTACTGGACACCTCTGCTCGACGCCTACTTCAACAGCACCCGCAGCAAGACCCTCAACTACGGCCTGCGCCTCAACCACCTCTCTTCTTGGGGCAACATCGGCGACAAAGAAAACCCCGCACTCTACTACGGCCCTGCACACTACTCCAACTCCGGCATCTCGGCCTTCTGCAAATACCTGCTCGGCTCCGACGCACTGCTGCACACCGACATCTCCTTCAACAACGACTACAACCTGCTCTACGGCTTCACCGACAGCCTGCTGGCCGACCGCCTGTATGCCACCAACCTCTCCTCACGCGACTCGCTCAACAACCACAAAGGCCTCTACCGCTCCATGTATAACTACCTGTCGTGGAACCTCGGCGCCCAAAGCATCAAGACCAACGACAAGCACCTCGGCTACCACGCCAACTTCAACCTCGCCAACCTATGGGGCAACTACGGCCTCGGCGAGTTCAACATCAACCTCGACGGACGCATCTACTACCCCTTCTCCCTGTCGGGCGGCAAGCACGCCTCTGTAGGGCTGCGCTTCCAATGGGAGACCTACAGCCAACACCTGCGCTCCGACTACGCCGCCATGCCCCTCGGATGGATACCGCTACTCCCTTACGCCGACACACTGGGCACCATAGTGTACCCCACCCTGCCAACCACTGGCGACACCTTCGCCATGGGCCGTAACCTGTTCCGCATCAACCCCGCCTTCGACCTCCTGATTGCAGGCTTCAACATCCACGCCGGTGCCAAGTTAGCCATCGACGCATTCTCCGACACGGTGGGCAGCGACATGTATGTGTACCCCGATGTGGTGATAAGCCGCAACTTTATGGACGACGCTCTCAACCTGAGCGTCGGTGCCACGGGCAACTGCGACGCCAACTCGTGGAACGCGCTGCGCCTCGTCAACCCCTACGTGCTGCAGGGCAGCGACACATGGGCTACGAGCCACTACGACTTCTTCCTCAACAGCCGCATGCTCTTCAGCAAACGCCTTGAGCTCAACATCCACGCCAGTTACTCGCATGTGCAGGACGCTGTAACCTTCCGTCCCAACCCGTTATTCGCCCTCGACAACCTCTTCACCACCGCTCCACAGGACTACAACCAGATAAAGGCTGGCGGCGACTTCCGCTACGTCAACGACGAGATAGCCTCGTTCGCCATTGGCGGCAACTACTATTACAACACCACAGTCGAGAAGGGTGCCATGCCACTGCTCTACCTCCCCTCCTACGACCTCCATGCCGGACTCAACATCAATGTCAAGGACAAGGTACGCTTCAACGCACAGGCCATCATGCTCAGCCGCATGGCAGCCAACTACGCCTTAGACTCCCTCGGCGATGCATTCGTGTCGGACACCATACCAATGCGCATTGGCGTCAACGCTGAGATAGAGTACCTCCACAACCGCGCTCTTAGCTTCTTCCTGAAATTCGACAACATACTATGCCAGCGCTACTTCTATTGGCAGAACTACCCGTCGCGCCGCATCACGGTGATTGGCGGCCTCACCTACACCATCCCCGTGAAGAGAGAGAGAGATTAAAACAACCATATCCACACATTCGCGCAGGCCTATACCTGCTCATCTACACAAAGCCCACCAATATCCGCATGGCGGGCTTTGCCATATAAAATACAAACAGAGACAACCATGGTAATTGATTTCGACAAAATAGAGGAAATTGCCAACCACCAGTTCAAAGGCGGCGACGGCGACACCCTGTTCCGCACCTTCTACGACGGGACAAACAAGATAATGCGAGGACGGCTCGAAGCGGGCTGCACCATAGGCTACCACTCCCACGACACCAACAGCGAGATAATATTCATTGTCAGCGGCAAAGCCCGCTGCAGATACGACGGCGGAGAAGAGACCTTGTCCCCCGGGCAGTGCCACTACTGCCCACGCGGTCACTCCCACTCACTTATGAACGACAACACCGAACAACCTCTGCTCTTCTTCGCCATCGTCGCCTGACAACAAGCCCTCACCACCACACTGCACTACGGTGCATCACCACCGCCCCTCCCCTGCCCCATCCCAATAGGCAACGCGAAGAGAAACGCTCGGAGATGTAGAAAAGTACAGTATCAGCCAAGTGTGTTTAGCCCATGTTCGCACCCCATTCAATGTGAATGGGGTGCGTCTTTCTTTCTCGTCGAAAAGAAAAATTTTGTCATGCCAAGTAAGAGTTGTATTTTCGCAAATCGAAAATCAGAAAAAGAATGACAGCAAACGTCACAAATATCACCCCAAAGATAAGCGGCTATCTCGCCACACAGCCAGTGCAACGTGCATGGTTGTTTGGCTCGTTCGCCCGTGGCGAACAGCACGAGGACAGCGACATCGACATCTTGGTTGCATTCGACCCGACTGTCGGGCTGTTCAAATATGCTGCCATTTATACCGACCTAAAGGAACTGCTCGGCCGCGAAGTGGACCTGGAGCAGGAAGGGGCATTGAAACCCTACGCAGCCACCACTGCCGACCGGGATAAAACACTGATTTATGAGAGGAAGCTGCGGAAGTCGAGCGAAGAAGAACTTTTTCATCCTTCCGAGATGAAGCAGCGCAGGCGAAGCCACCGTCGGCGTGACAAAAGCCTACTTGGCAACATGGTCGAATCCATCGACTTCGCCCTCTCTTTTGTCGAGGGTTGCGACTACAAGACATTCATGGCCGACAGGCGGACATATTTCGCTTCAATTCGTAGCTTGTGCTGCGGCCACCGGCATCGGTGCGGACGAGGATACCTTTGGTGACAAGGTCTTGCAGGTCGCGTAAGGCCGTATCTGTGGAACATTTATTTATCTTCGCCCACTTAGAGGATGTCAACTTGCCCTCGAAACCATCCCACAGCATATTGACCATCCTGGTCTGCCGCTCGTTCATCACAGTCTGCCGATGCGCTTCCAGGAACGAAGCCTTGTGCAATGTCCGTACAACTGTTTCCATTGAGTCCGAGACGGCATCATTCAGCCTTTCAAGAAACCACAACAGCCATTCGCTGATGTCAAGCGACCCCTTCTGTGTTTTTTCCAATACATCATAGTAGGAGCGGCGTTGCAGTGCCACTTGAGCCGACATGCTGTAGAATCGGCAGGGGGTGTTATCCGCACGAGCCAGTAGCATATCGGTGATGGTACGTGCCAGTCGTCCGTTGCCATCGCTAAAGGGGTGAATGCTGACAAACCATAGGTGGACAATGGCGGCCTTTAGAACCGCATCGACATTCCCCTCCTTGTTTATCCATTGTAGCAACTCATTCATCATCTTCGGTACATCATTGGCCGACGGTGCCTCAAAATGCACCTTTTCACTGCCATACCTGCCGGATACCACCTGCATCTCTCCCTGCCGCCAATCACCGACGGCGATATGCGCCATCCGGTTCACAGACGGAAACAATGCACGGTGCCAGCCGAACAGACGCTCTTTTGTCAGAGGCTCGGAATAATGATGCACTGCATCGAACATGACATCAACAACACCTTCAATATATCTGTTGGGAACTGGCAACCCCACGTTTTCAATGCCTAATTGCCATGCCACCGAAGAGCGAACTTCGTCGGCGTCAAGAGCAATCCCTTCAATCTCCGAAGAAGTAATGATATCTGCCGTCATTGCATCCAGCATCATAGGACTCGCTACATCGAAGCCAAGCGTCTCTGCCATTCCCAATAGACGCCCCTGTTGGTGCCGCACTTTCAGCAACAACTCACTGATTTGATGCTCATCCCACACAAAATGAGGCCATTCTTTATTCTCCCAGATATACATATTACGTTGTTTTCGATTGTTTTATGCGGATAATAAGTTTATTATTCACCGCAAATCGTGCGGCAAATATACATCTTTTTCTCCGCATTGGGAAAAATATTTTTGCCAAATGAAAATAAATGTGTATCTTTGCATCATAAAACAGATGCAAAATAATTGCAAAGACAAGGTAAATCAATCATGGGAACTGATTAAACAACAACGATATGGAAACCATTGTAAAGAAAACGAGGAATGCTCGGAAGAGGAGAGTTATTCAGTACCTCCCCAAGTGTGGGTATTTGGTTTCCTATCCGTTCAATACTAGTAACTGAAAACTATTAGATTATGTGCACATATAGTATTTCTGTTGATGACGACGTGTTGGAGAAGGTAAGGCCTGCGCTCCCTGACAATGAGGCTGTCGAGGCGTGGATGCAGTCGCAGATGGACGTTCTGCTATTGCAACTTGCTGATAGCTTGTCAGGCAAAATCCAAAGCGAGAACAGGTCGGATTCAAATGCGCATCGCATTGCTCGGAGCCGCAACTTACTCGACGCCCAATCAAATTCCGTGACCATCAAAACGGGAATGCCGGATATCGTATTTAGCTTATTAGGCGCCGGTGCCCCGGTGGCAGATAACGACCTTAACGCTCGGGAGGCATATCACAATTATTTGGAGGCGAAATATCAATGACACGGTTGTTTCTTGACACCAATATTGTGGTAGATCTTCTTGAAGGCAGAGAATCTTTCTGCTACGATGCTGCGCAACTTTTCACCATGGCGCAAGACAAAAAGATGCAACTTTTAGTATCGCCAATGACATTCTCCACAGCATCATTCCTGTTGCGCAATCATGGCTCAGAGGAGGTTCGCAACTTGTTATCAAATCTTCGCCAACTTGTCAGCGTAACCATTTCTGACGAGCAAACTAATACTTCAGGTAAACTAAACCAATATTAGAACGCAATAAAACAGCCTCGCTATCGTTATAATGTCAGAATTTATACAAAATAACATGGCAACAATAACACTGGAATACGACGGACGCAACAGCGCAATCAAGCAGCTGATTGGCGTTCTGTTCACCCTCGGCGCAAAGGAGCGCAAGGGCTATGACGAGACGATGCAGGCCATCGCCGACTACCGCAGCGGCAACGTTACCGTGTGCGACAGCTTCGAAGACTATCTTAAAAAAGTCCACGCATGAGGCAGATTGTATTCACCTCGCAGTACAAGCGCGACCTCAAACTGGCTCTCCGCCGCAACCTGCCGGAGGAGAAGCTGAACGAGGTCATCAAGATGCTTGCCACCGACCATCCGTTGCCCACCGCCAACAAAGACCATGCACTGAAAGGCGAGTTCCGCGGCTTCCGTGAGTGCCACATCCAGCCCAACTGGTTGCTGATGTACCGCAAGGACGACCTCCAACTGCAACTTGTCCTGATGCGTACCGGCACACACGCCGACTTGTTTGGAATGTAATTGCAGCGTAAAAAAACAATGAATTATGACATAAAAACTGACATATAAAATTAAGAAATCATAGAGCTTGAAGTGCTTGTTCTCATTGATTAAAGACTGGTAATCTTAAGAGGCGAGAATAAGAAACTGAAGGTTCACGCGATGGCGTGAAATATTCGTTCCTTATTTGCCTCAAAGGTAATTACCAGTCACCTAATCAATAAATAAGGATTCAAAAACGAAGATCTCACGCCTTTTTCATATCCTTACACAGACATCGGCTTCCTGCTCAATAGTCGGGAGCCGAAATTTTTTTAACCTTTATAAAACTGAAGAGGCAACAGGATAAAACCGCCACAAAGAAAGATGAGGAAATTACTAATTGCATTTACACTTTTAGTGGTTACATCGGCAGTAAATGCGCAAGCGTACAAATCAATCAATGTTATTCCAAGCACCTATGTAACGGTCAGCTCACACGATGGAATAACGGTTCAAGGGACTACCGTCAACCCGGATAAGTCCCTCACGGTAACGTTCAAGAACAACAACAGCAACAATTACGACAGCAGTGGAGAAATCAAGACCTACTCCTTTGAATGGTATTTATCCTATAAGGGCAAACGTGTCAGCGACTACTTCACTGATGCCATACGATGCGGGAAAACAGACTCTCATACGGTACATTTATGGCCTGGAGAAGTACCAACGGGATATGAAAAATATGTAACGGTACAATTAGGGCGTGAGCGAAAGCCCATACAAAAAGACCGTCGAGACAACGATTAACAAATCAATCAAATCAAAATAATCATTTAAAAGTTGCGCACGACACGAATTAAGTGTATTAAAAAATGAAAAAAGCAATATTAATGTTTTGCATGGCCATGAGCCTGTTTGCAACAAATGTAGTTGCCCAGGAAGTAAGAGGCGTTGAAACAAGAATTGCACTTTATAATGGGGAAAGTTACGATTTAATGTATGAAGGCAGAAATTACGACTATAAATTTGCTGAATCAACAGAATATTACGGGTTCGAATTTAAAAATTTAAATAGTATCTCTGTTTCAGTAGCCATAGAAGTATATAAAAAAGGTAATCCAGATAAAATGATAGACACTAAAGAGATTGTATTAAAAAGCAAAGAAAGTTATATTCATAAATATCCTATTATACCAAAATACCAAGGAAAAATCGGGTATCAAGAAGATCGAAATAAAGAAAAATTAGCAATATCAGGAAGCTATGTTGAAGCAAACTACTATGTAAAATACAAAGCTTTTAAACTTCAATAAACGGATATTCTATCCATTTTTATAAAAAGAGTAGTCAATAATTCAAGAGTACCCTTTTTCCTTGTTGTTCGAAATATTTTTTGCCGCATCGGGAAAAAGTCGTACTTTTGCAGCCGAATTAAACCATTGTTCAACTAAAGCAGAAAGGATCAAATTATGCCGTTATTCTACAACAAAGTGCAAAGGGTCAACCCGCGCGACCCGAAAGGTGCCCGCAAATGGTATCCGATTCTGAAGAGCGTGGGACAGGTGGATGAGCACGAGGTGGCAAAACTCGTGTCAGACGAGACAACGCTGACCCCGAAGGAGGCCGAAATGGCTGTCTATCAGCTGGAGAAAGTGATGGAGCGTCTGCTGCTCGACGGCCACACGGTGCAGCTCGGCGAACTCGGTTCGTTCTCGCTGACCATCACAGGCGAGGCCTGCCGCGGCGAGAAAGAGGTGACACCCGACAAAATCAAGAAGGTCAACCTGCGTTTCCGTGCAGGCAAAGGCATCAAGGCCGCTTTGGCCGAAGCCAAGTTCCGTCCTGCCGAGGATTTGTTGAGCAAGAAAAAGTGGCCCGCAAAATCCCAAGCGCAAGAAGTTTCAAAATCATGCTCATGATTTCAAAAAATCATGAGCATGATTGTATATAAAACATGAGCATGATTTTTCGGAATCATGCTCATGTTCTTAGAAAATGATGCTTATAAAATTGTAACGAGATGCATTATCCGTTTAAATCAATAATACAATTACTTTCATTTCGGACTCTCTCTAAATCTTCAACAAGGTGTGATGCAATTGATTGTTCGGATGGATTATAGTGGTATTCATATAAAGGAATAATGGCACGGCCACTAGATGTTTGATACGGGGTTACAACCACTTTTTCGTCTGCATAGAACAAGGTTTGCGTTGGATAGTTCTTCAAATAATAGATTTTAAGTGAGCCACATTTATTGCTCTTTTCGTAAGTTGACTTTAGTAATGAAATGGTTTGGCCGATTTTGACGTCGGGAGTATCTAGGCCCTCAACAAATGTTTTTTTGTCAAGTGCTTTACAGAAATCACTTTCAGGGTCTACAAGAAAGAGCTCCGTATTAGTGCCTTTTTTGTTAAATCGTTGTTCCAATGCATCAATATGGTTACTTACCCATCTACGACCATCATTGATGACTATGGAAAAATCTTTTGAACTGATAATTAGGTCATGGTAATGATAATCTTGAGAGTTGGTAAGTATATTTGACAACCCACTTTTTTTTATTGACAGAGAAATGCCAAATAGGTTTCTAATTCTTTCTTCGTTTTCTTTGTTCAGGAAGATGTGTTCAAATAAGCTAATCATTCCTCCGATAAGAATGGCACATCCAATATTGCCTGTAACAGAATACCAAAATGTTGCAGGTGTACACCATAAAGATTGCACCAAGAACAAAAGTATTCCTAATGCAATTAATGTAATAACTATCGTATAATATTTTTTCATTTTTTTCTTATTTGCAAAAGAGGGTATCCCTGGGGATACCCTCTTTTGATTAGGTTAAACTGCTGATTACTTCACTTCTTCGTAGTCAACGTCGGTGACGTTGTCGTTGGTGTTGCCGCCTTGCTGGCCTGTGCCGGGGTTGCCTTGCTGGCCGTTGAAGCCTGCGCCGCCCATGTTGTTGGGGTCGAAGCCGGCGCCGGGATTACCGCCGGCTTGCTGCTGGGCTTTGTACATGTCCTCGCTGGCGGCCTGCCAGGCGGCGTTGATCTTTGCCATGGCGGCGTCGATCTGGGCTATGTTGCGGGCGCTGTGGGCTGCTTTCAGCTCGGTGAGGGCGGCCTCTATGGCGCTCTTCTTGTCGGCAGGCAGCTTGTCGCCGTAGTCTTTCAGGTTCTTCTCGGTCTGGAATATCATGCCGTCGGCACCGTTGATTTTCTCTATCTCCTCTTTGGCTTTCTTGTCGTCGGCGGCGTGTGCCTCTGCCTCGGCTTTCATTCGCTTGATCTCGTCTTCGCTCAGACCGCTGCTGGCCTCGATGCGGATGTTCTGGCTCTTGCCGGTGGCTTTGTCGAGGGCGCTGACGTTGAGGATACCGTTGGCGTCGATGTCGAAGGTAACCTCAATCTGTGGCACTCCGCGTGGTGCAGGCGGTATGCCTGCCAGGTGGAAGCGGCCGATGGTCTTGTTGTCGTTAGCCATGGGGCGCTCGCCCTGCAGCACGTGGATCTCCACCTCGGGCTGGTTGTCGGCAGCGGTGCTGAAGACCTGGCTCTTCTTGGTGGGGATGGTGGTGTTGGCGTCGATGAGCTTGGTCAT
>JAFTDW010000018.1 GCA_017454015.1 Bacteroidales bacterium | reverse complement strand
AGGTACTGCGCATACTTGGAAGCTCCTTGTTGGTCAAAGACGACCTGCCGGAACTCTTCGGACGAGGAACTGATGATGGAACTGATGACGGCCAACTTGAAATTGAATTTTAATTGTTAAATTTTTTAAGAGACACTAGTGACATACGACAATGATTGACATCAAGCAACTTTTACCGTATTATCCCAAGTCGATTGCTAACAATGCCACTTTTCACAAGCATATCCTAAAAGAATATGTAGAGCTGCTTGCTTTGCAGTATCTCTCCCAATCTCCTTTTGCCCCCAAACTGATATTTATCGGAGGCACTTGTTTGAGAATGGTTTATGGTATTGATAGGTTCTCGGAAGACTTGGATTTTGACTGTAAAAATCTTAGTCATGAAGAATTTGTTCAGATGACAGATACTTTGATTGATTATCTCCGTGGAAACGGGTTAATGGCTGAGGTTAGAGACAAAGAGAACTCCAGGCTTACTGCATTTCGACGCAACATCTATTTCCCAGGCTTACTGTTTGAATTGAACCTAACAGGACATCGTGAGGAACGCTTCTTGATGAAGATTGAGGCGCAGGAACAGGGTGTGTCATATAGTACTGAGACGGCTATGGTTAATCGTAATGGTTTTCTTTTCACAGTCAGTGTACCTTCCAAGGGTGTTTTGCTCTCAATGAAACTTTCTGCGCTATTGGCTCGTGCCAAAGGGCGTGATTTCTACGATACCATTTTCCTGTGGCAACAGACAGAACCGGATTACAACTTCCTTTTTAAGAGGTGTGGTATCAGTACTCCGCAGGAACTAAAAGCTGCCCTCAATGAAAAAATGGCTGAGACCAATCTTTTGGACAAGCAAAAGGACTTCCAGCACCTGCTTTTCTCTAGCACTGTAGGTGATCGAATACTGCTCTTCAAGTCTTTTTCTGAAGAAAGGTTGGGAGTGTAAATTGTTGATTTATAGTTATGGTGTAGTCGTCATTTTTGAGTGTTCAAAAATAAATGTTTGCAATTCAAATATTTTGAGTATTTTTGCAACGCAATTAAGCAAAAGAACATTGAAAGAGGGTCTGGTTTGAGGTGGTGTAATTTTATCACGTTTTTATCACGCGAAACCAAATCAAACACAATAAGCGGCTCAAATTCTGAATGATAGTATATCGGATTTTATTCCAATATACTCCACAGAAAAAGGGTCTCGAAAGAGACCCTTTTTTGTATATAATTCATTGAGAATATTGATAATGCCGGTGGAGCCGCTTTGCGACCTTGCAAAGCGCATAAAAGGGAAACTTGAGGCGGGGGCTATTATTATCAAACCCATGCGTGGAATTTTATCTTTTATAATGGATAAAATTGTATAGTGTATGTGGGGGTGATTTTGATATACACCGCAGGGGAAGGGTCTCGAAAGAGACCCTTCCCCTGCGGTGTATATGGTGACTGTCGGAGTCGCCGTAGGCAAGAAGTGTGTAACTCTTACATTACAACGACTTTTTGGGCGGGACGGTTGCTGGGTGTGCCGTTGGCTCTGTCAATAATCCTGACAAGGTAGACTCCCCTGCCCAGCTGGCGGTTTTCCACTCTGCGTCCGGTGACATCGAACACGTTGATGCTCTCGTCGTCAGCTCCTTCAACTATGATACGGCCGTCTCTGACATAGACTTTTATATTGTCGGCCTCGGTCTCATTGATGCCGTCGCAGTTCTCGATGATCTTGGGGAACTTGCTCCACACAGGATGCTGGCTATAGGCGCTGGAAGCGCCGCAGGGCACTACAAGAACGGCTCTGTATACGAAGAATACTTTGTTGCCGATGGTGGGTGGGACGGCGCTGCCTAACACAATCGTGTCGACATTTTTGGTTTGGTAGAAGACGCTGTCGTCTATAGTGGTCAGAGTGGCTGGCAGTTTGACAACATTAAGAAATGAGCAACCTGCGAGGCCTCCAACTTCTATACTCGTCACATGCGGAGGCACGACAAGGTTCTTTATTCGGGTGCCCCATATTAGCCATTTGCCCACCTTTTCAAGTTGTTCGGGAAGAACGATGCTTTTAAGGTTGGAGCAGCCGTAGAAGGCCAGGTTGCCAATATGACACACTGAGTCGGGGATTACTATGCTATCGAGCGATGTGCATCTCACGAAAGCAGACTGTTTGATGGCTTTGAGGGTTGAAGGGAACGTCACGGCAGGCATGTTGGAGCAGTTGTAGAAAGCCCACTGTTCGATGGTGTCGACCCCTTCAGGTATGACGACCGACACCAGCGCCGTGTCGTTCTGGAAGGAGGCACCGCCGATGACGGAGAGTGTAGAGGGAAACTGCACGCTATGGAGGGCATGGCACTCGCTGAATGCAAACTCGCCCAGAAATGTCAGCCCTTCGGGGAGTACAACGTTAGTGAGGCTTCTTGCATTGTAGAATGCGCTGTAGCCAATGGTTGTCAGGTTGGCAGGCAGTGTTATCGACTGCAAGCTGATGTTGTGCATAAAGGCAAAATGCCCCAGTGTGGTCAGGGTCGAGGGCAATGTTACCGACTGCAGAGATATGCAATCGTCGAGGCCTCCATAGCCGATGGATGTGACGCCCTCGGGAATGACAATCGAAGTCAAGCCATGGCAGTGAAGGAAAGCATGCGTGCCGATGCTGCGGAGGGTGGAGGGCAGTGTCACTGCGGTGACAGAGTCACATCTGAAGAATGCCCTCAGACCTACCTGGGTCACGGCATGATTGCTGCCGCCGTAGGGCACTGAGTCGGGAATAACCACGCTGCCTTGCGGCTTGGTGTATCCATACCACGACTCGTCGCTCACGGTGTCGAGCTCCGGATGGAGCGGCGACACTACAGCGGCGTCGCCAGTGCTGTCGACGACATAATAGAGTGTTGTACCCTGATGGGTGTGACTGAAGACGGTGACTTGGGACTTGGCACTCAATGTTGCCACCACGAGGAGAAATACAAAGATTAATCTGGTTTTCATTGATTAACTATCCTTGTTTGTTGTGGGTTCTATATTTTTCACTATTCAGCCAATCAAACAGACAGAACCCATAAATCTGCCCGACGGACGTATTTGACAATTTGGTTTACAAGTGCAAAGATACGACTATTTTTTCACTTGACAACAAATAGCAGGCAATATTTTTGCAGTGGATGACAATTGTTTGATATTATGCTCATTGTGCTGCGAGTGATTTTGGCAGGTGTCTTTAGAAACTGTTTTGATTTCATTCTACCCTGTTTGATTTACGCCCATACAGGGCTTTTATTCGCTGTCCATGTTTTTATTTTTACGGGTGCTCATGACATCAGTTCATGGCCTCAGCAATTGAGAGTTAGCCTCTCCGAGGCTATTTTTAGAGGTTACCTTTACTTATTCGCGGGTGTGGGAGTCGATGATTATCGTCACGGGGCCGTCGTTGAGTAGCGACACCTGCATGTCGGCGCCGAAGGTGCCGGTGGCCACGGGCTGTCCCAGCATGGCGCTGAGCCGGCCTATAAACTGTTCGTAGAGCGGTATGGCCACGTCGGGCTTGGAGGCTCGTATGTAGCTGGGGCGGTTGCCTTTCTTGGTGCTTGCCATCAGCGTGAACTGGCTCACCAGCAGCACCTGCGCCCCCGCCACTTCGGTGATGGGGAGGTTCATCACCCCTTCGCTGTCGTTGAAGATGCGCAGGTTGCATATCTTGCGGCAGAGCCATTCAATGTCGTCGGTGGTGTCGGCATCCTCTATGCCGAGCAGCACGAGCATGCCGCAGCCTATGGCAGCCGTGGTGGTGCCTCCTATGGCCACAGAGGCCTCGCGCACGCGTTGTATCACTATTCGCATCTCTCAGCGGCGTTTTCTTGGAAACAGTTTCTTAGTCTATGACAGTCAGTTTGGCGTAGCATAGCATCATCACCTTCTCGCCGGCGTTCTCGAAGAAGATGCGGGCTTTGCGGTCTGCGCCCTCGTCGAAGACGCTGAGCACCTTGCCCACGCCGAAGGTGGCGTGCAGCACGCGTATGCCAGGTATTATGCGCGCCGTGAGTTCGGGGTCCCTGGGCTGGGTGGGCCCTTTCACCCCCGGAGTGAGCTTCTTGAGCTTGCTGCGGTCGAGGGTGGGTTTGCGCAGACCGTTGGCCTGCGCGCCGCTCTCGCGCCCCGGCAGGTTCGACTTGGGCAGCTCGCCGATTTTGGGGAAGAGGCTCTTGCGGCGTGGCCGCTCTATGTACTGGTCGTCGATCTCCTCCACAAAGCGGCTCAGCTCCTGGCTCGACGCCTTGCCGTACTGGTAGCGTTGCATGGCGTATGTGAGCACCACCTGCTTCTCAGCGCGTGTCAGCGCCACATAGAATAGGCGGCGCTCCTCCTCGAGCTCCTGGCGCGTGGAGAGGCTCATGAACGAGGGGAAGATGTTCTCCTCCATGCCGGTGACATATACAAAGGGGAACTCCAGCCCCTTGGCGGCATGTATCGACATGAGCGACACTTTGTTGGTGTCGTTGTCATCGTCCTTGTCCTCGGAGGTGAGCAGCAGCACCTGCTGCAGGAACTGGTCGAGGGTCTTCACGGTGGGTGCCGTGCCGTTCTCGTCCAGCAGCTCGTCGGCCCCCGGGGTTATGAGGTCTTCTTTGTCGCAGAACTCCTTGATGCCGTTGAGCAGCTCCTCGATGTTCTCTATGCGGTTGGCGTTGTCGGGGTCGTCGTCGTCGCGCAGCATGGCGAGCAGCCCCGAGGCGTAGACTATCTGCTTGGCGAGCTCGAAGGCGTCGGAGGTGGGCACCTGCGACGTGAAGACTTTTATCATGGTGGTGAACTGCGCTATCTTCTTCTGTATGGCGTCGCCAATGCCGAGGCCGAAGCCTGCTATGTTCTCCAGCACCGTCCAGATGCTCACGTCGTTGTCGGCGGCGGCCAGCTGTATGCGTTCCATGGTGGTCTGGCCTATGCCGCGCGGCGGCAGGTTGATGATACGCATCAGCGACTCGTCGTCGTAGTTGTTGACCACGAGGCGCAGGTATGCCAGCACATTCTTTATCTCCTTGCGGCCGTAGAACGAGATGCCGGCGTATATGCGGTAGGGTATGGAGAGTTTGCGCAGGGCCTCCTCGATGGCGCGCGACTGGCTGTTGGTGCGGTAGAGCACTGCGAAGTCGCTGTACTCCATGTTGTCGCCTATGCGGGCGTCGAGGATGCCGTTGGCCACGAGGTCGGCCTCATGGCGCTCGTCGTCGGCGCAGAGCAGCTTGATGGGGTTGCCCACCCCGTTGTCGGTCCAGATGGTCTTCTCTATCTGCTCTTTGTTGTTGGCTATTATGGAGTTGGCGGCGTTGACGATGTTCTGGGTGCTGCGGTAGTTCTGTTCCAGTTTGAAGAGGTGCAGGTTGGGGTAGTCGCGCCTGAAGTTGAAGATGTTCTGTATGTTGGCGCCGCGGAAGGCGTAGATGCTCTGCGCGTCGTCGCCCACCACGCAGATGTTCTGGTAGCGTGCCGCCAGCTTTTTCACTATGAGGTACTGTGCATAGTTGGTGTCCTGGTACTCGTCGACCATGATATAGCGCAGCCTGTTCTGGTATTTGAGCAGCACGTCGGGGAAGTCGCGCAGCAGTATGTTCATGTTGAACAGCAGGTCGTCGAAGTCCATGGCCATGGCGTTGCGTAGCCGCTGGTTGTACATCTTGTATATGGTGCCTATCTGAGGCTTGTGGGCGTCGGCGTCGGTCTGTTGTATCTCGGGGTTGTTGAGGTAGTCCTCGGGACCCATGAGGCTGCTCTTGGCCATGGAGATGCGGTTGGCCACGTAGGTGGGCGAGTAGACCTTGGGGTCGAGCTGCAGCTGCTTGACAATCTGCTTGATGGCCGACTTAGTGTCGTCGGTGTCGTAGATGGAGAAGGTGCGTATGTAGCCCAACTTCTCGGCCTCTATGCGCAGCACCTTGCAGAAGATGGAGTGGAAAGTGCCCATCCAGAGGTTCTTGGCCTCGGGGCCCACGAGGCTTGTGATGCGGCTCTTCATCTCCTCGGCGGCCTTGTTGGTGAAGGTGAGGGCCATGATGTTGAAGGGGTCCACGCCTTGGTCCACGAGGTGGGCTATGCGGTAGGTGAGGGTGCGGGTCTTGCCCGAGCCGGCGCCGGCTATTATCATCACAGGTCCGTCGGTGCATGCCGCGGCGTCGCGCTGTGCCTCGTTGAGTTGGTCTAATATCTTGTCGCTCATGGGGTGTATTGCTCGATTGCTTGTTCGTTGGGGTGTGCTTTGTAAGAGGACTGTCAGCAGGTCTGAAGCTCCACGGTCTGCAGGTTGGTTAGGGCGTTGTATATCTTCTGGCTCTGCGACTTGCGCACTCTTATGTCGAGTTGGCAGCTCATGCCGAAGTCGCTGTTCTCGTAGCCTAAGCCGTTGTCTTTGAGTATGCGCATCACGTCGTTCATCTTGTCGTAGCCAAAGCGCAGGCGGTAGCCCACGTCGACGGTCTTCTCTATGACCTGTGCGTTGGCTATGGCGTCGCGTGCCGCGGAGCGGTAGGCCGTGATGAGGCCCGAGGTGCCGAGCAGTATGCCGCCAAAGTAGCGCACCACCACGATGAGCACATCGGTGATGCCTGCCGAGAGCAGCTGTCCGTATATAGGCTTGCCAGCGGTGCCCGACGGCTCGCCGTCGTCGTTGCTGCGGTAGGTCCCCATGTCGGGGCCTATGGCGTAGGCGTAGCAGTGGTGGCGTGCGTCGAAGTACTTCTTGCGTATGGCATCGAGGTGTTCCTTGACC
Source organism: Bacteroidales bacterium (assembly GCA_017454015.1). Classification (GTDB taxonomy): domain Bacteria; phylum Bacteroidota; class Bacteroidia; order Bacteroidales; family P3; genus Colimorpha. The sequence goes on along the minus strand of JAFTDW010000018.1, from coordinate 19,812 downwards.
TGCTCCTCGCTGTGTACAGGGTATGCAAAGGCCAGAAACTTGCTGCCTTTGTCCTTGTAAAGCCCCTGCGAGGGGGCCGCTATGGTATGGTAGGTGTCGTCGGACATAGCCATTTGCATATTATGCAAAAACGGCATAAGGCATCCTTTATTGCCCCCTCCCACCTGCTACTTATAAACATATCACCCCAGGGCAATCCATTTGTGGCAACAGGGAGAAAAATTATTTCTTTACGTATGGTGACTTTAGGCAATCATTAAAACTATATCTCGTGTTCCAGCAGATACTCCGATAGATATGGCATCGCGAATACCAGTTCGCCCCGGCGGGGCGACTCTATCACACCGGCCTCTATGAGCCGCTTGCGGTAGGGCTGTATTGCGGGGCCTTTCCTGCCAAGCATTGCCTGTAGCTTGGCGGTGGTCGCCGTCCCGCCACATCGGGCAATGGCCATCAAAAGAATCTTGTCATTGTCAGACAGCGGATTAAGTATCGGCTTGAACACATTGTCTTCCATATCCCCCATAGCCGCTTTCTCGACCTTGTCCATAATTGCATCGGTGACGACACCGCGTTCCGGGGTGTACTGAATCACATAATATCCAATCAGCTGCATGAGATAGGGGAAACCACGGGACGCCAGTGCCGCACGGTCAAGTATATTGTCCGAGGCCTCTATCTTGATGGATTTGAAAGACTTCTCATAGTAAGCCCTGATAAGATTGGTCGATATCAGTCCCAACTCTACTTTAGTGGCACGGTTAAGAAAGGTGAGAACTTTGTCGTTAAGCAAGTTGGAAACTGCATACGGTAGCCCCGCCATTGCTATGGCAACATTCTTGCGGTCGCCCACCAGTTCCTGATAGGCGGCGGCCACCTCGCGCATGGCTGCCGAGGTGCACACCTCGTCGATGAGGATGAGAGCCCCCATGCCCTTGTCGGCCAGTTTGTCGCACAGCAGCGACATCTTCGAGCGGAACCCGAATTGCCGTTCTGCCGACTCTGAGAAAGTGAGGCCAAACGAAAATCCCAGCACTCTGCTGGTAACGTCTGTCAACTTCCGTTTCTCGTCATCGAAGTATTTCGAACCGTTAAGCTGGAATTGCTCAATGATGGCTTTAGGCATTCCCTCATGAGCCGTAACGCGAGCAACAACGTAACCAGCCCTTTGTGCACGGTCGCCCAGCTCAAGCAGCAATGCGGTCTTACCCATGCCTCGTTGCCCGAGAAAAAGTGTGCACCGGTCGCGTGACCCGATAGGCTCATTAAGTCCCAGCATGAACTGCTGGATAACGCCGTCGCGGCCAATATACTGCTCCGGACGGTTACCAAATGTGGGCTGAAATAAATTCTGAATATTTTCCTGTATGTTTTTTTTCATACTCTTTTCCTTAGTTTTATTCTCTTTTATTCTTCTTTATTCTCTTTTACTTTCGTTTATTCTTTTTTATTCTTTTCCATTTGCAAAGTTACGTAAAATTTCCCGAAATACACGCAGACGCATGAAATTTAACGTCAATTACTATTAGTCAATCATTTATTATCAGTTGATTGGCTAATGATAATGGCAACAATTAGCGTAATCGGGGCATCCCGAAAATTTTCATGCGTATGCCTTGGGTGATACCACAGGCTTTGGCCAATTTTTTATTGATGATCTGTGAAATCTCTTTTATCAGCCGGATTATTTTCTCTGTAGTGGTTTCCGTGGTTTATCAGTTGAATCTGTCACAACCCAATGTCCGCTATAACCGCTTCCAACATATTCTATATGTTTGAGTTTGTTTATATGCCTTTGAATAGTTTTGGAATTCAATCCTGACAGTTTCCCCAATTCTTTGGTTGTAATACCTGGGTTCTTCCTTATTTGTTCTGTTATCCAGTTGTCGAGTTCATCTTGAGGGACATCTTGAGGGACATCTTGAGGGACATCTTGGATGCCATTTAGCACTACCGTCTCTTCACATCCCTCATGGATGGGAATGAACACATTGATGAAATTCCGCTCCTCGTTAGTCTCAATTGTAGCTCGCGGCGAACCGTTCTTCTGCATTTCCTCCTGTATGGTGGGTATGCCCGTTGAGCGGCCTTCTGTCAAGTCCAACTCCTTCAAGAAGTCACCAAGACGACGGTTTCGGTAACGACGTGAAAGGAGGCGTTCCCCCTGCTCTATATCAGAGCTGGAAATGGAACGGTCGGGACCAGGAAAACTGAGGACGCGTATTCCTTCCGGCTCCACCGAAATCTCCACCGGCTCGTATTGCTGGTAATCGCGGTGATACATGGCGTTCACAATAATTTCTTCCAGTGCGGCAAGCGGATAGTTCCAGAACCGTTTGGCCTCTTCCTTATAACTTACCTTGAAAACATACTCTCTCAACAAAGTGGTCTTCAGGTAACTCAGTGTACCTTTAATGATTTGTGGCACACTGCCATGTATTATCGTCTCGCTGAAATTGTTTGGTCCTTTGATACGTCCTTCGGGAAATATGACAATGTCTATTTGAGTGTATTTGAAAAACTTCTCAGGATGCTCGCAGAACATCATCGCTGCCACGTTCTTGAGCATACGGTTCTCTGTGGGTCCAGCCATCAACTCCATCTGTTCCAAAGTCTCCACCAAGGGCTGTGCGAAGAGAGAATCTTCCAACTTGCTGCCGATTTTGGCCAGATAGTCGCGCAGAAGCACCATTGAAATGTCGTTCAAGGTAATATCCGGGTTCGGTCGCTCGTCAAATGGCACACGGTTTGCCATCTCTCTCAGTTCGTCCAGCACCTCACCTTTCGCCTCTATGCTGCTTGAGCCGCTGCGGACGTAATACTTCATCTTCTTCACTTTCGCCGTCACGTCTATCGGAATGGCATAAGGACGGTTCACGCCCGACGGTGCCCATATCACCAACACCTGCTGCCCGTCAACCTCTTCTAACGAAGTCCGGGGCAAATAGTATGGGTCAAACAAATTGTTTAACCCCACCATTTGCTTCAAGATACCATCCACCGTCTCAATATTGATACCCGTCACAGGGCGTTTAGCCAAACCATTATTGTCCTGTTCCACGCCCACGAGAACATAGCCACCACCAAGGTTGTCGAAGTCGTTGGCAAATGCACAAAGGCTATGATAAATGTCCGTAGGGTTCCACCCTTTCTTGAACTCAATTCGGTTGCCTTCAATCTTCCGCTTGTTCAGCAAATCTTCTATGTTGATTGGTAGTGCCATATTGTTATTATTCGCTCTTGTTTAATTTATATGTGCTCGTGACCTCAGTTATACGCAATTCATGTTTTTCCGTTTGCAAAGTTACGTAAAATTTCCCGAAATACACGCGGACGCATGAAATTTAATGTCAATTACTATTAATAAATCATTGATTATCAGTTGCTGGCTAATAATTTCAGGACCCCGATTCCGAATTAGAATGGTTGTTTGGGGATGATAAATAACCGCTGCGGTTTTTTGATGGGGCTATGCGAGGGTTGCCGTTACGCTGCGGGGTTTGTTGTTCAGGTCGTTGTGTATGGTGGGTTGCAGGCCGTGCTCTTTGAGCAGTGTTTCCACTTCTCTTGGGAACCTCTCGTTGATTTCCAGTGCCAGCAGGCCGCCTACGGCGAGGTGGTGCCTTGCGAACTGCGCTATGGCGCGGTAGAAGAGCAGTGGGTCGTCGTCGGGCACGAAGAGGGCAAGTGACGGCTCGTGGTCGAGCACGTTGGGGCGCATCTCCCTGCGCTCGCCATGGCACACGTAGGGTGGGTTGCTCACTATGAGGTCTATGCCGTTGCCGTCGTCCCAGCCGGCGAGTCCCGCAAGACCTTCGGGGTGCAGCACGTCGTGTTGCAGGCAGCGCACCCTCACGCCGTTGAGGGCGGCATTGTGGCGTGTTAGGTCGAGGCAGTCCGTCGAGAGGTCGACGGCCACCGCGTCGGCGTGGGGCATGGCTTTTGTCAGAGCCACGGCGATGCAGCCGCTGCCGCAGCAGAGGTCGGCAATGCGGCGCGGCGCGTGTACATCCTCTATTAGGCGAGAGACCATCTCCTCGGTCTCGGGGCGCGGTATGAGCGCACGCTCGTCGACCTCTATGCGGCATCCGGCGAAGGTGGTGTGCCCTATGATGTATTGTATGGGGCGGTGGCGTTTAAGGTCGGCAAGAGCCCAGTGCAGCTTGAGGAGCACCGACTGGTTGACGGTGCCGTCGCGGTGCAGCAGGTAGTGTGCGGTGTCCCACCCTGCGTAGGCCTCGAAGAGCATGCGCAGCATGGCGCCGACCTCACCCTCGGGGTAGAGGTTGCGGAGCTCGCCGCGGTAGGTGCGCTCTATGTCGCGCACCTTGTTGCTTGGGAAACGCAGGTTGGTGGTATTCATAGTTTTTTCTCGCAGAAATCGCAGAAGATATTTCGGTTTATTTTCTGCCGAAGTCGGCGGGTATCTCGCCCCAGCGGTCGGTGTCCCATTTCAGTATGGTAGCTGTGATGTCGTTGTTGTGGAGCCATGCCTCGGCGCGTCTCACGAAGTCCCACAGCTCGGCGGTCTTGTCGTTGAGGGGCAGCTTGCTGCGGCATTTCTTCTCGCGCACCCATTTCATGGCGTTCACTGAGTCGGTGTATATGGGTAGGTTGAGGTTGTGCTTCTTGAGGTAGGAGAGGGCGTGGACCAGTCCGAGGAACTCGCCGATGTTGTTGGTGCCTATGGCGCTCTGGTAGTGGAAGAGCTGGGTGCCTGTGGCCACGTGGACGCCGCGGTATTCCATAGCCCCTGGGTTGCCGCTGCATGCCGCATCGGTGGCTATGGCGTTGAGGATGGGCTTGGGGCCGTCGCAGGTGAGGTAGGAGGGTTTGGCGGAAACAGGGTGGGCGGCGACGCCCGGCGCGGGAGGGGCGTCGCGGAACGCCGCCTCGGCCTCGGCAAGGGTGGGGTACGACTTGTAGCGGGCTCCGTTGACTTTCTCAACCTGCTTGCGGCACTCCTCCCACGTGTTGTATATGCCCGGGGCGAGGCCGCTCCACACCACATAATATTTGGGTCTCTCTTTTTTGTTTGCCATAGCAATTGTACACCTCCAATAACTCAATCTTTACTTAACAAATCGCCATATGGCTAATCAAAAATTAATAATTGACTATCAATCTCTTGGCGGATAATATTAACGAAACAATTAACGGAAATTAATGCTTTTTAGAGGTTACCAATTGAAATAAACGTCGAGAGGGGGCTTTTTAGTGTCCACTGACGGATTTTTTGATTTTTCCGAAATGTTGATTTTTTCGTAATTTTGCAGGTTGGAAAAACCGTGCAAAAATGGTTGACAAAGATTGTAATGTTATCTAAATAAAACTAAAAATGAGAAAAACAGAAAGAACCATTAAGCAATCTATTGACAGAATACGGACAATGCTGGTTGTGGCGGCTGTTGCTGCCGCGTGCCTGACGGTGTCATCTTGTGCGAAGGAGGAGTCAGCGTCTGTCACGCCGCAGGGCAAGACTGACGCGCCGGGGCGTGTACAATGCCATAAGCAACAGTGGGAACGTTGCAGGGCAGTGGCGCACGATGCGTTCCCCCGAGTGGTATCGCATCTTTAATAGTCGCGACGATGAAATCCGTTACGCCAAGGGCACTGTGGCAGGCAAAGAAGGTGTTATGGTGTTTCCCGACGGTTACAGCCATCCTGCCGGTGTGTCGGCTCTTGCCAGCTTGAACACACCTGGCGCAGCCTTCACGTCGAACCAGTACAGCGCTGCGGATTGGTTCCTTATGGAGGCGGCCGGCGCTATATTCCTGCCTGCAGCCGGCGTACGCAACATTACTTCCGTGGTCATGGCCAGGGGCGACCTCGGGATGTATGGCAACTATTGGGCAGCCAATACAGGCTCCCTCGGTGCCGCTTACGAGGCCTACTTTGATGCCAGCCAAGTCAACTTCTCCTACACCGCTAAAAAGTTCTTCGGGTATGCCGTGCGTCTCGTGAGAAACTAAACGCATTTTGCAAGCAGGGCCCGCAGGGCGGGCCTCCAAGCGATTAATCTATAGAAATCCGAGACCCAATTTCCTGCACACCGCAGCGTTGGGTCTCAGATTTTTTTATTTTACTGCGCCACTGCTTAATACACCCCGCAAGGCACCTGCCGGCACCTATATAAAATGCGGTGATGCCAAAGAATTGTGTGTCCATTAATTTTTTTTGTGTATTTTTGTGACAGTGCAATTGTTTTTCGTAATTGTTGTATATAATTATAAACCAAATAGATATGTATAAAATAGAAAAGCATCCTATCCTCGACATTCCTCAGAGTGAGATAGTCGAGTTCAGCTACGAAGGCCAGAAGGTGCAAGGTCGCAAAGGCTACACCATTGCCGCAGCGTTGCATCAGGCGGGCTACCCTGTTCACAGCCACAGCCTTGACGGGCGCAAGCGCAGCTTGGAGTGCGGCATAGGCAAGTGCGGAGCCTGTGAGATGCTTGTCGACGGCAAGGTGCGCCGTATATGCATCACACCTGTCGACGGTGTCCGTGAGGTGCGGTCCATCCCCGCCGGAGGCGGCGAAGTCCCCGCAGCGGTGGCGCAGACGCCGCGCGAGGTGAAGGTCTACAAGACCCAGGTGGCCATCATAGGCGCCGGTCCCGCCGGTCTCGCCTGCCGCGAGCAGCTCAACACCTTTGGCATAGACAACCTTGTGATAGACAACAACGCCCGCATCGGCGGCCAGTTCAACATGCAGACCCATCAGTTCTTCTTCTTCGAGCAGGAGAAGAAGTACGGCGGCATGCGCGGCTTTGACATTGCCAAGACCCTTGCCGGCGACAACCACGACGGCATACTGCTGGGCTACACCGTGTGGGATATTTTGGAAGGCAAGCGCCTCGCCATAAAGAACACCGAGACTCAGGCTGTGGCCTACGTCGACGCGCAGCACCTTGTGGTGGCCACCGGTGCAGTGCCGTTCATGCCCACCTTTGAGAACGACGACGTGCCGGGCGTGTACACCGCCGCCGTGTTCCAGAAGATGATGAACCAGGAGCACACCCTGCTCGGCAAGCGCGTGCTTACCGTGGGTGCCGGCAACATAGGCTACCTCACCTCCTACCAGGGCATGCAGGCCGGAGCCACCATCAAAGCAATAATCGAGGCCATGCCCCGCGAGGGTGGCTTCCCCGTGCAGGCCAACCGTGTGCGCCGCCTCGGCATACCTATCATGACGGGCTACACCCTGCTCAAAGCCATACCCAACGCCGACTATACCGGCGTTACCGGCGCAGTGATTGCCAAGTGCGAGAACTTCAAGCCTATAGCGGGTACAGAGCAAGTTATTGACGACATAGACATCATAAACATTTGCACGGGCCTGATACCCGACAGCCAGCTGCTTACCAAGGGCAAGGAGGTGTTTGGCCTCTACACTTACGGAGCCGGCGACGCCGTGCGCATCGGCGAGGGCACCAGCGCCGTGCTGCGTGGCCGCCAAGTGGCCTACGAGGTGGTCCAGAACATGGGGCTGCGCTACAACTACGACGACTACCTAGCCATCTCGCGCCAGTACATCGACTCGCAGCAGCACCCTGTGCGTATCCTCGACAAGCCGCTGCTGCCCACCCCCGAGCGCATGAAGGTGCGCCCCTTTGTGCAGGCCGACTGTCTCTACGGCTTTGCCTGCAACCCCTGCTCCTTCTCCTGCCCGCAGGGTGCCATAAGCAAACCCACCACACAGAGCACCCCCACGGTGGACTACGACAAGTGCATAGGCTGTATGCAGTGTGTCAACAGCTGCCCGGGCCTTGCCATCTTCGGCTACGATCTGGCAAAGAATGTGGCTTTCCTGCCTGTGGAGTACGAGGTGGAGGAGGACGCCGAGGTATGGCTGGTCGACAACGACGGCAAGAAGGTTGGCTCGGGTGTGATAGAGAAACTGCTGCGCAAGCCCAACAAGACCAACGTGGCGCGTGTCCTCATGCAGTCGCTCGACGGCCAGGCCACCGACGTGAAGGGCTTTATAGTCAAATCGGCCTATCCCGAACCGCTGCACCTCTCCAATGGCAGCACGGGCGACAAGGGTGAGACCTACGTGTGCCACTGCGAGGACATAGACCTCAACCGACTCCTTGAGGTGCTTGGCGACCGCAAGACCATCTCAGTAGACGAGCTGAAGCACATCACCCGCATGGGCATGGGCCCGTGCCGCGGCAAACGCTGCATACCGCGTGCCCGCCAAGTGCTGCGTGCCCACGGTATAGAGCTGGTGGGCGACGCCACGCCGCGCGCACCGCTCTCCAGCCAGGTGACCCTCGGCGACCTTTACAACGCCGACACCAAGGAGGTGTTTGTGTTCCCCAAGGCCAACAACGTGAAGCATGAACGCATAGAGGTGCTCATTGCCGGCGGCGGCATTGCCGGCAGCGGTCTTTTCCGCTACTTTGCCGAGGCAGGCAAGAAGCCGGTGCTCGTCAACTATAGTCGCGGCGCCTCGTGGCGCAACATCGGCGGCGGCCGTCCCGCTTTCTCCAATCCCGACATAGCCGATATTGCCGTTCACAACCATGAGATATTCAAACAGATACAGTCTGTTCACAATATTAACTACAAGCCTACGCGCTATGTGAACCTTGTACACGACGAGGCCACCTACAAGTCGCTCGACGCTTCGCGTGCATGGAGCGACGCCTACATGGTGGAGCGCAAGGACTTCAAGAAGGAGATATCGCCTCTGTGGGACGACAGCCGCAGCACATACAGCCACGCCCTTATGACGCGCGACTGCTGGCAGGCCACCCCGGGACGCGTGATAGACTACATACGCGGCATTGCCGTGGGTCTCGGCGGCCGCCTCTTTGAGGACTGCGAGCTGCTGCATGTGGAGCGCAAGAACGACCTCTACGTGGCATTGGTGCGCACACACACAGGCGAGTACATAGAGTTCACCGCCGACCACTTTGTCAATGCAATGGGCTGGGGTGCCGAGAAATTCACCGACATGCTGGGTATCGACACAGGCCTCTATCCCGTGAAGCACCAGGCTTTCATCACCCGCCGTCTGCCCCTTATGGGCGTCAACGGCGACGCCCTCGACATGATTATCGACCGCCGCCACTACAAAGGCTTCAGCGCAGTGTACGGCCAGCAGTTTGCGCACACAGGCCAGATCATAGGCTGCGCCTCGCCCGACTGCGACAGCTACGAGGCGCGCCAGAACCTGAAGTACAACAGCAAGGAGTTCCTTGAGATAGTCAGCGAGGTCTTTGCCGAGTGGATACCCAACTTGCGCGAGGTGAGCTTCCTTGCCGTGTGGGCCGGATGGTACACCGAGCCGCGCTACATTGTTGACCCCAACGTGGGTCTCCTCGTGGGTCTGCGCGGCCACGGCTTCATGCTGGGCCAGTACCTCGCCAAGCTTTATGTGGACAAGTACCTCGGTCGCGACGTGCCAAGCTACATGAACGACCTCGCCATAACGGGCAAAGGCTTGAGCGAGAACGCCTTCAAGTAATAGCTGCGCCTCGTTATAATGTCATCTCTTTGTCAGTGGTGTAAGAGAGTGAACGACAAATAAAAAACCACCATAATGTTACTGCTGGTGGCGGCACTCCACACAAGGAGTGCCGCCGCCTCGCAGTAGTATAGCCACGTGCTTGTTTTTGTGGCCGTGGAAATCATAATATAATACAAAAAGTTGAGTCTTTGCAGTGGGGTTGTGCTGATTTTTACCGCTATCTCATTTTTTTTTCGTAAATTTGCAACTGCTTTTTAGCCTTTGTGTTGTTACTCTGTGGCTGCATAAGGCTGATATGCTGATATATAGTATACATATAAAAAATTCTGTTATTGATGAAACGCGAAGTTAAGTTCAGTCTTGTCTACCGTGACATGTGGCAGTCGTCGGGCAAATACCAGCCCCGTATTGACCAACTTACCCGTATAGCTCCTGTTATTGTCGACATGGGATGCTTTGACCGCATAGAGACCAACGGCGGTGCCTTTGAGCAGGTGAACCTCATGTACGGCGAAAACCCCAATAAAGCAGTCCGTGCCTGGACAGCCCCGTTCAACAAGGCCGGCATACAGACCCACATGCTTGAGCGTGCCCTCAACGGTCTCCGCATGTACGGCGTGCCAGCCGACGTGCGCCGACTCATGTGCAAGGTCAAGAAAGCCCAGGGCGTCGACATTATGCGCTCGTTCTGCGGTCTTAACGACCCACGCAACCTCGAGAACTCCGTGAAGTTTGCCAAGGAGGCCGGCATGATAAGCCAGGCAGCCCTCAGCATCACCCACTCGCCGGTACATACCGTGGAGTATTATATGTCGCTTGTCGACAAACTCGTGGAGTTTGGTGCCGACGAGATAGCCCTCAAGGACATGGCCGGCGTTGGCCGTCCCGCCACTCTCGGCCGTCTGGTCAGCTCTATAAAGACCAAGTATCCCCACGTCGTGGTGCAGTATCACGGCCACAGCGGTCCCGGCCTCTCCATGGCCTCGACCCTCGAAGTGGCCAAAGCCGGCGCCGATGTCATTGACTGCGCAATGGAACCGCTCTCGTGGGGCATGGTGCACCCCGACGTCATCTCCGTGCAGGCGATGCTCAAGGATGCCGGTTTCCTCGTCAAGGACATCAACATGGACGCCTATATGGAGGCCCGCAAACTCACTCAGGAGTTCATCGACGACTTCCTCGGCCTCTACATCAACCCCGCCAACCGTATCAGCTCGTCGCTCCTCGTGGGCTGCGGTCTGCCGGGCGGCATGATGGGCAGCATGATGACCGACCTTCGCGGCATGCATAACGCTATCAATATGGCTCTCAAGAAGAGCGGCAAACCCGAGGTCTCTTTTGAGGAGCTTACCGTGCAGCTTTTCCAAGAGGTGGAGTATATATGGCCTATGCTTGGCTATCCCCCGCTCGTAACCCCCTTCAGCCAGTACACCAAGAACATCGCCCTGATGAACATCATGTCGATGGCACAGGGCAAGCCCCGCTTCAGCCAGATCGACAAGGACAGCTGGAGCATGATACTGGGACGCGCCGGCAAGCTGCCCGGCCCTCTCGCCCCCGAAATTGTGGAGCTCGCCAAGAAGAACAACATGGAGTTCTACGACGGAGTGCCGCAAGATGCCTATCCCGACGCACTGCCCGAGTACATCAAGGAGATGGAAGAGAACGGCTGGGAGCGCGGCGAGGACGACGAGGAGCTTTTCGAGCTCGCCATGCACGACCGTCAGTACCGCGACTACAAGAGCGGACTCGCCAAGGAGCGTTTCTACAAGGAGGTGGAGCAGCTGCGTGCCGAGAAGGCCGCCAAGAGCAACGCCCCTGCAGCGCCCCAAGGCACCATGCCCAACTACATGAGCCAGAAACACCCCAACGCAAAGCCTGTGGTGGCCGATGCCACGGGACAGGTGTTATGGCAGCTCGACTTCCAAGACAAGTCGATAGCCCCCGCCCCGGGACGCGAATACAAGGCTGGCGACCAGTTCTGCATCATACAAGCCTACTACGGCCTCATGCCTGTTAAGCTCGAAGCGGCAGGCCGCCTTGTCGACACCTGCATCCCGCAGGGCGGCATGGTGCAGAAAGGCGACGTGATAGCCTGGATGGAATAAAGAAAAAGTGATATAGAATTAAAATACTATAGTTGCCGGTGACACTGGTACCAATAGTAGGATCACGATAAAAAAACAACCTCGAAAATAAACATTTACCATGGAAGGTATAGGATTTTTCGCGCTCATCATTGGCGCCATATTCGTCAACAACGTGGTGCTTTCTCAATTCCTCGGCATCTGCCCGTTCCTTGGCGTGTCGAAGGATGTGAAGAGTTCGCTGGGCATGGGAGCCGCCGTGCTCTTTGTCATGCTCCTTGCCACCCTCGTGACCTATCTGCTCTACGTCTATGTGCTTGAGCCCCTCGGCTTGCAGTACCTGCAGACCATAGCCTACATCCTTGTCATTGCAGGCCTTGTGCAGATGGTGGAGATTATATTAAAGAAGATAGCGCCGTCACTCTATCAGGCGCTTGGCGTGTTCCTGCCGCTCATTACCACCAACTGCGCGGTGCTTGGCGTGGCCATCAATGTGATACAGAAACACATGACCCTTGGCCAGAGCATTATCTACGCCACAGGTATTGCCATAGGCTTCACCCTCGCACTGGTTATCTTTGCCGGTCTGCGTGAGCAGATGGAGCTCACCGGCACTCCCAAAGGGATGCGCGGCGTGCCTATCGCACTCGTAACGGCGGGCATCCTTGCCATGGCATTCATGGGCTTCAACGGCTTGGTGCCACTGCCTTAAAGCATTGCACGAGAGCAAAGAAAGACGATGTCGCAATACTGTGAAATAACTCTTAAAAATCAAGCTATTTCACTGAAATACATAGATATATAGCATTGTTGCGCACAACAAGGCTTCAAAAAGGTCCAAATATGAAAAATGCGCCGCGAAATGTTAAAAAATAATGCCGTCAAAGGTGTTGAAAACTAATTAACAATTGTAAGTAAAAGTACTGTAAATCAGTAATAAAAAATATATTTAAGTTTTTTTATACTTTTTTTTACCGCTGTATTAACTCAATTGTAGTACTTTTGCGTTTTGAAATAGGATTAAAACAATAACATTTTAAAACAAAAACGAAGATGAAAAAAGTAATGTTCCTTTTGGCTGTTGCCGGTATGTTCGCTTTCACCGCTTGCAACAACAATGCAGAGACCACCACTGAGGAGCCCGCAGCTCCTGAGACCGAGGCCGTCGAGGCTCAGCCCGCTGAGGCCGAGGCAGAGGCTACCGTTGAGGCCGAGCAAGTCGAGGCCGCAGCCGAGGAGACCGCTCAGGTCAGCGAATAATCACAGATTGTTCTGCTAAAAAGAAAAAGACGCTGGCTCTTGAGTTAGCGTCTTTTTTTTCATAAAATTCGTATCATGAGAAACATATTTCTTGTTTGCCATAGTTTGTTCCCCGCTTCGCTATCGAAATGCCACTGGCATTTCTTCATGTTCCTGACGCTGGCAATGGGTGTGGCGTCAGCTCAGAAGCCTGTGGAGACCACCACGCCGCCAGTGGCTGTCTCGACAGGGACGCTTGCCGCCGAGATTACCGCGGCATTCCCCCAGGCCGGCAGTGTAAAGAAGGCAGGAAAACTATTAGAGGTGTACGACGCCAAGAAAAAGCTCATCGGCTATGCCCTTTATTCCAAACCGGCGAGCGACGGCATTCGCGGCTATATGGGCGAGACCCCTCTCTTCATAGCGCTGAGCACCAAGAAGACCATCCTCTCGGTGCAGCTCCTCGCCAACGACGACACCCCGACATACGTCAAAAAAGTGCTCACGGCAGGTCTGCTCGACGTGTGGAACGGTCTCAATGTGGCCGACGCCACCAAGAAGAAAGTCGACACTGTGAGCGGCGCCACATACACCTCGCGTGGCATAATTCAATCCATGCAGGCGGCACTAAAAACGCTATGAATTCCATAAAAACGGCAATGATATAAGTGCGTTGGCAGCGTGGGTTTGTCGCTTTTCGCTATCTTTTTCGTTGCGTTTACCGTTCTGTCTGTCAGTGAGGTATTGTTGTTTGTGCGTTGCGGAGAAAAAATAATTTTTGTCATTAAATAAAAAAGTTGTAACTTTGCAAACCAAAACCTACGATTTTGTAGGTTTTACACGGTGGGCGTAGCTCAGCTGGTTAGAGTGCCGGATTGTGGATCCGAAGGTCGTGGGTTCGAACCCCACCTCCCACCCAGAAAAAAATGATAGTTAGATGAGAAATGGCTAATAGTGTGACGCTCATTAATACTATCGTTCATTGGGGGGTATTAGCTCATTTGGTAGAGCGTTAGGTTCGCAATCTAAAGGTGACCGGTTCGAGCCCGGTATACTCCACAATTTTCTTGTTTTTTATTATGTCGTCAGTTACACTCTTTCGCTGGACTTTCTTTGCAGCGTGCGCCGCTGTGTTGTCGGCCTGTGGCAGTGTGAAGATGGCTTCGCAGATGCGCAGCCTCGACAAGGAGAACCCCTACAACCTCACAGCAAGGCGAGACGGCGACGGCACCGCGCCATCGGTGCCTTTTGAGATACGCGACAGCAGGATATTGCTCCCTTCGACAATTGACGGTGTGAGCGACTCGTTGTTGCTCGACCTCGGCTACTCGGGCTACCTGCTTGGCTGGCAGCTCGACGACAGCGTGGACACCAAGAACCTGCTGCATGCCAAGACCCTCACGGGGCGAGGGCTGGAGACCACCTACATGCATCTGGAGCAAAAAGCGGTGTCGAACCAGCTGTTCGACGCCACCAACATGCTGCGCATGGTGCTCCACTACCCCAAGCGTGCCTTTGAGGGCGGCGAGCCGGTGACGGAGTCGACACTCCTCGGTTGCGGTTTTATCGACGACAAGTACCTCGTGCTCGATTTTGAGAGCAACACCATGCGGCTCAGCGACAGCGTAGACACCAAAGGCTGGGTGCGTCTGCGCAGCAGCAGGCTGGGCGGCTATTTTGTAATATTGGTTATTGATGGCAAGCGCTACCGCTGCATGCTCGACACCGGCAACCCCGACGGACTCATACTGCGCTCCGACCGCAGTGCCGAGATGCGAGCCGGCGACAAGGTGCAAGAGAGTTACGGCATTGTAGGTGCCTCCGGTCGGCAGGGCATGGCCCAAAGCATCAGCGAGGGCAAGACCCAGTTGGCTGTCTACCGCAGCGGCCTCAAGGTGGTCTATGGCTCCAAAGCCGAGAGTGTGGTGAGCAATGTACGCTACGACCGCAGCATAGCCATGCACAACGCCGGACTGCAGTTTATGCGCCAGTTCAACTGGATTATAGGCAAGCGCGGCATATACGTCAAGGTGATACGCGACAAGGTGGAGCCTTTGAATCCCGAGCAGCTTTATGAGGTGTCCATTGTCGACGGCAAGCTCACCATAGTGAGCCGCTGGCTCGGCAAAGCCTCGTTTTATCAGCTTGGAGCAGTCATCACCAAGGTGGGTGGCGAGACAGTCGACGAGAGCAACATAGTGCGCTACCGCCACCTCCTCAACACTACTCCCGACTGGTCCGCACTGGCCGTCGAGACGAGGTAAAAGTTATTTTTTTTCGATTATTACGAAAAAAAATCGTATCTTTGCATTTCAAAAAAGTGCAAAGGTAGCCATGAACGCGCTCGACGCCACACTCCAGTCCATAGAGGATAACGTGTTGAGGCTGAAAGCCGAACGCGATGCCCTACGGCAAGAGGTCGGCAGACTTGGCAACCAATGCAACGATTTGAAACAGACAATAAATAACCTAAATATAAAAATTACTAATTTAGAAGAAACCAACAATATATATAAACTTAGGAATACGCTGATACAGAGAGGGGGCACCACAGAGTTAAAATTGAAGATCAATCAGTTGATACGCGATATAGACAAAAGTTTGGAGCTTCTTAATATAGTGTAACTTTTATACAAGTGAAGAGGCAATGGATGCTAAAGAGGTAGAGGTGACAATATTAGACCGCACATACCGTCTGCGGGCCAATGCGGGAGACGAGCAGTACCTGCAATCTGCCGCCGCCCTCATAAACAGGCTTGCCGACGAGTATGGCAAGCGCTTTGCCCACAGCGACAAGCAGGACTTGCTTGCCATGGCCTCGCTGGGACCCATCACCGAACTGCAAAAGTTACAAGCCAAACCTCCGGCTCCGTCCGACGACCGACTGCAAGGTCGTCTGAAGCAGATCAACGACCTGTTCAGTAATTAGTTACAGAACACGTCTGCCCGTTTTAGCCTGCATCTGTCCCAAAACAGTTTGTAAACTCAACATTATTTACAAACCGAGTTAAGCTCATGGGTGGGTAGATTGTATAATTGAGACACCCGGCACTCAAATCCTATAGTTTCAGAGTTTACCATAACTCTCGGAGGGTACGGGTGCAGGTTTTTTCCCCTCGCGGCAGCGGCGCGTTCCACTAAAAACCCAACAAACAACATGAATATATTATGGATTCTGATTGGACTGGTACTGGGCGCCGGAGCTGGTATAGCAGGTGCCACCACAGTGCTGCGTAACCGACTGCTGGCCAAGAGCCAGGAAGTGCTCAAAGACGCCGAAGAGAAAGGCGAGATGATCAAGCAGAAGAAAGAGCTGCAGGCCAAAGAGAAGTTCATGCAGCTCAAGTCCGACTACGACAAGCAGGTCAACGAGCACAACAACAAGATTCACGACGCCGAACAGAAACTCAAACAGCGCGAGCAGTCGCTCTCCCAGAGGGTGGAGGAGCTGCAAAAGAAGAGCAACGAGCTCAAGGCCGCCAGCGACAATCTCACCTCTCAGGTGGAGCAACTCAACAAGCGCCAGGCCGAGGTCGAGAAAGTGTACCACGAGAGCATTGCCAAGATGGAGCATATCGCCGGCATGACAGCCGAAGAGGCCAAGACGCAGCTCATGGAGATGATGACCGACGAGGCTCGCAACGATGCAGCCAACAGCATCGTCGACATCATTGAGGAGGCCAAGGCCACAGCCAACGAGCAGGCCAAGAAGATAGTGATACAATCCATCCAGCGCACCGCCACCGAACACGCAGTGGAGAACACCGTGAGTGTGTTTAACCTTGAGAACGAGGAGGTGAAAGGCCGTATCATAGGTCGCGAAGGTCGCAACATACGAACCCTTGAGTCGCTCACTGGTGTGGAGGTCATCATCGACGACTCGCCCGACGCCATCATCCTTTCGGGCTTCGACCCTGTGCGCCGCGAGATAGCGCGTCTGTCGTTGCACAAACTGGTCACCGATGGCCGCATCCACCCCGCCCGCATCGAGGAAGTGGTTGCCAAGACCCGCAAGCAGATAGAGCAGGAGATAATGGAGGTTGGCAAGCGTACATGCATAGACCTCGGCATACCCAACCTCAACCACGAGCTCATGCGCATGGTGGGTCGTATGAAGTACCGCTCGTCGTATGGACAGAACCTCTTGCAGCACTCCCGCGAGGTGGCCAACCTTGCCGCCACCATGGCCAGCGAGCTCGGCCTCAACCCCAAACTCGCCAAACGCGCCGGTCTGCTCCACGACATTGGCAAAGTGCCTGAGAACGAACCCGACATGCCGCACGCAATACTGGGCATGAAACTCGCCGAGAAATACAAAGAGCACCCCGACGTTATCAACGCCATAGGCGCTCACCACGATGAGACGGAGATGACCAGCCTCATAGCTCCCATCATACAGGTGTGCGACGCCATCAGTGGCGCCCGCCCCGGTGCCCGCCGCGAGGTGGTAGAGGCCTATATCAACCGCCTCAACAAGCTGGAGCAGATGGCTATGACCTACCCTGGAGTGGTGAAGACATACGCCATACAGGCCGGCCGCGAGCTCCGCGTCATTGTGGGAGCCGACAAGATCAGCGACGTGGAGGCCAACAAGATATCTTACGACCTTTCCAAGCAGATACAGAACGAGATGACCTATCCCGGCCAGATAAAGGTCACCGTAATCCGCGAGACACGCGCCATCAACTACGCCAAATAAGCAGCCACCATGCTACCGTTATACGTATACTGGAACGTCGACCCCGTAATCTTCCACATAGGCTCCTTTGGCTTGCGGTGGTACTCTATGGGGTTCCTGCTTGCTTTCCTGCTGGGCTACTACATCTTCTACAGGATGTTTAAGCACGAGAAAGTCGACACCAAGTATCTCGACAGCTTGGTAATATACATCTTCCTCGCCGTGCTTGTGGGAGCGAGGCTTGGCCATTGCCTGTTCTATGAGCCCGACTATTTCTGTACGGGTGAGCACTGGGCCGAGATTTTTCTGCCTTTCAACCTGCAAACGGGTCAGTTCACGGGCTACCAAGGGCTTGCCTCACACGGTGCAGCCATCGGCATACTGGTGGCTCTGTGGCTCTACTACCGCAAGTACCGCGTCAACCCTTGGTGGGTGCTCAACAGGCTTGCCATCGTGGTGGCTCTTGGCGGCGCTTTTATCCGCTTGGGCAACCTTTTCAACTCTGAAATCTATGGCGTGCCCACCACCCTGCCGTGGGGTTTTGTATACCTGCGCAACGGTGAGACACTGCCCAAGCACCCCACGCAACTCTACGAGTCGCTGTCGTACCTTGTTATCTTTGCCGTGAGCCTTGCGGCATATATCAAGAAAAAAGGCAAACTCCACAACGGGCGACTCTTCGGCTGGTGGCTCATAGCCTTGTTCGGCGTGCGCTTCCTCATAGAGTTTGTCAAGGAGGAGCAGGTGGCTTTCGAACAGGGCATGACCCTCGACATGGGCCAGTGGCTCAGCCTGCCGTTCATACTCTTTGGTGCGGCAATGGTGGTGCTCTCCTACAAAAACAAGATAAACGAGGAGATATTTGTAAAAAAATCATAGACCACTATATTCATTTTTATAAAAAACCAAATATATGCGACATTTAATTTTAGTGCGGCACGGCGAGAGTGAGTGGAACAAGCTCAACCTTTTTACAGGATGGACTGACGTGGACCTCACTGAGGCCGGAATCCGCGAGGCCTATGAGGCCGGCAAGCTCCTCAAGAAAGAGGGCTTTGCTCCCCAGATTTGCTATACCTCGTACCTCAAGAGGGCCGTCAAGACCCTCAACCAGATACTCGACGCCATGAACATGGACTACCTGCCGGTAGAGAAGAGCTGGCGCCTCAATGAGAAGAGCTATGGTGCCATACAGGGTCTCAACAAGACCGAGACGGCCGCCAAGTACGGCGACGACCAGGTGCTGCTGTGGCGCCGCTCGTTCGACGTGCGTCCTCCGGCATTGCCTATGGACGACCCCCGCAGCCCGCGGCAAGACCCCCGCTACGCCGCACTCAGCGACGCCGAGATACCCCTCACCGAGGCTCTCAAGGACACCATAGAACGACTGATGCCCTACTACCGCGGCACCATACTGCCGGCACTCGAACAATACCACGACGTGTTGGTGGTTGCCCACGGCAACAGCTTGCGTGGTATCGTAAAGGAACTCAAGGGGATGAGTAACGAAGAGATAATAAAGTTCAATATACCCACCGCAGTGCCCTATATTTTTGAGTTCGACGATAGCCAAAAGCTCCTTCGCGACTATATGTTGGGCGATCCCGAGGTAATTGCTGCTAAAATGCAAAGTGTTGCAAATCAGGCGAAGAAAAAATAATTATCGTAAGAAGACAAAAAAGTTTTGTACATACCAGAAAAAAGTCGTAACTTTGCAGCCGATTTCGATAGTGGATTTATCCGCTCACTGAGAGTTCTTTTTTATCAAGCCAAATGTCGGTGAGCATTGAAATCAAGCGACTACGGAGAGGTGGGTGAGTGGCTGAAACCAACAGTTTGCTAAACTGTCGTACTCGATTAGGGTACCGGGGGTTCGAATCCCCCCTTCTCCGCCAAGGCTAATAAAGCTACAGAAAAGACGTCGCATAGGCGGCGTTTTTTCTTGTAGGGCGAGGCCATCGGGATATAGCGTAGTCCGGTTATCGCGCCTGCTTTGGGAGCAGGAGGGCGCCAGTTCGAATCTGGCTATCCCGACAAGAATGGGTACTCGTGGCACAATGCCACAACGAGGAGCCGATGGTTCCGTAGCTCAGCTGGATAGAGCAACTGCCTTCTAAGCAGTAGGTCCTGCGTTCGAGTCGCAGCGGAATCACACAAACCGAGAGGGACAGGACAGACACAACGAATCCTGTCCCTCTCGGTTTGTCGCCATAAACGTTTTTATACAGAAGTCATTAGTGTCCCGTTAAAATTGGGACGATTTAATAATTAATCAAATAACCCCGGTAGGAGGGGATTATCGAGTTCTTTGACATCGTTGAAATTAGTCT
>JAFTDW010000002.1 GCA_017454015.1 Bacteroidales bacterium | reverse complement strand
CTCTATAAGTAAACTTTCTTCTACATCATAAAGCATTACGGGCGGGCTTAAGCGAAAAAGTCCGCCCGTTTGCGAAAAAAGTCGTACATTTGCATCCGGAAAAAAGAATTGCCTTATGACCAAAGACTTCATCCAAGACCCATTCTTCCCCGAGTGCCCCATCCGCAACGTGCTGGCGCGCATCGGCGGCAAGTGGACGCTGGCGGTGCTATACACGCTGGGCGGCAGCAATGCCCCTATGCGTTTCCGCGACATCGAGCAGAAGAATCCCGACTGCTCGCAGAAGATGCTCACGCAAACCCTTCGCGGCCTGGAAGCCGACGGCCTGGTACGCCGCACCGTCTATGCCGAGATGCCGCCCCGCGTCGAATATGCCCTCACCGACCGCGGCCGCTCCTTCCTCCCCGTCCTGCGCCAGCTCCTCGACTGGGCCTACCACAACCTCCACGACATCATCTCCGACCGCGAGAAGTACCATGAACAGGATTGAGAACATAGACTTCTGCATCCGCTACCTGCTGGAGCAGAACAAAGTTGAGGCCGAGATTCCCGATACGCTGCATGACAAGCAGCAGTTGCTGCGGGCTCTGATGAATATTTGGGAGCCGCAGCCGCTTAGCGGGGTGTTCCTTGCGGCACAGGATGCGGAATTGCAGGCACAACTTGCCGACAAAGGCATTGTAGAACCCGAGGGTGCGCTTTGGCAAGGAGATATAACGCAACTGAAGGTCGACGCCATCGTCAATGCCGCCAACAGTCGCGGACTCGGGTGCTGGCATCCGCTGCACGGCTGCATCGACAACGCCATCCACTCTGCGGCGGGGTTGCAACTGCGACAGGAGTGCAACGACATCCTACGCGGTGACGAGATTGCCACGGGCGACGCCATCATAACAAAGGGCTACAACTTGCCAGCGAAGTATGTAATCCACACCGTCGGGCCTATCATCGCCACCGGAATCCCCACAAAGGAGCAAGAACGGCAACTGTCCGACTGCTACTGCTCGTGCATCCGTCTGGCGCAAGAGAAAGGCTGCCGCAGCATCTCCTTCTGCTGTATCTCCACGGGCGAGTTCCGTTTCCCAAACCGCCGCGCTGCAGAGATTGCAGTAGAGACATGCAAAGATGCACCAATACAGGTTTTGTTTAACGTTTTCAAAGATACCGACAATGGAATCTACTGCGAGCTATTCGGAAAGAATTGACCTCCTGCGCAACGCCATCAATGAGGCCGACCATATCATCATCGGTGCGGGCAGCGGCCTCTCGACCGCCGCAGGGTTGGATTACGTCGGCGAGGACTTCCGCCGCGAGTTCGCCGCCGACATTGAAAAGTACGGCCACACTGACCTATACTCCGCTGGTTTTTACCGTTATTTGACAGCCGAGGAATACTGGGCGCACTGGGCCAAGCACATCTGGTTCTGCCGCTATCGTACGGGGGCGTTTACGCTCTATAAACAACTACAAAACCTCTTCCCTAATGCTTTCGTTGTGACAACAAACGTTGACGCTCAGTTCGAGCTGGCAGGTGTCGCCAAGGAGAACATCTTCGCTACGCAGGGCGACTATGGTCGCTTCCAGCCTGCCAATGGCAAACCCGAGATAACGTGGAGCAATCGCCGCTGGGTGGAGCAGGTGCTGCCGCTCATCGACGACTGCCGTATCCCCACCCACATGATTCCCCTGACCGAGGACGGCCGTCCCGCAGCCCTCAACCTGCGCGTTGATGACACCTTCGTCGAGGACGAACACTGGCATCGGCAGGCGAAACGCTACAGCGACTTCGTACGAGATTCCACCGAAAGGAACCTTCTGCTGCTTGAATTTGGCATCGGCTACAACACTCCCGGAATCATCCGCCTCCCCTTCGAGCAGATGGCGCAGCGCTTCCCCAACACCACCCTCGTCCGCTTCAACCGCGACAATCCAGAGCAGTACATCCAAGACCTCCCGCGTTTCCTCTCCTTCACCGAAGACATCACCGAAATACTCAACCGGCTATGATACAACAAGCAATAGATTTCCTCCGCGAACACCCTGAGGGCGTGCTAGCCACCGTCTCCGACAATCGTCCGCAGACCCGTGTGTTTCAGGTGATGAAGATTGAGGGCACCACCCTCTATTTCGCCACCGCGCCACAGAAGGCCATCTGGCAGCAGCTGCAGGCGAACCCCGCCGTCGAGTTCCTCGTCCTGCACAACCGCGTCTCCGTCCGCTGTTCCGGGACGGTTTCGTTCGATGTCGACTACGACACGAAACGTTGGATCTACGACCACAACCCCGTTCTTCCGCGCCTTTACTCCTCCTACGACACCCTCGTCTACTTCCGTCTGCCCATTGCCCGCCTCGAGTACTTCGACCTCCGTCCCATGCCACCCATTAACAAGCACTTCGACCTCACCACCGGCACCACCGCCGACGGCTTCCGCGGGGAGCAGTTTTCAAACTGAGAATTCAAACCACGAAAAATGTTTAATCTTTTAGGCATTTAAACCCACTCTAATTCGTTTTGGATTTCAACTTATTCTTGATACTTACAATCCTCAGTAATTGCAACCCAAATGTAACCGAGATGTAACCGAAATAGTATTAAAAACAGAAACAAGCTGAAAAGAAACAACAGAAAACTTACCCAATAAGATGCTGATTCATAACAATATTATTATTAACTGAAACATAGTGCTCCCCACTGAAATGTTAGTTCCATAACCTTCAGGGGGAGCAAAAGAGACACCCCAAAGGTGTCTCTTTTTTTGTTCTATCTCGCAAAAAAACACTATCTTTGTATATCGTAAAAAAACGAGCTACAACACCTAAGTATATGATGTTCAGAAATTCAAGTATTGCGCGAATATTACCGTTCCTCGCAATATTAGTAATATCACTCCCCTCATGGGGCCAAAACATCACTTGGAGCAACGACACCGTCTACGCCTGCGACTCATACCTCTGGCCCGCCAACGGCCACACCTACACCTCCGGCTCAGGGCTCTCCACTCCCACCGACACCGCCTGCTCCAACGACACCTGCCGACGCCTCTTCCTCATCCTCAATCACACCACCCGCATCACTCTAAACGACACCATAGTCGAAAACCAGCTCCCTCACACCTTCCGCAACAACACCTACTACGACTTCGTCCGCAACCGCTCCATAACCGTGCCAGCCACAACACAAGGCGCGTGCGACACCATCTTCACCTACAGCCTCTACATCTACTGGAACGTATACAGCCGCGTCGACAGCACCATCTGCGAAAACCAACTCCCCCTGCAGTGGCACCACCGCACCTTCCAGTCGGCTTCCACTAAACGCGACACCATCCCCACCCAACACGGCGCCGACAGTATCATCACCATGGCCCTGCACGTCCTCCACAACTCCCACAGCACCTACTACGACACCGTGGTCCAGCGCCAACTCCCCCACACCTTCCACAACCACACCGCCTACAACGACGAGAACAACATCACCGTCGTCATACCCAACAGCCAGGGCTGTGACAGCATAATAAACTACAACCTCTACGTACACCACAACATAGAACGCACCGTCGACACCGCCGTATGCGAGTCCAACCTGCCTTTCCGCTGGTACAACCGCCAACTCACACGGCAAGGCCACTACACCGACACCCTCATCGCCGCAGCTCCCAACGGACAAGACTCCGTCATACACCTCAACCTCACCGTTGGTCACCACCACATCAACGTCATCCGCGACACCATCGTTGAAAACCAGCTGCCCCACCACTTCCTCGACACCACCTACACCGCCCCCACCCTCAACGATGAATTCACCATCCGCCAAGGCTCCATCTGCGACAGCCTCATCCTCTACTCCCTCCACATCTGGTACAACGTATTCGACACCGCCGACACCAACATCTGCAACAACCAAACCCCATTCCTCTGGAACGGCCACCGCTTCGTAGGCAACGGCAGCGCTCAAGTCACCCTGCGCGGCTGCCACGGCCAGGACAGCACCCTCCTGATGAACGTCTACGTCCACAGCATGGCACGCAGCAACATCTTCGACACCATCGTTGAGAACCAGCTGCCCTACACCTTCAACGGACAGCTGATAAGCCAAGACGGCCTCTCCATCATCAACCTTCAGGGTGCCGCTGTCGGTGGATGCGACAGCATCATCGTTTACAACCTCTTTGTCCACCGCAACTCCCACACCCACGTCGACTCCGCCATCTGCGAAAACATCCTGCCTCTCCGCTGGGACGGCCTGCTCTTCCAGCAAGCCGGCACACGCTCCTACACCTACCCCGCCGCCAACGGAGCCGACAGCATCGTAGAGTACACCCTCATCGTACACAGTAACAACAACATATACCAAACCTTCACAGCCTGCGACACCTTCGTCTGGGCCGTCAACGGCCGCACCTATACAGCCTCCACCCGCAACCCCCACGTCGACTACACCAACCGCTTCGGCTGCGACAGCATCATTCACCTCAACCTCACTCTTGGCCACACCACACGCTACACCGACATCATTGAAGCCTGCGACTCCTACCGCTGGATCAACCGCCGCGAATACCGCGAGTCAATAACCGGCCCCACAGTCACCGACACCAACGCTTCGGGCTGCGACAGCATCATAACGCTCAGCCTTACCATCTACTATAGCGCCGACACCACCATCGAGATCACCGCCAACGACGTATTCTTCTGGAACGGCGAAACCTACCGTCAAAGCGGCTCCTACGCAGCACACTTCACCACAATACACGGATGCGACAGCACCGTCACCCTCAACCTCACCATACTCCAGCAAGGCATCCTCAACCCCCAGCACGAAACAATAACCATTCACCCCAACCCAACCAAAGGCCCCGTCACCATACATGGCGTACAACCCACAAGCATTGACATCTTCGACATAGCAGGCCGCAAAGTCGCCTCCTTCGGCAGCACCCTGCAACTCAACCTCTCCAACCTCCCCGCAGGCTCCTACACCCTCCTAATACACACCCCCTCCGCAACCCACCCACACCACATCATAATCCAAAAATAACCCCAACCCTATAACCTTTAAACCCTATAACCCTAAAACATACAACCTTCAATATGAAACACACCATTCTTTCAGCCATTGCCGTCGCCATCATGGCATGCCAAGCCCTGACAGCCACCGCACAAAACAATGTAGACCAGACCACTGCCAAACAAATCGGTGCCTACTACCTCTCCGCCCAGATTGGCAGCAAGGCTGTAACCCCGCAGGCCCTCACCCTCGCCTACCAAATCGACAACCCCATACTCAACATCCCAACGCTCTACATCTTCAACCTCAATGAAAAAGGTTTCGTAGTGGTTGCCGGCAACAAAACCACCGACCCCATCATCGCCCACTCCACAGAAGGCAGCTTCGACCCCAACAACATCCCGCCGGCATTCCAGTGGTGGCTCAACCAATACGTGCAGACCATTGCCTACGCACAGAACAACGACATCCAGCCCGACGCCGCCACCCTGCAATCCTGGCAGCAACTCGAACAAAAAAGACTCCCCTACTTCGGCTCAGGCAAAGCTATCACCATACTCCTCAAATCCAAATGGGACCAGGGCGACCCCTACAACCGCGAATGCCCGATGCTCGGCAATCAGCACTGCCTCACAGGCTGCGTAGCCACCGCCATGGCGCAGATCATGCACTACTGGAAATACCCCTACACCGCCAAAGGCTCCGTGCCCGACCCTATAGACAACAACAACATGCTCGACTTCGGCAATTACTTCTACAACCAACGCATAATGCCCGACGAGCTCACCACCGACCACTCTCAGGAACAAATACACGCTGTGGCGCTCCTCAACTACCACTGCGGCGCAGCAGCCCGCATGAGCTACGACACCGCAGGAAGCGGTGCCCTCTCCTCACGCTACGTCCCGCTGGCCTACAAAAACAACTTCAAATACGAGCCCTCCCTCGTGATGCTCGACAGAACTTCGTCCTATTGGAACAACGCCTCAAACACCCCTAACTACCGCGACACCATGTGGCTCGACACCCTCAAACGCGAAATCTCCGCCAAGCGACCCATATTCTACACCGGACGCGACCTCAGCAGCACCGGCACACACGCAGGCCACGCCTTCGTGTGCGACGGCTACAACTCCATCAACAAACAGCTCCACTTCAACTGGGGTTGGGGCGGCTCCTCCGACTGCTGGTGCAACGTCATCACCTCACGCCTCAACGCCGGCGGATACCAGTTCCAATCCAACCACAACGCACTCATTGGTCTCACACCGCCTGCCGACAGCATCGCCAACCAAGTAGGCATAAACCCCGCCCTGCCGCAAGACCAGGCAGCACCGGCCTACCCCAACCCGGCTTCCACACAAGTAACAATACCCACAAGCTACCAGCCCGCCGCCGACAACCTGCTGCGACTCTATGATGCCTCCGGCCGACTCGTCGCACAACACACCATACACCCCTACACCACCAGCGTGACACTCAATGTCAGCAACCTCCCCGCAGGCCTCTACATCTACCGCTTCAACAACACCACAAACAAACTTGCCGTCCGTAAATAACCATCCGAACAGCCATCCCCCTATGAAAAAAATCATAATGCCCGTCATCGCTGCATTACTCGCAAGCGCGTGCTGCCACAACACCGAGCCCAGCCTCACCTCTCAAAACGACACCCTCAACTGGGCCATAGGCGTGCAAACCGCCCAAGGCATCAAAGGACTCAAACAAATGGGAGTATCCGTCGACGAGAAGATAATACTCGCCGCCATGCAGGCCACCATAGACGGCAAAGAGCCCCGCCTCTCTGGCGAGCAATACCAAGCTGCGCTCGAATACATCAACGCCGTCATCATGGCCGGCCAGAAACAGGCTCAAGAAAAAGCCGTGAAACAAGCCACACAAGGCGAAGCCGAATTTTTCGAGCGCCTTGCCAAGGAAAACCCCGCAGTGAAAAAATCCGACAAAGGATTCTACTACGAAGTGCTCAAACAGGGCAACGGACGCCGCTGCAAAGAGCGTCTTGTCGCCGTGTTCGACTACCGCGCCACCACTATCGACGGCACCCCCTACGACGCCACCTACGGCAACCGCGACGCCATAGTACACGTGGTCGGCGCCCCCATGTTCCAAGGCCTTATCGACGGACTCTGCCTCATGAACGCAGGCTCCAAATACCGCTTCTACTTCCCACACGAAACCTGCACCGGCGCCAACATCGAAAACCCCTACGCCCCCATGATCTACGAGGTGGAGCTCCACGAGGTTCGCACCGACGGTACTGCCGTATCCGAGGAATGACAAGCTTGACAACATAGCACGGCACAACTTGCCGGACACTAATTTCACTCATAAATCATAAAGCGGGCCATACAGTTTATCACTGAATGGCCCGCTGGTTATTCTTGCTTTTGGCTGCGCAAAGCAATCAATAGCCCAGTATCTTCAGCATCGACTTGTGGCTTTGCTCCTTGGCAAAGAGTTTGGTGGTGTATTCGCCATCCTCGTCCTTGTCGATGATGATATGCTTTGGCGCGGGAATAAGGCAATGCTGTATGCCGCCATAACCGCCCAGGCTCTCCTGGTAGGCTCCGGTATGGAAAAAGCCTATGTAGAGCGGGTCGTCCTTTTGCAGCTTGGGAAGGAAGATGGCGTTGGCGTGAGAGTCGGCATTATAGTAATCCTCGCTATCGCAGGTAAGCCCTCCTAGGAACACCCGCTGGTACTCGCTGTCCCAGTGGTTGATGGGCAACATGATAAAACGCTGGTTGATACCCCATGTGTCAGGCAGTGTTGTGATAAACGAGCTGTCGATCATATACCACAGCTCCCTATCGTTCTGCTGCTTCTGGTCAAGAATACTGTAGAGGGTGGCGCCGCTCTCGCCTACTGTGAAACTTCCAAACTCGGTGAAGATATTGGGCTCTTCCACTCCGCGCAACGTGCATATATTCTTTATCTGGGCAAGTATTTCCTCCGCCATGTACTCATAGTCAAAATTTGCGGCAAGCGAAGTCTTTGGAGGGAAACCGCCGCCAATGTTGAGACTGTCGAGGTTGGGGCACAACTTCTTGAGGTCACAATAGACGTTGACGCACTTTGCCAACTCGTTCCAGTAGTAGGCGGTGTCGCGGATGCCGGTGTTGATAAAGAAATGCAGCATCTTGAAAGTGTAGCGGGGATTGTCCTTTATCTTCTCTTCGTAGAAGCTGACGATGTCATTGTAGCGAATGCCGAGGCGCGAGGTGTAGAAGTCGAACTTGGGCTCCTCCTCCGCGGCGATGCGGATACCCAGCTTCATCGGCGCGTGGCCCACGGAGGCCTGCTGCACAGCCTCGTCGAGCATCTGCATCTCGTTCTTGTTGTCGATAACCGGAATGATATTGCCAAAGCCATTGGCATAAAGGTTTACGATATTGTCAATATACTGCTGGCGTTTGAAGCCGTTGCATACAATGAAAATGTTTTTGTCGATGAGACCCATCTCGAGGAGCTCCTCAACGAGGTTGATGTCGAAGGCACTGCTGGTCTCAAGGTTGATGTCATTCTTAAGTGCCTCCTCGAGCACAAAGCTGAAATGGCTGCTCTTGGTGCAGTAGCAATAGTTATATGTGCCGCGATAGTCGGTCTTGGCTATTGCCACATTGAACATACGCTTGGCGCGCTGTATCTGCGAGGTTATCTTTGGCAGATAAGTGATCTTCAACGGGGTGCCGTATTGCTTGATAATCTCCATGAGAGGGATGTCATGGAAGTAGAGCTCGTCGTCTTCGGTACGAAATTCGTCCTGCGGGAACTCAAAAGTCTGGTCAATCAAATCGCGATACTTGTTCTTCATTTTTCAAAACCAGTTTAGTTAGGTTGACAAAAATTTTACAATCCAACTCACTCGGATTGTCCAAAACCGGTTTGCAAAAGTACAACAAATATCACAATAAAACACAAAAAAAACGCACGCAAAACGCATCCGCCACATGGCGCATAACAACAACACCATGTAAACCAATAATATAGAATAAAACTAATTCTTCAACTGTGCTATAAAAAGTCCGAGCACAGCCACTGCCATACCTGCCACCCGAGCCCACTGGAATCCCTCTTGCCCGAGCATCATAGCCAACACGAGCGACGAAATTGGTATCATATTGTTGTAGACCGTTGCCGCCGTCGCACCTATGTGCCGCACCCCTCGGTTGAAAAAGACGTAGGCCAGCGTAGAGCACAGAAGCCCGAGGAACGCAACGAGTCCAATCATCTTGGGCGAATAACTGAGTTGCGCCAGCTCGCCGCCGTCGAAAACGAGCACAAGGGGCAAGAAATAGAAGAGCCCGATGAAATTCTGATACACCGTTATAGTTACCGGACTGTAGCGATGTACCAGCTTGACGAGTATAAGCGTGTAGGCTATAGCCACCGCCACCGAGCCGAAAAGCAGGAGCATTCCCACCGGGTCGATAGTCAGGTGCATATTCCTGTCGAACACCATCATGCCCAACCCGACAAACGAGACCACCAGCCCTATAAAGGTAACCCACCGCAGCCGCTCCTTGTAGACCAACGCCATGGCAAACGGCAAAAAGAGCGGTATGGTGGCAGTGATTATGGAGGCCACACTACCGTCGATGCGGCTTATGCCGGTAGTCTCGCACACGCTGTACAGGAACGGTTCGCCAAAGGCCAGCGCCATGAAAAGCAGCACGTCGCGCTTGGCAACATGCTGCAGCTTGCCGCGGAGCGCCAAAAGCGGTATCATGACCGCCGACGCTATTGCCAACCGCATGGCAACAAGTATCGACGTGGTCATGTGCGGCTCGCTTAAAAAGAGCTCCTTTATGAAGATATAAGAGCATCCCCAGAGCAATGAGGATGCCAACAACTGCAAATGATAGAGCCAATTACTGCGAGTCACTCTGTTATGGATTATCCGCTGCAAAGTTACAAAATTTTGCCGATGTAGCCAATAATAAAATACGCGCGCTGGCGTTATTTATTTCGTTATATGAAACGCATAGGAGTACTCTCGGACACCCACGGCATTGTGCCGCAGCAGGTATACAGCTTCTTCAAAGACTGCGACGAGCTGTGGCATGCCGGCGACATAGGCCCCGGCGTGCTCGACGAGCTTATGCGCTTCAAGCCTGTGAGGGCGGTCTTCGGCAACATGGACGGAGGCGAGATGCGATTCCGCCTCTCACCCACAATAATACTGCAACGCGAAGGCAAGAAAATACTCATGACACACATCGGCGGATACCCGGGGCACTACAACCCGCAGATACTGCCGCTGCTACGGAGCGAGAAGCCCGACATCTTTGTGTGCGGACACTCCCACATCCTCAAGGTGATGTACGACAAACAGTTCAACATGCTGCACATCAACCCGGGCGCCGCAGGACGCGAGGGCTTTCACCAGAAAGGCACTCTGGTCCGTTTCACCCTCAACCCCGACCCGCAGCAACTTGAGATACTCGACTACGACAAATTCAGCAACCAAAGACCCTAAGCACCAAAACACGAACAGCGAATAACCCGACAACAAAGCCCCCACCTAAAAAAAAACATAACCCTATAATCCTTTAATTCCTCCACTCCCCCCCCTAATATGAAAGAACTCTCAATGCACGTCTACGACCTGATGGAGAACTCCACGGCAGCCAACTCCACCCTGGTAACCCTTACCATCCGCGACAGCAGCCGCGACAACATCTACGACTTCACCATTGAGGACAATGGCAAAGGCATGTCGCCAGAGTTCCTCGCAAAGGTGACGGACCCCTACACCACATCGCGCACCACACGCAAGGTGGGCCTGGGACTGCCACTTATCAAGATGAACACCGAACACTGCGGGGGTGGCATGACCCTTGAGAGCCAACTCGGCATTGGCACAAAACTCCACTTCTGGTTTCAGCTCGACCACCTCGACCGTCCCCCCATGGGCGACCTGAGCGGCACCATTGTGATGCTCGCCGCAGCGCACGAGGACATCCACATCGTCTACCGCCACATCACCGACGAAGGAGAATACACCTTCGACACCGAGGAGATTCGCGAAGCCCTCGACGGAATGAGCATGAACGACGTGAGCGTCATGAAATATCTCAAAGAGATGGTGCAGGAAAACCTCGAAGAGATACACTACCACGACTAACCAGCTCCCTCGCCATGCTCGACACAACATACATACGCCAGATTCTGCAGTTCAACAACGCCGACGCCCTGAAGCACATGGTGATTGACGAGCAGTGGCCCGTAAAGACGGTGCGCTACCGCTTTGCCGACATGCTGGCCACCCGCATAGCCTACAAGACCAGACGCATAGAGTTCGCCAACGACCAGGCAATGACCTGCTTGCTCACCGAAGTGGCCAGCCGCGACAGGCACGACGGCATGTATGTACCCATTGAGCAAGAATCTATACCGGCCAATGCCAAGATAACGGACTGCGACGACAACATCGACATAACCCGCATCAACCTCTTGGCCAAGGACAAGACCCCGCTCCCCAGCCAACCTCTCTTTGTGTCGCCGCAAGACAGCCGCATGGACAGCACAGGCTGCGGCACCCTCTGGTATGTGGAGGTCTCCCTCTCCACCGAACAGCGTCTGCTGCCGCTCCGCAACAATGAAGGCATCATATACCTCAAGCCACAGGCCGTAAAGACGCACCTGCGGACAGAGACACCGCGCAGACGCACGATAACGCGGTTCGGGCAATACGACGAATGCAACTACGACCGCGAGCTGCGAGCCCACTCCGAGCAGCTCCACGCCCGCCTCGGATACACTCCCGACATAGAAGAGATAAGCGTACACGAGGTGGTCTGCGCCCTCTTTGCCTACCGCGAGGTGGTGGGGGGCGACACCCACTACGGCGCCGTGGTCGATGTGGAGGGCACTCCCGAAGTGGTAATGCCGCTCGACAACATGGCCGACCGCATAGCGACAGGCATGAAAAACTCCATCAAAGTCATCGGCACGGCGCTGCGCAGCCTGACCTTTGCAGGCAGCCACAACAACAGGGCCGACAACAAAAAGCTCACCCGACTGCTCATGGCCGTGGCCGTGGCCGACGGTGAGGTCTCCGAAGCCGAGAAGGAGTGCCTCCTCGAAGGCCTGCGCCACACCGCGGGACTCACCACAGGCGAACAAGCCGCCCTCGCTTCGCTGCTCACAGCCTCCGACGCCTCCTTCCTGTCCGACGACGACTTCCTGTTCAACGACACCGCCAACGCCCGCAAAGCCCTCGACTTGATGAAAAAGCTCGCAGCCTCCGACGGCGAGAGCCACGCCGAGACACAGATAATACAACGCCTGCAAGAGACCTGCGGCTTCCTCGAAGCCTGAGACAAACCCTTACCGTCACACCACTAAACCAAGCCGATGAAACGCCTCCCTATCATACTGCTGCTGCTGGCAGCCCTCGCGCCTGCCAGGGCATCCTACCTGCTCATCCCTATGGACGAGCACCAGAAGAACCACCTCAAAGCCTACGGCATTGCCTACTGGACTCTGGAACGCGACGCCGAGGTGACGTGGCTCCTCAACTACAGGGGAGGCACCTTCATGACCAAGTATGCCGAGGCCATAGAACGACAATGCAAGCTACGCGGCGTGAGCTACGAAGTAATAGCCGACGGACAGTCCACGGCAATACTCTCGCAGATTGCCGAGCCGTCGGTCAACATGGATGCCGTCAAACTCCAGAAAGCGCCGCGCATAGCAGTGTACTCGCCCAAAAACAAGCTGCCGTGGGACGACGCCGTGACCCTCGTGCTCACATACGCCGAGATACCCTACGACGTGGTATACGACGAGGAGGTGATCGCCGGCGTGCTCCCCATGTACGACTGGCTGCACCTCCACCACGAAGACTTCACAGGACAGTACGGCAAATTCTGGGCCAACTACCGCAACCAGCAGTGGTACCAGGAGGATGTTCGCACACAAGAGGCTATGGCACATAAACTCGGCTTCACCAAAGTGTCGCAGCTCAAGCTGGCCGTGGCGCACAAGATACGCGACTTTGTGATGGGCGGCGGCTTCCTCTTCGCCATGTGCTCGGCACCCGACAGCTACGACATAGCCCTGGCTGCCGAAGGGGTGGATATATGCGACGTGATGTTCGACGGCGACCCCCCGCAACCCGACGCACAGCAACGGCTGGACTTCAGCAAGACCTTTGCCTTCAAGGACTTCCGCCTCAGCATGAACCCTTCGGAATACGAGGTGTCGTCAATAGACATCAACCAGCAGCAGCGCGGTCGCATCGTGAACGAGAAGAACGACTTTTTCACCCTCTTTGAATTCTCCGCCAAATGGGACTGGGTGCCCACTATGCTGACGCAGAACCACACGCGCATCATACACGGCTTTATGGGCCAGACCACCGCGTTCCGGCGCGAATATGTCAAGAGCGGAGCTGTGATACTCGCCGAGAACAAAGAGCTCGGCGAGGTGCGCTACCTGCACGGCGACTACGGCAAAGGCACATGGACATTCCTCGGCGGTCACGACCCCGAGGACTACCGCCACTTTGTCGGCGACCCGCCAACAGACCTCTCACTCTACCCCAACTCCCCAGGCTACCGCCTGATACTTAACAACATACTATTCCCCGCCGCAAAGAAAGAAAAACACAAGACCTGATTTAATTAATATCGGAGTAATCGGAATAGTCAGAATAATCGGAGTAATCAGAATTGGTTTTAATGATTTTATATCTGATTTTTGATGGATTTTGAGCGAAGCGCCCCATCAACATAACGAAGGACTTAGGAGCGTGGACGGCTCGCCCGTCAACAATAACGAAAACAAGCATACCATGAGCAAAAAGATTATCGCAATAGCCACAGTGTTGATGTACCTTACTGTCATGGCTCAGCCGCAAAGCAACTGGACCACTTTCGACATCAAGAACAGCGACATCACAGGCAACACCATCCTCGCCCTCGCCACCGACAGCAAGAACAACAAATGGGTAGGCACCAGCGAAGGGCTCTGCCGCCTCTCCGGCAAGACGTGGACCGACTACGCCATGTTCAACGACAAGCTGAAAGGCCAGTTTGTCAACTGCCTCTCTGTCGACAAGCAAGGCACCCTCTGGATAGGCACCGACGACTACGGCGTCATTGAGTTCGACGGGCGCAACTTCTCCGAGCACAGTGCCGAGACGCGCCGGCTCAACATGAAGTTCATACGCTGCATCACCATCGACAAGCAGGATGTCAAGTGGTTCGGCGTAACCCTCGGGGGCGTGGTACGCTACGACGGGCGCGAATGGACCAAATACACCGCAGCGGAGAGCGGCCTGCTCAGCGACTTTGTGCTATGCATAACCATAGACCGCCGCGGTCGCAAATGGATAGGCACCAACGACGGTCTCTGCCTCTTCGACGACAACCGCTGGATAGGCTACACCACCAAGAACTCCGACCTGCCCGACAACATAGTGCCTGCCATAGCCATCGACAAGGACGACGTGAAATGGCTCGGCACCCTCGCCGGACTCTGCCGCTACGACGGCAACACATGGACCACCTACAACACCTCCAACAGCCCCATGCCAGGCAACCAGGTCAACGCACTCTCTTTCGACCAAAGCGGAGCGCTCTGGATAGCCACCGACAACGGCGTGGCAGTGTTCGACGGCAACGACCACTGGGTGACCTACACCACCGCCAACAGCCGCTTCCCCGCCAAGAACGTGCAAAGCCTCGTCATTGACAACCAAGGCAACAAATGGTTCGGCACCGACTTCCAGGGGCTTGTGCGCTTCTCTGCCTGCGGCATAAGCGGCACAGTGACCGACGAAAGCGGCAACCCCATGGCCGATGTCAAGCTCACCTGCGGCAACTACAGCGCCACCACCGACAAAGACGGCGCCTATATTCTCGAAATCCCGGCGGGCACCGCCACTGTGCTGCGCATCGACGACGCCTCGGCCAACGCCACTCCCGCCTCGCGCGACATGACACAACTCCGCGGCTTTGCCTTCGGGCAGGACTTCACCGTGAGCCTTGCCGCCGCCGAGGGCACAGGCACCGAGCGCGTGGTGGTCAACCCCTACCTCGACAAAGGCTACATCACCATAACCCTCGAAAGCCCCAAGGCGGAGATAGAGTTCATCGATGCCAGCGGCACCTCCATACGCAAGATACCCGAGTACCTCAACGGCAACCGCATCACTATCAGCCGCATGCCCAAAGGCATGTACACCGTAAAAATCAAGACCGTAAAGGGCGAGAAAAGCCTCAAATTCAACCTCCGCTAAGCCGCCAAAACATTGGCGACACGTAGTTGTAGTACAGGTGGTGCACCATGCGGCCGCGGAAAGCGGAGTCAAACACCTCGCGCCTCACCGTGCCCTTCACCACTAAGCAGAGCAACGTGCCGGACTTGTAGGTGCGGTCGCGCAGCTCGCGGTACACTTAATAAATTACAAACAATTGCATCCATTCCTGTCATTCCTTTTCCGCCGCAGGGCGGCCTCCGTGCCGTGCCACCTTGCGGTGGCACGGCACGGAGGCTTCTGCCCGGCTGGACGGCGGCTTCCTTGCGGTTGCCGCCGCGGGCGACTGCTACGCAGCCGCCTTGTGTGTGGCCCAATGTCGCCCCACTGCGTGAGGCGACACAGGGCTTTTGTGTTTAGCCCCGAACGAGACGGACAGAGGACCCGAAGCTGCGGCCGATGCTGCCCCGGGAGAGATCGCCGCTGGTGAAGCTCACGTAGTACGCGTAGCTGCCGCTGTCGAACGACGAGGACCAGTAGCCGCCGTTCGTCCCGACATCGCCCACGCTCGAGCCGATGCGGTAGCCCGCGGCAGGCAGAAACACCGCACCGGCGGCCTCCATCTGCAACCACTCGGCATAGCTGTACTGGTTGGTGGTGAATGCTGCATCTACGGTGTTGGTGCTTGCAAGCGAAGCCAGACCGGCGGGATGACTGTAACTGTCGGGGAACAATATCAACCCTCTCTTGCCGCCTATCTGCGCCTTTGCATAACGAAGGGCAGCGCCTCTGTCTCTCCATATATACGTCCAATCAGCATCCGACGGTGTGTGCCACCGGCCTGCGGCGTTGCCACCGTTGCGGATGGCGTTGAATACGCCCCAGTCGGCGTTGGCGTAAGTGCCGGTGAGATTGTATGTGTACAAAGAACCGTCCGTGGGGCCGTACCCGTAACCCCTTGCACCTGTATACGGCTCGCTGGTGGAGTGTCTGATGTTGTACGGCATGTACCAGTAGTTGCCATTGTCCCATCCACTGGTGCCCCACCCGAACAGGTCGCGGTCTACATCGGAACGCGTGGAGTTCTGGCTGGTTGTGGTGCCGAAGTAGTCGTACTGCCTATCCGCAAACTTCCAGTACGGGGTGGCGGCGGAGCCGATGTACTGCAGGTTGCCGGGGGCAAAGACCACAGACTCGGTGCTTGAGGTACTGAAACGATGCGCGGTGAAGGTCAGGCCACTAAGCGTTATAGTGGTAATTTTGCCGCGCTCCACCACTATGTTGCTGTTGGCTGTCTTGCTGCAGAGGGAGCCGTCGGCGGCGGTCATGAGGATGCGGAAGGTGGAGTAGGTGCCTGCGGGCAGGTACATGTAGAAGTCGCGGGCGGAAGCGACGCTCTGCGCCACGTCGCAGGCCAACGTGGTGACGTTGTTGCCGCCTGGCGTGGAGAGAGACACCGACGAGCCGCTTCCGCTAATGGTGGCGGCACCGTTGGTATTGCGGTCAGTACCCACAGCAATACGGCTAACGCTGACGGCCGAAGAGGCCGACAGGCGGAAACGCACCACGCCGCACAGGTGGTAGAAATGCAGCTCCATGTCGTCGCTCACGGCGTACATCGGCATGCCTGTCAGCGACCCGTCGGGTGTGTGCTGCACCTCCGGCAGGCTCACAGTGCTGGCACCCGTGCGAATGGCGGCAGGGTACACCGCAGTGTAAGGTGTGGCAGAGGGCGTTGAGCCAGAGACTCTGGTGTACTCCGCATTGGCGGTGCCAGCACCCGAGGCGAGACCGTAAACAGTGGCAGTCAACGAAGCGTCGTACACGCTGATCCGGTCGCCAGCCTGCCACAGCAGGCGGCTACCCTGCAGGACAACTTTATTCGCTTCGCTCATGACGTTTCTTTGGTTCGGCAATGTGTGCGAGCCCCCATTGCTCTCACTGTGCGAAACGTTTCCGCTTTCAGAAGTCTGCTCCGCCGTGGCCTCGAAAACAACATTGTCATTGGAGGCCTCCTTGGAGCAGGAGACCACAACCGCCGCAACAGCAGCGGCTAACGCTAAGAAAATCAAACTCTTCTTCATTGTTATTGTTTTTGTTTTTTTTGTTATCACGTTGTCCAAAATTTCCACGAGACTTTTACAATTTCTCGCAGAAATCGCAGATACCGCAGAGATTATTTCTCTGCGATTTCTGCGAGACATTTAAGCGTGACACACAGAGCCAATTCGCATAATTCGTGTCATTCGTGGTCAAAAATTAATGACCAATTACACGGCAATTAATGTTTTAAACGTAGCAGGCGCATCAAGTGAAGTTGCTGTCGTTGTAGCTGTTACCGCTTTCACTGAGCCCTTCGAAGGCGCCGCTGGCGGCGAAGCCGCGCTCCACGTTGTAGCTCTCCACGCTGGCCTCGGGGCGCGTGTACTCTCTCTTGCCGACTTGCACGGCAATGGTGGTAACATCTTTTTTGTTCATTGTTGGAAAAATTATTGTTTTTTTTATAAAAGCACTTAATAAACCGGTAAAATATTCATTATCCATTTATTGCAAATACGACAATGCATATTTCAGGCTTTGGTTTCAGACTGCAAAGATAAGAAAAAAAATTAATTCCCGTTAATGCCCAGTTTTTTTTTCTCGCAGACACCTCAGATATTGTTTCTCGCAGAAATCGCAGATACCGCAGAGATTATTTTTCTGCGCACTTCCGCGAGACGGTATTTCAACGTTAATGCTCATTAATTGTTTGTATAATTATCCATTAATGAATAAATTAATGGCCAATTACACAGCAATTAATGTTTAAAAGCCAATTCGCAAAATTTGTGTTATTCGTGGTCAAAATTAAAGATACGCGTGAAAATTTCCGCGGATTTCCGCGAGAGACTTATATATACCAAAAGCGGAAGCCCAACTGTCGTTGGGCTTCCGCTTTGTTTTTTACAGATGTAAAGGCTTGTTATTCGCCTACCACTTCGAGGGTTATCTCGGTCTTGATGTCGCGGTAGAGGTTGACGAGGGCTTTGTATTCGCCCACGCTCTTGATCTTGCTGCCGTCGACAACAATCTGTTTGCGGTCAATCTCGTAGTTGTGTTGCTCCTTGAGAGCCTCGGCACCCTGGATGTTGTTGACCGAACCGAAGAGCTGTCCGCTCTCCCCTACCTTGGCCATGATACGCACTGTCTTGCCTTCGAGGGCAGCCTGGAGCGTGGTGGCGTCCTTGCGGAGTTTCTCCTCCTTGAAAGCACGCTGACGCATGGTCTCGTCGTGCTGCTTGCGGTTGGACGGGGTGGCTATGACAGCCATGCGGTTGGGCAGGAGGTAGTTGTTGGCATAGCCGTTCTTCACTTTGACGATGTCGTCCTTGTAGCCGAGGTTGGCCACGTCTTGCAGAAGTATAATTTCCATGTCGTTTCTCCTCCTTTATTATTTAAGACAATCGGCAACATAGGGCAGCAGGGCAAGGTGGCGGGCACGCTTGATAGCCTGGGCGACCTTTTTCTGATACTTGTTGGAAGTGCCGGTAATGCGACGGGGCAGTATCTTGCCCTGCTCGTTGACGAACTTGAGCAGGAAGTCTGCGTCTTTGTAATCGATGTACTTGATGCCGAGCTTTTTGAAGCGGCAGTATTTTTTGCGCTGTGTCTCTACAGCTATGGGGGTGAGGTATCTTATCTCTGATTCGTTAGCCATAACAGGTGATTTTAGCGATTAAGGTATTAGTTCTCGGCCACCGGCTCGGGCTGTGCTGCCACGGGCTGCGGTTCGGCTGCCGGCGCTTGCTCGGTCTCGGCGGGGGCCTCTTTCTTGGCGGCGCGCTTCTTGGCGTTGTACGCTATGGCGTGCTTGTCGAGCGACACGGTGAGGAAGCGCAGCAGGCGCTCGTCGCGTTTGTAGGTAATCTCAAGTTCGGCGATGAGCGAAGGCTCGGCCTTGAACTCGATAAGATAATAGAATCCCGTGGACTTCTTACGGATGGGATAAGCCAGTTTTTTCATGCCCCAGTTGTGAGCATGAACGATTTCGGCGCCATGGTTTGTCAAGAAGTCGGTGTACTTCTGAACCGTTTCCTTCATCTGATCTTCAGACAAAACGGGAGTTACAATGAAAACGGTCTCATACTGTTTTACCATTGCTTGGAAATTTAAATAAGTAAATAATTAAAAAGGTTTATGTTTGAGCCACTTTGCGGACTCGAACCGCAGACCTACGCATTACGAATGCGTTGCTCTACCAACTGAGCTAAAGTGGCGGAGCCACAGACGGTGTCTGCTTTAGTGTCGGGGTGAGAAGACTCGAACTTCCGGCCTCCACGTCCCGAACGTGGCGCGCTAGCCAACTGCGCTACACCCCGCTGTAGTGTCCTGGCAGGG
>JAFTDW010000017.1 GCA_017454015.1 Bacteroidales bacterium | reverse complement strand
CCCTCGTTTTCTGGCTGCGGCAGTGTAAGCAAGCTTCCACTGCTCTTGCCGAACGAAAACGTTGGTTTCTTCGCAACCCTCGTTTTCTGGCTGCGGCAGTGTAAGCAAGCTTCCACTGCTCTTGCTGAACGAAAACGCTGCTGTCCATATTCAATATGCAAAGTTACTACTTTTTTCCGAGATGGCGGGAAAATAACATACCCCACAGTATTATTCTCTCAGGGAGAGGTGTCTTGTCGGCTCCTCTGGATTAGTACGCTGAGGGATTGAGTACAAGGATTATTAATCTGCAAAGAAGGGGGGCCGACCGATAATTTCTTTAGGTCAGAGTGAGCGGAGTAGCTCTTCGAGGGTTACCTCGTCTTTGATGAGCACTTCGCGTGCCTTGCTGCCGTTGTAGGGGCCCACCACTCCGGCGGCTTCGAGCTGGTCTATGATGCGTCCGGCGCGGTTGTAGCCCAGTTGCAGCTTGCGCTGCAGCAGCGAGGTGCTGCCAAACTGCGACGCCACGACGAGGCGTGCCGCATCGTTGAAAAACTCGTCTTTCTGCTTGGGGTCGAAGTCCTTGTTGGGCTCCTCGTTCTCGTCGAGGTACTCTGGCAGCAGGAATGCGTCGGGGTAGCCGCGCTGCTGCGAGATGAACTCGGTGATGCGGTCGCACTCCTCGGTCTCTATGAGGGCGCACTGGATACGCACCAGCTCGCTGCCCGCGAGGGAGATGAGCATGTCGCCGCGTCCTATGAGCTGGTTGGCGCCGCCGCAGTCGAGGATGGTGCGCGAGTCAATGCCGCTGGTTACGCGGAAAGCCACGCGGGCGGGGAAGTTGGCCTTGATGGTGCCCGTGATGATGTTGGTGGTGGGGCGCTGGGTGGCTATGATAAGGTGTATGCCCACGGCGCGCGCCAGCTGCGCGAGGCGTGCAATGGGCATCTCCACCTCTTTGCCCGCCGTCATGATGAGGTCGGCAAACTCGTCGATGACCAGCACTATATAGGGCATGTAGTGGTGCCCGTTCTCGGGGTTGAGCTTGCGGGCTATGAACTTGGGGTTGTATTCTTTGAGGTTGCGCACATGGGCCTGTTTGAGCAGGTCGTAGCGGCTGTCCATCTCTATGCAGAGCGAGTTGAGGGTGCGCACCACTTTCTTAACATCTGTGATGATGGGCTCTTCGCTGTCGGGCATCTTGGCAAGGTAGTAGCGCTCTATTTTATTGTATATGGAGAGCTCCACCTTCTTGGGGTCGACCATGACGAACTTGAGCTCGGCAGGGTGTTTCTTGTACAGCAGCGAGGTGATCACGGCGTTGAGACCCACCGACTTACCGGTGCCTGTGGCACCGGCCATGAGCAGATGCGGCATCTTGGCGAGGTCGGTGACGTAGGGCTCGTTGCTGATGGTCTTGCCGAAGGCTATGGGCAGCTCGTACTTGGTGTTGTCGACAAAGGCGCTGCTGGTGAGCATGGTGCGCATGGAGACCACCTGGGGCTTGGCGTTGGGCACCTCAATGCCTATGGTGCCTTTGCCCGGGATGGGGGCTATGATGCGTATGCCGAGGGCGGCGAGGCTCAGCGCTATGTCGTCTTCGAGGTTCTTGATTTTCGAGATGCGGATGCCCGGGGCTGGTTTTATTTCGTAGAGGGTCACCGTGGGGCCCGGCGAGGCGGCAATTTCCACTATCTCTATGCCGTAGTTGCGCAGGGTCTCTACTATCTTGTCTTTGTTGGCTATAAGCTCGTCGTTGGTGACCTTCACGTTGCGCACCTCGTAGTCTTCCAGCAGGTCGGCGGTGGGGAGCTTGAAGTCGCGCAGCTCAAGCTTAGGGTCGTAGGGCTCGTCGAGGCCGAAGTGCTTGCCGTAGTCGTCGAGGTCGTCCTCTTCTGCAGGTGTTGTTTCTGCTGGTGTCTCGTCGGGTTCCACGGCGGGGGCTGGCTCTTGGGTGTCGGTGTTGTTCACTGTGAAGAGCACCCCGTCGTCGGCAGCCGGTGTCTTTTCCTGCTGCTGTGTGCCGACGATGGCTCCCGCCTCCTGCATGCCGCGGGCGCGGGCGTTGACGCGCTCAAACTCGTCGTCGATGCTGAACTGTGGCTCGCTCTGGCTGGCAGGCTTGGTAGTCGCTGCCTCGGCGGGCTTGGGGTTTGTGTTGTCCGAGGGTCTGTGTACCAGCACCATGCCGTCGTCGTCGGGCTCGGGACTGTCGACGTTGCCGCTGGGCTCGCCGGGCTCGCTGTCTGCGCGGTGTACAATGAACGGCTCGGGAGTGTCGTCATCGTCGTCGCCGCCGTTTTTGATGGTGAAGGTTGGCTGCTTCACTTCGGGTGCCGCACCGCCGAAGGGCTGGTCTTCGTCGTCCCCCTCTTCGTCAATCTCAGCCTTGTCGTTGCCTTTCTCAGGGGCTGGCTCTTCCTGCAGGGGCACGGCTTCGGGAATTCGTTTCTTGAGCTCGGGGAGGTGCAGCTTGGGCATCTCGGGCAGTTTGATGGCTTTGAAGGCTTCCACTATGCCCTTGAAGCGAATATGGTGTACAAAGACAAGGAACACAATGCCCAAGAAGGCCATGAGTATGGGTGCCACTACTTTCAGTGAGTCGTACAGCACTGTGGCTCCCATCTCGCCGAAGGCTCCGGCCCAGTCGTTGCTTTCCGACTTCCGCAGGCAGAGGCCTACCACCACGGAGAGCCACGCCATCCAGAATGCCGTGGCGAAAAGGCTTTTCCAGCCTTGCTCCATCTTCTTGCCCCAGCAGTGCAGGCCCAGCAGGAAAAAAAGGTAGGTGAAGCCGAGGGCGCCGATGCCGAAGGTGCTTTTCACGAACCCGCGGGCAACCCATGAGCCTACTTTGCCGCATAGGTTATGGTCGCTCTCCAGTCCCGAAAAGAGGTAAGAGAGTATGGAGAGCAGCAGGAAAACGGAGAAAAGGATATAGACGGTACCCCGCAGCTTTCTGAAGTCGGGATTTTTCAGAATGCCGCCTAATTTCTCGCCCCAGCTCTTGTGGTCTCTAACCTTTTTTTTGCTACCGTTCTTCACAGAAAGCTTTTATGGCGCGGGCGCAAGCGCCCGCGTGCCTGTGACGCATCTTTTTCTCTATCTCTTCCCCGCGAAAGCCCCTTCGATCATAAATCTGAGCCTATCCCATTCTATCTCTTTCCCGTCGGTCAACTTCATCAACAGCTCGTTCTCGCCCACCGAGTAATCGGAAATCTTGCTTATCTGCAGGTGGTAGCGTAGCCCTTTGGGGCAGAACGGCATGGTGGTCAGGCCGTCGGCGACGACATAGTCCATGCCGAACCACGGCAGGCACCAGGTGTCCACCCGCATAGAGGGTATGGCCCACAGCACGCCGTTTTGCGAGGGTGTGTTGTAGGAGAAGCGGTTGGCCACGACTCCTTGGATCTTGGCCTCCTGCATGCTGTTGGTATAGTATTCGCCGCGCTTGTTGTCGGCATCATCATGCGGGCCGTTCCACCGCATCACCACCAAGTCGCGGAACATCATGTTGTCGGGGCCGAAGAGCTCCTCGGCCGACAGGTGCGAATAATAGCTGTTTTTGGCTGTGTCGGGTTGGTACGCCACAACGATTTTGTTCTCCTTTATGTTGTAGAATACGCGGAGGTTCTTGAACTCAAAATAGCCGAAGTCGTTGCCATATATGGTTCTCAGCTCCTCGCCTTTGAGGGC
This sequence comes from Bacteroidales bacterium, assembly GCA_017454015.1. Lineage (GTDB taxonomy): Bacteria > Bacteroidota > Bacteroidia > Bacteroidales > P3 > Colimorpha. The sequence continues at coordinate 41,797 of JAFTDW010000017.1, read as the reverse complement.
GGTGAGTACGCCGTTCTGGTGGTAGCTGTCCGAGTACATCTTCGAGTACTCTTCCGCGTGCATCTCTTCGCTGGCAAGCTCCATGGCGTTGTATATCACTGTGCCGACAAACGGCGTCTCCATGCCCGGCGTCTCTGCTGCCGCTTCCTCGGCGGCGCCTTTCTGCTCTGTTGTCGGCGCGGCTTTTTTCTGCGAGCCTTTCTTCTTGTTCTGGGCCTGGGCTCCACCGGCCATCACCAGCAATGCCACAACAATTATGGCGCAATATTTTTTCATCTTCGGCGTGTTTTTGTGCTGCTCGGTGTTTAGTCGCTGAGTAGCTGTATTGCATCCTGCAGCTCCTGCATGATTTGTTTATAGTCCTCCTCGCTGGTCTTGGTGAAGCCGGAGGGCAGGAGGAAGTCCACATCTTTCACCTTGCCTTTCACCACCTCGGTGGCGGTGTAGGTAATAGCCTTGCCGCCCTCGCCGGTGACGGTGAACTGCATGGGCATACCCGGGGTGACTATGCTGGCAGAGGCAAAGAGGAAGTTGTAGCGGGGGCCGAGCTCTTCGCTGTACCATATCGTTATGGGGTGGTCCTTGCCATCTTCGTCGTAGTTGTGCCTGATGGCTTTCTTGCAGGTGTAGCCCGCTATCTTGTTGGTCTCGCCGTTCACCAGCTCTATGTAGTAGTGCCCGGGCTCGGTGTCCACTATGAACATGCTGTCTATCTCGCTCTGTTTCTGCTCCTCTTCGATGAGCAGCTTGCCGTTGCCGGAGTAGGAGGCCAGCTCTATGTCGTTGGCGGCGAGGTAGGCTATGGCTTGGCTGAGGTCGAGGTTCATGGTGAGCTTCATGCCTTCCTGCAGCATGTTCTGGTATATGAGCTTGTCGCCCATGATGCGGATCTCCATCTTGGCCTGCTCGGCAGGGATGTTGACGGCAATCTCGCCGGTGGACTTCACCTCGTATTTCACTATACCTTTAAAGGTGTTCTGTGCCGTGAGGGTGCAGGCGGAGAGCACCATGGCGGCAACTACAAAGAATTTTAATGTTTTCGACATGACTGTTATTTGTTTTTTTTAGTTCAAATAAAATCTCAGGCGGTGCCCTTTTACGGTAATGCACTGTGTGGCACGCGCATAGTTGAGGATGTTGCGCACCACTTTGGGCGACGGCTTGGTGAGCGTCTCGCTCTGCTCCGAAGCCGGCCGTGAGTTTCTGTCCGATTGCCCTCGGCGGGTGAAGAAATCGTAGTTATGCATCATCGGCATTATTTTGGTTACACTTTGCCTAAATAACACCAAAGTGTGACAATTATTGTGTCCAAAATGTTTTTTTATGTGAAAAAATATGATTGCTAAATTCTTTACCTAAGTGATATGCAAATAATAACTTGGGAAATTGAGAGCGCCAGTTATCCGCTGCGCTATCGAAATGCCACTGGCATTTCTTCACTCCGGGACGCATGTTGTTTTCTATCTTGCTGCCCCACACTGCGCTACGCTTATGTGGGGTTGCTCACTGTCCATATTTTTAATTTCATAGGTGTTCGCAGCCTTCGGCAGCTCACTGTCCTTGTTTTTATTTCTATTTGTGTTATTCGCTGTCCTTGTTTTTATTTCATAGGTGCTCATGACCTCAGTTCGCAGCCTTCGGCAATTCGCTGTCCATGTTTTTGCTTCATAGGTGCTATTCGCTGTCCATGTTTTTATTTTTACGGGTGCTGCTCATTTCATTATTTTGATTTCAAGGTATTATTCGCTGTCCTTGTTTTTATTTCATAGGTGCTCATGACCTCAGTTCGCAGGCTCGCCACATGACCTCAGTTCATGGCCTAAGCAATTGAGAGTTTGCCCCTCTGGGGCAATTCTGTCCCAACTTATTTTTTTAACGTTACCAAATTGGCGAACTGTCGGGAAACAAAAAGCCGCAACACATGGATTTAGTGTCGCGGTTTTGCGGAAGGAGAGGGATTCGAACCCCCGGACCTGTGAGGGTCAACGGTTTTCAAGACCGCCGCATTCGACCGCTCTGCCATCCTTCCGTAACGCCCTAATTGGTTTGCAAAATTACGATTTTTTTTTCAATTGGCAGATTTTTTTTCTTTGAGTTTGCATAAAAAACGTATCTTTGCAAAAGGATAATTAATAAGATGCGTAATGTAACTTGCAGAAATTTATGAAGAAGAAAATCTTGTCGTTTATTGTCGTTGTCATTGCTGGAATGGCAGCTATAGCACAGTCGGTTAATGTAGAATTAAATCCCGACATAAAAAAAACAAAGGACGACAGCCCGCAGTTTATAGGTTGCGACAATCAGCGTGTGGTGTTTCTGGAGAATAGTGTCTCGGGAGATCCAACTATCTCGCTGGTATCATATTCTTTAGACTTGCAGGAACTGGCGCGTGTGGAATTGACAAAGACAAATGGCGTCAATTCATACGGCGGTTTTGTCAATGGTCAGCATATTGATTTGCTTTTTGCAGAATTTCAGGAAGACCAAACGGTAGGCAAGCCTTTTTAAATCTTTGTACATATTGTTAAAACAAAATATATCAAGTAATAAACTAATAAAGAACAAAAATGAAAAAACACATCATTCTTTTCTCGCTGTTAGCCGTGTGCACCTTGTCAAATGCACAACATTTCATTGAGTACTATTTGCCTGGTCCTGGTGAACAACGATTTGGGTTTAGTCTTGTCTCTCAATTTTGGCCGCAGAATCTCTCGGTGTCGCAATTCAGCGCTGTCAATAGCATGGTTCCGAGAGATTACACCGCAAGTGGCACAATAAATAACTTTATGGGCTATGGGTTTGGCCTGTTCTATGGCATAGAAACCGATAATGGGGGAATGATAGATATAGGTTCATCATCATCCCTTTTCTATAGCGCGGCACCATTTCATGGCGATTTTACAATAAACACAGGAGGCGCCCCTCAAAAACATACACTTGACTATCGCTCCAATGTAATCATTATTGATGCGGCGGTATACGTACCCATAAGATTCAGCGACGAGTTCTCTATTAGTTTAGGCTTTGGCGTTAATGGGAAACTACTTGACTTGGCTACCAATTTTATATTGGACGGACAGCCAATAAACGGCGCGTTTAATAGTAAGTCCAAAAATTATAACGATAATGGTTCGTATGTTAACTTGGCACTAAACGCAGGAACTCAATATTGGTTTGCAGACAACTGGTTTGTTGGCGCGAGGGTCTACTACAACTTTATGAGCTTCAGGCGTATCAATGCCTTTATGTTTAAAGAAGATGTTAATAATGGCACCAACTATGGTAACTACGATGGTCTGGTGAGTGTGGAAAAAGATGGTAGTGTCTATTCTTGCATAGTCGGCGACAATAAAAAGATATTTGCAACAGTAAGCATAGGCTTTAAATGGTAGCCCAGGCTCAAAAAACTGATGTTGATAAAACCACAGCCGCCCGATACTTTGCTATCGGGCGGCTGTGGTTTGGGTCTATTAGTAAACGAGATTTGTCCGTTATTGTCTGTAGCCAATAATGTGTCGCACATCGGCTATGGTGCGCTGTGCGCTGGCGCGGGCTTTCTCTTTGCCTTGGTCCATGATGCGGCGCAGACGGTTCTCGTCGGCAGAGATTTCGGCTATACGGTCGCGGAAAGGCTGGGTGAAGTTTACCATGTCTTCGGCGAGCTGTTTCTTGAGGTCGCCGTAGCGTATCTCGCAGCGGTTGTAGAGGTCGTCGTAGTACTCCACGGCATGCTCTCCCGACACCACGCGCAGCAGGGTGAAGAGGTTCTCTATCTCCACCGGCTTGGCCTGGTTCATGGTGGTGGGGCCGGAGTCGGTCTTGGCGCGCATTATCTTCTTGCGTATCACCGACGGCTCGTCGGTGAAGAATATGGCGTTCTGCTCCCCTTCCGACTTGCCCATCTTGCCGCTGCCGTCGAGCCCCGGTATCTTGACCAGCTCGCCGCTAAAGCTGTAGGCCTGCGGGAGGGGGAACTCCTCGCAGTGGTACATGTTGTTGAAGCGCTGCGCAAAGGTGCGCGTCATCTCCAAGTGCTGCTCCTGGTCTTTGCCCACGGGCACCTTGGTAGCCTTGTGTATGAGTATGTCGGCGGCCATGAGGGTGGGGTAGGTGAGGAGGCCTGCATTGACGTTGTTGGGCTGTTGCCGCACCTTCTCCTTGAAGGAGGCCACGCGTTCCAGCTCGCCGAGGTAGGCGTTCATGTTGAGGAACAGGTAGAGCTCTATGGTCTCCGGCAGGTCGCTCTGCAGGTATATGGTGGCTTTGTCCGGGTCCAGCCCGGCGGCAAGGTACTGCACCAATATCTGGCGTGCGTTGCGGTAGAGGTTGTCGGGGGTGGGGTGCGTGGTGAGCGAGTGGTAGTCGGCTACAAAGAAGTAGCAGTCACACTGCTCCTGCATGGTTACGAAGTTGCGGAGGGCACCGAAATAGTTGCCAAGGTGCAGGTTGCCCGTAGGACGTATGCCACTGCATACTATGTCTTTAGTCATCTCTTTGTTGTTTTGGGTTGCATTATTAACGCAAGAATCGGATTTTTATTTGTATCTTTGCAAAAAAAACCACAACAAGATATACATAACCCAATATGGAGAAATACTGTGTCATAATGGCCGGCGGCATAGGGAGCCGTTTCTGGCCGTTGAGCAAGAACGACCACCCCAAGCAGTTTATCGATGTGCTGGGCACCGGCAAAAGCTTTATCCGCGCCACCTACGAGCGTTTCATGCCGTTGGTGGAGAGCGACCATTTTGTGGTGGTCACCAACGCGGCCTACAAGGCGCTGGTGCTCGAGCACCTGCCCGAGCTGAAACCCAGCCAGGTGCTCTGCGAGCCTATGCGCCGCAACACCGCGCCGTGCATTGCCTACGCCGCCTACCATATCCTGTCGCAGTGCAGTGACGCCGACATAGTGGTGACGCCCGCCGACCACCTGGTGACCAACGAGGCGGAGTTCTGCCACGTCGTCGCAACGGGCTTCAACTTCGTGGAGCAGCCCGACAACGCCGGTGCCCTGCTCACCATAGGCATCAAGCCTTCGCGCCCTGAGACAGGCTACGGCTATATAGAGGTGGCCCACGGGCAGGCGGCGACGGGCTCGGTGTGTAACGTGTCGGCTTTCAAGGAAAAACCCGACCACGCCACCGCCCTGCGTTTCTTGGAGGCCGGCAACTACCTCTGGAACTCCGGAATCTTTGTCTGGACCCTCAAGGGCATCCTCAACGCTTTTGCCAGCCACCTGCCAGCCATGAAGGCCGTGTTCGACGAGGGCAGACCCCTCTTCGGCACCGACGCAGAGCAGCAGTTTATCAACGACAACTTCGCACGCTGTGAGAACATATCGGTCGACTACGGCGTCATGGAGCGCAGCAGCCTGCGCTACACCATTCCCGCCGACTTTGGCTGGAGCGACATAGGTACATGGGGCTCGCTCTACACCCATGTCGCCAAGGACGCCGCAGGCAATGCCGTGAGCGGCAACGTGGTGACGGCCGACTGCTCCGGCAGCGTGATAAACATAGAGCAGGGGGTGGAGGCTATAGTGCAGGGGGTCGACGGCTGCCTGGTGGCCTACCGCGACAAGTCGCTCCTTGTGTGCCGCCTCCACGACGAGCAGCAGATCAAGCAGTGGGTGGAGCAACTGCCACCGCGCCACGCATAGCACCCCGCCTTGGTGTCACGTGTAATGTCTCGCAGAAATCGCAGAAAACGCGGAAATTTTCACGCTGACTCAACGTGTCACGCTTATCTTTATAATGACCGCGAATGACACGAATTTTGCGAATTTGACTTGCCTTATATTGCGGCTATTATTGTGTGTCAACGAATTTTCTGACTGGCAATACCGAGGCCTGCGGCGTATCCGGTTGAGAAGGCTATCTGCAGGTTGTAGCCGCCGGTGTCGGCGTCGAGGTTGAGCAGCTCGCCGGCTATGTAAAGGCCTGGTAGCAGGCGCGACTCCATGGTCTTGGGGTTCACCTCGTTGGTGGCGACGCCGCCTTGGGTGACGAGCGACTCCTCGGGCCCGTGGCAGCCTGTAACGGTGTAATGCCACCCTTTGAGGAGGTTGAGGAGCCGTCGGCGTTCGCTGGCGTCCACTTGGTGCAGCCTTTTGTATTTGGGTACCTTGAGGCGGCGGCAGGCCTCGTCGGTAAGCTCGGCGGGCAGCCACAGCCGCAGGGCGTCGTACCAGAGCCGTTTGCCGTTCTCGTTGAGGTCGGCGATAAGCCGTCGGTCGAGCTGCTCGGCGGTGAGTGCCGGCTTGAGGTCTATGGAGGCGGTGAGGCGTCCTCCCTCGTGCAGCCGCCGTGCCGCGGCACGGCTTGCCGCAAGGACTATGGGGCCCGCCATGCCGTCGGCGGTGAAAGAGAGCTCGCCGAACTGCTCGAAGAGTTTGCGGCCTTGTTCGTCGTCAAGCCGCAGGCTTACATTTTTAAGCATGAAGTCGACCATGTCATGCACCACGGGTTCGGCGCAAATGAGCGGCGAGAGAGCCGCGACAGGTTCCACAATGGAGTGGCCGGCCTGGGCTGCGAGGCGGTAGCCGTCGCCCGTGGAGCCCGTGGAGGGGTAGGTGACGCCGCCGGTGCAGAGCACCACGGAGCGGCTGAGGAGCTCGGTGCCGTCGGCGAGCCTCACGCCGCGCAGCGCGGGGGCTTGCCCGTCGGACTCCAAGAGCAGCTCGCCGACGCGTGCGTTGCGCCGTATCTCTGCGTTGGGCATAGCTTCGAGAGCGCGGACGAGGGCAAGGAACACATCGGTGGACTTGCCGCTCACTGGGAACACACGCTTGCCGCGCTCCTCTTGCAGGGGCACGCCGAGCTGTTCGACAAAAGCGCAGAGGTCGCGGTTGAAGAAGCGGCCAAAGGCGTTGCGCAGGAAGCGTGCGTCGGGGCCTATGTGTTGCAGGAACTCGGCCATCGGCGCCATGTTGGTGAGGTTGCAGCGCCCCTTGCCGGTGAGCCTGAGCTTGAGGCCCGGCTGTGCCATGCGCTCCAGCAGCAGCACGCTGGCGCCCTGCCGCGCCGCCATCAGGGCGGCGGTGAGCCCCGCAGGGCCGCCGCCCACCACTATGCTATCGTGAGAAGTTGGCAATGTCGTCGGGGTGTATGCAGAGCACGGGGATCTGCGACTGGTGCACTATCTGCTGGGCGTTGGTGCCGAGGAACAGGCGCGAGAGGATCCTGTCCTGCTCGGTGTTGATCACTATAAGGTCGGCGTTGATCTCGGTGGCATATTCCAGCACGGTGTCGCTGTAGTTCTCGTACTTGCGCATCACGGTGTTGTGGGGCACGTTGTAGCTGTCCATCTTGGCCTCCACTTGGCGCAGGTAGCCCTGCAGCGTGACGGTCTCCTCGTCGAGGTCGAGCAGTCCGAGGATATGCACCGTGGAGCCGAACAGGCGAGCCATGGCCGAGGCGGGGCCCGCTTTCTGGCGCGAATAGGTGTTGACGCGGATAGGCACCACGATGCGCTCGAGCTCTTTGTGGAAGTTGAAGTTCTCGCGGACTATGAGCACGGGGCAGGGAGCTTCCTGTATCACGCGGGCGGCGCTGCTGCCGATGAAGTGTTTCTCGAAGCCGGAGGCGCCGTGGGTGCCCACCACTATCATCGAGGCGTCCTGCTCGCGAGCCTCGTCGGAGAGGGTCGGCGACACGCGCCCTTCGCGGATGGCCCATGTGATGTCGCCGTGCAGCAGCTTGGCGCTGTATTGCTGGCAGAGCTGCTCCAGCTTCTCGCTGGCGAGGTTGCTAGCTATCTCCATATGCTCGCTGCTTACAAGCAGCTTCTCTTTCTTAACCCATATCAGGCGTATGCCTGTCTTGAGTTTGTTGGCCACGTCTACGGCCAGTTCCAATGCCACGTATGAGCATTTCGAAAAGTCGGTTCCTACTACTATAGGTTTCATCTAATGTTTTATATTGGTAAGTTCTATTTCGCTTTACAAAAATACTAAAACGCAATATTATGTTCCTTATTATTGCAATGCCTATTTTTTTTTCTTATTTTTGCATTATGAAACATGATGCCACATATATGCGCAACTTGTTGTGTGCTATGTTTGTTGCGCTTTTTTTGCTGCCGGTGCCGGCGCTGCGCTCACAGATAATGAGGGACACCGTGCTTAATGCCGACATCAAGACGGTGACCCTCTACCGCAACGGGGTGGAGCTGGAGCAGCCAGTGATACACATGGGAACATCCGACAGGCTGATGCTGCAGTTTGACCTGCTGTCGGCGCAGCCCGCCACGTTTCGCTACCGCATAGTGCACTGCAACCGCAACTGGGAGGCCGACTCGTTGGAGCCTTTCGACTATATCAGCGGCTTTGAGGACGGGAGCATAGACAACTACCGTTCGTCGTTCACCACGCTGCAGGACTATAACCACTACCACCAGCTGATACCGGCGCAGTATACCACCTTCACGGCCTCGGGCAATTATGTGCTGGCGGTGTACCCGCAGGAGTACCCCGACAGCGTGGTGATGCTGCGGCGTTTCATGGTCAGCGAGGATGTAGTGGAGGTGGAGGCAGCCGTGGCGCGTCCCACCAATGCCGCCGACATCATGCGCTACCAGGAGCTCTCCGTGGCGCTGGCTTTCAAGTCCGTGGCCACGGGCCACCAGTACCTGCATGTGATGGCTATGCAGAACGGCCGCGTGGACTTGCTGCGCGAGCTGCCTTTCAACGGTTTCAGCGGCAACAGGCTGCTGTACCGCTATGCCGATGCCAATGTCTTTGCCGGCGGCAACTGCTTCCGCTATTTCGACATAAGCAACATGCGCACCACCATGTACAACGTGCAGCGCATAGAGCAGTATGGCGGCGAGCTTTTTGCTTTTCTCAAGCCCGACGAGAGCCGTGCACGCAGCAACTACGCCCCGATACAGAGCCTCAACGGGGGTATGAAGACCAACGTGTGGGACCGCCACGACCCGCAGGTGGAGGCCGACTATGTGTGGGTGAACTTCAGCCTGCCCTTGGAGCGTCCGTTTATCGACGGCACGGTGCATGTAGTGGGGGCTTTGACGGACTGGAGCCTCGGGGAGCAGAGCCGCATGGAGTGGAAGCCGCAATACAAGGCCTACACCAAGCGCATGCTCCTCAAGCAGGGCTACTACTCCTACCAGTTGCTGTTCCTGCCCACAGGCTCAGGGGAGGCGCTCACCGCCACCCTTGAGGGCGACCACGCCGCCAACCCCAACCGATACACGGTTATGGTGTACCAGCGGCAGCCCTCCGACCGCTACGACCGCCTCCTCGCCGTGGTGATAACAGGCAAGTAGGTGCCTCTGCCGCGTGTGCCAACGGCCGCACGCGGCAGAGGGTAAAACAGCAAGGGGTGTGGCTTGGCGGCCACACCCCCTCTGTGATTTGTCGTGCCTTTGCAAGGCAGCGGACTCTACAAGCCGCGTGTGGCTTTTTCGAGCTCTATGCTGTCTATGGTGATGCGCAGCCTGTGGTTGGTGTCGAGCGGTGTGTTGGGTATGTACATCCATGAGTAGACGTCGGCCATGGAGGCTTCTATGGTGGCCCAGAGGAACCGCTTGTCGTCGATGGTCTTGATTTTGTTGATTTTGAGGGAGCAGTTGTAGGCCCAGAAGTCGCCACGGTAGGTGCCGCCATACGAGAAGTAGTGATCCCTGGTGTACTCCAGCCGCATGAGGCCGCCCAAGTATCCGCCGGAGCGGGTGTCGAACTGGTAGTTGTGGGTGCCTGTTGTGGTGTCGTAGAAGATGGCGGTGACCATGGGGTAGGTGAACGAGCCGTTGCTCTGGCGCGGGTTTTGGCAGGCTATGCAACGCCAGCTCGGGGTGGAGGTGGTGTTGGAGTATTGCAGGTCTTGCACGGCGGCGTCCCATGTGTTGCCGTCGAAGCTCACTCTCACTCTCCTGATGGAGTCCTTGCGCAGGTCGAAGTAGGCTATGTAGGTGGCGTCTTCGGTGGCTTTGACGTAGTGAATCTTGTCGGTGCTCCCGTCGTTCCACTCCACAAACTTGTAGCGGTCGTCGATAGGCACGGCACGGAGCTCCACAGTGTCGCCTATATGGTAATTGCCGCCTCCTGTGGCCACGCCCCATGCGGGATTGTTGCTCGATACCACAATGTAGCACTCCTTAATATCAGAACAAGAGAGAAATGTAATACAGGTAGTGGCAACAAATAACATTGCACAAAGCAGTCTTCTCATCATTGTTTTGTTTAAATTATACAATCAACATGTGGCCGCCTATAACTCTTGAGGTATTATATCTATCATGAATACAATACAATACCGCAATATGTGCTATATGTTGCGACCTGATATTTAATTTGCAAAGATAAGTTTTTTTTTGCATACGTACAAAATATTTATTGCATAGGGCTCGTTATTTTGCGTGAGATGAACAGTAATCTTGACGCTACGGGACAGAGCCAGACGGCTCGCGAGAGGGAGGTGGAGCGCGCGCTGAGGCCGCAGGGGTTCGACAGCTTTGCGGGGCAGCAGCAGGTGCTCGACAACCTGCGCATTTTTGTGAGTGCCGCCAAGGAGCGTGGCGAACCACTGGACCATGTGTTGCTGCACGGCCCTCCGGGACTGGGCAAGACCACCCTCAGCTACATCATAGCCAACGAGCTGGGAGTGAATATCAAGATGACCTCAGGGCCTGTGCTCGACAAGCCGGGCGACCTTGCAGGGCTGCTCACCAACCTCGAGGCCAACGACGTGCTGTTTATCGACGAGATACACCGCCTCTCGCCGGTGGTTGAGGAGTACCTCTACAGCGCCATGGAGGACTACAAGATAGACATCATGATAGAGTCGGGGCCTGCGGCGCGCAGCGTGCAGCTCTCGCTCAAGCCCTTCACCCTCATAGGCGCCACCACGCGCAGCGGCATGCTCACGGCTCCGCTCCGCGCCCGCTTTGGCATCACCGCCCGCCTGCAATACTACGACGCAGAGACGCTCACCAAGATAGTGAACCGCTCGGCAACGCTGTTGGGCGTGAAGATCACCAGCGAGTCGGCCATGGAGATAGCCCGTCGCAGCAGGGGCACCCCGCGTATTGCCAACCTGCTGCTGCGAAGGGTGCGCGACTTTGCCCAGGTGAAGGGCGACGGCACCGTGACGCTCGACATAGCACGCTACGCCCTGCAAGCCCTCAACGTGGACCGCAACGGCCTCGACGAGATGGATTTGAGGATACTCACCACTATAGTCGACAAGTTCAAGGGTGGCCCCGTGGGACTCAACACCATAGCCACCGCCGTGGGCGAGGACTCGGGCACTATAGAGGAGGTCTACGAGCCGTTCCTGATACAGGAGGGTTTCCTGATGCGCACGCCGCGAGGCCGCGAGGTGACGCCGCAGACCTACCAGCACCTTGGCCGCCTGCAGGGGGGGCGCCAGTCCGAGCTGTTCTGAGAGTGTAGCGGCCTTGAATAGAGAAACAAAGAGTGGCGCAGCCGTCAGGCTGCGCCACTGCTGTTTTATGTATGTGTGGGACACTCCCCCCGCCGCTATTTCAGCGGCTTGGTGGCTTGTGCAGGCTTGGAGATGCTCTCGCGCATGTCGGTGTCAGCCTGTATGTTTTTCATGCGATAGTAGTCCATGATGCCCATGTTGCCGCTGCGGAACGCTTCGGCCATGGCACGCGGCACCTCGGCCTCGGCCTCGATGACCTTGGCGCGGGCCTCCTGGGCCTTGGCTTTCATCTCCTGCTCGTTGGCAACAGCCATGGCGCGACGCTCCTCGGCCTTGGCCTGGGCTATGTTCTTGTCGGCATTGGCCTGGTCCATCTGCAGCTGTGCGCCGATGTTCTTGCCCACGTCGATGTCGGCAATGTCGATAGAGAGTATCTCGAAGGCGGTGCCGCTGTCGAGACCCTTGGTGAGCACGAGCTTGGAGATGCTGTCGGGGTTCTCGAGCACCTGCTTGTGGCTCACTGCCGAGCCTATGGAGGTCACTATGCCTTCGCCGACACGGGCGAGGATGGTCTCTTCGCCGGCGCCACCCACGAGTTGCTTGATGTTGGTGCGCACCGTGACACGTGCCTTGGCGATGAGCTGGATGCCGTCTTTGGCTACGGCTGCCACCGGCGGGGTGTCGATAACCTTGGGGTTCACCGAGGTCTGCACGGCCTTGAGCACGTCGCGACCCGCGAGGTCGATGGCGGTGGCGGTCTTGAAGTCGAGGTTCATGTTGGCCTTGTCGGCGCTGATGAGGGCGTTGACCACATGGTTGACGTGTCCACCGGCGAGGTAGTGGGCTTCGAGCTCATTCTGGGTGAGCTTGAGGCCGGCCTTGGTGGCGGCAATCATGTTGTTGACGATGATGGCAGGGGGTACTTTGCGGAAACGCATGAATACCAGCTGTATCAGCGAAGTGTGGGCTCCCGAGATGAGGGCCTGGAACCAGATGCCGATGGGCACGAGGTAGAGGAATAGCACAAGGGCTACAAAGCAGATTGCAACAATGATAAATACTTCCATGGCGTTTTTGTTTTTTTGATTTGTTTATTTGATTCTGTCATTCATTGGCGGCCTTTACGGTAATCTTGTAGCCGTCGATGTCTATTATCTGGACAGCCACGTTGGGGTCGAGGAACTCGCTCACGGTGTGCACCTCCACTATCTGGTCGCCAAACTGGGCGTTGCCCGAGGGAGCGACCCTCGTGAGGGTGGTACCCGTGTCGCCCACATGTATGCTGTCGGGGTCGACGGTGTTGGTTTTGGAGGTCATCTCCTCGTTGAGCTGGAAGTGGCGCCACGTGCGGGTCTTCATGAAGAACACGAGCAGCGCGATGCCTATGATTATGGAGGCAAGCAGCACTATGTGGCCTGCCGTGGTGCCGTGGGACATGTAGGTCTGCCACACGGCGATGGCGGAGAGTATGGCGCCGCAGATGCCGGCAATGCCGCCGGGGAGCGCCACTATCTCGAGGACTACAAGGATGAGGCCAATGGCCAGCGTTATTATTATCAGAGCCCAGGACATGGTGTTGTGTGGTTATTGTACTATTTCGGAGGTTAGCTGTTTCATCAGGAGTGCGGTGTGCATGGGCAGAAGCTCCTCGTAGCCGCCGGTTTTCACGGTACACTTGCCTTTGTAGTGCACGAGGATGGTGCACTGCTCGGCCTGCTCGTAGGTGTGTCGGCATATGTCGACGAGGGCTTTGATGACGTAGTCGAAGGTGTGGACGTCGTCGTTGTACAGCACGAGGCTGCAGCCGGTGTCCTCCATGGCTGCCACGTCGTCTTGCGTGTATGTCTGCTCTTTGTTGCTCACTGGGTTATGGTAACGGTGGCCAGGGCCGCAATGCCTTCTTCGCGACCTTCGAAGCCGAGGTGTTCGGTGGTGGTGGCTTTCACGGAGATGCACTCCTCGCCGGTGCCAAGCACGCTGGCTATGGTGTTGCGCATCAGTGGTATATAGGGAGCTAACTTGGGGCGTTGGGCTATCACCACGCTGTCGATGTTGCCAATCTTCCACCCGTTGTCGAGTAGCCTTTGTGCCACGCGGCGCAGGAGTATGGTGCTGTCGATGTCTTTGTATTGCGGGTCGTTGTCGGGGAAGAGCTGCCCTATGTCGCCGAGAGCGGCGGCGCCGAGGAGTGCGTCGCAGATGGCGTGGAGCAGCACGTCGGCGTCGGAGTGGCCTATGAGCCCTGTCTCGTGGGGTACCTCCACGCCGCCAAGCACAAGCCTGCGCCCCGCGCCAAGGCGGTGGACGTCATAGCCTATGCCGGTGCGTAGTGTCATGACTTGCGGTTTTTGTTGCCCCCAAAGTTCATAGTGAGCGAGATGCGCACGGTGTTGGTGAGGGGGTTCTGGCTGAACCTTGTGGTGGGTACGAGGTAGGCGAGGTCGAAGGTGAAGATGTTGTAGCGTATGCCGCCGCCGAAGGTGAGGTACTGGCGGCCGCCTTTGGTGGCGTGCTCGAAGAAGTAGCCGGCGCGTGCCGCGAAGGTGTTGGCGTACCAGTATTCGGCACCGAGAGAGAGCTGCAGCTCGTGAAGCTCCTCGGCCATGCCGCCCGGTGCGTCGTAGAACGACTGCATGACACCGAGCATGGTGCCCGTGTTGCGGTAGGCTGTCATGTCGCGGTAGAAGTCGCTGTAGGTGCTGTCGTCCTTGGTCTTTGGCGGAGTGGGCACCAGCAGCTTGTTGATGTCGAGCAGCAGCGATATCTTGTTGTACTCGTCGGGTTCGTAGGTGTAGCGGCCGCCGATGCGGAGGTTGGCGGGCAGGAACTCGCGCTGAGTGTCGTCGTCGGAGTAGTTGAGTTTGGAACCGAGGTTGGAGATATGCAGGCCGAGGGCGTAGCTCTGGTGGTTGTCGATCTCGTTGTGGTAGTAGAGGCCTACGTCGCCAGCTCCTGCTGTGGCGGCTTTGGTGGACTGGCCGTCGACATACATGCCGTTGGTGAGGTCGCTCATGATGAAGCGCCCCGTGGCACCTATGGAGAGGTTGTCGTTGAGCTTCATGGCGTATGTGAGGTCGAAGGCGAACTCGTTGGGCTGGAAAATGCCCAGCTCCTTGCCCTCGTTGTCGGTGTTGCTTATCTCGCCGAGGGAGAAGTAGGTGAGGCTTGCCGCCACGGTGCCGCGCTTGGCGGTGCGGTAGTAGCCGGAGAGGTAGAGCAGGTTCATGTCGTAGGTGCCGAGGTTGCGGAGCCAGGGGGTGTAGGTGGTGCTGAAGCCCATGCGGTCGTCGAGGAAGGCGAGCTTGGCGTTGTTCCAGTGGGTGGAGTAGGCGTCGGGTGTCGAGGCCACGCCGGCGTCGCCCATGGCGCCGCCAATGGCATCGGGGGCTATGAGCAGGATGGGTATGCCGGTGGATATGTAGTTGGTAGTTTCGCTGAGCCTCTGGCCTGTATAGGGATCCTGTGCCCATACAGCGCCAACAGATGTTACCACGGTGATGATGATGGTGACGATGGCTTTCTTCATCTTTGTTAGAAAGTTTTGGTGTGATTGGTTAATAACTAATTTATAAGGTGATAACATTCTTCGATAGACAATGGTTTTTTGCAATTTCACAATTTCACGACACACAATGCCCCGATGCACAAAACAAAAAACGCGCAATCTGCTTCATTATTGCGCGGCCGTGCAAAAAATATTTGGCAATATTCGCAAAAAAATATGTACCTTTGTATTTTACTATTTGAACTGTGAAATATCATAATATTATGAGCGACAATAAATTATTTACAGAATTCCCCCCGGTTTCCACTGAGAAATGGGAAGAAGTAATCAACAAAGACCTCAAAGGCGCCGACTACGACAAAAAACTTGTATGGCATACCATAGAGGGTTTTAACGTGAAACCCTATTACCGCGCCGAAGATTTGGACAATCTTGAGTACCTGAATACCAATCCTGCCGAGGCACCCTTTGTGCGCGGCAAGAATGTAGACAACAACGAGTGGCTCATCCGTCAGGATGTGCAGGCCGACACCCTGGAGCAAGCCAACGCCCAGGCTCTCGACGCCCTGCGCCGCGGCGCCACGGCCCTGGGCTTCTGCACCGCCAAAGTGCAGAGCATAGACGATATGCGGACCCTCTTCAAGGACATATACCCCGAGGCAGTGCATATCAACTTCACCTGCGGCAAGAACCCGATGCAGGTGATGCAGCTTTTTGCCGACTACCTGAAGGAGCGCGGCTGCGACACCGCCAAGATGCGCGGCTCCTTCAACTGCGACCCCTACGGGTTCGCCCTTATGCACGGCCATTACAAAGGCGGCGAAGAGGCGGCCCTCGAGGAGGCCCGCCAGCTGGTGCTGAAAGGCGCCGAGCTACTGCCCGGGATGCGTGTGCTCACCGTCAACGGCCGCCATTTCCACAACGCCGGCTCGGGCATAGTGCAGGAGCTGGCTTTCACCCTCTCGTCGGCCACAGCCCTCATGACGGCACTCACCGACAAGGGGCTGCCGGCAAAGCAGGTGGCCTGCAACCTCAACTTCTGCTTCGCCACGGGCAGCAACTACTTCATGGAGATTGCCAAGCTGCGCGCCGCACGTCTGCTCTGGAGCAAGATAGCGGAGCAGTACAACACGGGCTGCGACTGCAGCCAGAAGGTCTTTATACATTGCACCGGCTCCACATGGAACAAGTCGGTGTACGACCCCTACGTCAACATGCTGCGCACCACCACGGAGACCATGTCGGCAGCCATAGGCGGAGCCGACAGTATCTCCACGCCGCCCTTCGACGCCGCCTACCGCAAGGCCGACGACTTTGGCCAGCGCATAGCACGCAACCAGCAGCTGCTGCTCAAGGAGGAGTCGTATATGGACAAGATTGTCGACCCGTCAGCAGGCAGCTACTACATTGAGAACCTCACCGACAGCATAGCCCACCACGCCTGGCAGCTCTTCCTGCAGGTGGAGCAGCTTGGCGGCTTCGCCGAAGCTATCAAGCAGGGCTTCGTACAGGACGAGATAGAGCGCACCGCCACGCGCCGCGACAACGACATAGCCACGCGCCGCACCACCATACTCGGCACCAACCAGTATCCCAACCTGCAGGAGTGCATGGCAGCCAACATAGCCGCCGACGAGCCCCGCTGCTGCTGCAAGGCCGACGACACCCCGCAGGAGCTGCGCCCGTTGCACATGTACCGCGGAGCAGAGGCTTTTGAGCGTCTGCGCCTCGCCACCGAGCACGCCGCCCACAGACCCAAGGTGTTCCTGCTCACCTATGGCAACCTCGCCATGCGCAAGGCCCGTGCAGGCTTCGCCACCAACTTCTTCGGCGTGGCAGGCTATGAGATTATCGACAACCCCGGCTTCGCCAGCGCCGCCGAAGGCGTGGAGGCCGCCCTCAAGGCCAACCCCGACATAGTGGTGATGTGCTCCAGCGACGACGAGTATGCCGAGATAGCACAAGAGATATGCACCTCGCTCAAGGGCAAGGTGAAGAGCATAGTCCTCGCCGGATACCCCAAGGGAATGGTCGAGACCTACAAACAGTACGGTGTCGATGAGTTCATACATGTCAAGACCAACGCCCTTGAGTCCCTCACCAAGTTCCAGCAACTGCTCGGTGTGTGAAAATTGTCGATCGCTACATCCTCTGGAAGTATATAAAGACTTTTGCGCTGGCGCTGGCTCTCATAATAGTCATCGTCATCACGTTCGATGTGTCGGAGAAACTCGACGATTTCCTTCACAACCATGCACCCATAAGCGCCATAGCGTTTAAATACTACCTCAACTTCATACCAGGGTTTGTCAACCTATACAGCCCGCTGTTCATCTTCATCTCCGTCATCTTCTTCACCTCCAAGATGGCTGGCAACACCGAGGTGGTGGCCATTCTGGGCAGCGGCATAAGCTACCGGCGCCTGCTGCGCCCCTACATCTATGGCTCGCTAATAGTGGCTTGCATAGTGCTCGTGCTGGGCAACTTCGTGATACCCGTAAGCAACCGCACCCTTATAGATTTTGAGCGCGTATATATCCATACCTTCTCAATGAATCGCAACTATTTCAGCGATATACATTTCCAGCCAGACCCATACACACAGGTCTACGCCGAGAGTTTCGACGTGAAGGAGGGCACCGCCCACGCCTTTGTGCGCGACACCTTCGACGCCCACCGCCGCCTTGCGGGACGCATCTCCGCCGACGTGATAGTGTACGATACCGCCACGGGACTGTGGAACTCGCGCAACTGCTTCAAGAGAACCATCGACGGCAACGACGAAGAGCTCAGCCACCACCCCTTTATAGACCTCGACTTGCGGCTTGAGCCCGAGGACTTCCACCAGCAGTCGACGCATATCGAGACAATGACATCGCCGCAACTCATCAGCCATATAGACCAAGAGCGTATCCGCGGCTCGGCAGGCCATGTGGTGGAATCGAAGATAGAGCTCTATCAGCGGCTGCTCAACCCGCTGGCCATCATTATCATGACGTTCATAGGCGTGGCCATCTCCTCGCGCAAGACACGCGGCGGCATAGGCATACACCTCGCCATAGGCATCACCATAGCCTTTGGCTACATAGTGTTCATGCGCGTCTCCACGGTGTTCGCCATCAACGGCAACCTCAGCCCCTTCCTTGCCGTGCTCACACCCCAGATAGTCTTTGGCATCGCCGCGGCACTGCTGGTGCGCAACGCCCCCAAATAATCATTAGATGTTTACCTATTGTTATATAATACTCCGACTTCCATATCCAATCGCAAAATGACAATACAAGAGATAGAAAATTCCATTATCGACGAGTTTGCACTCTATGACGAGTGGCTCGACAAGTACGCCTACCTTATAGAGCTCGGCAAGGAGTGCCCCGCCATAGAGGAGGCTTACAAGACCGACGACAACCTTATCAAAGGTTGCCAGTCGCGGGTGTGGCTCCACGCCGCGCTGCGCGACGGTCGGCTGTACTTCTCCGCCGACAGCGACGCAGTGATCACCAAGGGTATCATCACACTCCTGATACGTGTGCTCGACGGACAGACCCCGCAGGACATCCTCGCCGCCGACCTGCACTTTATCGACGCCATAGGCCTCAAGGAGCACCTCTCGCCAACCCGCTCCAACGGCCTCGCCTCCATGGTGGCACAGATACGCCTCTACGCCACCGCCGCCTCCGTCGCCACAAACAAACAATAAGCCATGACACCTACCAAAGAAACCCTCAAGGCCGCTATAATCAACGTCCTGAAAAACATCTACGACCCCGAGATTCCTGTCAACATCTACGACCTGGGGCTTATCTACGGCATAGAGCTCGACGACGACCTCAATGCCAAGATTACCATGACCATGACGGCTCCCGACTGCCCCGAGGCCGAGTATATGTTCGAGGAGGTGAAGCAGATGGTTGCCGGCGTGGAGGGTCTCAAGAGCGTCGACGTGGACCTTACGTTCAATCCCCCATGGTCGTTTGAAAACCTCTCCGACGAAGTGAAACTCGAACTGGGTTTCATGTAATAGAGCTCAGTGCAGAGCCCCCCTCGTGAGCCGCGTGCCGCGAGCGGAGATATTAGCGATAAAGCCATTATGACACTACAACAGCTTATAGACCGACCGTTCCGCCGCTTTGCCAAGCGTGAGGCTCCGTCGCAGGTGACTTCGCTGTCGGCTCTCGCCTGGCGCCGGCTGTGCCACGACCCCCTCTCCGTATGCGCCATGGCAGTAATACTGCTCTTCGCCCTCATTGCCCTGCTCGGTTACCTCATAACCCCCGATCACACGCCACACTGCAACCAGCAGTACCTCGAACTGACGGCTCTCAAACCCGGCAGCAGCGTCAAGTTTGCCTGCGTGTATGATGGCGATAGTGTCGCCGTCAAGAAGGGCGGCTCATCATTGATAAAGAGAATGTTGCGGGGCGAGCCGCTGGACTACACCGCCATACCAGCCTACAGCACCCAATGGGAGGGCGACACCCTCGTGGTGGAGGCCTACACCGGCTCGGTGCCCAACAACGGGCAGGTGACGCGCTACCACCGTGACAATGTGGTGTCGGTGCAGAAACGCACCTTCATACTCGGCACCGATGGCTACGGGCGCGACGTGCTGAGCCAGATATTGATAGGCTCGCGTGTGAGCCTGTCGGTGGGTTTCATAGCCATATTCATAGCCCTTGTGATAGGTATCACGCTGGGGGCATGGGCCGCCTATCACGGCGGCTGGGTGGACAGCGTCATCATGTGGTTCATCAACGTGGTGTGGTCCATACCCACCGTGCTGCTCGTGATAGCCATCACTTTCGCCTTGGGGAAAGGTTTCTGGCAGGTCTTTGTGGCGGTGGGGCTCACCATGTGGGTCGACATAGCCCGCGTGGTGCGTGGGCAGGTGCTGGGCATAAAGGAGAAAGAGTATGTGGAGGCGGCACGCGCCCTCGGCTACCGCACCCCGCGCATCATACTGCGCCATATCCTGCCCAACTGCCTCGGAGCCGTGATAGTCATTGCCGCCTCCAACTTCGCCAGCGCCATACTGCTTGAGGCGGGTCTGAGCTTCCTCGGCATAGGCGTGCAGCCGCCGGCAACCTCGTGGGGCGCCATGGTCAAGGAGAACTACGGCTACATACTGCTCGACAATGCCTATCTCGCCATCCTGCCGGGTCTGGCTATCATGCTCCTCGTCCTCGCCTTCATGCTCCTCGGCAACGGCCTGCGCAACGCCCTCGACGTAAGGGCAAACGCCACCGAATAGCCCGCGATGATAACATGTAGAAAGACAAGTTGTAAGCATCAAAAGCAAGGTTTGAAAACTGCTCAAACGGGATATTTTTTGTATCTTTGAAGCAGTTTTCAGCTAAACATAGTCGGGCAAAACGGGGCTTTTCTGCCTGAACCGTTGACATAGTACAATATATAATATGACATGAATATAGCTGTTTTCTGCGCTTCGTCGCAGCCTCGCAACACTCTCATCGCCGTGGCCGCCGCCGACCTTGGGCGGCGCATAGCCCATGCCGGCCACACCCTTCTGTATGGCGGGAGCAATCTCGGACTGATGGGCGTGGTGAGTTCCGCAGCCATGGAGGGCGGCGGCAGAGTAGTGGCGGTCATGCCGACCCTTTTCAGCGAAGAGGTCATCCGCTCGCAGCGTGTCACCGAGCTGGTGCGCGTAGGCAGCATGGCAGAGCGCAAAGAGCGCCTCATGGCCGACGCCGATGCCTTTGTGGCCCTCCCCGGAGGGATAGGGACTCTCGACGAAGTGTCGGAGGTGATGGTGGCAAACCAGCTGAGGCTGATAGACAAGCCGATAGTGCTGCTCAACCTATGCGGTTTCTTCGACCCATTCCTGGCACAGCTGGAGTCCATGCGCTCCGAAGGTTTCCTGCGTACCGATGGGGGGCTGCAAGTGGTTGGCTCAGTGGATGAAGCTATGAGATGCATAGACAACATGAAAGCCTCGTCAAACCCTGTATCAGCGTTTGGACAAAAAGGAAAAGTAAAACCAAAAAATGACTAAAAAATGAAAAAATAGAGTTGTTTGAGAAAAAATGCGTATCTTTGCAAATTAATAGGAGTGCGACATATTGTGTGTACTGCTATGTATTGAAGTGAAAGTTAAATAATTAATCCAATAATCAACTTAAAAAGCAGAAACATGAAAAATCTGTTCAAATTCTTAGGCTTAGCCTTAGTTGCAGGTGCAATGCTTGTATCCTGCGGAAGCGACACCTACACCATCACCGTTGTCAGCAACAACGATGCATATGGTACAGTGACTGGCGGCGGCGTGTACGATGCCAATGCCGATGTAACCCTCACTGCCACTGCGGCCAGTGGCTATGAATTCACCCAGTGGATAAAGGACGGCGTGGTTGTCTCTAAGGCCAACCCCTACACCTTCGAAGCTACTGAGGATGCTACCTACACTGCAGAGTTTACCCAGTCCGGCAACGGTGGTGGCAACGGCGGCGGTAACGGCGGCGGCAATGGCGGCGGCAATGGCGGCGGTACCGACAATGGCTCCTTCACTGCTATTTTCGATGGTGAGAACATCTCTTTTGGCTGGACCGATTTCCAGACCAACGGTCAGGTGTTCCTCGCTCAGGCTGCAAGAGAGCATGGTGAGGGCAACCAGGTGTATTTCCCCTTCCTCGTACTTTGGATGGGCGGCACAAGCGCAGCTGATTTCCAGGTGCTCAACAATTCAGACTGCACCACAGAGCTGTACTATGAGACCTCTTTCCAGGATAACAACGGTACCAAATATGGTGACTGGCAATTTTATCAGCAGCTCGCTGCCAACTTCTCCAGTGTTGATCTTGCTACCCTCACTGTCAGCGGCAGTTTGACCCTCGAGATGTACTCGCTGGCCGACCTCGCCAACCATGTTGCCGATGACCCTGATGGCGCCACCAAGAAGAACCTCCAGATCAACGCCACCAATATCAGATTTGAGATGGCTTCTGGCAAGGGTCTCAAGAAAGCCGTTGTGGTTAAATAAATTAACTTCAGCTATCTAAAAATCCAAATCAATAATTGTCATGAAAAAGAATTTCAGAGTTCTTGCATTGGCTCTCTGCACCGTTTTCGCAATGGCTGCCTGCAACAACCAGCCTGCCGAGGAGCCTGTTGACACTACTCCCGTTGCTGAGGAGGTCGTCGAGGCCGAGCCCGTTGAAGAGGTAGTGGCCGAAGCAGTGGTGGAAGACAAGAAGCCCGCAGCCAAAAAGGTCGAGGCAACTGTCAAGAAATCGGACGAGAAAACTGTAACCGTCACGGCCACTGTTCCTGCTGTCAAAGAGCAGAAAAAGGACGCCGCCATCGAAGCCAAGGCCGGTAACCTCACTGTGAGTAGCGACAAAAACGCCACCACAGTTTCTGTCCAGCCCACTGGCAAGAAGAGCGCTGCTGAAGCTTTTGGTAAGAAGAAAAACTAATTGCTAACAGCAACTACAGTTTCTGATAGAGGAGAGAGTGCCGCAACAATGGCTGCTCTCTCCTTTGTTTTTACAGGAGCCTCACCAGTAAATAGTCTTACAAAAACAGGCTCGGACTAACGCCTCGTGTTGTCCATAATAATAATTATCATCACCAATGAATAAACATGTTTTGTCAGCAATGCTGCTCGTGTTGTCTTTTACAGCACTGTCGTGTGCCAATGACGAAGGAGAGGTAAGGTCTATGGCGCAGTCCTATCTTGATGCCATATCCGCTTACGATTTTGCCGCCGCAGCCTCCTACTCCACGGAAGAGACGCGCGACGTCACGCTGAATTTCTTTGAGAATGTCATTATCCCGGCAACAGACACGGCTTTCATAGCAGCCAGCATTCCCGCGACAGTTACTATCACGGCAGTCACAATGCTGAGCGACACTACGGCAGAGGTGCGCTTTGTCAAGACAACCCCACTGAACACCGACAGCAGCACTCTGCCTATGCTGAAGCGCAACGGCGAGTGGCGCGCCCATGTGGTTATAGACATACCGCCATACTTTCAGCAGCAACGCCGCACAGACATACCTATCGACGATCTGAACGAGGTGGCGAAAAAGGATTCCGTGGCTCAGTAGTTAAGTCCGAACATCCACAGGGGGACGACATTGCCGTGGGCAAACTCTATGTCGTCCTTGACGATATAGGCATCCTCAAGCCCTTCTATCTGCTGCTTTCCCTTGCTTCTTCCACCGACCTCAAAGGTGTATTTGTCAATCTCGAAGTCGGATACCGTTGAGCCTTTAACCGTATTGCGCACGCGCATCTGGTTAAGGAAGAAAGTCTCTCGCACATTGCCTATATTGGGTCTCTCTTCGGAGAGTGCATACATAAGTGTAGGATTGTCGAGGTACACCTTCTCCACCTTGCCCAGAAGTCTTAGCCCACCCACGCTGTCGCGCAACAGCGATAGCAGTCCGGCCCGGTGCAGATAAACAAGGTAGTCTTGTATGTTGTTCTTGCTCACTCCAGTCTCAGAGGCAAGACTGGTAAGGTTTGGCTTGTATGGTGCAAGCTGCGCTATGATGCTGAGCATAAGCCTGAGTTTCGCAGATGTGGAGGCCCGCATGTCGGCATATTGCGGTATGTCGACATCCAGAGTGAGCGACACCATCTGCTGTAGGCGTTGAGTGAACCCGGGCTCGCGGCTGAACGGGTAGTAGCCGTGGGCAAGATACTCCCTGAAAAGAGGCAGCGGATGTTCCACATCCTTCAGTAGGGCTTTCCCTGAGAGTATTTCCTCGAGGGAGAACACCTCAGACTTTATGCCGTAGTTCAGTTCCATGAATTCACGGAATGAGAGCCCTTGCATATTGTGGATCAATGCCCTCCGGCTAAGGTCGGCTTCGCCGTGCAGGATGTCGAGTATTGACGAGCCAGTAAAGATGACATGCAGTTTTGGGTGGCCGTCGTAGATGTTTTTCAGCTCGCGTGACCAGCCACGGTACTTATGCACTTCGTCGACAACAAGATGTGTCCCGTTTTCCTTGACGAACTCATCGGCCAGTTGCACAAGAGTATGGTTGCTAAAGTACAGGTTGTCGGCATCTACATAGAGGTATCTGCCCTCTGCTTTCTGGTCTTTTATGCGCTGCAGCAGCAATGTTGACTTGCCCACGCCACGGGGACCGACAAGTCCAAGCATGCGAGCATTCCATGGAATTTCATTATAAATGTAGCGCCTGAACTGAGTATTTGTATCATCAACAAGCTCATTCATAGCTTGATATAGCATTTCATCAACCATTTTTTACTCAATTATTTTTTTGCAAAGATACAAAAAATCCCTATATGAGGGATTGTTTTTGCAAAAATCGTCCCTCAATGAGGGATTGAACTGTAAGCTGCTGATTCTTATGCGGGCGGAACGCCCGCATTCGTTATTAACCTACCGATGCTTTTAACTTCTCGGCATTCTCTGCCAGCTGGAGTGCTTCGAGGAGGTCTTCTATCTCGCCATCCATGAAAGACGGCAGGTTGTACATGGTATAGCCTATGCGGTGGTCGGTGACGCGCGACTGGGGATAGTTGTAGGTGCGGATCTTCTCGCTGCGGTCGCCGGTGGCCACCATGGTCTTGCGCTTGGTGGACATCTCCTCAAGGTATTTGTTGTACTCCCTCTCGTAGAGCCTTGTGCGGAGCACCACCAAGGCTTTCTCCATGTTCTTTATCTGCGACTTCTGGTCTTGGCAGCTCACCACAATGCCGGTGGGTATATGTGTGAGGCGCACGGCGGAGTAGGTGGTGTTGACGCACTGGCCGCCGGGGCCGCTGGCACAGAAGGTCTCCTTGCGTATGTCGTTCATGTTGAGTTCCACATCGAGTTCCTCGGCTTCGGGCAGCACCACCACGCCTGCGGCGCTGGTGTGTACGCGTCCCTGCGTCTCGGTGGCGGGCACACGCTGCACGCGGTGCACGCCGCTCTCGTATTTCAGCGTGCCATAGACCTTGTCGCCGCCGCTCACATTGAAGGTGATGTCCTTGTATCCGCCGGAGGGCCCTTCGTTGAAGTCGACTATCTCTATTTTCCAGTGGCGTTTCTCGCAGTAGCGTGTGTACATGCGGAAGAGGTCTCCGGCAAAGATGCAGGCCTCGTCGCCGCCGGTGCCGCCGCGTATCTCTACCACGGCGTTCTTGTCGTCGGTGGGGTCGGCGGGTATGAGCATGAGGCGAATGTCGTTCTCCATGCTCTCTTTCTTCTCCTGCGATGCCACCAGCTCTTCCTTGGCCATCTCGCGCAGCTCCTCGTCTTTCTCGCTGCCGAGCAGCTCTTTGCACTCGGCAATGGTGTCGATCACCGCGCGGTATTCGTGGTAGGCTTTCACTACGGGCTGCAGGTCTTTGTAGTCCTTGCTAAGTTTTACGTAGCGTTTGATGTCAGCGGTTATCTCGGGGTCGTTCATCTGACCCTCTATCTCTTTGTAGCGTGTGTAGATTGCTTCAAGTTTGTCGAGCATGGCTGTGGCCTTTCGGTGTTATGGTGTTTCGTTATTGCGTTGTTGCGATATTATGATGATAGTAACGTTTTGGAGGTTGGCTTTATTGTGTTGTCAGGCTATCATGCCGGTGGCGAGGACCAGGTGTGCGTCGCTGTCGTAGATGGTGGCGTACTGGCCCGGGGCTATGCCTTGCAGCTTGTCGTGGCTGGCGATGTGGGCTTTGTCGCCGTGGAGGGTGAGCAGCCCGTCGGTGAAGGTGGGAGTGTGGCGTATCTTGAATTTTATGGGGAGCACGCCGTCATGTGGGTTGGTGAGGTCTGTCGGGGAGAGGAAGTGAAATCCCAAGAGGTCGACCTCTTTGCCGTATTGTGCCTCGGTGTCGTAGCCCCGCGACACATAGAGAATGTTCTCCTCGATGTCTTTCTTGACCACAAACCACGGCCCGCCGCCCAGAAGCAGCCCCTTGCGCTGGCCTATGGTGTGGAACCAATAGCCGCGATGGGAGCCCAGCGTCTTGCCCGTCTCGAGTTCGACAATCTTGCCTTCGCGCTCGCCGAGGTAGCGCCGCAGGAAGTCGTTGTAGTTTATCTTGCCGAGGAAGCAGATGCCCTGGCTGTCTTTGCGGTCGGCGCTTGGCAGCGCCGCCTCGTGGGCTATGGTGCGCACCTGCTCTTTCATGAGATTACCTATAGGGAACATCAGCGGGCGCAGCTGGTCGTAGCTGAGCTGTGAGAGGAAGTCGGTCTGGTCTTTGACGGGGTCGACGGCGGTGGAGAGGTAGCGCACCTCGCCAATGTCGGTCATGGTGGCGTAGTGGCCGGTGGCTATGCGGTCGTAGTCTTTGCCGCGGCGTTCCACGAAGGCGCCGAACTTGATGAGTTTGTTGCACATCACGTCGGTGTTGGGCGTGAGCCCCCGCCTTACCGTGTCGATGGTGTAGGCCACCACGTTGTCCCAGTATTCGCGGTGGAGGTCTATAATCTCGAAGCGGCAGCCGTACCGCCGTGCCGTGTATTGAGTCAGTTCTATATCCTCCTCGGCGGGGCAGTCCATGAAGCCTTCTTTGTCCTCGGAACCTATCTGTATGTAAAACAGGTCGGGGGTGTAGCCCTGCTCCTTGAGCAGGTGCACCGCCACGGTGCTGTCAACACCTCCTGATACCAGTGCTGCTATGGTCATTGAAAATGAAAGGTGAAAGTTTTTAGTGCTAAGTTTTAAGTTATTAGTTTTAAGTGGCTGGCGCATCTATCGCATCTTAACTCCTTACTCCTTTTTAAATCTCAATATTCGGTTGATGTCGGGCGAGATGTTGCTTTTGTATACCGCTACAATACCTATTGCCACGAGCAGCAGTGTTTTCAGTGTCGCGTTGGCGAGCATGGGAACCAGGCCGCTGCCGAAAGAGGGCTCTACACAGGAACTCCAGAGCCCATTGAGGAGGAAGAGCACCGCCATCAAGGCAACCACAAAGAGCTGCTTTAACGAGAAGAGCGACACTCTGAGGCGCCAGCCAACAAACGCGAGAAGCAGCGAGTAGAAGAGCAGGTAAGAGAGCAACGTGGCGAGAGCCGCACCGTTTATGCCCAACAGCGGTATCAGTTTAATATTGAACACTATGGCGGCAGTTGTAAGCATCATGTTGAAGAGCAGCGAGTAGGCATAGTAACGCGAGAAGTTGAGCGTGTCGAGAGCAATGCTAAACGAGGAGTAGACCACTTTTGACAAACCAAGAATAAACACCACCTGCATGCCGCCTACATATTCATCGCCGTGCGGTATGACGCGGAAAAGGGCGCTGAGGTTAATCCAGATAATGTAGAATATCATGAGCGACACAAGCAGCTGGTGGAGCGACACCTGCTGAGTGAGGCGGTTCACCTCTTTCCAGTCGCCCTCTTTGACGGCAGTAGCCACCTTGGGGCGCGCTATGGCACCGAGCGAGCGGTAGGGCACCTCGACGATGTTGGCAATGTAGAACGCTATGGTGTAAACGCCGGTGAGCGCCAGTCCCGTCTTGGCTCCAAGCAGCAGCGAGTTGACCAGCTGCACATTGGCAGCCAGCGCCGTAACAGTCATCATGAGGGTGTAGAAGAGCAGGTCGCGCCATACACGGCGGTCGATACCTCGAAAGTCGATGCGCAGGCTCACCTTGCCAAGGCTGAGCAGGTAGAACAGGTTGAGAAGCATAGCTATGCCGTAAGAGGCGCAGAAAAGCACGACAAAAGTGTCGAGCGAGATGACGCCGTGCCCATAGAGCAGGTAGCACACGAGGTTGAACAGCCTGATGCCCACCTCACGCACTATCTTGGGCACTGTGATGCGCATAAGCACGCTGGCATTGGTCTCGAACACCGTGAGGTAGAGGGCAAAGAAGGTGAGCGGCAGCAGCAGGTAGAGGTAGTCCACTATCATTGGTGACTGCTGGCTGTAGGCTGCGCTGATGCCGTCATGGCAGAGCAGGAATACAGCGGCAACGATGGCAAAGCCTATGAAAGGTATGAGCAGGGTAAGGCCAAACATGCCGTGGTTGCCTTTGCCCTGCTCGTCGCTGAAATAGGGGAAGAAACGTATGATTGACGAGTTGGTGCCCAGCTGCGCCAAGCCCGAGAGGAGCATGGCGGCGTCGACCATGACCCTTGTGAGCCCTATCTCCTCCTGCGTGAGGCAGTCGGTGAGGACAAAGAAGGTGGTGAAAAAGCCGATGGCAACACCTATGTAGTTGGCAACGGCTCCTTTGATGCTCTGTCTGGCTATGATGCCCATGTTGGTAAAAGGTGGTTCCTAAATTCTTTGAGTAATATGAGTGTTAAGGGTATTCGCTAATCACTATCTCTTCATGACTCTCGCCATGCAGGTGCCGGTGTGGGAGGATATGCGTAGCGTGTAGAGACCCGACGGGAGGGAGGAGAGGTCGAGGCGGGCTGAGCCGGTCTGCTGCGGCAGGTGGTGTGTCATGACCCCGCGTCCTTGCTGGTCGTACACCTCTATGCACTTCATGGCGTCGCAGTACACTGTAACAGGGCCCGTCGTAGGATTGGGGTACACGTTGACAGCCGCAGCCGCCTCGTCGGATTGGTCTATGGCGTTGCGCAATATGTGGAGTATCAGCGTCAGTGAGCTGTCGCAGCCGTCTACTGTCGGGTAGGTCACAGTGTATGTGCCGCTATTGGCATAGGTGCGGCCCTCCCACCAGAGTGTGCTGTATGCTGTTTTGACAGTGGTGTCGCGGTAGCTGCGGTGCATGTGCAGCGCGATGGTCACGGTGCTGTCGCAGCCTTGGGCGTTATGCCCCATATCGAAGGTGCGGTGGTCTGAATGGTAGAAGACTAAGCCGTTCCACATGAAGCTGTCGCAGGCGTGTATGTCGTAGTTAATCAGCGAGCTGTGGTACACAATGATGTTGGTGGCAATAATGCTGTCGCAGCCCGATGTGGAGGGCAGAGTGTCGTAGCGTGTAGTGCTCTCATGATAGGCGGTGCCGTCGTTCCACACGTAACTGTCGCAGGCCGACACCTTGCGGGTCTGCGAAGTGCCCTCGCGTATCAGTATGAGCAGTGTGAAGCTGCTGTCGCATCCGTCGGTGTTGGTGAGGTGGTTGTATTGGAGGGTGGTGCTGCGAGTGTATACTGAGTCTTGCCAGGTGTAGCTGCCGCAGGCCGAGACCATGTCGCTGCCTGTCGACGACTTCTTGGCGTGGAGGTTGTAGCTTATAGTGCTGTCGCATCCGTTGGCGGCTCGGTAGCGGTCTGTGATGATGCCGGCTTGAGTAAAGAGGTGGTTGCGCCAGCGGAAGGGGTAGTAGGCATCGCAGAACGAGGTGTCGTGGCGTATCGACTTAGAGTGTTTGATGGTGAGCGACAGTATCAAGGTGCTGTCGCATCCACCAATGGTGGTGAGTTTGAGGGTGTCGGTGGTGCTGAGTCTATAGGTGGAGTCGTTGTACCATGTGTATCTGTCGCATGTTGTAACGGTGTCTATAGACAGTGTGGCATGCTCTATGGTGATGATGTTGGCCACAATGCTGTCGCAGCCCTGTATGGTTGTGAGGGTGTCGGTTGCCGCCGTGTTGTGGTCGTAGAGTATGCCTTTCCATAGCAGCGAGTCGCAAGCGGACATGCGCGTGGTATCGTGTACCGAGTGGTTGACGGCGAGCCGCATGGTCACTATGCTGTCGCACCCTCTCTGAGACGCGAAGCGCGACGTGTAGGTGCCGTCGTTGTGGTAGGGCATGCCGCCCCACAGCAGCGAGTCGCACACTATGTAGGCCACCGAAGAGTGCGTGGAGCTGTCGATGACGAGTTGGACAGTGGTGTTGTTGGGGCAGTTGTCGGCGGTGGTGTCGCTCCACGTGAAGGTCGTTGAAGTGTGGTAGGTGCTGTCGTTCCATATCAGGCTGTCGCATCCGTGCACGGTAGTGTCGGTGTTATAAGAGGTGTAGAAGGTAAGCAAGGCTATGTATATGCTGTCGCAGTATTCGCCCACAACATCGTGTATGGTGTCGCTCACGGTGATCATGGCACCGTTGTAGCCAAAGTCGGCAAAGGTGTATATGCTGCCGCGCCAAGTTAGTGTGTCGCAACCTCTTATGGCGGTGTAGTTGGTGATGTCGGCGCACCTGTAGTCCCATATAGCGTAGAGGTCGAGGTCGTTGTTGAGCGTTATGGTCTGGCCGTCCGTGTAGGTGGGGCTCTGCTGAGAGGCCAAGGTGCCCCAGCCGGCAAACTGGTAGCCGCGGTTGACAAAGATGTTGCCGAGCAGCGTTATGCTCCTTCCGTCGCAGCCCGTTTGGCGCGGCATAGTGCCGCCGCCACCGTTGGCATGGTAGTTTATGTAGTGGTTGGGTATGATGGTGATGTTGGCGGTTACCACGCTGTCGCACCCGTTGGCGGCAGTGAGGGTCTGGCTTGCCGTGGCATTGGAGGTGTAAGTCATGCCGTTCCACGACAGGTTGCCGCACGACGTGAGCGCAATGGTCTTGCTCGTCGGGTGGTTAATGGTGATGTTCATCACCACGAGGCTGTCGCAGCCGTGCCTGTCGGTGAGGGTGTCGTGGTAGGAGCCCGAGGTGCGGTAGGTCTCATTGTTCCATACCAAGCTGTCGCAGGCTACAGCCCTTATCTGTCTTGCCGTGGCGGGGTAGGTGGTTAGTTGCAGAGTCACTATGCTGTCGCATCCGTTGGAGGCGGTGAGAGTGTCTGTTGGTGTCGCGGAGCGTTCCACGGTGCCGTTGGGGGCGGGCCAGCGCAGTTCGCCGCAGGCGGTGGCATAACGGTTGCCGTACATCATGGGACGTGTGGCGACGCGCGTCACCACCACGCTGTCGGTGCCGTTGAGGGCGTGGTAAGTGGTGGTGTACATGGTGTCGCGGGTTACGTCGGCATTGTTGCATATAAGCATGTCGACAGTGTCTTGGGTGTTGTAGAGCACCACGAGGCTGTAGTTTATCACGCTGTCGCATCCGTTGGCGTTGGCGATGAGGAAGGTACAGGCGGTGTCATTCTCAAAGCTGTCGGAGAGGAATGTGTGGGGCAGGAAGTTCTCCACCACCGTGTCGGCAATGGTGGCGGTGGTGTTGCTGAAGAGCGACACGGTGTAGGCCACTATGCTGTCTTGGCGGCGGCGTGCCGTGAGGGTGTCGTACCTTGTGCCAACTTCGTTGAATACAAAGCCGTGCCATGTCAGGGGCATTTCGGAGGGGCACACTGCGGTGTCCACAGTCGATTTCACGTTGAACCATACGTGCAGGGTCACAGTGACTGTGCTGTCGCAGTCTGCGGCGTTGACGAGGTTGGTGCGTAGAACGGTGTCCTGCACAGTGGGTGTTATCGCATAGCCGCAGAAATAGTATGGCAGGGCGTTCTCCACCATATAGGCGTGGCGAACTCCCGGGCTCGCAGTGGTGTAGTGAACCCTTACGTTCATGGTGAGTATGCTGTCTTCGCCGTTGGGGCCGAGGCCTGCCAGTACGACAGTGGCGGAAGAGTCGCCATAGAAGCTCACGCCGTTCCAGAGCAGAGGCAGGTGGTTGTTGCACACAATGCTGTCGGCGCTGCCTATGCGGTTGCCGCGCACAGTGAGCGAGTAGTCAATAACGCTGTCGCAGCCGTTGGTGCGCGTAATCCTGATGGTGGTGGCAGACACAGGTGCAGAGAATGTCGTGCCGCCGTAGCTCCACGGAAGCTGTGCAATGTTCACGGTGTCGGCGTGAGCGCCGTGGTAGCTTGCTCCGATGGTGAGTAGCAGCGTTGTGGTGCTGTCGCAGCCGTTGGAGCCCGTGGTGGTGTAGGTGGGCTTGGTGGCATACGAGGTGGTGCTTTCGTAGTAGGTGGTGCTGTCGTGCCATACGAGGCTGTCGCAAGCAGTAATCCGTTCGTTGGCGTACTTGCTGTAGTCCACGGTAAGTTGCAGCACTGCGGTGCTGTCGCAGCCGTTGGCTGCGACGAACGGATGCATGGTGCCGTCGCTGCCGCGGTATTGCCGTGTGCTGTAGTTGCCCGAGGTGGCGTAGCTTTGGCCGTCAATCCATGTATAGTTGTTGCACGCATGGACCTGCTGGTAGCCTACGGTACCGTGCAAGATGGTGAGGTTGAGCACCAGCAGTGAGTCGCAGTTGTATACGTTGGTCAGATGGGTTCTTTGCACAGAGGTCTTTCTGTATGTAGTCCCATACCATGTGTATTGTTCGCAGGCAACAGCGCGTTGCACCTCAATGGAAGAATGATGCACCACTACGTGTAGTGAGATCAGCGAGTCGCAGCCTTGGCTATTGGTAAGGGTGTCGCGGTATGTGCCCGAAGTGGTGAACGATGTGTTGTTCCACACAATATTGTCGCATCCAGTGATATTTTCGCTGGCTTCGGTGCTGTGTCGCAGTGTGAGGTTGAGGTTGTATATGGTCTCTCCGTCCGTGGTGCTCACGGTGTCGCAGTAGGAACCGGAGGCCGTCAGCCAGCGGTTTAGCCAGTAGAGGCTGTCGCATGCCGTGGTGTCGATAGCGGGGCGGTGTACATAGCTGCCATGCCCCTGTCCATAACTCGTACCCAAGACAGCCAGAAACAAAGCACCTATGCCCCATAGACGAATATTGCGTAAAAACTGCTTCATATAGCTGTTAAACATATCTGTTCCTAATAAAGTTCACGTGCATATGTAATGTATATAAATAACTCAAACCCTTGCATGACAGTTTGATGCAAGTTGGCTGAGCGATGGCTTATGTAAATGCGAATATACACATTTTTTGCCGAAGTTTCGATTTTTTTTTGTATTTTCGCATAGTTTTCGCAAGACTCATTTACTGCATATTATTTCTGTAACATCTTTTAAACCAAATAAATAATGATATTATTATGAGAACAAAACTATCCATCATCACGCTCTGTCTTATTGGAATGGCGGCCTATGGCCAGGGGTTGTCAGTGCGCAGCATTGACCTCGACGAGTATGCCGCGGTGGGCACTCGCATCACGATAACCGGCACCGTTGCCAACAGTGGCTCGGCGGCTATAGAAGGCTGCGACTTGCTCTACATTGCCAACGGCGACACCTCGGCGGTGATGCACCTCGACAGGTCGATATCCGCCAACGGCTTTGTGGGGTTCACTCACAACGTGCCGTATATGCCATCGGCGGCGGGAACCCTGAGCGTCACCGTGGTGGCCTTCAACCCGGGCGGCGACGCATCGGCGCAGGCGGCATCCCTCACGGTGTCGATACCGGTGTACGACATGTCGAAAGCCGTGACCCGCAACGTGTTGCTTGAGCAGTTCACCACCATGAGCTGCGGTTACTGCCCCGGCGGACACGACAGGATACACCAAGCCCTCAACGGGCGCAACGACGTGGTGTGGGTGTGCCACCACTCCGGCTTCAATACCGACAGCCTCACCATCGACGTGAGCACCGCCATACTCACCCTCTATGGCGGCAACACGTGGGCTCCGGCAATGACGCTCGACCGCACCCGTATCGATGAGTCGCAGCCCGGATGTGTGATGAATGTGGCCTCGTCGGTAAACACCATAAAGCAACAGATAAACAAGGCTGTCAACGTGCCTTGTTTCGTGGAGATAGAGATAGGCAACGTCTCGCTGTCGTCGTCGGACTCCGCGCAGGTGCTCCGCGCCACGGTGAGTGGACGCTTCAGCGCCACGCTCGACATAGCGCGTCCGCGTGTGAACCTTTTCCTTATAGAGGACAGCATCATAGGCCGCCAGTCGGGTGCCAGCGGCAGTTACCGTCACGACTACGTGATACGTCACTGCGCCAGTAGCAACTGGGGCGACGGCAACGTGATACACTCTACCGAAGAGGGCTCGACATTCTCGAAGAACTACACTATACCCCTGCAGCCAAAGTATCGCCTGCGCAACTGCCGCCTCGTGGCCTTTGTGAGCAACTACAGCATCAACGATATCAACGACCGCCGCGTGTACAACGCCACGCAGTCGCGCAGCATACCACAGATGCTGCTGGGTATTGGCGATGTGCCGGACAACCAGGAGGTTGCCGTGTTTCCCAACCCCGCCTCGCACCAGCTCTTTGTTGACAGCGACAGTGAGATAGAGGAGCTGGCCTTGTGCGACATTAGTGGCCGTGTGGTCCTGTCCGTCAAGCATGCAGCAGGCAATACACACACGCTCAATGTCAGCAGCCTCCCGTCGGGTCTATATATGCTGCGCATACGCTCGGCAAGCGGCACGTCGGTGCAGAAGGTAGTTATAGCGCGATAGATTT
Organism: Bacteroidales bacterium; assembly: GCA_017454015.1. Lineage (GTDB taxonomy): Bacteria > Bacteroidota > Bacteroidia > Bacteroidales > P3 > Colimorpha. The sequence goes on along the minus strand of JAFTDW010000017.1, from coordinate 7,720 downwards.
ACCCCCCCTAATGCAATAAATAGGTCATGAAAGGCGTTATACTTTCATGACAAAGACTAAAATTGTTTCATTTCATGAGTCGTTTTCTGGCTGCGGCAGTGTAAGCAAGCTTCCACTGCTCTTGCTGAACGAAAACGTTTTATTTGCAGTTGTTTTTGCCCTTTGCTCGCTTGTTTCTTGCAGCAAGTTCGAGGGTGGGCAAGAGGTGCCGGCATACCTCACCATAGATGCCATAAAGGTGGTCGACGACAACGAGACCAGCTGGCAGGTACAGTATGGCGCCGGCTTCTTTGCCACGCAGTCCATCGATGCCGCCGAGGTGAGCATATACTTTGAAGGCGACACTGCGGAGTGGACACTTGGCGTGTACCAGCTGCCGTGCAAGCTGCCGGTGCTGCGCAAAGGTGTGGCGCAGCGGGTGGTGATACACCCCGTAATCAAGCAAAACGGCATAGCCTCCACGCGTATAGCCTACCCCTACTATAACGAGATAAAACTCAGCAATGTAGTGCTTGCCGAGGACTCCGTAACCCAACTCGGGACGCTGAACACTACCATGAACCGCTTCACCAAAGTGGTGTGGCATGAATTCTTCGAGAAGATACAGGTGGACGTCAGCCTCGACACCTGTGTGGAGATTTTGGCCGACAATCCGGAGCTTATATGCACCGGCACTGGCAGCGGAGTGGTGCATGTACCTGCCGCCATGACCGAGCTGAACTTCTGGGGCGACACCACCGTTACCGTGGACGACCCCACGGCATACCTCTACCTTGAGATGGACTACCGCACCGACTACAACCTAAGCGTAGGCATCAAAGGGCCCAGCACGGCGGGCGGTACCGAGCAGACCAACTCAGCCATAATGCTCTATGCCAACGACCATTGGCAGAAGATATACATCAACCTTGGCAAGGTTTGGCGCTACCACAGCCACTACCCCCAGTTCCGCCTCTTCTTCACGGCTTTCAACCCCGATGGGAAAGAAGGCAATGTCTATCTCGACAATATGAAATTGCTTGTGTTGTAAATGGTTGATATGTCATTAGTGCCAAGTTGCTACCTGTAATTCGCGTTATCGCGTTACCATTGAATTCCCTAACTCCAACTGTAACAAATGCCCGAATATCTTAATAAAAAACCCGTGGCCCTGGCGTTGCGCTACCTTGTGTGCGACTATCTGGCGGCTGCTTTGGCGTGGGCGCTGCTCTTTGTATTCCGCAAAGCATGCATAGAGAGCGGCACGCAAGTGACAACCGAGACAATAGTGGGCGACGCCAACTTCTGGCTCGGCACACTGCTGCTGCCTGTGGCGTGGTGCTGTCTCTATGCCATGATAGGAGCCTACAAGAACGTGTATCGCAAGGCGAGGCTCAAAGAGCTGGCGGAGACCGCCGTGGCAACGATCATCGGCGTGGTGGTGATATTCTTCCTGCTGATGCTCGACGACCAACTTACGCGCTACGCCTATTATTACCTCTCGTTCTGCTTCTTGCTGGTGGTGCATTTTGTGCTCACCTACCTGCCGCGCCTTGTGCTCACCACCCGCACCGTGAAGAAGATACACCGGCGCGAGCTGGGCTTCCCCACGCTGCTTGTGGGCAGCGGCGACAAGGCTCTCGAAACCTACCGCGACATAGATGGTCAGGAGGTGTACTCCGGAGAGAGTTTTGTGGGCTACGTCAGCACCGGCGCAGGCGGCACCAATGCCTCGCTCGATGCGGTGATGCCTTACTGCGGCACCGTGGAGAAACTTTCCGCTATATTGCCGCAGGTGGAAGAGGTGATTATTGCCACCGAGGAGGGCGAGCCCATAACGGAGCTGCTGCGTGTTGTCAACTGCCGCGACAACCTCATCGTGAAGATCAGGCCAAGCCTGCGCGACATCATCTACGGTTCCGTCAAAGCCACCTCGATATTCCATTCCCCGCTCATCACCCTCAACACGAGGCTTATGAGCGAGTGGCAGTATTCTTTCAAGCGGTTGATGGATATATTCATCTCGCTGTTGGCCATGGTGTTGCTGTCGCCCGTCTATCTTATAACGGCGATAATAGTGAAGTGTACCTCTCCGGGCCCTGTCTTCTATGCCCAGGAGCGAATAGGGCAGGGGGGCAAGCCCTTCAAGATGCACAAGTTCCGCTCCATGTATGTCGACGCTGAGGCCTCAGGCCCGGCCCTTTCGAGCGACAACGACCCCCGCATCACCCCCTTCGGGCGTTTCATGCGCAAGGTAAGGCTCGACGAGATCCCGCAGTTCTACAACGTCCTGCGCGGCACCATGTCGCTCGTGGGGCCCCGTCCCGAGAGGCAGTACTACATAGACAAGATAGTGGAGCTAGCCCCCGAATACGCGCTGCTCCAGCGCGTAAAGCCCGGTATCACCTCTTGGGGACAGGTCAAGTTCGGCTACGCCGAGAACGTCGACGAGATGATAGAGCGTATGCGCTACGACCTGCTGTACTTGGAGAACATGTCGATAGCCACCGACGTCAAGATACTGCTCTATACCGTTATCATTATATTGCAAGGAAGAGGAAAATAATTGCATTTTTTTTAGTAAATTTGCACTTTGTTTTTTGCATGTCTTATCTTTGTAAAAAATTAGTAGTTAGACCTTTTTACCGTTGATAATATGGAAGTGGAGATTACTCGCACCTTCGACCTGTTGGAACACTTGGTCGTCAACCACCCCAAAGAGGATATTTTGGCGGTGAAGCGCAACGGCAAGTGGGAGAAATACAGTTCGCACGACTACTACAAATATGCGCACTACCTCTGCTACGGCCTCTGCGAGATAGGCATAAAGCCCGGCGACCGCGTCCTCACCATGAGCTCCAACTGCCCGGAGTGGAACTTCATGGATATGGCCCTTGCCATGGGCGGTTTTATCCATGTGCCTATATATCCCACGCTCAGCGTGGAGAACTACACGCACATACTGCGCCATAGCGGTGCAGTGCTGCTGCTAGTGGAGAACAACATACTGCTGCGCCGCATACGTCCGGCACTGCAGGCCCTCGGCGACGAGGCGCCGGTCATCTACACCCTCGCCTTCATACCGGAGGAGCACAACGTGCTCGAAATCCTCAAGGCCGGCATAGCAGGGCGCGACCGCCAGATGCTGGCAATAGAGCAGCGCAAACGCGACATAAAGCCCACCGACTGGACAACGCTCATCTACACCAGCGGCACCACCGGCGACCCCAAGGGCGTGATGCTCTCGCACCAGAACATCTGCACCAACTTCATAGCCCACGAAAAGGTCAACGTTGTGCCGACCGACGGCAGGGTGCTCAGCTTCCTGCCTCTCAACCACATGTATGAGCGCTCCCTCAACTACCACTGGCAACTCAGGGGCGTGAGCATTTACTATGCCGAAAGCCTGGGCACCATACAGCAGAACATGCAGGAGATACACGGACACGGCTTCTGCGCCGTGCCGCGTGTGATAGAGCTGATGTACGACAAGCTCTATGCCGCAGGCAAGGACCTCAAGCCTATCAAGAAACGTATCTACGACAGGGCGTTCATCCATGGCCAGCGCTACGACTACACCTTTATCAAGAAGGTGAGCCTCTTTTATCAGATCTCGCAGTGGTTTTTCGACCGCACCGTCTACCGCCACTGGCGCGAGCGGTTCGGCGGCAACCACCTCGTTGTCATCACTGGCGGCAGTTCCATACAGCCCAACATGGTGAGGCTCTTTGCCGCTGCCGGCATCAACATCTACGAAGGCTACGGACTCAGCGAGACTTCGCCGGTCATAGCCGTCAACGACCCCGCCCACCGTCAGGTGCGTATAGGCACCGTGGGACCGGTGCTCAGCGGCGTGGAGCTCAAGTTCGCCGACGACGGCGAGATACTTGTCCGCGGCCCCAATGTGATGCTCGGCTACTACAAAGACCCCGAGTACACCGCCGAGGTCATCGACAAAGACGGCTGGTTCCATACGGGCGACATAGGCGAGCTGGTGGCTGGCAAGTTCTTGAAAATCACCGACCGCAAGAAGGATATCTTCAAGCTCTCGGCAGGCAAGTACGTGGCTCCCCAACTGATAGAGAACCTGTTGCGAGGCTCGGAATACATAGACCAGGTTATGGTGGTGGGCGAGAACGAGAAATTCGCGGCAGCCATCATAAGCCCCAACTTCAACACGTTGCATTACTGGGCTTTGAAGTACAAGCTGCACTACCGCGACAACGAGCAGTTGGTGGCGCTGCCCGAGGTTCAGGAGAAATACCGTGCCGTCATGGATTTGTACAACAAGAGCCTTGCCCCGCACGAGCAGATAAAGGCGTTCCGCCTCGTGGCCGACGATTGGACCACCGCCAACGGGCTCCTCTCGCCGACACTGAAGCTGAAGCGCAACCTGCTCATCAACAAGTACAGCACGTTGATAAAAGGCATCTACAACAAAGTGGAGCCGCCAACGGGTCTTTTCTCGGCGTTGAGCAGGGTGGAACTTCCGTCGCTTCGCGACCTGATAAAACGCTCCTAACCCCCCCAAAAACCTTCCAACCTTCCAACCCTCCACCACTAAAAAACCGATGGGCGAGAAATATCAAGAGAAAGGCTCTCCGCTGATGCGGCAGTATGCCGAGATGAAACGCAAGTTTCCCGACGCCATGCTGCTTTTCCGTGTGGGCGACTTTTACGAGACCTTTGGCGCCGACGCCATCAAGGCCTCCAACATTCTTGGCATAACCCTCACCCGCAAGGCATCGGGCGGCAACGCCTACACCGAGTTGGCGGGCATACCCTACCACGCCCTCGACCAATACCTGCCGCGCCTTGTGCGCGAAGGGTTGCGGGTGGCTATCTGCGAGCAGCTGGAGGACCCCAAGACCGCCAAGGGGCTCGTGAAACGAGGCATAACCGAGCTGGTAACCCCTGGCGTGACCTACAACGACCTTGTGCTTGAGGTGAAGGAGAACAACTTCCTCTGCGGACTCCACCTCTCAGGCAACGGCATACACGGCATAGCCTTTCTCGACGTATCGACTGGCGAGTTCTACCTTGCGCAGGGCGACATTGACTATATAGACAAGATGTTGCAGAGCTTCAGGCCCAACGAGGTGGTGCTGAACCGCAAGAAACTTCGCGAGTTCCAGAGCAGGTTCCCCGAAAAATACTATACCAACACTTTCGACGACTGGGCTTTCACCAGCGACTTTGCCACAGAGCTGCTCCTCAAGCAGTTCAACACCACATCGCTCAAAGGTTTCGGCGTGGAGCACCTCACGGAGGGTATCATTGCCGCAGGCGCCGCCCTGTATTACTTGCAGGAGACGCACCACGACAAGACAGGCCATATATGCAAAATCTCCCGCATAGAGGAGGACAGCTACGTGTGGCTCGACAAGTTCACGATGCGCAACCTTGAGCTGGTGTCGTCGCATAACGAGAAGGCACGAACCCTTGTCGATGTGATAGACCAGACCCTCTCGCCCATGGGGTCGCGCATGCTGCGTCGCTGGCTGCTCATGCCGCTCAAGAACATCAACCGCATCGAGGCGCGTCTGGCTGTGGTCGACATACTGGTGCGCGACCGCGAGCTGCGCGAGAACCTGCAGCAGCGAGTGCGTGGCATTGGCGACCTCGAACGCCTTATCTCCAAGGTGGCTGTGGGCAGGGTTACGCCGCGCGAGCTGCAGCAGCTCCGTCGCGCCCTTGCCGAGGTGGCGGCGATAAAGGAACTATGCAATGCCTCGGGCAAGGAGCCGTTGCTGCACCTTGCCTCACAGCTCAACGAGTGCAAACTTATCCACGACAAGATAGAGCACACCATACAGGCCGACCCTCCGGCGCGTACCGACAAGGGCGGCTTCATCGCCGACGGTGTGAGCAGCGAGCTCGACGAGCTGCGGTCCCTCTCGGCAGGAGGCAAGGACTACCTCGCCCGCGTGCAGCAACGCGAGATGGAGGCTACAGGCATCACATCGCTCAAGGTGGGCTTCAACAACGTCTTCGGCTACTACCTGGAGGTTACCAACGCCCACCGCAACAAGGTGCCGGCGGACTGGGTGCGCCGCCAGACCCTCACCAACGCCGAACGCTACATCACACCCGAGCTCAAGACCTACGAAGAACGCATACTCGGTGCCGAGGAGCGCATCATGGCACTCGAAGCCTCCATATACCAGCAGCTGCTGCAAGAGCTGCTCGACTATGTGCAGCCTGTACAGCTCAACGCCCAGGTGGCGGCGCGCATCGACTGCCTGCTGAGTTTCGCCTCGGTGTCGCTCGCCGCCGACTACTGTCGTCCCAAGCTGTCGGACAGCGGTGTGATAGACATCACCGACGGCCGCCACCCAGTGATCGAGACGCAGCTGCCAACTGGGGAACAGTATGTAGCCAACAGCGTACACCTCGACGGAGAGAGCCAGCAGATAATGATTATCACCGGTCCCAACATGAGCGGCAAATCGGCGCTGTTGCGCCAGACGGCTCTTATAGTGCTGCTGGCGCAGATAGGCTGCTATTGCCCGGCGGCAAAGGCGGAGATAGGTGTCGTTGACAAGATCTTCACCCGCGTGGGCGCCTCGGACAACATCTCGTCGGGCGAGTCGACATTCATGGTCGAGATGAACGAAACGGCCAGCATACTCAACAACGTGAGCGACCGCAGCTTGGTGCTGCTCGACGAGATAGGGCGCGGCACCAGCACCTACGACGGCATCAGCATAGCATGGGCAATCACCGAGTACCTGCACGAGTACCCGGGCAAACGCCCCAAGGTAATGTTTGCAACCCATTACCACGAGCTTATCGAGATGGCCAACGAATATGAGCGTATCAAGAACTACCATATCTCAGTCAAAGAGGTCAACAACCGCGTAATATTCTTGCGCAAACTGGTTGAGGGTGGTAGCGAGCACAGTTTCGGAATCCATGTGGCGCGTATGGCCGGTATGCCCAAACAGGTGCTCAACAAGGCCAACGCCATACTCTCGATGCTGGAGGAAAAACACTCGTCGGGTGTGATGGAAAACGACGACAAAAACGGTGCAAAAGAGACCCCAAAAATCGAAAAACTGGCACGCGAAAAGGTTAAAAACATCCCTCCAGAAGGCTATCAGCTAAGTTTTATTCAACTTGACGACCCCACACTCTACGAGGTGCGCGACAAGCTGCTTGATATTGATATCAACACACTTACGCCAGTGGAGGCGCTGATGAAACTCAACGAGATCAAAAAAATTGTAGGCAAAAAATAAAAAAGTTGTCGCTGTTTAAAAAAAAAGTCGTACTTTTGCAATCCAATTCCAAACGCGGAAATAGCTCAGTTGGTAGAGCACGACCTTGCCAAGGTCGGGGTCGCGAGTTCGAGTCTCGTTTTCCGCTCAAAGGCAACGAAAGAAGCGCCACACCTCGGTGAGCGCAGCTCTTTCAAACGCGGAAATAGCTCAGTTGGTAGAGCACGACCTTGCCAAGGTCGGGGTCGCGAGTTCGAGTCTCGTTTTCCGCTCCAAACCCAGCAACCGCTCTGGTGGTGGAATGGTAGACACGAGGGACTTAAAATCCCTTGCCCGCAAGGGCGTGTGGGTTCAAGTCCCACCCGGAGTACCAAGGGAGCCCAACGAGAGGTAAGGGCATTCAGATCTTTGACAAAAACGAAGCGGAATTTAGTAACGAGTTCGAGCAACAAGCGGTGCGTCAACCACCAGCAGCGCAGAACTAAGTACTACTAAATAATTGTCTTGGTAGCTCAGTTGGT
>JAFTDW010000001.1 GCA_017454015.1 Bacteroidales bacterium | reverse complement strand
GTTCCGGCTTTGGCTCGGGGATAGGTTCCGGCTTCGGCTCGGGGATAGGTTCCGGTTTTGGCTCGGGGATAGGTTCCGGCTTCGGCTCGGGGATAGGTTCCGGCTTCGGCTCGGGGATAGGTTCCGGCTTCGGCTCGGGGATAGGTTCCGGTTTTGGCTCGGGGATAGGTTCCGGCTTTGGCTCGGGAATAGGTTCCGGCTTTGGCTCGGGGATAGGTTTTGGTTTCGGTTCGGGAACGGGTTCCGGCTCTATGGGGCTGAACAAATCTTGGGCAATCTCGTTTTCAATAGGGGGCAGAGAGGATTGCTCGGGTTCTGCCTCGGGCTCTGGAGGAGCAAAGAGCGAGCCCATTGCGGTAATATTTTCTTTCACGGCTTTTTCTGCCACTGGAGTCACCACGGGCTCCTCAGCCGGTTCAGCGGCTATGCCGATTTCCCAGGGCTCGGCCGCACCATACACTAAGGCCTTCTCATAAAGACGGCGTATTTCATCAAGCAGCAGGTCGCGTTCTATCTGCGGCACCTCGCCACCGCAACTCTCTATCCGCTTTAGCGTCTCTCCGATTTTCAGATACAACTCTTTCATATACTTTGTTGTCTGTAATACAGTTGTTTATTGTTGTTGGTTTTTGCTTTTTCAATTTGTAAAATTAGTATTAATAGTCCGAATAAACAACCTTTTGTCATGAAAGTTTTTAAATCAGTGGAGTTGATAACTCCAAAGTCTGCGCGGAATGTCATTTTTTTTTCGTACTTTTGCATTTGAATGGCGTTTGTAACCTTTGACTGACAATCAACTATTAATCAATCTAATATTTTTTTTGTTATGAGAAAAACATTTAGAATTGCCGTGTGTTTCCTCTCGCTGTCGCTTCTTGCCGTAGTGAGCCTGTCGGCGCAGAAGAAATACGACTACAAGACCTATCCCAACGACCCTCTCGGGGTACGGGAGTACACCCTCGACAACGGTCTCAAGGTGTTCATGAGCGTCTACAAGGACGCCCCCAAGGTGCAGACCTACATTGCAGTGCGTGCAGGCTCGCGCAACGACCCGCACGAGACCACCGGTTTGGCGCATTACCTTGAGCACATGATGTTCAAAGGTACGCAGCGCCTCGGCACCACCGACTGGGAGCGCGAGAAAGTGCTGATACAGAAGATAGAAGACCTTTTCGAGGCTTATCGTATGTTCAGCGACTCCACCACGCGTGCCGCCATCTACCACATGATAGACAGTCTGAGCTATGAGGCATCGAAGATAGCCGTGGCCAACGAGTACGACAAGGCCATGACAGCCATAGGCTCCGTAGGTACCAACGCCTTCACGAGCAACGACTACACCATGTATGTTGAGAACATCCCTAACAACCAGATAGAGACATGGTGTGAGATACAGGCCGACCGTTTCCAGAACCTTGTGCTACGCCTCTTCCATACCGAGCTGGAAACCATCTACGAGGAGAAGAACATGAGCCTCACCAAGGACGGGCGCAAGGCCAACGAGGCTATGTTTGCAGCCCTGTTTCCCCACCACCCCTATGGCAACCAGACCACGCTCGGCAGCCAGGAGCACCTCAAGAACCCCTCGATGCGCAACATACGCAACTTCGTGGCTACATACTACGTCCCTAACAATATCTGTATCAGTATGGCTGGGGATTTCAACCCCGACGAGGCCATACGTATCATCGACAAGTATTGGGGCAACATGAAGCCGGGTAACGTGCCGGAACTCAAGTTTGAGCGCGAGAAACCCATCACCTCCGTCATCACCCGCAACGTCACCGGTCTCGATGCCGAGAACACGATGCGTGCCTACCGCCTCGACAGTGGCAACGGCAGCCGCGACGCCATGCTTGCCGAGCTGCTGGAGGATGTGCTCAACAACGGCAAATGCGGTCTGCTCGACCTCAACGTCAACCAGCAGCAGCGTTGCATGGGCGCGTACGCGGGAAGCTATATATTGAACGACTACGGTGCATTCCTCTTCGGCGGCCAGCCCATCAAAGGCCAGACCCTTGAGCAAGTGCAGGCTCTCTTCGACGAACAGGTGGCTCTCGTGAAACAGGGCAAGTTCGACGACTGGATCCTCGATGCTGCCATCAACAACAAGAAACTGGCCATCATGAAACGCGCCGAGAGCAACAACAGCCGCGCCAGCCAGATGGCCTACGCCTTTGTGGAACACCGCAGTTGGGGCGACGTGTGCAACGAGATAAACCAGCTCTCCAAGATAACGAAGAAAGACATAGTCGACTTTGCCAACCGGATCTTCAAAGATAACAACTATGTTATTATCAACAAGCTGCAAGGCGAGCCCGAGCCCATCCTCAAAGTCTCCAAGCCTCCCATCACCCCTATTGAGGTGGGACGCGACAACGAGAGCCAGTTCCTGCACGAAATCAAGGCCCGTCAGGTAACGCCCATAGAGCCTGTCTTTGTGGACTTCAGCAAGGACCTCACCAAGCGCAAGCTGGCCAATGGCAGCGAGATGCTCTATGTGCAGAACAAGGAGAACCAGACCTTCAACCTTATCTACCGCTTCGACTTTGGCTACCGCGCCGGACAGCTGGGCAAGACCCTCGACCTCGCCGCCGACGTGCTCGGCTATCTGGGTACTTCCAAGCACACCCCCGAGCAGTTGAAAGAGGAGTTCTACAAGCTGGCCTGCAACTACAGCGTTGGCGTTACCAATGAGAACATCAACGTGAGTATCAGCGGTCTGAGCGAGAACATGACCAAAGCTATGGCTCTTGTAGAGGAGATCATCGCCGACGCGCAGCCCAACGACCAGGCCCTGCAGATGCTGGTGGGCCGCATCCTCAAATCCCGTGAGAATGCCAAGCACAACCAGCAGCGTTGCTTCTCGGCGCTGGCCAACTACGGCATCTACGGCGACGACAGCCCCACCAAGGATGTTCTCTCCGAGGCCCAGCTCAAAGCCATGACCTGCAAGCAGCTCACCGATGCTCTCCACGGTCTCTTCGGCTACCAGCACCGTGTGCTCTTCTATGGCCCCGAGAGCCCTGAAGCCATTGCACAGACAGTGGCCTCCATACACCAGACCCCCAAGAAGATGCAGAAAGCTCCCGCCAACAAGAAGATAACCCCCAAGGCAGTGGGCGAGAACACCGTGTATTTCGTGGACTACAACGCCAACCAGACCTATATGCGTGAGCATTTCCGCACGGAGAAGTTCAACACCAAGAGCGAGGCTGTCATGGACATCTACAACGAGTACTTCGGCGGCTCCATGAACGCCATAGTCTTCCAGGAGATGCGTGAGAAACGCTCCCTGGCCTACAGTGTGCAGAGCTACTACATCACCCCGGGCGACAAGGACGGCTACTTCACCAATGCCGCCATCATAGCCACGCAGAACGACAAGCTTATCGACGCCCTCACGGCTTTCAACGAGCTCTTCGACCAGATGCCGGTGGCCGAGGCCAACTTCAACATGGCCAAGGAGGCACAGATAAGCGCCATACGCACCTCCCGCACCACCAAGTTCGGCATCATCAACAGGTACCTCCACTACGAGCACATGGGCTTCGACATCAAAAAGAACCGCGCCAAGATACTCTACGAGGCATACCCCAATGTCACGATGCAGGATGTGGTGGAGTTCAACCACAAGTTCATCCGTGGACAGAAGAAGTTCTACATGTGCCTCGGCAAAGAGGCCGACATGGACTTCAACGCTCTTGCCAAGTTCGGCAAGGTGAAGAAACTCACCCTCGAGGACATCTTCGGATATTGATCCCGAAAACAGACAGATACAAAAAGGCGTTGCAACCACTTTGCAACGCCTTTTTGATTTAAGTCAGGATTATAATGTGTATCCACGCGCAAAATAAATGACAGCGATTTCGCAATGCAAATACAAAAAAATGAACATATTATTTCTGCGTTCGGCAATTTGCGCACAGTAGACGGCCTTTGGTCGCAAGCGCAACTGGACAAGAGCCGCACAGTGGTCTACTGGAACGACTGGATAGATATTCCATCCGGCACTATGTCCGCAGTTAATCTTATTAAGTAACGTTAGGTGAGTTATATTTATTAGGCTTTTATGATTCAGCCATTTAAATAGAAGCCCTCAGAAAAATAGAAGAAGCCCGTTTTCACGGGCTTCTTCTATTTCATGTTGGCGGAAAGGAAGGGATTCGAACCCTTGAAGCGATTTTGGCGCTTACTCGCTTTCCAGGCGGGCCTCTTAAACCACTCGAGCACCTTTCCGTATGGTCTGTAACTTACGGTGGATATGGCTTTTATCTGTGGGTTGCCATTTGTCGTAAGTGTTTGCAAAGTTACGATTTTTTTTTTATCTGTACAAATTTAATTTTATGATTGCTAAATGTTATTCGCTGTCCATGTTTTTATTTCATAGGTGCTCATGACCTCAGTTATACCTAAAATCTATTAATGAATATCCGCAATCAGCACAACAATGAGAGCGCGTCTCTCCGAGACGCATTATTGTGGCAAATATGGATAAAGATATTTATTTTGCCCTTGCAGGGCGCATGTGCTTTGATGACGTTTATACCCAGGGCGGCCGTCCTGGGCTGTTGGATTTATGCCCTTACAGGGCTTTTATTCGCTGTCCATGTTTTTATTTCATAGGTGCTCATGGCCACAGTAATTGAGAGCATGTGTCTCCGACACATAAATTTAGTATTCATTTAATTTATGACTGATTATTTAAAAGAAGCGAGAGCCATGCCGTGCGGCGTGGCTCTCGCTGAGGTCTAAGGCTAATGAGTGGATGCCTATTTGGCTGCCGGTTGCTCGGCGGTGATTTTCTCAAGCCACTTGAGCATGCCAAACATCACGCACATGGCGGCGAGGGCTATGATCATGAAGATGAGCCAGCAGACCCAGAGCTTGGGCATCTTGTTGAAGAGGAAGGGACCTACCATGATGAGGAGGTTGCCGATGGCGGTGGCGCTGAGCCACAGGCCTTGGCAGATACCCTGTATGTGCTTGGGAGCGATCTTGCTGACGAAGCTGAGGCCCAGCGGGCTGATGAAGAGCTCGGCAACGGTGAGGAAGAAGTAGGTCACTATGAGCACCCATGCACCGCTCTTGGGCAGGCGGGTGGCCACATCCTGTGCGAGGTAGTCGGTGCCGTTGGGGTAGCCTATGGCATAGCAGAGCAGGGTGAGGAAGAGGTAGGCGCACACCACGAAGCCCATGCCGAGGGCTATTTTGCGCGGGGTGGAGAACTTGCGGCCCCAGTTGGTGCCGAAGAGCCACATGATGACGGGAGTGAGGAGGATGACGAGTGCGGGGTTGAGGAACTGCCAAACCTCGGGGGCTACCTGGTCGGAGTTGATGAAGTTACGGGCAAAGAGCGAGAGGGACTGGCCGTTCTGGTGGAAAGCCATCCAGAAGAAGACGCAGACACCGAGCACTGCATAGAGGCCGGCCATACGCTGCTTGATGTCCTTGGCCATGGCGGCACGCTCCTCGGCGGAGTACTCTTTCTCGGTGTTGTCGGCGTTGGCTCCTGCGGCGGCTTTTTTCTGCGGGTTGGGCATGCCATTCTTGGTGGCAAGGAAGATGACCAGTGAGATGAGCATGGCGGCGACGGAGGCAAGGAACGAGTAGTGTACGCCGGTGTTGAAGACCTCGATGTAGCTCATGCAGGCCTGGTGCATGTCGGCGAGGTTAAGACCGCCCTGGTTGACGCTGTTCATCAAGGTGTTGAGGTTGTTGAGCTGTTCGGCTGTCATGGCCGTTGGGTCGGCGAGGTATTGGTGGCAGAGTGCGGGCAGGTCGGCGTTGTAGGTCATGCCTTTAAGGCCGAGCCACCAGCTGCGCAGCGAGGGGGCCACAAAGGGGGCGAGTACGCCGCCGATGTTGATGAACACGTAGAAGATCTGGAATCCCGGGTCGCGTTTGCTCTTGGCGTCGGCGAGGGCTTCGGGGCCTTTCTTGGCGGCTTCGGCCTCGAGGTTGTCGTACATCTGGCCTACCAGAGCCTGCAGGTTGCCTTTGAAAAGGCCGTTGCCGAAGGCAATGACGAGCAGTGCCACGCAGGTGAGGACGAGGATGCCGATTTTCGACGATGGGTTCTCAAGGAAGCCCATAAGGGGGATGGAGAGGACGATGTAGCCTGCGGCCATGGTGAGGAGACCGGCCTGGATGGTGCCCTTGTAGTTCTGCAGCTTGTCGGCGATGATACCGCCGGGCAGGCTAAGCACGTAGATGGCGAAGTAGAATACCGCATAGATGATGGCAGCGGTCTCGTCGGCAATGCCGAACTTGGAACAGAGGAACAGCAGCAGCACTGCGTTCATGATGTAGTAGCCGAAACGCTCGCCCATGTTGCTGAGCGCGGCGGCAATCAACCCTTTGGGATGTCCTTTAAACATGATTGTAATTTTTTGGTTAGTAAGGTGTTATTTTATTATTGTCGCGTAAGGTGCTTTTTTATTATTTTGCAAATCTACAATTTTTTTTTCAAATGGCGGCGTTTTTGTGCAATAAGAGCCGTATGTTTTAGTTATCCGATAGTCATATATGGTATGAAAACCTTGAGACAGATGAGTGGTTTGGAACGCGAAACAGAGGTGTCGCTGCGAGTGCTCGCCGAGGGTGGCCTGCTGGTGTATCCCACCGACACGGTGTGGGGTGTGGGGTGTGATGCCTGCAACGCCGAGGCTGTGGAGCGGCTCTATGCCCTAAAGGGGCGCGACCGCTCGAAGAGTATGCTGGTGCTGGCGTTGTGGGATGCAGCGGAGTACTGGCGCAAGCAGTCGCTCGGCGACAGGGCTCTTCTGTCGGACGGACGCCCCACTACATATATTGTGGAGGCTTCGCTGTTGCCGTGGCGGCTTGCTCCCAACCTCATGGCAGCCGACGGCACCATAGGGGTGCGTTGTCCGCAGCATGATTTCTGCAGGAGGCTGCTGGTGGCTCTGGAACGCCCCATAGTGAGCACCTCGGCCAACCTTTCGGGACAGCCCACACCGCTGCACTATGGCGACATTGACGCCAATATCCTTGCCCGTGCCGACTACTGTGTAGAGCCTATGGCCGGCATGGAGGGCTGCGGGCAGAGCTCGCGCATTGTAAGGCTCGCCCCCGGCGGGGTTACGGTGATAAGGCCTTAGGCTTTCTTACGTATGGCGGTGCCGTAGACGAGCACTTCGGCGGCTTGCGCCATGATGGCGGAGGTGGCGTAGCGCACGCCTATCACGGCGTCGGCTCCCATTTTCTCGGCCTGCTCAATCATGCGGTTGGTGGCTTTGTTGCGGGCTTTCTCCATCATCTCGTTGTAGCTCTTCAGCTCGCCGCCCACGATACTCTTGAGCCCTTGGCCGAAGTCGCTCACGAAATTCTTGCTTTGGATGGTGCTGCCGCACACGATGCCCAGAGGCTCGCAGTTGTTGGGCAGGGTTTCGATGGTGTAAAGTTCCATGGTATTTGTTTTTTGATTCACTATGTTTGCAAAATGTTGTTGGTCAGTTTTCCAACATTCCACTGAATATGAAGAGGTAGCAGAGAGAGTCCTTGTCTTTGGAGTACTCGACGAATTTGCTGTCGAGGTAGCTGTTTTTGCCCACATGGTTGCTGTCTATCTCGGCGGTTATCATAAGGTCGCGCACCCATGCGTACAGCTGCGGGTCGTCCTTGCTCATGATGCAGCCGGCAATGGTGAGGGGCACCTGTGGGTCGCTTTTGGAGAGTTCCTCCTGTATGTCGATTTCGGGGTGTGCGTCGAGAAAGAGCTGCCACACCTCTATGAGGGAGTCCGCGCTGCGGAGGTTGTCGGCAGAGAGCTCTTTCCACTCTGCTTCCCAGCCGTTGTTGAGCTTCTGGATCTCGGTGGTGTCGCTGAATGATTTGATGTAGTTGTAGAGTCGCCGGTAGGTTATCTGTTCGTATTTGGGGTCGTGGTTGTAGAATTGCGCTATTTCGTGCACTCCTTCGTAGAATTGTGCGAAGGCGGTGTCGGCCTTTGTGGCACGCTTGATGGTGGCGGAGTCGAGCTCGGTGTAAATGCTCTCGTTGGGTATCTTGTTGCAGGCGGCGAGCAGTGCTGCGGCGGCGAGGATTGCTGTAAGGGTGAGTCGTTTCATGCTGTTTGGCGTTTGGGGGATGTGATAATCTTGTAGGTTTTCTCGGCGGCAAGCTGTTCGGCCGATTTTACGGAGAAGTCGATGGAGCTTTCATAGGGTTTGCCGTCGATGTTGACGCACACCTCGTATTGTTTGCGGCTGTGGTCGTTGTCGGGGTAGAAGCTGCGGGTTACCACGAAGTTGATTTTTTTCCTTCTCTTCTGGCCCCAGTCGAGCAGCTTGCTTTTGAAGTTCCAGTCGGTATTGGCAAGCTCGTCGACATCTATGTAGCGTGTTATGAGGCGGTTGATGAATACTTTTTTTGTGAAGTCGTAGCCTTTTTCGAGATATATGGCGCCTATGAGGGCTTCGAAGGCGTCACCGTCGCGCGACTTGAACACTCCTTGCGTGGTCTTGTTGTACTCCACCAACTGCGGTAGTCCTATTTTTTTACCCAGTTTGTTGAGAGTGGCGCGGCCCACTATCTTAGAGCGCATTTCGGTGAGGAAGCCCTCGCCCTGGTAGGGGTAGCGTTTGTAGAGGTATTCGGCCACTATGGCGCTGAGCACGGCGTCGCCCAAGTATTCAAGGCGCTCGTTGTTGATTCTGTGGCCACTGGAGGTGGCGTGGGACATGGAGCGATGGATAAGGGCCGTCTGGTATATCTCTATATGCCGGGGCCGGTAGCCCAATATGTTGCGAAAGAACCTGTAGAATTCTTTAGTTCCCTCTGTCTCCTGTTTTCGGAAAGGCCACATTTTTCACTGACTAAACGAAGCGTCGGAAGGCGAGGCAGATGTTGTGCCCGCCGAAACCGAAGGAGTTGCACAGTGCGAAGTCGACGCGCCGTTCAGCGGCTTTGTTGAAAGTAAAGTCGAGCGGCACTATGTCGGGGTCGTCTTCGAAGTGGTTGATGGTTGGCGGCACAATGTTGTGGCATATAGCCAATATGGTTGCTATTGTCTCCGTGCAGGCCGAGGCACCGAGCAGGTGTCCTGTCATCGACTTGGTGGAGTTGAGGGCTATCTTGTAGGCATGGTCGCCGAAGAGGGTGGCCACTGCCTTGGGTTCGGATATGTCGCCCACCGGTGTGGATGTGCCGTGAGTGTTGATGTGGTCCACATCGGAGAGTTGCATGCCCGACTCCTCTACGGCCTGCCTCATGGCGAGAATGGCGCCCTTGCCCTCTGGGTGGGAGGCGGTGATGTGGTGGGCGTCGGCGGAGAGTCCGGCACCTGTCAGCTCGGCATAGATCTTTGCTCCGCGGGCGCGTGCATGCCCCATCTCTTCAAGCACAATGCAAGCAGCGCCCTCGCCGAGCACAAAACCGTCGCGACCTTTGTCGAAGGGGCGCGAGGCTGTTGCTGGGTCGTCGTTGCGGGTGGAGAGAGCCATCATGGACGAGAAGCCGCCAATGCCGCACGGTGTCACGGCGGCTTCCGAGCCGCCGGCCACTATGGCTGTGGCTTTGCCGAGGCGTATGAGGTTGAAGGCATCGCTGATAGCCGCCGCCGACGAAGCGCACGCGGCCACGGCAGAGTAGTTGGGGCCGTGGTAGCCGTGCCTGATAGAGATATGTCCGGCGCAGATGTCGGTTATCATTTTGGGCACAAAGAACGGGCTGAAGCGCGGTGTTTCGCCTCCAAGGTAGAAGTCGCGGCATTCGCTCTCGAAGTTGTTGACGCCGCCAACTCCCGACCCCCAGATGACGCCTACCTTGTCTTTGTCAATACCACAACAATCCAATACGGCATCGGCTATAGCCTCTTCGGCTGCCACAATGCCGTATTGGACAAACGGGTCGATTTTTTTTAGTTCCTTGCGGTCGAAGTGAGCGAGAGGGTCGAACCCTTTAACCTCGCAGGCTATCTTGCACTTGAACCGCTCTGGGTCAAAACGAGTAATCAAGTGGGCTCCGCTTACTCCCTGGAGTAGTGCCTGCCAAAATTCAGACACACTGTTCCCGATAGGCGTAAGCGCGCCCACGCCGGTAACGACTACTCTTTTCAGGTCCATCTGATAGGGCGCAGCACTATTCTTTGCGGGCTGCTATAAAGTTGATGGCATCACCAACGGTGGCAATGCTCTCGGCGGCCTCGTCGGGAATCTGAATGTCAAACTCCTTCTCGAGCTCCATAATCAACTCCACGGTGTCGAGCGAGTCGGCGCCGAGGTCGTTGGCAAAATTTGCCTCAGGGGTTACATCTTTTTCATCAACACCGAGCTTGTCAACGATGATGGCTCTTACTTTCGATGCAATTTCTTCAGACATTTCTCTAATTTTAGATTAAACATAGTTTCTTTGTCGATCATGTCTCGCCAATCAGGCTCAGTTCGCTCATGCGACACTGCTCTTAATTTTGCGAAAACATTTTGCAAAGTAACGAAAAAAAAATCAAATCAAAATTTTTTTAACGTTTCTTTGATTGTGGATAATGTTGTCAAGTATATGTTATACAGCGTCATTATGTTGTTAAATCATTTTTGATTATTGCTGTTAAAACATCGTTAAAAATCGTTCAAAGAGTGTTTGCGACATGTTTTTTCATGAAAATTGGGCTGCTTTTGGCGATATAAGTGTTGTTGTTGCTGTTATGTTGTTGATTTTCTTAGCGTAGGGTCTGCTTTAGCGCTCTTATTCTTGTTGCCGACTGGTGTATGCGTTCTTCGGGGATGCGTCCGCTGCGCACTGCTTTACATATAATGTCTATGGCGTGCGGCACTATGTTGGGGTCGTAGTCGGTGCCGTTGTTGGAGAGGCATAGCAGGTCGGCGCCGGCGAGGATGGCGAGGGTGAGCATGGTGTCGAGGGAGTATTGCTGCACCATAGCCCCCATGGCGAGGTCGTCGGTGACTATGACGCCCTGGAAGTGCAGGGAGTCGCGCAGCAGGCTGGTAAGTATATTGTATGACAAGGTGGCCGGCATGGTGTCGAGGTTGGCGTTGAAGACATGGGAGGTCATGATCATAGCGGCCTTGTTTGGGGCAAGCAGGCGGTAGGGGCGCAGCTCGGAGGTGTCCCATGAGGTGGTAACGTCGACGGCGCCGAGGTGGGTGTCGCCCGAGGCGCTGCCGTGACCCGGGAAGTGTTTGAGGCAGGAGATTATATGTTGTTTGTTCTGCTCTTCAATCCATATTGAGGCGCATTCGGTCACCACCTTGGGGTTAGGCGAGAAGCTGCGTCCGAGGCGACCTATGACAGGGCAGTCGGGGTTGATGTCTACATCCGCGCAAGGGGCGAAGTTGAGGTTGATGCCGGCGCGTCGGAGCTGTTCGGCGGTGGTGCGGGCGGCGTAGCGCACGGACTCGTAGCCTGCCTCGGCAGTTTCGGCGGCTCCGGGAAATTCGGGGAAGCCGTATTGCCGTTTGAGACGGGAGACGCTGCCGCCCTCTTGGTCGATGCCTATGAGGAGGGTCTCGGTGCTGAGGGCCTGGAGGTCGTCGCAGAGTTTGCGCAGCTGTGTCGGGGAGGCTATGTTGCGGGGCCTTGAATGCGATGGCGCGTCGTATTCAAAGAGTATGACGCCGCCAATGCGGTAGGTCTGCACATCGCGCCGTATGTGTGGCGAGTCGTCGATGCCGGTGCCGCGAAAGCCGACGAGGAGCATCTGTGCTATGTCGCGCCGCAGGTTTTCGTCGTCAGCGGTGCGCGGACGGCTCTGGCAACTGACGGAGAGTGACAGAAGGAGAGCGACGGCTAATGAGAGAATACGAGATGTTTTCATTATGGAGAGCGTTATGGCTTGAGGGTTAAAGGGTTTTGAGGGTTAAAAGGTTTTGAGGTTATATTCTGATTATTATTAGGTTTAGTTGGGGGTGGAGAAGGGGATGCGGTTGACTATGGATTGTCCGAGGGTGACTTCGTCGGCATACTCAAGGTTGTCGCCAATAGCGACGCCGCGTGCGAGGGTGGATACGCGTACGTGGAGCGGGGCGAGCTGCTTGTTAAGGTAGAAGTTGGTGGTGTCGCCTTCCATGGTGGTGGGGAGGGCTAGAATGACTTCGGCTATGGGTTCGGCGGGTATGCGTGCGAGGAGCTGGGCAATGTTGAGGTCGGAGATTCTGATGCCGTCGATGGGGGAGAGGACGCCTCCAAGCACGTGGTAGAGTCCATTGTAGGAGTTGGTGTTTTCTATGGCCATTACGTCCTGAACGTTTTCTACAACGCACAAGGTGGTGTTGTCGCGCTTGGGGCTGGAGCAGATGGGGCATAGGTCGCTGTCGCTGACGTTGCAGCAGCGGCGGCAGGTCTT
Organism: Bacteroidales bacterium; assembly: GCA_017454015.1. GTDB lineage: Bacteria > Bacteroidota > Bacteroidia > Bacteroidales > P3 > Colimorpha. The sequence continues at coordinate 19,899 of JAFTDW010000001.1, read as the reverse complement.
GAGGTCGGTTTTGAGGCGGCTGACGGCCGTGGTGAAGTGCTCCACCTCGGGTTGTGTGCGTCGCATAAGGTTGAGGGCGTAGCGCAGAGCGGTGCGGCTGCCAACGCCCGGGAGTGTGCGCAATGCCTCGACGGCATTCTGAAGAATAACAGAGGGTAGCTGGTTGTTCACAGGCGGGTAAGGGTTGGGAGAGGGTTAAAAGGTTTAAGGGTTTCCTTGTTTCGAGATTCTGAGATTTGGAGTTGATAGTTATTTCAATAAATGATAACGCAAAAGGAATAAAAATCGTATTTTTGCGTTAATAAAATAAGCTATGAAAAAACAGACAACTAACTTTGTTATAGAGGCTAACGAGGTTTGTGGCGAGAGGTGCCACAAGCTTGTTTTGCGTCATCCCGGGCGTTTGCCGGAGGTTATGGCGGGCCAGTTTGTGGAGGTGTTGGTGCCCGACTGCAGCGGTGTGATGCTGCGTAGGCCTATCTCGATACACGACTGCGACTATGAGCGCAACTTGCTGGTGCTCTTGGTGCAGCGTGTCGGTAAAGGCACTGAGCGTGTTACGGACATGAAAGTCGGTGAGACGCTGAATCTCGTGTACCCGCTGGGCAATGGGTTCCTGCACACCTTCGACCAACTGCCGATGCGTCCCCTGCTTGTGGGGGGTGGGATAGGAGCGGCGCCGCTGCTGCTCGTTGCGCGCCGTTTGCTGATGAGCGGGTCGCGTCCGGTGATACTTATAGGTGCCCGTACGGAGGGCTTGATACCGGCGCGCGGGAGTTTTGAGTCACTTGGCGTGGATGTGCGTTACTCCACGGAGGACGGCACGCTGGGCGAGAGGGGGCTGGTGACTGCTAACAGCGCAATGGGCAATGACTACGACGCCATACTTACCTGCGGCCCCACGCCCATGATGAAAGCCGTGGCTCACGTGGCGATGGAGCGTGGCATTGCTTGCGAGGTGTCGCTGGAGAACATGATGGCCTGCGGCCTCGGCGCCTGCCTGTGCTGTGTGACGGAGACGACGGAGGGGCACAAGTGCGTGTGCCAAGAGGGTCCTGTATTCACTCCACAAACATTGAAATGGCTATGAATCTAAACGTCGACATACACAACCTACATCTGAAAAACCCTGTAATGACAGCCTCGGGCACCTATGGCTACGGCAAGCAGTACAGCGATTTCTACGACCCCTCGCTGCTCGGCGGCATAGTGCTGAAAGGCACTACGGGGCAGCCCCGCGAAGGCAACGCCTATCCGCGCATGGCAGAGACCCCTTCGGGCATGCTCAACGCCGTGGGACTGCAGAATATTGGCGTAGAGGCTTTCTGCAAGGAGATGTATCCCACCATAGAGCATTTGGACACCAATATAATAGTCAACGTCAGCGGCTCATCCATAGGAGAGTATTGCGACGTGGCGGCCCAGATCGACGCCTTGCCTAATGTGCCGGCGATAGAGCTGAATATCAGCTGCCCCAATGTGAAGAAGGGCGGCATGGGCTTTGGGACTAACCCCGAGATGGCGGCGGAGGTGGTGGCTGCGGTGCGCAAGGTGTACGGCAAGACACTCATAGTTAAGCTGACGCCCAATGTGACCTCCATAGTGGAGATAGCGAAAGCCGCTGAGGGGGCTGGAGCCGACGCCCTGTCGCTGATCAACACGGTGCTGGGCATGGCCGTCGATGTGAAACGCCGCAAGCCGGTGTTGAGCACGGTGACAGGCGGCCTGAGCGGTCCCTGCGTGAAGCCCATAGCGGTGCGCTGCGTGTGGCAGGTGGCCAAGGCGGTGGGAGTGCCGGTGATAGGGCTTGGCGGCATAGCGACAGCCGACGACGCGCTGGAGTTCCTGATGGCAGGAGCGAGGGCGGTGCAGGTGGGCACGGCCAACTTCGTGAACCCTATGGCTCCGGTCGACATAGTGGCGGGGTTGGCGCGGTATTGCGAGGAAAACAATATTGCCGACATAAACGAGATAATAGGCATTATATGACGCTCACAGCGGATAGCGGCTCCACTAAGACGGCGTGGTTTTGTGATGGGTTGACTTTTGAGACACAGGGGCTCAACCCACTCACGACACCCGATGCCGACATTGCGGCCACTCTTGAGCAGGTGACTGGCAGGTTAGGTGGCAGACCCGTTGACAGAGTGGTGTTCTATGGTGCCGGATGCGCGACGGAACCGATGCGTCGGAAGGTGGCGCAGCACCTCGGAGAGGTGTTCCCCCAAGCCGTGACAGAGGTGGGCACAGACATGCTGGGAGCCTGCCGCGGCTTTGGCGACGCGAGCTGTGAGGGGCTGGTGGGAATACTGGGCACAGGCTCCAACGCCTGCTATTACGACGGCAAAGCGATAGTGTTTGGGCACCGTTCCCTTGGCTATATCTTTGGCGACGAGGGCAGCGGCAACCACATAGGGCGCTGCCTGCTGAAAGACTGCCTTGAGATGCGCATGCCTCGGACACTGGCGACACTTTTCTCCGATCAGTACGGCATAACACACCCTGCGGCTATAGAATGCCTGTACGGCAAGCCCAACGCAGGCCGTTGGCTTGCCTCACTGGCACCCTTTGCCTCGGACAATATAGGCGACCCGTACATTGCAAATCTGGTGGAGCAATGCATGGAGAGCTATTTTTACCACATAGTTGAGCCACTTCGCAAGATGGCGCAGGAGGGCGGCTACGGGCATTCTGACCAGCTCAGGATGGTAGGCGGCATAGCCAACGCCTTTGCAGGACAGTTGCGGGCAGTTGCCGCCCGCCATCAAATAGAGATTATGGCAATACAATCCGCACCAAAATATTGATACCCAATCCATCTCCCCCTCCAACGCTATACCCTTTTAACCTTCCAACCTTAGAACCCTCCAACCCTAAATCCAAACGTTTTCTAAAATAATTCAGGAAATAGTTCGTTATAATATCACTTAATCCTAAGCAAAGAAAAACACCAATCTATGGAACTGAAAAAAATCCTTGTAATCTCGGGCAAGTCCGACATATATGAACTTGTGTCGCAAACCAAGAGCGGCGCTGTTGTCGAATCGCTGGTGGACCACAAGCGCATGCCTGTGTTCCGCACAGACCGCATAAGCACCCTTAGCGAGATAAGCCTGTTCACAACTACGGGCGACATACCTCTTATCGACGTGCTGCGTGGCATCTGGAATGCTGAGGAGCAGAAAGCGACACCCTTCGACCCGCGCAAAGCTGGTAAAGAGGAGCTCTTTGCCTATTTTGGCAAGGTGCTGCCCGACTATGACCGTGAGCGTGTCCACGCCTCCGATGTGAAGAAAGTGCTGCTGTGGTACAACCAGTTGCTTGCCGCAGGCAAGATAGACAACGAGCCAAGCGAGGAGGAGAAGGCTGCCCAAGAGCGGGAAAGCAAGGCAGAGTGATGGCCTACAACTGAGGCCATGAGCACCTTTGAAATAAGACATGACAGCGAATAGCAATGAGCGAATAGCCGAGTTGCGGCGTTTGCTGGCTAACTATGAGGAGTTGGCTGCCGACCAGGACGACGATGCCTATGTGGCTCGCGGCAACGGTTTCTGCGACAGCAAGTACAGCCAAGACTTCATAGAAGGCCAGATAGAGCGCATCAAAGCCGAGCTGAGCAGGCTGGAGTAGCGTGGGCTTTTGAAAAAAATAATTGCGCACTGCAAAAAAATGTGTATCTTTGCAATGCGACATACAGGCCTTTGAAGAAGGTCGGTTTGTTTGTATTTACTTGATACGCAATAATTAATTTATAATATTACTATAAAGCGAAAACAACACACTAACCTCAATCTCCAGACAAATGACATATTCTGAAAGCGACAGCAAGTATAAACGTTACACTATAACCTCGGCGCTGCCCTACGCCAATGGTCCGGTGCATATCGGGCACTTGGCGGGTGTGTATGTGCCAGCCGACATCTATGCCCGATACCTGCGTTTGTGCGGTGAGGATGTGATATTCATTGGCGGCAGCGACGAGCACGGGGTGCCCATCACTATCAAGGCGAGGAAAGAGGGTGTGAGCCCCCAGCAGGTGGTGGACCGCTACCACGAGATAATACGCAGCTCCTTTGAGCAGCTTGGCATTTCCTTCGACATCTATTCGCGCACCAGCAGCGCGGAGCATCACCGCACGGCTGCGGACTATTTCAAGAAACTCTACGACAAGGGTGTCTTTGTGAAGCGCAGCTCAAAGCAGTACTACGACGAGGAGGCTGGCCAGTTCCTTGCAGACCGCTACATCACCGGCACCTGCCCCCACTGTGGCAACGAGCACGCCTACGGCGACCAGTGTGAGGCCTGCGGCACCTCGCTTGCGGCCACCGACCTGATAAACCCCCACAGCACCCTCTCGGGCAACCCTCCCGTGATGCGTGAGACAGAGCACTGGTATCTGCCTCTCGACCGCGACCAGGAGTGGCTCAGCCGCTGGATACTGGAAGAGCACAAGTCCGACTGGAAGGTGAACGTGTACGGCCAGTGCAAGTCGTGGATTGACGCGGGGCTGCAGCCCCGCGCCGTGACGCGCGACCTGGACTGGGGTGTGAAGGTGCCTATAGAGGGTGCGGACGGCAAGGTGTTGTATGTGTGGTTCAACGCCCCGATAGGCTACATCAGCTTCACCAAGCAGCTGAAAGGCGCCGACTGGGAACAATGGTGGAAAGCCGACGACACCAAGCTGGTGCATTTCATCGGCAAAGACAACATAGTGTTCCATTGCATCATATTTCCGGCGATGCTGAAGGCCGACGGCAGTTACATACTGCCCGCCAATGTGCCCGCCAACGAGTTTCTGAACCTTGAAGGCAACAAGATAAGCACCTCGCGCAACTGGGCTGTGTGGCTCCACGAGTATTTGCAGGAGCTGCCAGGGAAGCAAGACGTGCTGCGCTACACTCTCTGCGCCAATGCTCCCGAGACAAAGGACAACGACTTTACGTGGAAGGACTTCCAGCTGAAGAACAACAGCGAACTGGTGGCCATCCTTGGCAACTTTGTGAACCGTACGCTGGTGCTCACGCATAAGTTTTTTGGCGGCAAGGTGCCGGAGGCGGAGCTCGACGAGCGCGACGCAGCCACTCTGAAGGAGATGGCCGGCTATCCCGAGCGCATAGGGCGTGCCATAGAACGCTACACGTTCCGCGAGGCACTGAGCGAGATGATGAACCTTGCCCGTCTGGGCAACCGCTACCTCACAGAGACGGAGCCGTGGAAGCAGATAAAGCAGCAGCCCGACCGTGCGGCAGCTTCGCTATACGTGTCGCTGCAGGTTTGCGCTTCGCTTGCCATAGTGTGCGAGCCTTTCCTTCCGTTCACAGCCTCCAAGCTGAGCGCCATGATAGGTCTCGACAAGCAGGGTGGCGACACTCCGCTCTGGCGCAAGGCGGCGGAGTGCCTGTTGCCGGCGGGCCATGCCATACAGACTCCCGAACTGCTTTTCGAGCAGATAGCCGACGAGACCATAGCGGCGCAGGTGGCTAAGCTGGAGGCGGCAAAGCAGGCCAACGAGGCCGCCGCATGGAAGCCCGCCCCTGTGAAGCATGATATAGTGTTCGACGACTTCACCAAGCTCGACCTGCGGGTGGGTACGGTGCTGGAGTGCTCGCGCGTGCCCAAGGCCGACAAGCTGCTGCTGTTCCGTATCGACGACGGCATGGGTGGCCGCACCATAGTGAGCGGCATTGCCAAATACTACACAGACCCGTCGCAGCTCGTGGGACGTCAGGTGTGTTTCATAGCCAACCTGCCGCCGCGCAAACTAAAAGGCGTCGAAAGCCAGGGCATGATACTCAGTGCCGAGGACAAGGACGGGCGGCTCGTGCTGCTAACTCCCGACAGCTTGGTGGCCCAGGGTGTCAACATAGGGTAGGTCGCTTGTCATACTTCAGTGCATTTAGAAATTGACAGCAAACGCATAAAAAACCTAATATAACACAAATTATCATGAATTTACCATTGAATAATTCACGGCTAATTTGTGGCAATTCATGTTTTTTCAGAGCAAATATGTTTTGTCCAAGAATCCCGAAATCCAAGATGCTCATGACCGTCGTGCTGGCGGCAATGCTTGTAATGCCCGCTGTGGTGAATGCGCAGCGGCTTGCACCAGTGGCTGGCTTGAGGGTGGAGAGCAGCTCCATCAACAGTGTGACAGTGGCCTGGGATGTGCAGGCAGGGGTGCAGTCGTATGTGGTGGAGTACGGCCTGCACGGCTTTGCCGAGGGTAGCGGCACGCGTGTGTCGGTGGCCCAGACGCAACATATAACCATACCACAGCTCAGGCGGGAGACATGCTATGACGTGTATGTCAGTGCCAACTACGGTGGATGGGGCTTGGGCCCAAGCACCATGGTGGAAGCGGTGACGCTGTTTGAGCCTTATGCTCTGCCGTGGCGATGCGGTTTTGAGGTGGCCGATGTCAACGGCGACTGGAGCTTTTCCAACAATATGGGTGGCAATAGCTGGCTGATAGGCCACAACGCAGTACGGAGCGGTGACAGTGCCCTGTATGTGAGCAATATGAGCGGACAGAGGCACGACAGCAACAGCTACGGCAATGTACCGGGGACGGTGTATGCATGGATAGGTCTTAGTTTTGACAGTGCGGGAACCTACGGCATCAGCTTTGACTGGCGTTTGGCCGGCGAGGAGGAGTGCGACTATATGAGGGTGGCCCTTGTGGGTGCCACGGTGTTGCCGGAAGCCACGATGACAGCGCCCACCAATGGCATGGGCTACGCCTCACTCCCTGCGGGCTGGGTGGCACTTGATGGAGGACATGGCATGGGCGGCTCGGCACAATGGAGCTCCCATACTGCCAATTTTGCGGTGGACAGTGCCGGACTGTACAAGCTGGTGCTGTGCTGGGTTAACAACAACAGCCGTATAGCCGGCCCTCCGGCAGCGGTTGACAACATCAGGGTGGAGCGTGCCGAGTGCGCCGCCGCCGAGGGGTTGAGGCTTACTCACCTAACCCATGACGAGGCACTGGTGGAGTGGTTCGGTGGCATGGAGCGCGGCTGGGTGTTGGAGTATGGCGAGGCAGGTGGAACGGTGCAGCGCAGGACTTCGACCGACACGTCACTGCACCTTGTTTCGCTACAGCCCAACACACGCTACGAGGTACGCGTGATGCCGATATGCGGGTACAGCGACACGGGCATGGCGGTTAGCCTGGGCTTTACTACTTGCTGCGCTCCCGTGCAGATTCCCTATGAAGATGGCTTCCACGGCGGAAGCTGTATCCAGTGGCGTGGCGGCACGGTGAGCACGAGAAACAATACATTGACTGTATCCGGTGGCACTACATACGTGCTGTTCCCGACCACGGCGGTGGGTACCGATTCGTTGCGCTTTTTCATGCGCTATCGCATGCAGAACACCGAGCAGGCTGCCTTGACGCTGGGTTATATGGACAATCTTTTTGACGAGAGCTCGTTCAGGCCGTTGGCCTCTCTTGGCGGCGACCTTATGTGGACTACCATAGAGCATGACTTTGGCTACGACGGACCGGCGGGTCGTAACGGACATATAGCCTTGCGTTATAGTTCGCCCGGCGATTATGCACTGACAATAGACACCGTGGCCATTGGTATGGCTGCAGGCTGTCGCAAGGCTTCGTCGGTGGCTGTCACGGCAGTGGGCTCGACCTGGGCGACATTGCAGTGGCGTGTCCCCGGTAGACACATGCTGTGGCAGGTGGAGTATGGCAGGCGTGGCTATACGCCCTTTGGCGGCGATGCATTGCTCTCGCTCCTCACTACGGACAACAGCATCACGTTGCGCGGACTTGCCGCGTCAACGGACTACGACGTCTATGTGCGTCCCGTCTGTTCCGACGGCGACACAGGAGTGGCGGTGCGCCGCCGCGTGCGCACCAGCTCGCAGGGAGGCTATACGCCGCCGGCAGTGGTGTCCCCCAACTGCGGCCAGGACTACTCGATAACAGCGCATCTTCCCTTGTCGGGAGAAGTGGTGGACGGAACAGTGTGGCAGTACTACGACGAGGCAGGCCTGACAGCCGCCGATTTTGGCGAATGCGACATTCACAGCATATCGCTGTACTATGGCGGGATTATGGAGGACAGCATAGAGGTGCAGGTTTATATGGCCAACGGCCAGCAGTCGCACCTGGGCGCCATGACAGGCGTGGCCTCCGCCACGCTCTATTGTGTGCCGCAGATGGGACAGGCCACCATCTATCTCAACACGCCGTACCATTACCAGGGCGTGGGCGACATCACTATTGCGTTTAGATGCATGGGCCACCTCGACACGGTGGAGTGGGGCGACAGGCTCACCATGAGGCTGTGCAACTCTTTCGGTCCCACGGAGCACAATGTCTATGCCGACTACAACCCGTTGGTTGGCAGGATTGAGGGTCTGGGCCGATATACCACCAACAGCATCGCTATGCTCAGGGCTGTGCCGCTGCACGGCTACCGCTTTGCCCATTGGGGCAATGGCGACACCAACAGTGTGCTGCCGCTCATAGTGCATCGCGACACAATGCTCAGCGGCATAAGTTTTGTGTTCGACAGTTTTGATATAACGGCTTTAAGCAACAACATCTCGGCCGGTTCGGTGCGAGGTCGTCGGAGGGCTGCCTACATGGAGCAGGTCACACTCACTGCGGTGCCGTCAGCGGGCTACCATTTCAGGGCCTGGGGCGACGGTTCTACAGCCAACCCACGCACCATCTCCGTCATGGGCGACACTGTCGTGGCTGTCTTTTTCGCGATAGACACCTATCAGGTTAACATCACGTCGAACTACGGCGGCACGGCGACAGGCAGTGGGCGTTATGCGGCAGGCGATACCGTCACGGCATGGGCTACCGCCGACTCGGGCTACCACTTCTACCATTGGGACGACGGCTCCACGGAAAACCCGCGGCGCTTCGTGGCCACCGCCGACACTGCCATCCAGGCTCAGTTTGTGAGCGGCATGGCGGCCATAGAGGTCTCATGCGACAGCACGATGGGCAGGGCCTACGGCTCCGGCCTTTACACAACAGGCCAGCAAATATCTATCTACGTGGTGCCGCGCCAAGGCTTCCGTTTTGTGAGATGGAGCGACGGCGCCATCACCAACCGTCGCAACATATCGGTGGATAGCGACGCAACCTATATTGCAACACTTGTTGCCGACTGGTTCAACATTGTTACGCGCAGCGCCGACACTGTGCGTGGTTTCACATTTGGCGACACCATAGTTCAGGCTGGCTCCACGGTCACCATCACCGCGGTGCCGCGTACGGGCTACATGTTTGTGGCATGGCAAGACGGCAGCACCGCCAATCCTCGTGTTGTCGACGTCAGTGCCGACGCGATTTATACCGCCTCGTTTGCCAATGCGCTCTATCGGGTCAGAGTGGACTACGACACCTCGCGAGGAGCGGTGACGCTGGCAACGCCCACTGCCACGGGCACTACGCTGCGTGTTGGCTCGGGTTTCTACGGCTACGGCGACACAGTGAGCCTTACGGCCACGGCAGCCAGCGGATACCGGTTTGAGAGCTGGGACGACGCCTCCACATCCGCCACCCGCCTCTTCCGCGTGGAGGGCGATACGGTGCTTGTGGCAAGCTTTGTTGCCAACCGCTACATTGTATATGTGCATAGTGACAACGAGTCGTTGGGTACCGTAAGCGGTTACGGCACATACGACTACGGCTCAACGCTCACCATAGCCGCCCAGGCTCTGAGGGGCTATAAATTTGCACGGTGGAACGACGGCAACACCGACAATCCGCGCCTGGTGACAGTGTCGGGCAACGCCTACTACACAGCCTATTTCGAGAGGGCAACGTGCAATGTCACGGTGCTTAGCGACAACCTGATGCAGGGGTCGGCAGTAGGCGGCGGCACATTCTTGTACGGCGACACAGCCACAATAACGGCGAGTGCGCTGCAGGGCAGTCGTTTCACCAGCTGGAGCGACGGCAGCACACTGAATCCGCGCAGGATAAGGGTTACAGGCAACACCTATCTTATAGCACGCTTCACCACTGCCATACGCAATGTCAGGCTTACCTGCAACGACACATCCATGGGCAGCGTGATAGGTGGTGGCTCGTATAGCTACGGCACTACCGCTGTGTTGATAGCCACGCCCAAGTCGGGACACCGTTTCTCGCATTGGAGTGACGGCATCACCAGCTCTATGCGCAGCATGGTGGTCACCGTCGACACCAGCATTGTAGCCATCTTCACGCGCAACGGCTACCGCGTCACGGCATACAGTGCGTGCGACAGCATGGGCAGCACCACAGGCTCGGGTACCTACTCCTACGGCGACACGGCAGTGATTACCGCGGTGCCTGCTCCGGGCTACCATTTCACAGGCTGGAGCAACGGCTCTGCCAACAACCCGCTGCGGGTCGTCGTGACAGGCGATATGGCTTTCACCGCTTCGTTCTCAAATAACCTTTATGTGATAACAGCCCTGTCGAGCAACGACACAATGGGCTACACCTATGGCAGTGGCAGCTACACCTACGGCACCATGGTGAGCCTCACGGCAGTGCCGCGGCAGGGTTACCGCTTCGTGGGGTGGAGCGACGGTGTGCAGCAAAACCCGCGAACCTTCGCTGTCAGCGCAGACTTGGAGGTGACGGCTATATTCCGTTACGGCAATTGTATCCTCACTGTGGTTAGCAATGACACCACTATGGGTGTCGTAACTGGCGGCGGCTATTACTCCGCTGGAAGCACGGCAACGATAACAGCTTTGTCGAACACCGGCTACCATTTCTCCGCGTGGAACGACGGCAACACATTGCCTTTGCGTAATATAACAGTGAACAGCGACACCACATTCACTGCTATATTCGAGCCCGACGTAATAACAGTGTCCACCGAGGTCAACAATCAGGCCTGGGGCTTGGTGATGGGAGGCGGCAACTACCAATATGGTCAGACAGCGACCATAGAGGCGGTGCCTGCGAGCCACTGCTCGTTCCTGCACTGGGACGACGACAACACCGACAACCCCCGCCTGATTACCGTCACAACCAACGTTACCGTCACGGCAGTCTTTGCAAGAGAGTCTTATTCGATAGGGGGAACCCCTGCGGATCAGAACAAGGGCTATGTGACGGGTAGCGGCATGTACTACTATGGCGACACCGTATATATCACCGCAGTGGGATACAGGGACTACGCCTTTGCACGCTGGGAAGACGGCAGCACCGAGAATCCGCGCCGCATACTGGTCTCTTCCGACGAGAGCCACACAGCCACCTTTGTCGATGCCTATTACACAGTAACCCTCTCGGCCAACGACAGCACACAAGGCCGTGTGCATGGCAGCGGCACCTATCCCTACCAGCACTATCTCACCATCTCGGCGGCCGCCGAGCCGGGCTACCGCTTTGTGCGCTGGAGCGACAACAACACCGAGCGCATACGCAGCTTCGTGGTTGACCGCGACGTGACGCTGCAGGCAGTATTTGCACGGTCCAACGGCATAGAGCAGGCCGACGAGGCATACACAGTCTATACGTACGGCAACGAAATAGTCGTGGAAGGCTACCACGGCCCGCTGGCTATTTACGATGCCGTAGGGCGCGTGGTGGTGCGCGACAGCCACGGCACCACGGTGTCGCGCCGCTACCGTATGCCTGCGACCGGTGTCTATATGGTCAAGACCGACCCCGCAACCCCGCCGCAAAAAGTGTTGGTGGTGGGCAAGTAGTTTTTCTGAATACCACAACCCTAAAGTCATAACAAGATGCGAGTCTTTCTCACGGGAGCCAATGGATTGTTGGGCTACAACATTTTGTTGAGGCTTCTCGACAAGCGTCACGAGGTGGTGGCCGTAGTGCGTCGCGCCGGCGAGATGCCGGAATCCCTTAAGGGGCTTACGGTCGTGGAGGGCGATTTCACGGACAGCTCGCTGCTGCAGCGTGAGGCCTGCACTTGCGACGCGATAATACACTGCGCCGCGGTTACCGACATGTCGCTGCCAAGTTATGAGGACTACCTCGCCGTGAACCGCGACGGCACGGAGCGGCTGTTGCAAGCCGCCGCACAGCTCCACATCGGCACATTCGTGTATGTCAGCAGTGCCAACACAATAGGCTATGGCAGTGCCAGCCAGCCGGCCACCGAGGCTAACCCCATGGAAGAGCCATTCAAGAGCTCCTTCTATGCACGCAGCAAGCAGGAGGCCGAGCAGTTGGTGCTGCGGTATGGAGAGGAACGTGACGGACTGCATTATGTGATACTCAACCCAGGCTTCATGATCGGTGCCCACGACAGCAAGCCGAGTTCGGGACGTCTCATTCTCTCGGCATGGCGCAAGCCTGTGATGTTTGTACCTACCGGCGGCAAGAGCTTTGTGCCGGTGTCCGATGTTGCGGTGGCCGCCGTAAATGCCCTTACCAAGGGACGCCACGGCCAGAGGTACCTGCTCACCGCCGACAGCCTCACGCTCCGTCAGTTCTTCGACCTGCTGCGCACCATTGGCGGTTACCGCCAGTGGATAGTGCCGCTCGCCAAGCCGCTCGCCATGGCGGTAGGGCGTGTGGGCGACATGCTGCGCCGCCTTGGCGTAAGAACCCAGCTGTCGACCAACAATATAAGCCAGCTATACGCCATGGAGTACTACGACAACACCTTGGCCACCGCCGAACTCGACATGCCGCACTCAACGCTGGCCAATGCCATAAGGGACTTTATTGAATATTCGCAGGCGGTGTCTTGTGCAAAATAATCAATGATAAACAAACCACTTCTCAACAATGTCGCTAAAATCAATAACAATATCAGCTGTCATAGCCGCGTTTCTGTTGTCGGGGTGCAGCCACCGGGCAGACCCCGCCGGCGGTAAGCGTGGCTCGTCGGGCAAGACCCTCGAAGTACTCATAATAGCCGACAATGGCATAACGGCTAAAGGCACCACTACGCGCACCCTTGTCGACAGCCTGCTTCGCTGTCCGCAGCAGGGTCTTATGCAGATGGAGCCTGCCTTCGATGTGGTTTACCTGCCCCGTTCGTCATACGACAACAGCGATATGTTTCACGCCCATCGCAACATAGTGCTGTTCGACGTCAACGGAGCCAATCCCGACAAGGTCTATTTCTACCGCGACAGGGAGGCCTCGCCTCAGGTCTCCTTTGAGTTCGCCGCCCGAAACCGCCGCAGCCTCGACTCGCTGATTTCCGTCCACGCCGAGCAGATGGTCGACCTCATATACCAAACAGAGCACCGGCGCATACAGAAAGCCTACCGTGGCACCGAAGGCTACAAAGTGGAGCAGCAGGTGCGGAATGCCATGGGCTTAAACCTGACACTGAGCGAGGAGTTCCGCATGGCGGCAACCTACCCAAACTACTGCTGGGTACGCAAGGAAGCCAAGGATTTCAGCCTCCATGTGCTGGTGTACAAGGAGAAATACACAAACCGCAACCAGTTCGACTCTGTCAGTGTGTTGGCCACCGTCGACAGCATGATGGCGCGAGTGCCTGCAAGTGTCGACAGCAGCTATATAGGCACCGAGCGGAGGCTCGACTTCGTGGTGCGGCGCACCACGCTGGCGGGCTGCCCCGCAGTGGAGACAAGGGGCGTGTGGCGCTCCTTCGGCGACTTTATGGGCGGCCCCTATGTGAGCTACACCATTGCCACTCCTGACAACAAGGAGCTGCTTACTCTTGTGGGTTTTGTCTACTCGCCGCGTTTCCCCAAGCGCGACTACCTCATGCAGGTTGAGAGCATTTGCCACAGCCTCTCTTTTGACAATCAATAACAGGTCGTTTGCAATTTGTCAGGGTACCTATGAACACCAACTTGCGCAATACCGTTCTCTGCCTGTGCCTCGCCGCATTGTTTTGTTGCGGCGTTGTGGAGGCGCAACCCATGTTGCGCCGGTCGGAGATAGGTGTCAACGGCGGTGTGATGAACTACATAGGCGACCTCAACGGGCAGAGCATGTTTGGCAAGGTGAACCCCGCCTTGGGGGTGCTCTACCGCATCAACTTCGACAACCGCTGGGCGTTTTCTCTGGGTGCAAGCCACGGCCATGTGGAGGGGGGCAACCCCGATGTCATAGTGCGTCGCAACCTGAGTTTCCGCAGCATGATAGGGGAGGGGTGGATGCGTGCCGAGTTTAATTTCTTGCCTTTCGGGCGAGCTGCCGACGACAAGCAGTGGACACCGTATATCTTTGGCGGCGTGGGCTTCTTTACCTTTAACCCGCAGGCACAGTATCCCGACCCGGCCACAGGCCTCCTTACATGGTACGACCTACAGGAGCTGGGCACCGAGGGACAAGGCCTCGCGCAATATCCCGAGCGTACCAAGTATTCGCTTGTGCAGATGATGTTCCCTTTCGGGCTCGGTGTCAAGCTCCGTGCCGCCGACTGGCTCACCGTAGCCCTGGAGTATGGCTTCCGCAAGACCTGGACCGACTATATCGACGATGTCAGCACCACATACGTCGATGTCTCGCTGTTGCACAACGACATTGCGGAGCGCCTTGCCGACCGTAGCGGCGAAGTGGTGGAGGGCTACAGCAATGAACCGGGTATCAAGCGCGGCGACGACTCGCTCGACGACTGGTACGCATACCTCAACCTCAGTCTCACAATGCGCATGGACAAGGTGTTCTTCTGGGTTGGTAAAAAACGCTGCGACCTGAAATGACACGAGTCCGACAGCTAAGCGGAGAATAAATAACAAATAGAACACACCATATAGACATGGCTACAATCAACGATATAGACCCCGGCAACATTCCCGCCCATGTGGCAATCATCATGGATGGCAACGGGCGGTGGGCCCAGCAGCGTATGGAGCGCAGACTCTACGGCCACCAGCACGCCATAGAGGCTGTGCGGCAGGCTGTCGAGGCGGCGGCCGAGTGTGGCGTAAAGGTGCTTACACTCTATACCTTCTCTACCGAGAACTGGAACCGTCCGCAGGAAGAGGTTGACGGCCTCATGGCTCTCCTAATCAAAGCCGTGCGCGAAGAGACCACCACACTGATGAAAAACGATATAAGACTGGGCACAATAGGCGACAGCAAGCGAATACCTCATGACTCGCTTGTCGAGTTGCAACGCTGCATTGCCGACACAGCGGGCAACAGTCGCATGTTGCTGCAGTTGGCGTTGAGTTACAGCGGGCGCTGGGAGCTTGGCGAGGCTCTCAAGTCGGCCGTGGCCGATGCACTGTCCGGCAACCTCGCACCCTCGGCTATCGACGCGGAGACACTGCGCCGCTACCTCTCCACAGCCGACAACCCCGACCCCGACTTGCTGATACGTACCGGTGGCGAGTGCCGTGTGAGCAACTTCCTGCTTTGGCAGATGGCATACACCGAGTTGTACTTCAGCGATATACTGTGGCCCGACTTCCGCAAGGGCGACTTCTACGACGCCTTGGCGTGGTTCCAGCAGCGCCAACGCCGCTTCGGGAAAACAGCCGAACAAATAATAAACTCAAAAACATGATGAAAAGCCACCGGCTTTCCCGTTGCGTAGTAAAAAAATAATTCCAAGTATATAATATTTGTACCAATATAGAGTTATTTCCAAAGCTGTAACTCCAAACACCCCCCAGCCTATCAAAGCTATCAAACATATACTGCTGGCAGTTTTAGCCCTGCTCATGTCAATACCTGTTTCGGCACAGGTGTCCATAGGTGGCTCCGACCACTACGATATTGACTACCTCACACCCAAGAAGTACACAATAGGAGGCATAACATTCGAGAATGCCGAGCGGTTCGACAGCCGTATGATACTGCTCGTGGCCGGCCTGCAGGTGGGCGACGAGATCACCGTGCCCGGCGACAAAATCTCCACGGCTATCGACAACCTTTGGAAACAGGGCATGTTCGACGATGTGAAGATTAGCGTAACACGCATCGAAGGCAGCACGGTGTTTCTCAAGATAACGCTCCGCGAACGCCCTAAGCTCTCCAAGTTCCGCTTCACCGGCGTGCGCAAAGGCGACGCCGACAAGCTTCGCGACGAGATGCATATCGCCGTGGGCGACGTGGTCACCGACCACCTGCTGCAGACCTGCTGCAACAAAATACGCAACTACTACATCGACAAGGGCTACACCAATGTCACGGCCACTGCCACCACCGAACCCGACACCTCCGACACACACCAGCAGCGCGTCATAGTGGTGTTCAACACCACCATAGGCAAGAAAGTCAAGATAGACTCGCTTAATATCAGCGGCAACACCGAGGTGCCGTATAAAAAGCTGATACGCCGTATGCGCAAGACGCACGATGTGCACTATGCCAAGAAATTGTATTTCTGGACCCCGGCATTCTGGAAGCGCTCCAAGTATATAGAGAACGACTTTAACGAAGACCTGTCGGGCCTTATCACATACTATAACGAACTCGGCTATCGCGACGCCCGCATCGTCAGCGACACGGTCTATCCAGTGGCTCCGGAGCAACTGGACATACGCAGCAAGAAAAAAGCCAAGGAGCAGCGCCTCCGTGTCAATATCGACATCTACGAGGGCCGCAAGTTCTTCTTCCGCAACATTACTTTCAGCGGCAACACTATCTATACTACCGAAAACCTTCTGCGCCACCTTCGTATCCAGAAAGGCGACCCCTACAACAGCTCCTTGCTCGAAACCAACCTGCGCTACAATCCCAGCGGCACCGACATCACCTCCATGTACATGGACAACGGCTATCTCTTCTTCAATGCAACCCCTGTCGAGGTGCTGGTGGAGGGCGACTCCATCGACATCGAGATACGTATTGTTGAGGGCAAGCAGGCGCGTATACGCAACGTCATAGTTGAGGGCAACACCATTACCAACGACAAGGTGATCATGCGCGAGCTCCACACCCGTCCCGGCGACCTCTTCAGCCGCGACGCCGTGCTTCGCAGCCGTCGCGAGCTGGTGACACTCGGCTACTTCAAGGAAGAATCCATAATACCCGAGCCCAAGCCCAACCGCGACGACGGCACCGTCGATATAGTCTACAAAGTGGAGGAGAACTCCACCAGCCAGCTACAGCTGCAAGGCGGCTACGGCAGCGGCATGATAATAGGGCAGCTCGGCATACAGCTCAACAACTTCTCCGCCCGCAACATCTTCAACAAGAAAGCGTGGCAGCCGTTGCCTGCCGGCGACGGACAGAAGCTGGGCCTCAACGTTGTCACTAACGGCTCCTATTACTATGCCGTCAACACTTCGTTCACCGAGCCGTGGCTCGGCGGTCGCCGTCCGCAGGCTCTCACCGTCTCGGCCTACCACAACCTCTACAGCAACGGCTACTGGGTGGGCAAGGACGACGATTCGTACTACAGCCTCATGATAAGCGGCGGAGGCATCTCTGTCTCGAAACGCCTCAAGTGGCCCGACGACTACTTCTCGCTCTCCCACGGTCTTACCTATAAGCACTACGTGCTGCACAACTACACAACCCTTACCAGCGCCTTCACCGACGGCGCTTCCAACGACCTCTCCTATGGCCTTACGCTGAGCCGCAACTCCATGGACTCCCCCATCTATCCGCGCAGCGGCAGCGAATTGTCGCTGACAGGCTACGCCACATTGCCCTACTCCTCGTTGAACGGCAAGGACTACAGCACCCTCTCCGGCGAGGATAAATACCGCTGGCTGGAGTACTACAAAATCAATATCCGCGGCTCGTGGATGCTCAACCTCATTGGCGATGTGGTGCTCAACGCCCGCTTCCGTTTCGGCTACATGGGCTACTACAACAACGACATAGGGCTCTCGCCCTTTGGCCGTTATTATGTTGGCGGCGACGGCCTCTCCACATGGATGCTCGACGGCCGCGAGGTGATTCCCCTGCGAGGCTACGACAACAACTCCATAAGCCCCGACGGCGGCGGCTCGGTGTTCGACCGCTACACCCTTGAGTTGCGCCAGCCTATCGTCGAGAGCGCCATGGCAACAATATACGCCCTCGGGTACTTCGAGGGTGGTAATTCGTGGCTCCGTCCCACCGACTTCCAGCCGTTTAAGCTCTACAACTCCGCAGGCCTCGGCGTCCGCCTCTATATGCCACAGTTCGGCCTTATCGGCATCGACTGGGGCTACGGATTCGATGGCTCCAAAGGCGGCAGCCATTTCCATTTCTCTATCGGACAATCTATAGATTAAGCTTTGAAAACCATCAAACGTATACTGCCCCTCGTTTTCTTGTCACTGCTTTGCTGCGGTGCCTGGGCCCAGAAGTATGCATGTGTCAACACCGAGTATATACTCCAGAACGTGCCCGACTACCGTCAGGCTCAAGCCCAGCTCGACAAGATAGCCGCCCAGTGGCAAAAGGAGCTCGAAACCCTCTTTCAGGAGGTGGAGCGTATGTCGCAGAACTATCAACAGGAGGGTTACCTGCTTCCCGAGGCTCTCAAGGCCAAGCGCGAGCAGGAACTGCGAGCCAAAGAGAGCGAGGCCAAGGCCCTTCAGCGCAAGCGCTTCGGACCCGGGGGCGACCTCGACAAGAAGCGGATGGAACTTGTGCGACCTGTCCAGGACAAGATATACAACGCCATAGAGCGCATAGCCAACGAGCGTGGCTACTCGTTCATCATGGACAAGGCGGGCTCTGCCACGGTGCTCTACGTCAACCCCAAGTACGACATAAGCGACCAGGTGCTCGAAATGATGGGCTACAAGCCCGGCGCCACGGCAGGCGAGAATGCCGACAAAAACGGCAAGTCGAACTCCAAATCCCAGTCGCGCAACTAAAACTACATGTTCTTGCAGCCGGAACAATAGCATAAACGATAATAACCATTCAAATACCGAACCATTAAACCCCTAAACCCCTCTATGAAGAAAGCAGCCATTATCCTGACCCTGGCACTTCTGGCCTTCGGCGGCCATGCCTACGCCCAAAAAACGGTTAAACTCGGCCATATCAACTCCTCCGAGCTAATGCAGATTATGCCCGGCAAAGACTCCGTCCAGGCAATCCTCGAGAAAGAACTCGCCGACCTCGAGTCCCAGCTCAAGACCATGCAGGCCGAGATGGAGCAGCGCTACAACGACTACATGGAGCGCCAGTCTCAGATGTCCGACCTCATCAAGCGCACCAAGCAGCAGGAGATACAGGATATGGGCAGCCGTATCGAAGCCTTCAACCAAGACGCTCAGAAGACCATGCAGGAACGCCAGGAAGCCCTCCTCAAGCCTATTGTAGACCGTGCCAAGAAAGCCATCGAGGATGTGGCTAAAGAAAACGGATACAGCTATATCTTCGACACCAGTGCCAATGTCGGCGCCATACTCTATCAGCAAGACAGCGACGACATCATGCCCCTTGTCAAGAAAAAACTGGGACTTGCCAAGTAAGTTCTGTACGCACCTATTCAAAAAAGAGAGGCAGGGCAACAGCCCTGCCTCTCTTTTTTGAAAATGGATACCCCAATGACTCACTGGGCGGGAGACGTACGTTTGATATCAGTAATTACTGCATAAAGCTTTTCTTTTTCCGTTTGGCGATGTGGCGGTGCTATCCATAGGGTCGGCACCTATGCATACTGTCGTCAGCTCGTGGTTCATTCGAAGTATCAGTGGCCGTTCTCGGTGCTTTCTCCCCATGTTAAGGAAGTCCATGAGCACTTATTCAATTAAGGTGACCTCTAAAAATAGCCTTGGAGAGGCTAACTCTCAATTGCTGAGGCCATGAGCACCTATGAAATAAAAACACGTATAGCGAATTGCCGAAGGCTGCGAACACAAATAGAAATAAAAACAAGGACAGTGAGCAACCCCGCACAAGGAACCATTGGTCATGAGTACAGATGAAATCAAAAACATGGACAGCGAATAACTGAGGTCATGAGCACCCGTAAAAATAAAAACATGGACAGCGAATAACATTTAGCAATCATAAAAAATAATAATTGACTATCTGCCTTTTGGTTAAAT